>NZ_DFHR01000013.1:0-615617 GCF_002371935.1 Fibrobacter sp. UBA3718 | reverse complement strand
AGGTAGGGGATGGTCTTCAACAGGAAGTCCTTCTCGGGGACGAAGTCCGCGTCGAAAATCGCGAGGAATTCGCCCTTCGCGACGGCCATGGCTTCCTTGAGGGCGCCGGCCTTGAATTCCTTGCGGTTCGTGCGGTGGATAAGCTTGATATCGTAACCCTTCGCGGCAAGTTCGGCCACCTTCTTCTTCGCCACTTCGTAGCATTCGTCGGTGGAGTCGTCCAGAACCTGGATTTCGTGCTTGTCCTTGGGGTAGTCAATGGCGCAGACAGCGTCGAGCAGACGTTCCACGCAGTTCGCCTCGTTAAAGACGGGGAGCTGGGTCGTGACCTGCGGGAGGTCATTGATGGAATGCTCGCGGTAGAACTTGAGAATCTTTTTGCGGTCGGTGAGTCGCGTGGTTCGGCTGTTTTTGAGGAACAAGTAGATGCTGTAATAACAGCTAAAGCCGTAAATCACCAAACCCACACCGGCGATGACATATACTACGAACATTGCGTAGAGGAGAAATGTATTCATCGTATCAAAAACCTTTGCATTTGTGATGCTTGGCGCCAAATATAGAAATTGAACCAAAACTTTGCTATGTTCTAGGTCGATTTTTATGTTAAAAAAGTTGGTAGGATAGACTTTTTTGAAAAAAAATCATTTTTACGTATTTTTCTGAGAAAAAAACAGATTTTTATGATAAAAGGAATGAAACGATGGAAGAACGGCAACAGGCAGATGCTCGGGCGGTAGTCCGCTGGATGGAGGCGAACCGCGGTTCGGCTGGGTTTGCGGAGGCGCTTTCGAGGCTAGTTTCCTTTGCTTGTGCGGAGTGGCTCCGCCGGGGATTGGGGGTGCCAGTTCCGCCTGCGGAGGCCCTTTCCCGTGTCGCCCTTGCGCGCCTTCCCGACGTCCCGGTCAGCCGCTGGCTAGAGTCCCCGGAAGAACATCAGGCTGAAATTGCCGATTTTTGCGCAAAATCGAAGTCCGGACCTCTGCCGGAAGCCCTGCAGGGGGATTTGCCTGGCGAACTCGACCTGCGGGGGGTGAAGTGCCCCCTGAATGCGGCTCGGTCAAGGCTCGTGATGGCCGGTTTTCCGCCGGGAAGGGAACTTTCGATACTCCTTGACGAGGGATCCCCGATCGAAAATGTACCGGGAGCGCTGGTTGCAGACGGCTGCCGCATCGTTTCCCGCGAAAAAAATGCGGATTTTTGGAAAATTTCGGTGGTCAAACCCGCCGATAAGTAGTAGATTATAATCGTGGAAAACAGGATCCTCATCATAGGTGACGAATTGCTCGGCGAACAGGGCGAAGTGGCGACCCGCTGTGCCGAGATGCTCCTTTGCAGGGCGCCCAACCGCCCCATGCAGTTTTCCATCAATTCCCCGATTCCGCTCCTGCTTCCGCAGCTCCTGTCGCGTGCGGCGTCCGATATCATCGGCAAGAAGGCGGGGCGCATCGTGCTCGGCCTCGGGCTTCACGACTTGACGAGGGGGGAACACGGCAACGGGGCGAAAACGGCCGAAAACTATGGGAACCTGGTCCGTGAACTTGTTAGTAAGACCCAGTCCGACATCTTTGTCGAGACTATTCCGTGCGACCTGCTCCCGGATGCTTCCGACCAGATTGAGGTCATTAACGAGGCCATCCGAGGCTTCGAAAGCGAGTTCCCGGGACGCGTCAAGGTCCTCGATTTCGCCAGCCACGCGCAATTTTTCAAGGAAAAACAGGTGGAACGCGGCAAGTTTGCCCGGAGCCTCTATTCGGACGAGGCGAAACCCACTTCTTTGTGCATCACGCTGCATTCCCTTTTCCTGCAAGATTGTATATTGAAAGAGATTAAAGAAAACAAGGAGATGATATGAGCCTATTAGATGACGCATTTGCAAGGAAGATTGCCGCCCAGAAACGTGCCTGGGAAATGACCCATGACCAGGACAAGAAGGAACACGTGCGCCGTGAGCCTGCCGCTCCCAAGATGGGTATCTGCGACAAGTGCCACCGCGAGGCGCTGGTGAGGCCGTTCCGCTCCCGCCAGGCCGACAAGATGGACGGCGCTGCAAGCTACGGGACCGTCATCAAGCACTTCTGCGAGGAATGCGCCCCGAAGTCTAGGGCCCAGAAGGACGCTGAGGTTCCGCAGCTTTCCAAGAAGCAGGTGAAGAACCTGATGCGGTCTGCCAAGAAGGGCCTGTTGTAGCCTTCGCAAAGGTCTTCCATTATTTTTTCTTTTTACCCTTAACGGGTATTGTAAAGTTTTCTAAATTTGGCGCCGTTCTTCAATCTCGGAGTGCCAGATGACCAATATCCACGCCAAGGAATCCTTCAAGAATTTCCTATCGGGCGTTAAAGCGACCATTACCCCTGAATCTGTCCGGGTACTGCGTCGAGGCTACACCAAGAAAAACTTCGTGAGCGACCTCATGTCGGGCCTCATCGTGGGCATTCTCGCGCTTCCGCTCGCCATCGCGTTCGCCATCGCCTCGGGCGTGGGTCCCGAACAGGGCCTCTACACGGCGATTATCGCGGGTTTTGCGATTTCTTTGCTGGGCGGTTCCCGCTTCCAGATTGGCGGCCCTACCGGTGCATTCATTGTTATTGTCTACGGCATCGTCTCCCAGTACGGCTACGACGGCCTTGCTTCCGCGACGCTCCTTGCGGGTATTTTGCTCATCATTTTCGGTATCGCGAAACTTGGCGCCATCATCAAGTTCATCCCTTACCCGGTGACGGTCGGCTTTACGGCGGGTATCGCCATCATCATCGCGCTCGGCCAGGTCCCGAATTTCTTCGGACTCCGCTTTTTGGCCAAGGACCCCGCCGATGCTATCGGCAAGATCAAGCTTTACGCGACTTCTTTCGACACTATTAATATATATGCTGTCATCGTGGGCCTTGTGGCGCTTGCCGTATGCATCTTGTGGCCGAAAATTACCACGAAGGTGCCCGGCTCCCTGATTGCGATTATCGTCGCGACCGTGATGGTGAAGGTCTTGGGCTGGGACGACCCGATTACGGGCCACGGCGTGGTGACTATCGGCATGAAGAACCACATTCCGACAGGTTTTCCGACTCCGCACCTGCCGAACATTAGCCTCGAGATGATGCAGAAGGTGTTCCAGCCGGCTTTGACGATTGCCATCCTTGGTGCCATCGAATCCCTGCTTTCTGCGGTCGTGGCCGACGGCATGACCTCTACCAAGCACCGTTCCAACACCGAACTCTTTGGCCAGGGCGTGGCGAATATCCTTTCCCCGATTTTTGGTGGTATCCCGGCGACGGGTGCCATTGCCCGTACGGCGACCAACATCCGTAACGGCGCAGTGAGTCCGGTTTCGGGCCTTGTGCATGCGGTGGTGCTTCTGCTCATTATGCTCGTGCTCGGCAAGTATGCCGAAATGATCCCGATGGCGGCGCTTGCTGCAGTGCTTTTTCAGGTGGCGTTCAATATGTGCGGCTACCGGAGCTTCATCAAGATGTTCAAGGCCCCGAAGAGCGACGTCATCGTGATGCTCGTGGCCTTCTTCCTCACGGTGATTATTGACCTCACGGTGGCCATCGAAGTCGGTGTGCTGCTGGCCGCGGTGCTCTTCATCAAGCGCATGAGCGATGTTTCCGAGATGGAGACGGTGACCGAAGCCCTCAAGGAAGACGACGAGGAGGCCGCCCACAACGAGCTCAGCCGCCAGGTGCCGAAGGGCGTGGTTGTGTACGAGCTTGCCGGTTCGCTGTTCTTCGGTGCGGTCGACAAGTTCAAGGACACGATGGCGCGCATTTCCGACAAGCCGAAAATCCTTATCTTGCGCATGCGTAGCGTGTCGAGCATCGATGCCGCCGGTATTCAGATGATTGAAGACTTGCTGAATCGTTGCAACCGCGAAGGGACGCAGCTCCTGCTCAGTGGCGTGCATGCTCAGCCCGTGGTGGCGCTCACCCGTGCCGGCGTCTTGAAACAGCTTGGCGAAGAGAATGCCCTTGGCAATATCGACGCCGCGCTCAACCGTGCGCGTGAACTCCTGGGGCTCCCCGTGGTGGATACATCGCACGAAGTCCAACCCGCGCCTACGGTTTCTTGGGAAAAGAGCCTCGACAAGCCCTGGATGCCCGAGGAATCTAACGCCGCGGTTGCCGAGGAAACGCCCGAAGTCATCGCCGAAAAGATGATGGACGAACCCATCAAGATTATCGAGAACGAGAAGAAGTAGCGAAAAATTGGGAACCTGGTTCCCGCTTGTCAAGGACCGTTCGTATTTCGCGTGACGCAAATCGCAGTGTGATTTCCATTACTTTGAAGTTGGAATATTCTAATCTATATTGAGACCGTAACCAAAAAAAGGGATAACGGATGATGACACGAATCTTCAAAGACCTCGCCTCCACAACGTTCCTCGCCAACTTCATGCTCGCCTTCATGGGCGTGACACTCTACCTTTTGCAGACACTTTCGTAACTCCTCCTAAAATCTATCCTACCAAAGGAACGTCCCCCATGCACGGGGGCGTTTCTTTTTTTTGCGGTAGGCGGGTCTTAGGCGAGGACCTGTAGCAGGCGCTTCTTGCCTACGGAATCGGGGAGCGGGTAGAACGTTTCCTTTGCAAAACTTGACATGAGCATCCGTTTGGCGGTCTCCTGCGGGATTCCGCGGCTCACGAGGTAGAACATCTGTTCTGCATCGAGTTCGCCCACGGTATTGCCGTGCGTGCATTCCACGTCGTCGTGGTAAATCTTGAGCACGGGCTTCACGGAGACGGAGCTGTCTCCCGAGAGGAGGATGGTGTTCACGAGTTGGCTTGATAGAGCCTTGGTGCAGTTGGCACCGACGATGACGCTGCCGTCGTAGCTCGCGCGGGAACTGCCGTCGAGCAGGTTCCTGGAAAGCTGCGTGCTCGTCGTCTCGGGGGCGTTGTGGTAGATATGCAACCTGTGGTGGCTTTCGGCCGTGCCGCCGAGCATGTTGAGCGTGCGGCATTCGAACTTTGCGCCCGGGGCGTTCAGGAAGTCGTCGATGCTTACGCGGCTAATGCCGTTACCGCGCTCGATGGAGGCAAAACGCACCTGGGAACCTGCCGCCTGTGTGATGCGGAAGTGCCTGAAGGCGAGCGGAAGGTCGTTTGCGGGGTTCGCGAAGAAGATTTCGACGTCGGCGCCTTCGCCCACGTTCACGTCGAAGCGTTCGGCGCATATGGGATGCTGCACCTTGTTGTCGAGAATCTCGATGCTTGCCTTCGCGTTCTTGCCGATGTTGAGTACCGTGCGCCCGAAGTCGTTGTTGCATTTGAGCATCGCGATTTCCTCGGCGTTGTCGGCGATGCTTTGGACCATCGTGCGGGCGTTGCTTGCGATGGGCAGGAGGGCTGCAAAATCCATTTCGTCCGAAAAGTCCTCTTCGCAGGCGCATGCGTCGGGGAATTCCGGCGCTGGAATCTTTGAAACGGGGAAGAATGTCCAAAGTTCGTCGTTACGGCGGGGCATCCCCAGTTGCTTGATGCGGGCAATGGCGTCCATCACTTCTCCTCGATCCAGTCGTAGCCTTGTTCTTCGAGCTTGAGGGCGAGTTCCGGGCCTCCGGAGAGGATAATCTTTCCGTGGCGGAGCACGTGCACGTAGGTGGGCTTGATGTAGTCCAGCAGGCGCTGGTAATGGGTGACGAGGATGACGGCCTTTTCCGGCGCCATGATGTGGTTGATTCCGTTAGCCACGATGCGGAGCGCGTCGATGTCGAGGCCGGAATCCGTCTCGTCGAGGAAGCTTACCTTCGGGTCGAGAATCGCCATCTGCAGGATTTCGTTCCTCTTCTTCTCGCCGCCGCTCATGCCGTCGTTCACGCCGCGTTCGCGGTAGCGCTCGTCCATTTCGAGGAGGGCCATCTTCTCTTCGCAAAGATTCTTGAAGTCGTCGTCACTCATTTCGGGCATGCCCAGGTAGGCGCGCTTGCTGTTGAGCGCCATCTTCAAGAAATCCACGTTGTTCACGCCCGGGATTTCGGTCGGATACTGCGTGCTGATGAAGAGCCCGGAGTTGGCGCGTTCGCTGATTTCCATTTCGAGCAGGTTCTTGCCGTCGAGTTCCACGGAGCCGCCGTCCACCTTGTATGCGGGGTGGCCCATGATGACTTTCGAAAGCGTACTCTTGCCCGAGCCGTTGGGGCCCATGATGGCATGGACTTCGCCGGGTCTTACCTCGAGGTCGATTCCCTTGAGGATTTGCGTTCCGTCTTCGATGCTTGCTTTCAGGTTCTTGATAGATAACATGGTTTTATCCTTGTGTGGCGGCTAGGATTTGTATAAGGGGTTTCTTGCTCTTTATGAGCTGGTCGGCGAGATTGTCGATGGATACGGCGCCGTTCCGGTACTGGTTCTCGAGTTTTTGCATGTTCTGCACGAACGTATTCAGCGAGATGCGCTTTTGCACGCCCTCGTTTGTGCTGAGGTCGATGGTTTTGCGGAACCGGTCGCACAGCCTGGAGGTGAGCACCAGGAGCGTCTCGTAGAACTCGTAGATTTCTTTCGGCGGGGTCCATGCTTCGTCAGGAAGCCCTTCCATGAACTGCTGCTGTAACGGCGAAAGCTGCTCGTAGAGGCTCTGCGGGGAAAATGTGCCTGTTTCGGAGTAGAAGGCGATGACAGTCATCACGAATTCGTCGACGAGGGAGGATTCGAAGAACTGTATGCCGGTCGCAGCGAGTTCCATGTCGAAATATTCGCAGGCACGGTCGAGAAGCGTCGGGTTTTTCACGAGGAGATTCGCGAACCGGGTCTCTACTTGGGCGAGGATGTTCCACGGGACACTTTCGGCTTCCTGCGGAGCAGCAGGCATCTCGCCATATTCCGCGAATTCCGGATCCGGTTGCGGCTGCGGTACGCTTACCTTGGGCGCCCTTTGCGGGCGGATGCTCTGGATGCCATCCAGTGAGCGCGACGTGTCGAAGCGCTCGGCGATGAGCTTTAGATACTGGTTCCTGAGTTCGCTGTCCTGGATGCTCTTGACGATAGACTTTGCGTAAGTGACGAACCTGGCCCTGGACTCGATACTTTGGAGGTCCGTCTTGCGGGCGAGATAGCTGAGCCAGTCATCGGCGTGCTTGAGTTCTTCGCGGAAAGCGTCGGCTCCTTGTTCGTTCACGAAATTGTCGGGGTCGATCTTGGTACCGTCGGGGCGCGACAGCGCAAAGATTCTCGGGTTGATGCCCTTGGGGAGTACGATTTCTAGCGAGCGCATGGTCGCTTTTTGGCCCGCGGCATCGCCGTCGAACACGAGGTAGGCGGTTTTCGCGTAGCGGGCGAGGATGCTCGCGTGAATTTCGGTGAGCGCCGTGCCCGAAGCGGCGACCACGTTCTGCACGCCGCCCTGGTAGAGGCTCATCAGGTCGAAGTAGCCCTCGACGATGATGACCGCGTTCTCCTTGGAGATGGCGGCGCGGCTGTGGTTGAGCCCGAAAAGGATCTCGCTCTTGTTGTAGAGTGCGGTATCCGGGCTGTTCATGTACTTGGGGCGTTCGAAGCCTTCCTGCTTGGGCGCGAGGTCGCGGCCGCCGAACGCGACGACGATTCCCGACTGGTTCTGGATGGCGATCATCAGGCGGTCGCGGAACTTGTCGGCGATGCCCCCGTTCTTCTTCTCGGTGGCAAGGCCCGCCTTCACGCAGTCGCGGGGCGAAAAGCCGTTCTTTGCCGCATAGCCGATAAAGCCTTCGCGTCCATCGGGAGCGTAACCGATGTGGAATTCCTTGCGCGTCTTTTCGCTGATGTTGCGCTTGTTGAGGTACTCGAGAGCCTTCTTGCTGAGCGGGAGCTGCTGCTCGAACCATTCGCAGGCGAGTTCATTCAGCTTGCGGACCATCGCGCGTTCTTCGGTGACCTCGGCATTTTCCTTCGATGTAAATTTCGGGAGGTCGAAACCCACGAAGTTCGCGACCCATTCCACGGCGCCGTTGAAGTCGATTTTCTCGTGCTCCTGCACGAACTTGAACACGTCGCCGCCCGCATTGCATGCAAAGCACTTGTAGATGCCGAGCGTGGGGTTCACGGTCATGGAGGGGGAGTGGTCGTCGTGGAAGGGGCATACGCCCACGTAGCGGTTCGTACCCGTGCGCTTCAGCGGCAAGAACTGCTGGATTACGAGCGAAATGTCCGCTTGGCTCTTGAGCTGCTGAATGACTTCGTTAGGGTAGAATGGCATGCGCCCAAATTTAGCTTTTTTTAGTAAAAATGTTGGCTTCGGGCACGCTCCGCACGCTCGCACAATCACTTCGTTTAAGTATTCGCTTTGTAAGGTTGCCTTCTACGCAAAAAATGACGAGGACTCCAGTAGAAAAATGCTTGTTGTTTTTGGCGCATGTGGGGGGCGGCGGGAGTAAAACCTCGTGACTGCTTGTCCTTTCGGTTTTCCTTTGAACTGCATTTTCTTATATTTCAAAAAAAATAGGAGGAAATATGAAGAACTTATTCTCTAGGTTGCTGCGGGAATTTGCTAGAGCCTGCCACGAGCGAAGCGTGGTGGCGGCAATCGTTTGCCTGACACTTGCTTTTGTCGCGTGTAGCGACGATGATAGCGATTTCGCGACTCGGCCTTCGGACGGGTCGTCGTCCAGCGCCAAGTCCAGCAGCAGTTCGTCTAAATCTTTGGATTCTGTCGTCGGTTGTAAGACCGAAACGGAAGACAACTGCGAATACGGCGAGTTGGTTGATGATCGTGACGGTCAGACTTACAAGACTGTGAAAATTGGTGACCAAGTATGGATGGCGGAAAACCTGAACTACGAAACGGACTCCAGTTTCTGCTATAACAACAATGAATCCAACTGCACCAAGTACGGAAGGCTTTACACGTGGGCTGCGGCGGTAGGCAAGTCGGAAAGCGAATGTGGCTATGGCTATACATGCTCTCTGCTATCAGGAAACATCCAGGGAGTATGCCCGGAAGGCTGGCACCTGCCGAGCAAGGCCGAATGGGAAACTTTGTTCAATGCAGTCGACGGACAATCGACGGCTGGCAGGGTGCTCAAGTCCACATCCGGATGGGAAAGTAATGGCAACGGCACGGATTCTTTCGGGTTCTCGGCGTTGCCTGCTGGTTACAGGGAGAATAATGTCGATTACTACAACGAGGGCGGGCTCGCGCTCTTCTGGAGTTCTACGGAGAATATTAGCTTCAGCGCGTACTACATGGGCTTAGACTTCAACCACGACGATGCGGGCCTGAACTACGACGATAAGAACTCCGAATTCTCCGTCCGTTGTATCCAGGACTAAACTACGGCCTTGCTTTTCCAACGGCCGCTACGCCAGCGCCAGATGTTCGCGAACGAGCGGTAGAATTCGTCGCTCGCCATGCCGAGCCAGAGGCCGGGGAGGCCTAGCCCCACGACAAACGCGAGGATAAGCGAAGTCGCAAGCCCGAGCGTCCACATCATGCCGCTCCCGACAATAGCGGGGAACTTGGAATCGCCTGCGGCACGCAGCGACGTGGTGAGGATGAAGTTCACCGCCTTGAACGGCTGCACGGCTACGTCGCACCAGAGGCATATTTTCCCGAGCCTAAGCACTTCCGGGTTGTCGGTGTAGAGCCGTAGCAGGTGCTCGCCCAAGAGTGCGACGATTATCGAGAGCAAGAGCCCGCTCGTGATGCCCACGGCAAGCGTCTGGTAAACGCGGCGGTTCGCCTTCACAAAGTCGTGGGCGCCTACGAGGTGTGCCACGAGAATCTGGTTTCCGCTGCCGAGGCCAACCCCGAGAATCACGGAAAGGGCGGCGAAGTTACCTGCGAACACGCGGGCGGTCATCGCGGTGGTGCCCACGTACACGACCATCGCGGTAATGAACACCTGGAAAAGCTGGAAACTGATGGGCTCCGCGGCGGCGGGGAGGCCGATGCGCACCCAGTCGGGGAGGAGTATGCGGGAGCGCTTCCAGTCGCGGGCCCTGCTCTGGTGCTTGACCTTGAACTTGAGCACCATCCACAAAATGCACGAAGATATCAGCCAAGAGAGCGCGGTGGCGAGGGCCACGCCGTAAACGCCCATCTTGGGGAGCCCGAAATATCCTTCGAGGAACACGACGTTCAGGCCGGCGTTACTCGCGATGGTGAGCGTGTTGCCCACGAGGTTCCATACGGTAAGGCCGTGCGTGGCGATGAGGGCGGTAAGGATGGTCTGCAGCGCGCGGAAGGCGAACCCGAACGAGACAACGCTCAGGAACATCATCGCGTATTTCGCGGGTTCCTCGGTGAGGCCCATCCATTGCGGGATATGGCCCGAAAGCGGGTAGATGACGAGCGTGAGGGCGACCCCGAGCAAGATGCTCCCGAAGAGGACCATGGTCTGCGTGCTGTTTGCGTGGCTGTTCTGCTTGGCGCCGATGTACTGCGAGACGATACTTGCGCCGGACTGCGCGAAGGCGTGGAGCGCGGTAAAGAGCGCCCCGAGAATCGGGAGCATGGCGCCGACGCCGGCGGCTGCGGTTTCGGAAGTGCGCGAGAGGAACCAGCTGTCCATCATGGGCTGGATCATGCCCACGGCGAACGTGAGGATAAGCGGCCAGGAAAGGCTTATCAGGGAGCGGTCTTTGACGTCTTTTTGGGGTCCGCGCATGGCACAATTTTAGAAATGGGAAGGGGCCCGCGAAAGAGCCCCGAACATAAATAATGGTTCCGCCTGTATACAGTCCGCGCCGCTGTTACCCGAGTTTCTTCCCCAATTCAATCCTTGCTTCGCGGCGGACAAGCGCCTGCTCGTAGCGGCGGCGGGCTTCGTCGGAATCGGGTTCCACGGGGGCCGTGGCGGTGGGCCTGCCGTTGTCGTCGATGGCGACGAACGTGAAGTAGGCGTGCGCGACCGGGAGCTCGGCTCCGTTCTCGGGGTCGGTCTCGGTTATCTTGAGCCCGATTTCCATGGAGGTGTTGAACACGCGGTTCATGCTCGCGTGGATATTGAGGATGGTGCCGACCGCCGTCGGGCGGAAAAACCGCACGCCGTCGATGGAGACGGTGTTCACCTTGCGGCCTGCGTGCTTGAAGGCGACGATGCAGGCGGCTTCGTCCATAAGGCTCATCAGGTAGCCCCCGAAGGCGTTGTTCAGCGCGTTCGTGTCGACGGGGTGCACGATGGCGTGCGATTCCAGCGCGGACTCCGAGACCTTGCGGGGAGTCTTGTCGTTGGCGATTCCGGGTATCAGGCCTGTGTTTCTCATAGGACGGACCTCAGCTTGTTTATGATAAAATCTACATCGGTAAACGCGCAGACGGGGAGGCTTACTGCCTTCTGGCTCGCCATGATGGCGTTCCTGTTTTCGCTGCCCTGTGCGAGCTCCCTGAAGCAGGGCTGTTCGTGCAGCGGCTGCGGATAGTGGATGCAATGGGGGATTCCTGCCTTGTCGAGCTTCTTGATAAAGGTTTCGCGGTCGTCGGCCAGCACGGTGTACTGCGCGTAGGTGCTGGTGCATCCGTGCTCGATGTATTGCGGCACGATTTTTGCACCGGCGCTTGCGCCCGAAATGCCCGCACCTGCGTTGTATTCCGCGAAAAACTCGCCGTATTTGCGGGCGTTCTCGCGGCGCACCTTCAGTTCTTCTTCGAGGTGGCGGAGCTTTACCCGTAGCACTGCCGCCTGCAGTGCGTCGAGCCTGCTGTTCATGCCCACGGTCTCGTGCAGGTAGCGTTCCCTGCTCCCGTGGTTCGCGATTTGCCGGATTTTTGCTTCCAACTTCGGGTCACTGGTGAACAGCGCACCGCCGTCGCCGTAGCAACCCAGCGGCTTCGAGGGGTAGAAACTCGTGATCGAGATGCTGCCGATGGTGCCGGCGCGCCAGGGCTTGTTTGGGGATATGCCTTCCCACGGAGCGAATGTCGCCCCGAATGCCTGTGCTGCATCTTCTAAAAGCCAGAGGTCGTTCGCGACGGCGATTTCCCATAGCTCGTTGAAATCCGCAACTTGCCCGAACAGGTCCACGCCGATAATCCCGCGCGTCTTGGGGCCAATCAGCGCTCTCACGCTTTCCGGGTCGATCAGGAGCGTTTCGGGGTCGATGTCCGCGAAACGCGGTATGCCGCCCAAAAACGCGACGCATTCCGCCGGTGCAATGAACGTGAAGTCGGGTACGATGACCTCGTCCCCCGGTTTGAGCCCGAGGGCCATGAGGGCGATGGTGAGGGCGTCGGTACCGCTTGCGCACGTGATGGCGTGAGTTTCGGGTTCCGCGCGGTCTTTTCCGGCAAAAGAGCCTTGCATTCCGGCGTCCGAATTCCCAGAATTGCAAAAATCCGCAAGTTCCTTCTCGAGGGCTGCCACTTCCGGCCCGCCGATGTAGCATCCGCTGTCTAGAACGGCGCGTTCTGCGGTCTCGAGTTCTTCTCGATAGGCCTCTCTTTGCGCTGTCAGGTTCACGAATGGCATCATAATGGCTAAAATTTAGCAAATTCGCCCAATTTGGGGGCTTGACAAATTCCCATTCTTTACTATCTTTGTCCCTACAAAAAATTTTAAGTAGGTTTTACCCGGAGATTTAAGGTGCCTCAACATCAATCTTGCAAAAAGCGTTTGCGTCAGGCCGAAAAGGCCAATGCCATGAACCGTGCAGCCCGCGCCGAAATTCGCGCAAGCCTCAAGGCCATCCGTACTGCTACCTCTAAGGATGCCGCCCTTGCCGAAATGCCGAAGCTGTTCCGCCTTCTCGACGTTGCTGCCAACAAGAGCCGCGCCGGCTTCAATGCTAACCGCGCTGCCAACTACAAGGCCAAGGTCGCTAAGGTCATTAACGGCTTCGCCTAATCGCGCACGCTAGTTCGACGAATTGCGTACCGGTGCACTTCTGTGCATCGGTATTTCGTGTTTTTTACGGATGCACCTCTCTATTCCGTTGTACGGCAATGAGTTGGACTTGTCTAAATGGGGCTAAATCGTTGCTTCTCATGCTCTTTCCGGCTCCGTTCCTGATAATTTTTTCTAGATTAGCGACAAGTATCAAGGATTAGAAATGTCTTCGATTAATTTTGCTACGCGTGAAATCAGCTGTAAGGTGGTGTATTACGGGCCCGGTCTTAGTGGTAAGACGACGAACCTGCAGGTAATCCACCAGAAAATGCCCCAGGACAAGCGCACGGACATGGTGTCGCTTGCGACCGAGGGTGACCGCACCTTGTTCTTCGATTTCCTTCCGCTCAATCTAGGTGATATTAAGGGCTTCAAGACCCGTTTCCAGCTCTATACGGTTCCGGGCCAGGTCTATTACAATAGTACACGTAAGCTTGTGCTTCGCGGTGTCGATGGAATTGTCTTTGTCGCCGACTCGCAGCGGTCGCGCCAGGCCGAGAATATCGAGAGCCTGCAGAACCTCCGCCAGAACCTCCAGGATTACGGCATGGACCTCGACGACATGCCCTTCGTGCTCCAGTACAACAAGCGCGACATGGAAAACGTGTTTACCCTCGACGAGATGAACGCCGAGCTTAATCCGCGCCAGGTTCCGTTCTTCCCGGCGACGGCTCACAACGGCAAGGGTGTCGTCACGACGCTCAAGACTATCGCGATGCTCGTTATCGAAAAGTTCAACGTGAAGCAAGGGTTCCTCCGCAAGGCCGCCGAAAGCGTGAACAACACGGGCGTGCACGACGTGAGCCTCACCAAGGAAGGGGTGTCCGTTTCCCAGCCCGCTCCCAAGCGCGAACCGCGCCCGGCGGAAGCCCCCGCTGCCACACCTTTCAAGATGCCCTCTTTTGCTGCAAGGCCTACTGCCGGCGCTATGCCGTCTGGCAATGCAGGTTCGGGGCTCTTCCAGAAAAACGTTGCCTCGTCCCCGTTCGGACGTCCCCGTGCGGTTCCGCAGGCTCCGCGCATGCCTTCATTCGGCCGCGTGGTCGACAAGGCGAACCAGGAGGTCTCGGACGACGAAATCGAACTTCGTCCGTATGTCCCGAAGAAGAAGTGATTTGCGGATTTTTCAGGAGTGTTGCTGAATGAGCGATTTTACGATTTTTTCCGATGACGTTGGCAAGGTTCGCCGCCTGATGCTTGCTTACCAGGCTAGCGTGAAGGCCAACTACATTGTGCTGTGCCATCGTGACGGTTCCATTATTGCCGAAGTGGGATCTCTCGGAATAGATGCGACTCCGCTTGCCGTCCTCAGTACGGCGTCGTTCGACTCCGCCCGCCAGGTGGGGATGATGCTCGGTGGCGAAAATTTCCAATCGGTATCGTATTCCGGCGAAAACCGTTCCATCTATATTTCGCCTGTCGATGAATCCCTGCTGCTGGTGCAGGTGTTCCCGGGTTCCAGACTCCCGAACCGTATCGACGATTTCAACCGCCTGCTTGTCGAAAAGCTGGTGGATGCCGTCCCCGCATTTACGCAGAACACGAGCAAGCTCAGGTAACAGGGGTTTTCCGTGGCAGGCATTCCGCCACTTCGCAATTTGAGGAAGACGACCTTCGTCGTTGTCATTGTCTTTTTTGGATTCTTCATCCACCGCTTCGTTGATTTCTTGACCGACGACCTCTCGTTGCAGAATTTCACGGGGACGGACCTCACTCCTGCGCAGAGTGTTGTGTGCCGCGATGTCGTGCGTGGAACGCCGTTCGGTGTCGACAGCGTCTTCGAGGAAAATACTCGACTTTACTTCTATTCTACCGTCTCCAGTTCGGTCCGTTATTCTGCCGATACGTTGCTGCACGTTTGGTACTGGGGCACGGACACTATCCAGAAGGCTCCCTGCGTGATGAAGGCTGCTGAAATCCATAAGGGAATCGAAGACAAGCAGTCTTCGCAGTCCAGCTTTAGCGTCTGCCATACCGAGATTTCCCCGAAACTCCTGAAACCGGGCGAATGGAGCGTGGACCTCGTTGCCGGCAGGGAGCTTCTGTCGAGCAAGCAGTTCCGCATCGAAGCCGATAGGTAGGGCCCATGAGGCGCTTGTTGTGGGCGGGCGTCCTTGTCGCGTGCAAGGCTTTTGCCTTGGATGTGGAACAACTTCCGGTATGGAATCCCGATTCGCTTTTTCGCGACAGCGTCCCTGTTGCTGTAGATTCGGCGAGGCCTGTGCAGTCGCTTGAGACCCATGGCTACAAGACCATGCAGGTGACCGTGGGGGACGACGATACCCAGGTTGACCAGCAGCTTAGGCTTTCCATTACGGGAATGATTGGGGATAGCGTCGAAATAGATGCTTTGCTTAGCGATGTGGACCGCAAGGCGGGAGACCAGACGACCGCGACGCTCCAGGAGGTGGATCAGGTCTATTTCAAGGCGACTTCCAGACACTGGATGCTTCATCTGGGCGACCTCACGTGGCAGGATTCCGACCTTGGACTTTTTTCGGTGGAACGGACCACACTGGGGGGAATGGTCGGGTTTAGGACGAATTTGTCTGAAGTTCGCGCCGTGGCCGGAACGGATGGTGTCCAGCGTATTTCTCGCACTTTTGCGGGCGTGAGTGGCCAGCGCGAGGGCTATTCCCTGAGCGGTGACGGAAGCTTCATTTCGGTGGTTCCGCAATCGGAATCCGTCTGGATCAACGGCGAGAAACTTTCGCGGGGCAAGGATTACGAGGTGAATTATGCTGGCGGCCTATTGAACTTCAGGGGGACGCGGATGCCGCATCCCGAAGACGAAATTCGCGTGGAATATGATGCCTACGAAGCGGACAACGTAATGGGCCTTTACGGCGTGGCGGGGGCGTTCCGGCATCCGAACCTGTATTTGGATTTGTCGGGGTTCCGGCTGGAGCACGATGTGGACCGCCTTAAAAAGGGCTTTTGGAGCGATGACGATTATAAGATGCTCAAGTTCGATGACGGAGGCGAGTTTGTTCGTGATGACTCCCTGGGCGAGTTGCGTCGTCCGATGCGTACCGAGATGGCCGGGGCGCGAATCCGTTTGCAGGGGATGCACCGCTATTTTGCGGATTTCGAGCTTGCGGCGAGCCGTCGCGACAGCAATACGGTTTCCGAAGAAGTGAACGGACCTTCGGGACGTGCCTTCCGCTGGTTCTTGACGACGGATTCCTCTGCCGCGATGCGCGCCCTTCCTGTGGCGTTTTCCGCATACGGAAACTACGTGGCGGAAGGTTTCGACTTTTCGGGATTCCAGGGCGGCGATAACGACTGGAATTCGTACAAGCTAAAGGACGAATGGGACCTGGATAGCGCGCTGCTTGCAAACGGCAGCTATCGCCACGATGAATTCGCCCTGCGCTTTCGTCTGGGGGCGGGCTGGTTCGGTAATGTCGCGTGGGGCTACCGTCAGGGCGACTTTGAACGCTGGAATTCTTCGCGCGTGAAGGGGGGACTCACTCGTAACGTGCAGGGGCATGCGACCGAGCTCTCGCTTATCCATGTGCAGAGCCAGACGGAGGCGGCCGGGGAGCGTTTCCAAGGGTATTTTTCCGAAAAATGGGAACGTGGGTTCGTGCGACCCTTTGCCGGTTCGGATGTGCGCTATACCGAACGCGATAGCGCCGGGCTCGTGGACGAGGAATTTTCGCTCAGGGCGAATGCCGGGATATCGCTGGTGAAGGATTCCTGGAACGTGCGCGAGGCTGCGGAATTCTGGAACGTGGACAGGCGTGGCGATTCCTATGGTGAAGAATGGAGCGATTCCCTGCGGCAAGTGAGGTGGAACCAGTCTGCCGAAATTCACCTGAAGCAAATTGAGTTGACGCATTTTTTGCAGTATGAATACCGCGACCTTGCAGAATCGGGAGACGAAAATAGCTGGGCGGGGGATTTGGCGGGCCGTTTCGGCGATGAAAAGGCGGGAATCCACGGGACAGTTTCGTACAAATTGGGGCTAACGGAAGAACAGACCTACACGCCGGTCTACAAGGCGGTGGCGAAGGGGACGGGCGACGTGCGTTACGATAGCCTGACGGGCGCGTTTATCGAGGGGGTCGACAACGGCGACTTTGTGTACGAGGGAATGGGGCGTAACGATTCCATCGGGGCGGTACTGGCGTCGAATTCGGGATTTACTGCGAGTATGGAAATGTGGCCTGGGCGCCTCTTCGGAGTAAATTCGGGTATCTTGCGCGATATCAAGCTGTCCGGTTCCTTCAATGCGCTTTCCGAGGATACGACGGGACGCAAGCTGTATTTCCCGGCATTGTTGCCTTCGGCGCTGCACCGGGTTTCCTCGGGTGCGCTATCTTGGAGCGGGAATGTGGAATGGGAGCATCCGTCAGGTGCCTTGGCGGTTTACCGTCCGTCGGCGAATTTCGACAAGAAACTTTCATCTATCGAGTATTATGAGTCCGTATTCCGTCACGAGGCGGAAATCGGCTACAAGATCAATGAAGACCATTACATGGGTTTGACCGGGTTTGTCGAGAGCGATGAACTGGATGCGCTGCAGGATCTGGAATGGGATATCAGGAGTGTGTCCGGCAAGTACCGTTTCCATTTTTTGGACGGCTTCAGCCTGGAACCCGGCGGCCGCTACCGCTATGGCGCGGGCGAGGAATCTACGGGTCGCGAGTTCGACGCCTACCTTTGGGAAGCGTCGTTGCGTTTCGGTTATCGACGGATTAACACCTTCGATGGGTTCGTGCGTTTCTCCTATGTGCAGGTGGAAACGGGGGACGACGTCGTTCCCTACCAGATGATGTCGGGCTACAGCGACGGCAATACCTTCAGGCTGGAGGCTTCCGCATCGCTTTCGGTGAACAAGAATATTTCTTTCGGCCTGCATTATGTGCTGCGGTTCGGTGATTCCGAAGAAAATGTTTTCCAGAAACTTTCAACCGAGGCCCGTGCGGTATTTTGATAATGGATGATGTGGAGTGTGAACTTTAAATTTGAAGATTAGGATATGAATCGATTGGTGTTGTACATATTGCTCTTGGCGGCCTTCGCTTTCGCGAAGGGCGAGGGCGCATGTACTATCGATAGCATCGCGTGGAAGGGTGAACATACCGCATTCGACGAGGCGCAAATCAAGGGCGCCCTCGGGCAACCTTGCGACGCGTGGAAGGCGCTGGCGGCGAAACTGGAACGCTATTACGAGGACCAGGGATTTGTCGCAGCGCGCGTGCAGGGTGAAGTCCGGCACGAGGGTGGAACGCATGGAAGGAATGTGCTGGAACTTGAAATCCAGCGGGGCGCGGCTTACGTATGGGCAACGCCCGAAAATCTCGATTCCGGCGGGACAAGGCGCGATGTGTTTGCAAGACTCACAGGCATCGAGGCGGGCGAGGCCGTGTCCCTCACGGACCTGGAACGCAGCGAGCGCAGGCTTTCGCGCATCGGGTACTACAACCGCACGGCTCCCACGCGCCTCTTCCGCGACCCCGCAAGGAACAGGATTGTGCCCGCGTTCAGCATGCGGAAGGCAAATGTGTCGGAAGCGGAAGGCGTACTGACGTATTCCAGCGAAGGCAATGTGTGGGAAGGAAAATTGGATGTTAATTTGTTCAATATCGCGGGGACGGCGCGCGACCTAGAACTGGAAGGCTTTACCGGTGAAAGCACGCGGCACCTCTCGGGCAGCTACAAAGAACCCTGGATTTTCGGGACCGCATGGAACGTGGTGGTGCGCGGTAACTTCGACGAGGAAACTGTCGAGGCAGATGGTTCGCAGGTATCGGATTCGTCTTCGGGAGAGGCCATCGAGAGGGTCGTCGTGGGCGAGGCGGGCATTACGCGCGATATCGGGTTCGATTTCAGCATCGGCGTGTTCCTCGGCATCAGCGAAGACGACAAGCACACCTCCCTCGAAATGTCTTACGTGTCGCTCGACAGGTTTGTGTTACCCCGTAGCGGCATGCGCTTGGATGCCTCCGCTTCATGGAAGATTGACCGGCCCGATTCACTCGACAACTACCTCTCGGCGAAGGCGAACGTGATGGCGTATTACCCGTTGTACGGCAATTTCATTGCGCGCTTTGCCGGCATGGCGGGCGGAATTTTCCCGACGGAGGCTGATCTCCGTCGCTCCGACCTGTTTGCGCTCGGCGGCCCGGGCGATTTCAAGGGAATGCAGTACCGCATGCTCCGCAGTCGCGCCTACGGGCTTTCGGAGTTTGCCCTACTGTGGCAGGACGGTTATGACCTGAGCATCGAGGTGTTCTTCCAGCCTGGGCTATATCGCCGTTTGGCTCCGGGGCATGGCTGGGCGCGCGAGCAGGGCTACGGAATCGGGTTTACGCAGTATCGCGGAAACTGGAGCGTGAACCTGTATTATGCGCTCCGCAACGGCTGCGATTATCTCGACGGTATAATCGGCTTCGGTGTAAAGACGTTGTTCTAGATGGAATTCGTCATGCTCGCGAAGGCGAGCATCTTTTACACAGGCGTCTTGCTCTTTTCGCCCGCAATTTCTCTCACCAGCTTCGGCACGAGGTATCCGGGCAGGCGCTTGCGGATTTCTTCAATCAGCGCGCGCGCTTTCTCGTCGCTCACTTCAAAATGCGCGACGCCGTTTGCGTGGTCCAGCTGGTGCAGGTAGTAGGGGAGTACTCCCTGCGTGAACAGCTTGCGGCTCAGTTTCTCGAGAGTCTCGGCGCTGTCATTTATTCCCTTCAAAAGCACACTTTGGTTTAAAAGCGTCCAGCCGGAGTACTTCAGCTGCCCGAAAACCATCTGCGATTCCTCGTCGAGTTCGTCCGGGTGGTCTACGTGTGCCGTAAGCACGCAGTCAAAGCGCGCGGGCAGTTCGCGTAGCAGTTCGAAGTGCTGCATCGCCACATCGGGCCGCATTACGGGGAGTCGCGTATGGATGCGCAGTGTGGTGACAGAACCATGCATGGCTATCGCCTCCACCAGGTCGCGGAATTCACCGGGGCCCAGCATGAGCGGGTCACCTCCCGAAAGGATGACTTCCCAGATGTCGCTGTGCGTGTCGAGCCAGTCGCTCACCTGCCGTGCCACGTCGGGTATGTTCTGGAAGGGGTAGTTCTTGCGGAAACAGAAGCGGCAACGCGCACCGCAGGTGGCGGTCGAGACAATCAGCGCCCTCCGGTCGTATTTCTGGATGACGCAGTCCGCCTTGCCCGCGGGCAGGTCGCCTACCGGATCGTCCACGAATCCGGCGACGTTCTCGCGCTCGTCGACATGCGGTAGGATTTCGCGCAAAAGCGCCTCGGGTTCGTTTGCCTTCTTGATTAGGTCGGCATAGTGCCTCGAACACACGAAGGGAAACTTAGGGCTTAAGTCTAGTTTGCCGTGCGGGGCCGCATTTGCGATGGCAGGGGAGCATTCCGGGCCCAGATATTCTAAAAATGCAGGAATTTGCGTGAAAATTTTTGGGGATTCGTCCATTGATTCTTCCATTATATTGCTAAATTTAGCTATCAAAAATCAACAAGAGGATAATATGGGTACTGTAAGCACCAACGAATTCCGCAAGAAACTCAAAATCATGGTTGATGGTCAGCCGTACGAAATCATCGAGAACCAGTTCGTGAAGCCGGGCAAGGGCCAGGCCTTCAACCGCGTTCGCATCAAGAACCTGGTGACTGGCCGTACTCTCGAACGTACTTGGAAGAGCGGCGACACTGTCGAAGAAGCCGACGTGACCTACACCGAAATGACTTACCTCTACAACGACGGTTCCACCTGGTACTTCCTCGACAATACCACGCAGGAAACCATGGAAATCGCGAAGGAAGCCCTCAACGGCTGCGAAGTGTGGCTGCTTGACGGTGCTACCGTCGAAGTCACGTGGTGGAAGGACCCGAAGAGCGGTTCTACGCTCCCCATCGAAGTCATCCCGCCGACATTTGTCGACCTGATGATCGTTGAAGCTCCTCCGGCAGTGCAGGGCAACACCAGCGGTAACGTGATGCGCGAAGCTACTCTCGAAACCGGCGCCAAGGTGATGATCCCGCTGTTCATCGAGAACAACACCAAGATCCGCGTGGACACCCGCGACGGTTCTTACCTCGAACGCGCCAAATAAGACCGCTCGTTCGTCGTTTTGTCATGCCCGCGAAGGCGGGCATCTCCCTTTCGCCTGCGCGAAAATGACGCTTTTGTCACCCCCGACTCGTTCGGGGGTCTTTTTTTTACCGCCAAAACGAAAAAATTCTATTATTTGATTGTGTTTTTAGGAGGAAATATGCGTTCCCTTTGGTTTGGTGTTTTTCTTTGTGCGACGATGCTTGTCGCCTGCGGTGACGACGACAGCGATTTTGCGACTCGTCCTTCGGACGGGTCTTCGTTGAGCAGTAGCTCGGCAATGTCGTCTGGTTCTGTATATAGAAGTGGGCCATGCAAAGTTGAAACTGACGAAAACTGCTTTAAGGATGACCGCGATGGTCAGACATACAAGACTGTGAAAATCGGCAATCAGGTATGGATGGCGGAGAACCTGAACTTTGAAACGGATGAAAGTGTCTGCTACAACGATTCTGTCGATTATTGTGACAAGTACGGTCGCCTTTACACATGGGGCGCGGCGATGGACAGTGCTGGCACATGGAGTGTGAACGGCAAGGGCTGCGGATATCTCAAGACATGCTCACCAACCGGTACTATACGAGGAGTATGTCCCAGTGGTTGGCACCTGCCTAGCAACGCAGAATGGGAAACTTTGTTCAACGCAGTCGGTGGAAAGACGATAGCCGGAAAAAAGCTCAAGTCTACATCCGGTTGGAATAGTAGCCGCAACGGCACGGATGCCTTCTCGTTTTCGGCGCTCCCTGCTGGCCGCAGGGACGACGATGGGAATTACAACTATGAGGGCAGCCTCGCGTACTTCTGGAGTTCTATGGAGCTCAATATCGACTACGCATGCTTCGTGAACTTGTACTACGACAACGACGATGCATTCCTGAACAACTACGACTATAAGTACGTCGGTTTTTCGGTTCGTTGTCTCCAGGACTAATTTTAGGAGGAAATATGCGCTCACTTTGGTTTAGTGTTCTTGTTTGTGCGGCGATGTTTGTCGCCTGCGGTGACGACGACAGCGATTTCGCGACTCGTCCTTCGGACGATTCGTCTTCGAGTGTCACACCGAAGTCGAGCGATAGCGAGACAAGTGTGTCCAGCAGCAGTTCAGTGACTGGAAGAACATCGTGCGATGTGAACACTGATAAGAACTGCTTTATGGATTCCCGCGACGGCCAAACGTACAAGACGGTCACCATCGGCACTCAGACTTGGATGGCCCAGAACCTCAACTACGCCTATACTGATGTTCCTTATAAACGTCTAGACTATACCTCTGATTCCACCAGTTGGTGCTACAAAGACAGTGCAAGCTACTGCACCAAATACGGCCGCCTTTATACATGGGCAGCCGCGATGGACAGCGTGGGCACATGGAGCACGAACGGCATGGGTTGCGGCTATAATAAGACATGCTCTCCGACTTATCCTGTTCGCGGTGTTTGCCCCGAGGGCTGGCATCTGCCTGATTCAACGGAGTGGGCAACACTGTTTGCTGCAGTCGGTGGATTATCGATTGCTGGTCAAAAGCTCAAGTTCGCGACTGGCTGGACGACGAAGAGCGGCATCACCAACGAGGATGCCTTCGCCTTCTCCGCGCTCCCTACCGGCGGCAGGGACTACTACGGGAGTTACGACGGCGAGGGCAACTACGCGGACTTCTGGAGTTCTACAGAGGACGGTAGCTACAACGCGTACTACATGTTCTTGTACTACTACTACGGCGGTGCGCACTTGGGCTACAATGGCAAGTACGACGGTTTTTCTGTTCGTTGCCTCAAGGACTAGGGCTAACCCCTTCAAAAATCACCTCATTGACAATCTGTCTATGGAATAAGGGCGCTTTGGGCGCCTTTTTCGCATTTTAGAGGGTAGATTTAGAATGTTGTTTGAAAGGAGTATGTATGGGAATGTTTAAACAACTCACCCGGTTTATGTCCGTGGCGTGCTTTGCCGCGGGCTTTCTTGCGTTCGGAACCGCGCCTGCTGGTGCCGCTCCGGACCCGAATTTCCACATCTACATCGCGTACGGGCAGTCCAATATGGGTGGCACTGCCGATGCCCAGAGCGCCGATAAGGCCGAAAACCCGCGTTTCAAGATTTTCGCCTCGCAAAAGTGCAGTGGCAAGGGCCGCAACACGCTGGGCGAGGTCTACCCGGCGGTGCCTTCGCTGTTCAACTGTGGCAACACGATTTCGATTGCCGACTGGTTCGGGCGCACGATGGCCGACAGCATGCCCGACGTGACCATCGGGATTATCCCGGTTGCGGTGGGCGGCGCAAGCATCAAGCTGTTCGACCAGGACCAATATGCGAGTTACCTCTCTACGGCGGAGGATTGGCTCAAGAACTACGCGAAGGAATACGCGAGCGATGGCAACGTCACCAAGACGATTATCGATATCGCGAAGAAGGCGCAACAGGTGGGCGTCATCAAGGGCTTCATCTTCCACCAGGGCGAAACCGATGGCGGCTATCCGGACTGGCCGAAAATCGTGAAGAAGACCCGCGACGATATCCTCAAGGCGCTCGACATGAGTTCCGACACGGTGCCGTTCGTGGCGGGCGAACTCCTGCGTTCGGGCTGCTGCTATTCCGACCGTGTGTCGAAACTCCCGAACACGATGGACAATACCTACTACGCGTCTTCCGAGGGCCTTGACGGCAACGGCGTGGACCGATACCACTTCGGTCACGACGCCTACGTGACGTTTGGCAAGCGCTATGCAGAGCAGATGCTCAAGGCAATAAACCGCGCCCCGGTGGTTCCCGAACCGCAAAAGCCTTTCAAGGGCAAACCGTTTGAAATTCCGGGCAAGATCGAGGCCGAAGACTTCGACATTCCGGGTGTCGGCTCGGGCAACGACTCCTTCAAGGAAAACGATTCCGAAGACCACGGCGGCACCAATTACCGCGAAGGGACGGGCGTCGACATTTACAAGAAGGCGACGGGTTACATCGTGGGTTACAACCAGGAAGGCGAATGGCTCGAATACAGCGTGAATGTCAAGGAAACGGGCGAATATTCCTTCTACGCGTCGGTCGCATCCGCAAACGAGACTTCGGGCTTCCAGATGTCGCTTGACGGCAAGAATATCACCGACGTGATCTCTGTCCCGAAAAACGAAGGCGAGGACAACTACGACGACTACAACAAGGTGCGTGCGACAGTGAACCTCCCTGCGGGCGAACACATATTGCGCTTTACGGTAACCGGTTCCTGGATGGACGTGGATTACTTTGTGTTCGGAGAAGATGAAATCGTTTGTGTTGACGGATGCACAGACTTTGTAAGGCCTGCGCTATTGCATGCGACCGGAGCCGAAAGCTACCGCATCTTCGACATGAACGGCAACTATCTGGGAATGGTGCGGGCCTCTGGAATGCAGGAACTCCGCGCCAACGCGAAAACCCTCGTGAAAACCGGCGGCACGTTCATCGCAAAATCCCGCGCAGGTTCTGCGACGATACGCGTGACGAAATAATTAGCGATTGTGCGTTCAGTTAGAGACCGAGCGATTTCCTGAACACCCGGGCGACTTCGTCCGGGTTGTCGCTTTTTAGCCAGCTGAGCGTCTCGGTGCCGCGGTAACTCCACGCGAAAATGTTGTCGATACCTGCGGCGCGACTCTCGGAAACGGCGATGGCGAGGTCGTTTTCACGGCCCGCTTCAATCTGGTACGCCTTCACCCACATCTGCACGGCCTTGCCGTACTTGGCGGCGACATCCGTCAATTTGCGGGCGGTCTCGGCGTATTTTTCGCGTACCCATTCCTCGGTGGCGCCGCGTTCCCAGTACGGGTCGCTGGCCACCTCGTCTACGCTTGCAAGGCCCGCGACGCGGCCCCAATCGTCGAGCCCCGCGGGGAACCAGGGCGGAAGCATGCACACGCAGTTGCGCTTGCCGCGCGCGTGAACGTCCTCGGTCATTTCTTTCAGAAAATCAATAAGCGAATCCTCGCGGAACTTCAACACGTCGTTGGTAAGTTCGGCGGGCATCTCGTAGCCGAAACGCGCCTTGAACAGCGCCCGGCACTTTTCACACCTGCAACTCCAGTTCTGCAGTCCGCCCTTCTCG
This sequence comes from Fibrobacter sp. UBA3718, assembly GCF_002371935.1. Lineage (NCBI taxonomy): Bacteria > Pseudomonadati > Fibrobacterota > Fibrobacteria > Fibrobacterales > Fibrobacteraceae > Fibrobacter > Fibrobacter sp. UBA3718. The sequence continues at coordinate 590,677 of NZ_DFHR01000013.1, read as the reverse complement.
AAATAGAAATGCGGCTCGTCCCAGAAAATCGTGTCGACCTTTGTCGCGCAAACGGATTCAATCCATTTGTGCATGTAGGCGCGGAATTCCGGATGGTTCGGGCAGGCGGCCACCTTGGGCTTGCCGTCGAGCGCCACCTGGCACATGTCGTGATTGCGGGCGGTAAGCTCCGAATATGCCTCGCCACCAAACACGCGCCCAACGCCCCACGGGTTCACGTAGACCTTGAGGCCCATTCCGGCGCTCCCGTCCACGATGTCCTTCATCGTTCCGTAGTAATACTGTTCGTCTTCTTCGCTCCACGTGTGGAGTACCGCGTTGTAGCCTGCTGCCTTGATGTCGGCCATGTCAGCCAAAACATGCTTGGGCGAGCGTACGCCAAAGTAGCTGACGCCCTTGATTTTGAGAATCGGATTTTCCATGTATGGAAATCTAGATTTCTGTGCTCGCCCATTGCGGGGTCGGTGTCTTGCACAGCACCTGTTCGAGCGTCTCGCGCCATTCGTCTTCGTCGAGCGGTCGGCGGATCCAGTAGAGGCTGTTGTCGATGTCCTTCTGGATAGGCATGGAATCCGGGACGATTTCCACAATCCACGATTCCGGGATGCTGCTGTGGAGCCTTTTGCTGAACTCGATGTTTACGTCTGTGGGGCGGTCGGCATGGTCGAAGATGATGAGAGACGGGGTCTCGCCTACGATGAGGGCCGTCTCCAGGATGCCGGAGGCCTCTTCCACGGAGTTGCACGTGTACATGGTGCAGTCCTCGGCCATGTCGTTTTCCAGGAGCCACCGGAGAGTCCACTGGCTCATGCGGTCGAGGCTGCCCGGGGAAGATGGCGTTATGAAGAATATGTGTCCCACGGATTAAAAGATAGGTATTTATTTTGAATTGTGAATAGATTTTTTAGGGTGTTTTGAACTTTTATTTTTTACCCCACGATTATTGCCAACTTATCCACCATTTGTCGCCAAGATGTTTTTTTGGAGGGGGCGCGAGTTATTTAAATTTGGGGTATGTTCCCTAATTTAGGCGAGTTTAATTTTGTTCGCAAGATTCTAGAAAACAGCGTTGCCCCGGACCCGAAAGCACCGGGGAACCGTGACTGGTTGCCCGCGGGAGACGATTGCGCGCTCTTTGACGGGTGGCTCGTGACGAAGGACCTCTCGGTGGAAGGTTCGCATTTTCGCCTGGACTGGTCCACTCCCGAACAGGCGGTCGAAAAGCATATTGTATCGAACGTCTCGGACATATCCGCGATGGGCGGCGTGCCGAAGCTCGCCGTATTCGGCATTTGCGTGAATAAGGCGTGGAATGCCGAGGTGCGAGACCGCATCTGCCGTGCCGTTTCCGAAGGCTTTGCGCGGCGCGGAATCGCCCTGATTGGCGGCGATACGGTTGCGGGGGAGTGCGGCATGTTCTCGACGACGCTTCTTGGCCAGATGGAAGGCGGTTCGCCGCTGCTGCGCAGCGGCGCGCGTCCGGGCGACGGCGTGTATGTCGCGGGAACGCTGGGCAAGTCGGCGGCGGGGCTCTGGCTTCTCATGAACCGCCCGGACGCTCGCGCGGATTTCGCGCGCCTCGCCGACTACCACCTCGCCCCTCAAATCGACGAACGCTGTGGCGCGGAACTCGTGAAGCATGGCGTGTGCGGGGCCTGCATGGATATCAGCGATGGCCTTTCCTCCGAACTGAACCACCTTGCCCTTTCGTCTGGGGTCGCAATCGAAATCGAAGAGGGCCTGCTGCCCGTGGATGCCGATGTTCGCAGGCTTGCGGACCGGTTCGGGCTCGATCCCCTGGAATTTGCGTTGAATGGTGGTGAGGAATATCAACTATTATGTGCATTTTCTTTAAAAAATGATATATTTTTAAAAAATGCCGCCTTGTCGCAGTGCTTGACGCGAATTGGTTCCGTAAAGGCCGGTTCCGGCGTGAGCATGGTGCGTAAGGACGGCCGTGTTGAAATTGTCAAAGCACAAGCGTGGTCGCATTTATGATAAGCAACGTGAAAATGAACTTGGGCGAATTGCTGCTCCGTCAGGGAGTCCTGGACGAAGACCAGCTGGCCCATGCCGTTTCTGAACACAAGCGCACGGGCATGGCCCTTGCGAAGATCCTGGTCCGTCTCGGTATGGTGACGGAAGACGCACTGACAAGCATCCTCGGCGTGCAGATGCAGTCGACGACCAAGATGCGTATCGGCGAGATGCTTCTTGCGCAGGGCTACATCAACCAGGAACAGCTGGAGAAGGCCCTCGAAATGCAGAAGGCGAGCGGCAAGCGTCTCGGCCGAACCTTGGTGGACCTCGGCTACATGCAGGAAGAACGCCTTATCGAGATTCTTTCCAGGCAGTTCGAAGTGCCCTATGTGAAGCTCGAAAACTTCGCCATAGATTCCGAGGCCTACACCTACTTGCCCGAAGACATGTGCAAGACCTACAAGGTGGTGCCGCTGTTCATCTCGAAGAACGAGGACGAACGCAAGGTTGTCCGTGAGGCGCTTACGCTTGCCATGGCGGACCCGACCAACATGCGCGTCATCCAGATCGTCAAGTTCAAGGTCAAGATGGAAGTGGATGTGGTGATGGCCTCCGAGGCCGACATCCAGAAGACTATCGAACGCGTGTTTGCGGGCCACGGCCCCGCCGAAGAATCCCTTGCCGAACTTATCGGCGAAACCAAGGATGGCGAGGAACTCGAAACGGTGGAACGCGGCCAGGGCGGTAACGACGAGCCCGAACTGACCGACGAAGAAGGACGCGCGGTGGTGAAAATCGTGACGACCTTGATTCACGAAGCGATTGCACGACACGCTTCCGATATTCACCTCGAACCGCAGGAGACCTTCCTCAAGCTCCGTTACCGTATCGACGGCGACCTGCAGGTGATGGCTCCGATTCCCGCGCGCCTCATGCCGCAGATCCTTTCGCGTATCAAGCTCCTCTCCAAGATGGACATCGCCGAAAAGCGTCGCCCGTTGGACGGACGCTTCACGGTGCGCTACAAGGGTTCCGAAGTCGACCTCCGTGTGAGCTCGTTCCCTATTTCGCTCCGCAAGCGCGGTGTCTGCGAAAAGATCGTTATGCGTATCTTGGACCCGAACTCGGGTCAGTTCCCGCTCCGCGAAATGGGTTTCGATTCCCGAGTGCTCAAGCAGTTCCTCGAGGCGATTAACCTTCCGAACGGCATTATCCTCGTTACCGGTCCTACGGGTTCCGGTAAGTCCACCACGCTTTACGCTTCCATCCGCGAGATTCTCGATTCTACGATCAATATTTCTACCATGGAGGACCCGGTCGAACTTAACATCGACGGCGTCAACCAGGGACAAATTAACAATGCCGCGGGCTTTACCTTCGCGGCGGGCATCCGCGCCTTGCTCCGTCAGGACCCGGACGTCATCATGATCGGTGAAATGCGTGACCAGGAGACATCGTCCATGGCTATCGAAGCAGCATTGACGGGTCACTTGGTCTTCAGTACGCTCCATACGAACGATGCCGCCGGTTCGTTCCCGCGCTTGCTGGAAATGGGCCTGGAACCATTCCTCGTGTCGACCGCCATCAAGGGCATCCTGGCCCAGCGTCTGGTGCGCCGCATCTGCAAGTACTGCAAGGAACCGGTGGAAATTTCGGACTCCCTGCGCGACGAGTTGCACCTCTCCCCGGACATGCAGTTCTACCACGGCAAGGGCTGCGAGAAGTGCGACGGTTCGGGCTACAAGGGCCGTTGCGGTATCTACGAGTTCCTGGTGCCGAACGAATCCGTGCGCAACCTCGTTATCCGCCGCGCATCCGGCGACGAGATCAAGCGCTGCGCCATGAAGGAATGCGACATGATTACGCTCCGCATGGACGGCATCAACAAGGCGCTGCAGGGCCTCACCACGCTAGAACAGGCGGTGGGTGCGTCCGCTGCGGACGACTGATTGCGGGGAGCACCGGCTCCCTCCTTCTTGCGCGATTCGAAACTGCAAAAGAAAAACGCTCGGCATTCGCCGGGCGTTTTCTCAAACTTTCGTTTGTATGGTTTACTACCTGGAGTAGTATTCCACGACGAGCTGTTCTTCGAGCTTGACGGGGATCTGTTCGCGGAGCGGGAGCTTCACGAGCGTGCCTTCCATCTTGCCGGCGTCGACAGTCAGGTATTCCGGAGCAGCCGGGGCGTTGGCGATGGCTTCCTTGATCTGCACGTGTTCCTTGGAACGTTCGCGCACGGAAATCACGTCGCCGGCCTTCACGAGGCGGCTGGGGGAGAAGCTACGGACACCGTTCACGGCGAAGTGGCCGTGTGCGACGTACTGGCGGGCAGCGAAGATGGTGCGGGCAAAACCCATGCGGTAGACGAGAGCGTCTAGGCGGGTTTCGAGCAAGATCATCAGGTTGTCACCGGCAGAGCCTTCGCGACGGTTGGCTTCCTTGTAAGCCTTGGCGAGCTGTGCTTCGGAAATGTTGTAGGTGAAGCGAAGACGCTGCTTCTCGACGAGCTGCTGCTTGTACACGGAAGCGGACTTCTTGCGGTTCTGGCCATGCTGGCCGGGCGCGAAGTTGCGGCGATCGAGAGCCTTTTGTGTCTTCTGAGAAACGGCGACTCCGAGGGAGCGCGCTACTTTACCTTTTGGTCCACGGAAGGAGGACATAGTTACCTCTTTGAGGAAGCTCTTTGGTTCAGCTTGCAGGTTGGCAGAGCTTGGCGCGACCTGCAAGATTAGGCCCCAAAAATAGTAAAATCGGGGCGGTCTTCAAGGGCTGGTCCGGGCTTTAGCGCACCTGGACGGTCAAAGTGTCCCTCATCAGGGGGTCTGCCATGCTCTGTGCGATGAGCCTGGCCGTCCTTTCTTCTGCACCATCCTGGGCAATCAGGTAGTACGAGGAGATTTCCTGTTCGCCCTTGCAGATTTCCATCTGGCTGATATAAGATTCGGTGCCGAGGGCGGTGAGGTCTTCGCAGGGCACGAACCACTTGACGTTGGAACTCGTCTTGTAGGGGACGGTCTGGAAGGAGAACTTGTCCAGGCGTACGGTGTCGCCGGAATTGACGCTCATGGTCTTGTAGGTGACGTCCTTGGCCTCGTTGTAGAACTTGAGGGAATCGAGCGAGCCCGGGCGCTGGATGAACGTCCGGAGGGTGAGGTTCGAATCGGTGAGCGCCTTCGAGTTGAGCTGGAGGTAGCGCAGGTAGAGCGCACCGTCCTTCTTGGCTTTGTAGCCGTGCTGGAGGCTGTTGATGGTGCCGACGGAATCTCCTTTCGCGTTGATGAGTGCATAGTAGGCTTTCGGCGTGCCGTTGCATTCCATGTACTTGCAGTAGCCCTGCATTTCGTGATAGACGACGATGGAGTCTCCCTTCTTGAGGTCGGCGAGCCACACGTAGTGGTCCTGGCGCAGGTAGTACTTGGTGGAATCGTTTGCCGGGCGCACGATGACGAGGGTGTCGCCGGGATAGACGATGGAATCGGGGTTAGCGAGGTATTCTCCCTGGTTCAGCCTGCGGAAGCGCGTGGCGGCTTCGAAGGTGGCGAAAGGCCCGGAGAGGAAGCTTACCACGTTGCTCGGATTCAGCCTGAGGGTCCATGCGGAAGAATCGTTGGTGACGAGCAGGGTGTCGAGCGCGTTTGTCTCGGGGGAGTAGACATTGCTGTCCTTGTCAATCAGTTCGTACTTGTTGATTCCATCTCCCTGCACGGAGAGGTTCACGCTGAAGCCGGTTTCGACCTTGAAGGCGATTTCGATGCTCTTGGGGGCTTCGCCGATGACGAGGATGCCGCGGACGGTATCGCGCAAGTCGATGTCGATATGGGAGGAGTCTCCGGTGTAATTGTAGTAGGAGGTGTCGACGTCGACCTTGATGCGCAGGTGGGCGGAAGTGTCGAATTTAGCCTTGAGGTCGAGGTAGTAGAAATCCTCGTTGAACACGACGAAGCTGTTTTGGAGCATGTCGGCTCCGGAGCCGGAATGCATGTAGTCCGAGTAGACGGAATCCTTTTTCGTGGAGTTCCAGACGGGTCCGGTCGTCCTGAGATTGACGGATTTTTCGCTCCGGACGCGGATGGTGTCTTCCTCTGTGCCGCTGGTCGCTGCGGCAACGTTGATGCGGGTTCCCTTCGGGAACGATCCGAGGAATAGCGAAACGGTCGTGCTCGAACTGTCGAGACAGACTATGTCGTCGTGGCAGACCTTCTCGACGTAGGTGGAATCTTCGGACTTCTTGTCGGTGGAATCCTTCTTGACCTTGACGGTGTCCCACGTGGCCATTTCCATGTAGAAGTTCATCGTCTCGCCGATGTCGATGGTGTCGCGGTAGTCAATGTCGAGGCGCGTGCTGAGCGAGGAACTCGAACTGAACGATTCCCCCGCAAAGCTTTCGTTGCCGTCGGTGACGGACGATGTGTTTGTATGCGTTGTCTCGCTGCACGCGATAAGGAGTGCGGCAAGGAGGATGAGTGCAGAAAGAAGCTTGTTCATAGGGATACCGGGGAATCGCGTTAGTTGAGGATGAAGAACTTCTGTTCGGCGTTGAAGGCTTCGCCGTTAATCTTGAGGGTGTATTTGCCGGTGGGGAAGGCCTTCGCCTTGAACTTGAAATTGATTTTCTTTTCGCCGGGGACTTCGCGTGCAGCAACCGTGAGCATGCGCTTGCCCGATTCGTTGATAATCTCGATTTGCACGAACTGCGGGTAGCCCACGGTCAGGTCGAAGTTGCATTCCAGGTTCACGATGTCGATGTTGACCTTCGAAAGCGTGTAGCCGCCGTCCATGGCGTCGCCGCCGACGGAACGCGTGTTGTCGTAGTAGCCCACATAGAGCGTGGGGGCGACATCCTTGCCCGAGTTGTGGGAGCGGATGTGCGTTTCGCCGGGCTCGACGGCGGTGAGGATGAGCGTGTAGAGGTTGGAGGGGTGCTTCCTCTTGAAGAACTCGGTGAGGGTCGGCGTGCGGAGGAAGGCTCCGAGGGGAGCCTTCGGATTGAGCGTAATGATACCGAGGAAGTCTGCGTACTTCGTGTCGATACCTCCACCGGAGTTCTTGCGGATGTTGAACTGTCCGCCCGGCTGGTCGAGGTTCGCGGGGGCGTTTTCCCAGGTGAGTTCGTCGCTCTTCCAGTCCACTCCCAGCTTGTCTTCTCCGAAGTTCATTTCCTTGGCGGTTTCCTTGAGACCAAAGATGTTCAGTTGCACAGGCTTCTTGATGGAATCTGGGTCGAAGTCGAGTTTGAGGGCCACATCGAATAGCGGTCCCGGAAGCACGGACAGGTCGAACTTGAGGTAAATCTTGCCGGCATCGTTCTTGTCGTGAGCGACACGGAGGTTTTCGTCGGTGCCGTGCGGGGAATAGTTGTCGAACTGTGAAATCCAGGTGTCGGCGCCGCGCCCGCTCGGGATGTTGTCGCCCGAATGGTCAAACGTGGTGTAGCGCTTGTCGAACACATAGACCTTGCCTGTATCGGCGCCCGTCTGGTAGCCGTCGTTTGCGGTAAAGAGGATGTTGTAGCGACCACTTGCCGTGAACGACACGTCCGTCTCGTATTCGGTGGAATCGGAGAAGGTCACCTTGCCGGGGCCGACTCCCTTTTTCCAGACAACGGGCACGCGGCAAAGTCCGTCGCCACGGCCATCATCCTCGACGGTCCCGGTGAGCTTGAGCCTGTTCGGCTGCACCAGGATGAGTTCCTTGGCCATGCTCGCCTTGGGGGAATCGTTGTGGCCCTGCTTCGGGGCATAGCCTGTGTAGAGGTTCATCATGATTCCGCCGGATTCGTTCTTCGGCAGTTCCGTGTTCTTGAGCACGTAGACCTTCGAACCTTGCCTCGATTCCTCGACAATCTTCACGTAGGGGTTCCCGCGGGTAAGAGTCTCCTTGAGGCCGACAATGGAGAGGTTCGAGTTGTCGTTGATGAACATGGGCGCGTTCTTCGCCTTGTCGCTTGCGATGACGTTCACGCCGAGGAGTTCGGCAGACGCCTTGTTGAAGTTGTTGAGGATGGTGTTGCCGTCCTTGACGGTGAGGCCTAGAATCCAGAGCGTTCCGCCGTTGTTTGTAATCTTGGCTCCCTTGGAGTCGCCGATCATGGTGACCTGGCGCCCCCAGAGTTTCTGGTAGTTCATCTGGATGGTGCCTACCGAGACATCTTCGAGGAATACGTCACCGTTGCCGAATTCGGATGTCTCGAATGACTTCACGTACATGTTCTTCAGGAGCACGGTGCGCTTGGAGTTGTTGATGATGCCGCTTCCGAAGGTGGAAAAGCGTTCGATGGTGATGTCGTGGAAGGTGCCTTCCTCGATAATGAACTTGCCCTTGCCGTCAATCTTTCCTTCGGTTCCGATGATGCGGTGGATTCGGTTGCGCAGGTAGATGTCGCGGTTGATGGTCCAGCGGCCTCCGGGCGGGAAGAAGATGGTTTCTGCGCCGTCGTCGATGGCACTCTGGATGGCCTTGGAATCATCGGATCCGTCGTTTGCCCTGCCGCCATAATCGCCGGTGATGGACGTCCAGTACATGGACTTTTGATCGCTTCCGGTCGGCGTCTCGGTCACGGAAAGCCTCATGGACTGCTTGGGGCTGTGGCAGAGCTGGTGGTTTTCCTGCGTGGAAAACTCGATAATCTCGGTATTGTTGAATTCCTCGTTGTGTGCCTTGACGGTGCTCTTGATTTTGGACTTGAACTTGCTTACGATGACTGCCCGTGCGAAAAGCTGTCCTTCGTTCACGATGGCGGTGGTCGGCTTGGCGACATTCTTGCCGGGGTCATATTCGAGGGTGGCATCGACAATGACGAGGGATGCGTCCGTGCCGTGGTTGTAGACTGCCGGCGCGTTGCCCTTGAATCTGAGCCCGCGCGTGGCAATCATCTGACCGTCGTTGTCGAGACCGTATTTTTTTTGGCCTCCGAGAGTCAAGTGTTCGAAGGTCATGCTGTTGGTCGTACCCGCAGTGTAGACACCCACATCGAATCCGTTGACTTCGACGTTTTTCAGGAGCAACGGGCCGATGTTCTCGGTGAAGCCCATGTCGATTCCGTAGACGCCCGCGCTATCGCCGGACTGAACTTTCACGTTGGTAATGTTGCCTTGGATTGCCGCGTTGAAGCGGATGCCTATGGCGCCGGGGTTCTTTTTGCCGGTGCGGATAGTAAGGTCGCGGATGGCGTTCCTCTGCCGTTGGGCAGGGCCGTCGCCTGTGTAGATGACTGCCTGCGGAAAGTCGGGGTTCTCGAATCCCGGGACATCGTCCTGGAGAGTGATGATGGTGCTACCCATGTTTTCGCCCTGGAGAATAGTACGGCGGTAGTCCTTTTCGGGTTTGCCGTTTGCTGTAGGCCAGGTGAGCGCAGAAGAAATCTTGTAGATGCCATGGGGCAGGTAGATAATGTAGTCGCCATCAGGGTGGTCGTTCAAAGCTCTTTGGATGGCCTCCGTGTCGTCTTCCTTGCCGTCTCCCTTCGCGTTGTAGGGGTCTGCCTTGACGTTAACGACTTCGGCGCCCATGGGAAACTCGACCTGGGCAAAGGCGCCGAGGACTAAGGTGCAGAGAACAGCTAAAAAAGTGCGAAAAGTGCGCAAAAAAAACATGGAAACCTCGCTGGGGGACTTCTTGACTTTAAATATATAAAAAAAGCGGCCAGACACCGCAAGCGCGAACGCTTAGAATGTCTGACCTTGGGGTTGGTTTGGAGTATCCTTAATTATAGAAATTTAAATGCCCTTGGGAAGATATTCCTCTTGAAAAAAGTCACATATGTGATTTTGGTCACTTTGCCTATTTTTCGTAGAAAACAAGGCCGTTGGGGAAGGTGACTTGCTTCATGCCGCTGGTGTTTACCTGTGCGACGGAAGTGACTGAGCCGCCATAGAGGATCATGCTTCCCGAGCCCTTCGGGGCGAATGCTGCGTTGGCGCTACCGTAGGCCGTGCCTGCTGTGTACGATGTTGCCGTGCAGTTCGGGTATTCCTCGGTCTGGCTTCCAAATCCGAGGAACACTCCGCCCGTAATGGTGAACCCGTTGTCGGTGTCGATGAGTCCGCCCGCGCCGTTCGTTGCGCATCCGCCGCTGCTACCGCTCTGACCCGGCCTTCCGCCCATACTGCCGCCCATGCCGCCGCTGCTTGCGGGAATTTCTACGATGACGACTCCGCCGGACTGCTTTGCCGTACCGTTCGCATCGAGCACGTCGATGTCGTTGCCCGAGGCGCTAATGTAGTGGTAGCCGCCCGTGATGACGATGTAGCCCTTGCTGCTGCTCATCATGCCGCCACCGAAACCGCCCCACTGCGAGCCGCTGGAGGTGCCTGGGTCTGCAGAACCGCCTGCGGCGTTCCAGCCGTCGTCGGTGCCGTAGGTTGCGGTGATTCCGCCTTCGGCAAAGATGTAGAACGCTTCCATGCCTTCGGAGGCCTTCGTGACGTTGATGGTGGATCCTGCGAGGTGGAGCGCGGAATCGGCGTGGATGCCGTCGTCGCCGGCGCTCACGGTCACGTTTCCGCCGTTCATGTAGACGTTCAGGTTGGAATGGATGCCGTCATCGTTCGAGGTGACATCGATGTCGCCAGCGTTGATGTAGATGCGGTCGTCGGAGACGATACCCTTGCCGGTGCTCTTGACCGTGATTTTCGGGGCGGAGACGGAGTCGTTGACGAACACGTAGTTGTAGGCCTGGATGCCGTCGTCGCCCGCCTTCTCGATGTTGATGGTGCCGCCCTTGATGTTGACAATGCCCTTGCCTTCGGTAATCGTTGTGTCGTTTCCGTTTATGGTACATTCGTCGCTCTTGATGCCGTCGCCGCTTGTGGCCGTGAGGTTAAGGGTGCCGCCCTCGATATCGACCAAGTCCTTGCCCTTGAAGGCGTTGTTCTTTGCGGTTACGGTGATGGTCGGATTGTCGCGGACGCGCAGGTCGTCGCTGCTGTGGATGCCGTTGTTGTAGTTGCCGGTCACCTTGATGGTGCCGGAACCCTTGATGGTAAGGTCATCCTTCGAGAAAATGCAGGCGCCCGCGTAGGTCGTATCGGATGCCCCGTTTGCGTTTGTAAATGAGATAACAGAATTTCTCGTCGATGCGTCAGAGAATGTGCTTGTTCCCTCGTTTGCGACGATGAAGGTCTTGTTGCTGTTGAGTGATACAACCGGTGCCGAAGTCGTATTCGAAAGCGTGACCGAATTCATGAAGAGATACACGTTGTCCTGTGCGCCGGCGAGGACCTTGATCTGTCCGTTACTGCTGCTTCCGCTGAAGAAGTAGTTGCCTGCGCAGGTGACGGTGACGTTGCTTCCTTCGATGCTGACGCAGCCGTTGTCGTTTACGACGGTTGCGCCCGTGGCGGCAAAAGCGATGGACGGCTCGTTGCCATTGGATACGGCTTCGGGGGTGGGGGTGTCGTTGGAGCCTGTTTCGGAGTCTCCCGAAGATGCTACGGCGACATCGGCAGAAGATGCGATGGCGGCTGCTTCGCTGGAAGAAGAACCGACCGCCTCGGCCAACATGATCTTGTTGCAGCCATTGTCGAAGTAGAAGGTCTTGCCCTGTGCCCGGTAGTAGGTGATTCCGTCCAGGACATACAACATTGTTGCTCCGCGAGTGTCGCAATCGATTGCAGCCGCGGAACTGGAGGTGGGTTCGACGGGTGCCGTTCCTGTGTCCGCCGGGGTGTCTCCGGAGGGCGTCCCTGCTTCGGATTCGGGGACGCCGATAATGCCGTCCTCTCCAATCCAGAACGAGAGATTCCCTGCGGCATCGAAGCACATGACGGTAATCCCGTCAGCGGCGTAAAATCCCGTGTAGTTCTCGTTGAGGCAGATGTTATCGGCATTCCCGTTAGTTTCGATTCCTTCGAAATCGCTGTTTGCCGGCGCTTGGGTATTAGGAGCGTCGTCCGAACAGGCGGCGAGCAGGCCGAAGGCGAGTGCAGAAGAAACCGCGAGCTTTTTTTGAATTCTTGATGTCATGATTGTATCCCTTTTCCAAACAACAATCCTGAATGGGCTTGTTCGTTTTCAAAAATACCAAGTGAAAGTCCGGATTTTAAGTTTTTTTTCGCTTGTTTTGAAAAAAGTCGATTCGATATTTGGGGGCTTTCGTTCCGTTCGGAACGAATGCGGTCAGAAAAGACCTGTTGTGCTTTTGACAACGGCACGGACTCTTTTTAAAAAACTAAATTGCAGTTATGTTCGTAAAAAAAACTCGTTCTCTTGCTCTTGTGGCAATTATTTCTTCGCAGGTGATTGCTGCATCCCCGGTCGTTGGCCCCGAGCACACGCGCAATTTGCGGACGCTTGAAATGGCTCCGATGCTTTTTGAATACCATCGGCAGACAACCGGTAGCGATCGCCAGTTCTTTACCTATCCGCGACGTGATGCGGAATTCCGCAAGCATTTTGTCGAAACGGAATCGAACGCGATTCTCTATTACGACAATGCGAACGGCGTGGGTATTGCGGGCCACGGATTCGATGATGATTCTGTCAGGGCTCCGCGCATAGGAATTGCGACGAGTGTTGTGGGTGGAATCGACTATCGCGGAGGCGAGGCTTTGGGCGATACCATTTGGCCTGGAATCGACGGGGGTATCTACCTGCGCGGCTTTGCCGATTCCGTCGAGTTCATGCTCGATGCGAGAATCTACGACGAGGGTCATTCGGCCAAGTCGCCCAAGTCCTGGGATCGTGAATTTCTGGAAGTGCAGAAGGAAGAGAACAATTCCGGCGTGGAATACACGAGCTATGCGCGCTACCGTACGCACCTATCCTTCAACTACGACTGGTTCCGCCTGGATTTCGGCCGCGACGTGATGCACTGGGGCCCTGGCTACTATAACAACCTCACGTTGAATCAGTTCTCGCTCCCGTTCAATTCGATGAGTGTGGATTTGCAGTTCGGACCGCTCCGCGTGATGAGTTTCTACGGTGACCTCCGTATCTACGGCAGCATGAACATAAAGAACGCGGACTCGACGAGGAACCTCTTCGGTCACCGCTATGAACTTGCCGTCGGAAACGCGACTATCGGCATCAGCGAACTCACGGTGCTCCACAACGACATGAAACCCTGGCTCTTCGTGCCGACGGTGCCGCTCTTCATGGAGAAGGGCAATTACGCCGAGAACAGCAACAACGGCGCCCTGGCGATGGATTTCAACTACCGCCTGTTCAATTTGGTGCGTATCTATACTGAATTCTTCCTCGACGACATGGAATCTCCCATCAGCCTCGTCAAGAATGACAATATCGAGGCCAAGTGGGCATGGATGGCGGGTTTGCAGGCCGGGTATGATTTCGATATCAAGGGCCACAAGCTCGAAACCGGTACGATTGCTGAATACGCCCGCGTGGAACCCTACGTCTATACGCATTTCGTGAAGAATACGGCGCAGATGGCCCACCTGGGCTATCCGCTCGGCAACCAGGGCGGCCCGAACAGCCAGACGATAGACTGGAGCGTGTTCGCACGGCTCGATGGCCACATCTTCGCGTCGCTTCGCAATACCTGGTTCTGGAAGGGAACGGATTACGGCAGCGCCGTGAACGACACGACTCCGCACCATAACCACATGAAGATACACAAGAAGTTCCTCGACGGGGCGAAAATGCAGTATTCTCTCACGCCGGCGTTTGCCTACGAAGGTCAGTATGTGAGCTTTATGGGCGAGGTGACGCTCATTGACGACCGCAAGGTGTACCTCCGCGCCGGATTCAAGTGGTAGCTTGTATGAAAAAACCAGAACTGTTGGCTCCTGCGGGTGACCTTGTGCGCATGAAGTATGCGTATGCCTATGGTGCGGACGCTGTATATGCGGGCCAACCTGCTTTTAGCCTCCGGGCCCGCGAAAACGGGTTCAGGAGCTTGGATGACCTGGCGGAAGGTATCGCTTATGCGAGGAGCCTCGGGAAAAAATTCTACCTCACGAGCAACGTGATTCCCCGTAACGTGAAGGTCGAATCGTTCCAAAAGGCGCTGCTTGCGGCGATAGAACTCAAGCCTGATGCGCTGATTGTCGCTGACCCTGGATTTGTCGGCTGGCTTCGTAAAGAACGTCCCGATGTGGAAATCCACCTTTCGGTGCAGGCGAATACCACGAATTACCTCGCCGCAAAGTTCTGGCACGATTTGGGAGTTCGCCGAATCATCTTGAGTCGTGAATTGCGTTTGTCTGAAATTTTGGAGATAAAGGAAAAGCTGCCGGACCTCGAACTGGAGGTGTTTGTTCATGGTGCCGTGTGTATGGCAATGTCCGGACGCTGTATGCTCAGCAACTGGGTGACCCACCGCGATGCGAACCAGGGGGCCTGCGACAACAGCTGCCGTATGCCTTACCGGCTTTATGCCAATTCCGGGCCTCAAGTGGAGGATTACCGCGAACACGAAGGCGAATTCTGCTTGCAGCGGACGGATAGACCCGAACTTCCACCGGTGGCCCTGGACGAGGATACTTGGGGAACATACTTTATGAGTAGCCGGGACCTCTGCGCCCTGGACGTGATTCCCGAACTGGTGCAGGGCGGACTCGACTCGTTCAAGATAGAAGGCCGCACGCGCTCGGTATATTACCTTTCCCAAGTAGTGCGCGCTTATCGCATGGCCATCGATGCGTCGGTTGCCGCCCTGGAATCGGGATGTCCCTGCTCTCAGGACCTTGTTCCGCAGGAGTCCCGCAGGGCGATGCGCTTTGTGGACGGCCGCGGGTTCATGCCGGGATTTTTACGTGGCCCCCTGCCGCAGAATTACGAGGCGACACATGTGGATGCCGAAGGCGGGTGTGTCGCCGCACAGATCCTCGATTATGACGCTACGACGAATTCCTGCCGCGTGAACGTGAAGAACCCGTTCTGCATGGACGATTCGCTCGAAATCATGACTCCCGCGGGGATGGATCCGATCCAGGTGGAAAGCCTGATGGATTTCCGGGGTGCGGCGGCCGACCGCTTGAACCCGGGGACGGAAGGGCGCGTCTTTTTACAGGAAAATGTGCTAAAAAACACGGAAAAGGCCAATTTCGGGTTCATTGTAAAGAAAATCACAGCGCATAGGGCGTCTAATACGTAAATTTTGAATATGGCAGTCGACGAAGCGACGAAAAAACAGGACGAGTTGGAACTTTATCAAATAGACGATAAGGCAATCGTCCCTTTTTTCAGGGATCATTTGGATGACTTGAAGAACTTCATCGAATTGCACAAGGGGCAGAACCTTTCGCTCCTGGTCCTTCTGAAGCAGTTTATCCGCACCTACCGCTTGCCTTTCAATATGCACCGCTATATGGAAGTGCAACGGACCTTTATCCAGCAGACGTTGCGTAGCCAGCTCGAAAACAGGCAGGCCGCCGTGAGCAACTGGATTCAGGAACACGCTGGGCGTCATCGCGACCGCATGATTCAGCTGCAGTGCCTTTACCTTGAGCGCGTGAAAGGCTCGCTCCTGCCCGAAATCGAAAAACTGCTTGGACATTCTGTTGAAACTCTGTGCCATCACGAAAAGAGCAATCAGTAGCGGGCTCCTGGTCCCCGTTTCGGTTGCCCTGTTTGCCCTGTTTCCTCTGACGGATACGGATATCTGGTGGCATCTGGCTTGTGCCCGGGAGTGGTATCTGACGTGGTCCCCGGTGCGGCTTCCCGCAGCGAATGTTCACGAGTATTTCCAGCAGGTCGTCTATGCGGCGTATTCTCTCGGCGGGGCGCCGTTGCTTGTCGCTTTCAAGGCGTTGCTTTGGGGAACTGTGTTTGCGCTGTTCCTTTGGCCGTTCCGTAAGGCAATCCGATGCAATGCTGTGACTGCCGCTACTTTGACAGTGACTTTGTTTGTATTCCGCTATTGCTTCGAAATACGGCCGGTGCTGTTCAGCCTGTTGATTCTGGGTGTCTATTGGAATCTGCTGCCGGGATTGCGCCGTGTTCCCGTGGCTGTCGCGATTCTCATTTTGCAGTGGCTGTGGTGCCGAGTGCAGGGCCTCTATATATTGGGGCCGCTCTTTGCGGCGGCCGTGCTTTTGCCGCAGATTGTAAAAAGTGCGAACGCGCGCGAACGCCTTCTGAAATCCGCATTCCTCCTTTCGATGTTTGCGATGCCTTTGTTGCACGGGGATGGATTGCGTCTGTTTCTGTACCCGCTTGGGCTTTTGGATAGGCTTCTCGGCATTACTCCGTCGGCGGCCGTGTTTGCATCGTCCATCGCCGAGAACCGTAGCCCGTTTTCGATACTTGCGGCGGGTGAAAACGTCTTAGGATGTGTCTTTACGGTTGTAATGTGCGCTGTGGCGTGTGCTTGGTCGCTTCGCAACATCCTGTACCGTCGGGAGTGGACTTTGTCTGCTTCCCTTTTGACGACGGCGGTACTCGCGTTAGTCGCAGAACGCAATATGGCGCTGTTCTTACCCGTATTTGCCGTTGCTTTTTTACATGAAATGTCTCGTGCTGAATGTTGCTTGCAAAATGTTAATTTGTTCTATAAATGGTCGGGGATTGCGGTCTTGGCTTTTGTGTTCGGGCTCTGGGCGCGTTCCCTTGCCGCTTATGATTCCTTTGTCGCCTACCAGCGGGTCCCTGTCGATGCGGCGAAATGGATGTCGGCTCATCCGCATGCTGGCAGGCTTTTCAATGACGATCGCGCTGGCGGCTACCTCGCTTTCGTGAACCCGTCCGATTCCGTCTATGTCGATGGACGCTTTATTCTCAAGACGGCAGATTTTTTTGAACGCTATCTGCGCTTTGCCGAAGATCCGGGACTGTTTTTCTCCGAGGCGGATTCCTGGGGGGTCGACCGCGCTGTTTTTCCGCTCCGCTACTATGCCCGTTGGGGAAGGGTTCTCGACGCTCTCGATAGTGCCCCGGAATGGCAAGTGGGGCATGTGGATGAATACTATATCGTATTCTGCAAAAAATGATACATAAAACTCACATAACGGCAACAATATCAACAACTTACGAATTCCGGGCCTTCCTAAAGTGCCGAAATTTGACAAAAAAACGCATTTTGTCAGGGTTGTGGTGAACAAATGGTCATTATTTTCGCTGTCAAGGGATGATTGAAAATTTTTCTGTTGATATGTTGTGCAGTCGGTAGTGATGATACCTTGATTGCTGCGTGATTAAACTCCCGAGATTTGGGGATAGAAGCGGGAATAAAAAGTTTTTTGTGAGAAATTGCCTTTTTTGGCCCTTTTTGGGGGGCTTTTAAAAAAAAAGAGAAAGCCCCGGTTTCGCTGTTGGCCCTTTATCTAATTTTTAAACCCGAAAGTTTTTTTGGTTTATTTGGTTTATTGTGGAAAATACGGTTACCTTATTGAGTTTATCTGCGTCGCCCTGGCCGATGGTCATGGAGTACATGCGTTCGCAGTGCAATGATTTTGGAATGGCTATTCTTGATGCGGTCGGATTCGAGGGAATCGACGATGGCATTGCTTATTTGACAGTCCCGGACCAGTTCCGTGAAACTTGGCTGAACAGCCACTATGGCGAACTTTTGCGCAAGGCGTTTGCCTCGGTTGTCGGGTCTTCCTTTGTCGATTACCGCGTGCGTCAAATTGCGCAGTCCGCGGCGGTTCCCGAAATGAAGCTTTCGGCTCCGGCGGTGGCCCCTGCGGTTGTCAAGCAGGCGGAAGCGACTGCTCGCACCCGCAAGAAGTCGTGTCGCATCCCGAAACTCTATGCAAACTATACCTTCGAGAACTTTGTCGAGGGTGATTGCAACAACACGGCGCTGAAGGCGTGCCTTTCGGTCGTGGAACATCCGGGCGACATGGCCATGAACCCGCTCCTGGTTTACGGGGCGACTGGCCTTGGCAAGACGCACTTGCTCCATGCCGTTGCGGCGAGACTTTGCGCGCGGAACTCCTCGCTCAAGGTCGTTTATCGCCAGGCATATGACTTCTTGCGCGATACCATGGATATCGTGAGGGCGTCTTCCAAGAAAAACTGGACTCTCGCGAACGAGCTGAAGGAACGCTTCCAGGGAATGTATATCGATTGCGATGTGCTGCTTTTGGACGATATCCAGTTGCTCAAGAGCAGCGTCTATTGCCAAGATCATCTTGCAAAACTCATCAACACGCTCCGTCACGAGGGAAAGCAGATTATCTTGAGTTGCGACCGCCATCCGGGTTCGTTCCGCAAGCTCATGCCGGGCGAGAAGCCGACGGACGATCAGACGCCGCAGTTTACGTCGATTCTTTTGAACCATCTCGAAAGTTGTGTCGCCGTCGGGATCGAGGAACCCGATCTGAAGACTCGCATGGACGTTATCCGCAAGAAGTCGGAGAATCTCCCGTTCGTGGCTGAAGACCGCGAGGAAATCTGCAGGTTCCTTTCCATTCCGCCGCGTGCGAACGTGCGCCTCATCGAAAGCGTGCTTCACTGGCTTGATGCCATGCACAAACTGAACGGCGTGGAACTGAGCCTCCGCTGCATCAAGCAGTTGCTTGTATCCCCGCAAAACGATGGCGCTACGCTTACGCTAAAGAATATCAGCGAAACCGTGGCCGCCTCCTTCCGTGTCGACACGATTGTGCTTTCTTCCAGGCGCCAGGACAAGGGCGCCTCCTTGCCGCGCAAGGTGGCGATGTTCCTTTGCCGCGAGCTCACCTCCGAAACGGTCGAGGATGTGGGCAAGGTCTTTAAGCGCGATTATACCTCGGTGATTGCCGCCATACAGTCCCTCAAAAAGATGATGGAAGATGACGAGGCCCTTGCGGGGCGCGTCAGGGACTTGCGTTACATGTTGGAGTCCTGATGCGGGCTCTGGTAACGGGCGGGGCTGGCGTCGTAGGGAGGGCGCTATGCCGGGAGCTACAGGAACGCGGTGTGTGTGTGCGTGTCCTGACGCTCCCCGGTGATCCCCTGGTGCAGTCGTTTCCTCGAAATATTGATGTTGTTTATGGCGATGTTGCCGACTACGCCTCCATTCGGCCCGCGTTCGATGGCGTGGACTGCGTTTTCCACCTGGCGGCAATTCTCCTTTCGAGGGATGCTTCCGCGTTCGAGCGCATCAACGCGGGCGGAACGCGCAACGTGGTCTCTGCCTGCCAAGATTCGGGCGTGCGTCGCCTGCTTTATGTTTCGAGCATTTCTGTCACCTATCCGGTGCTCACTCCCTACGGGGCAAGCAAGCTTGCGGGGGAGACTGCGGTAAAGGAATCCGGGCTTGACTGGACTATCGTGCGGCCGACCCTCGTGATTGGTGACGGCGGGGGTGTTGAATTCAGGATGTATGCGGACTTTGTCTGCAGGTTCCCGGTCTACCCGCTCCCGGGGGGCGGTACCGCGCGCAAGAAGCCCGTCCGGAGTGTTGACCTCGTGAAGGGAATCGCCGCTGCGGGTCTTGCTCCCGAGGCTATCGGGAATACGTATGCGCTTGCGGGCCCCGAGGTGATGACGATGGCCGAAATGGCGGCGCGCATCTTGCGTACCGCGGGGAAACGCCACCAGATGTTCCCGCTGCCTTGGTGGATTGCGAAAAGGCTTGCGGTACTCCGGAACTGGATTGGCGGACGGCGCGTTTCTGCCGAGCAGGCGCTCGCCGGATTCCTCTATGATGCCGTACCCGGCATCGAAAATGCGGAAAAAGACCTCGAATATCACCCGAAAAACGCTTTGTAGGATGTTTTTTGCGTTTTTCCGTGTCGTTTCCCGTATAAAAGAGTATATTCAAGGGAAAGAGGTTCTTATGAAAAAATATTTGCTTTGTGCGGGCATTTTGGCCGCTTCGATTTCGCTTGTCGCCTGTGGCGGCAGCTCTCCGTCCGATACCGATGATGATATCTTGTCTTCTGCCGATGATTCCGGGAAGTCTTCTTCTTCGCAGGAGGAAGAATCGTCTTCGTCTGTCTCGAAGGATATTCCCAAGGGGGCACGCGCGGCCACCCTCGACGACCTCGAGAAGAACATGACCCTCAAGGGCCTGTTCGGACGCGACATCTACCTTGCGACGGGCGAGAAACACGGCCTGTTCTCTCTCTGGATTCCCGATACGGCATGGCTTGCCGCCCCATCCGATTTCGATGATGGCGTGCTCAATTTTAGCCAGGGTGCCATTACTTCTATCAAGATAGATTACGATGCGATTAAGTCCATGGAAAAGCTGGTGGAGAAGGATTCCGACCACTCCATGAGATTTATCGTGAACGAGGATGACCAGCTGCAGTATTCCCTGGATGGCGGGGAATACAAGGATGTAGGCGAGACTTCCGTCAAGAAGAATTCCTCGGTAGTCTGGAACGGCGACAGCCTTGCATCGAAGGAACTCTTTTGCAAGACCGGCGAGAATACCTTTACGGGTTATAGCTTCTATAAGGGCCGCTATGTGGCGACCGATGTTGTCCGAAATGCCAAACAAACGAACGATTCTCTTGTATCCTGGTCTGCCGGCTATTACGACATCCACCGCGGCAAGCTCCTGATGCGCCCGCTGTTCTACAGTGCTCCTGTGTATGCGCTGGTGTCGGCTTCCGTGAGCTCCGATTACGAGACGATGACCATCTCGTCGAATGAGTATTCGTGCACGTTGGAGGTGTTAAAATATAATGAAGTTCCTGCGGCCGATCTCGAGGGCGAATGGGAGTCCGATGAAGGCGGCCTCGCCTGGTCTCTTGACATGCGCGCCGACCGTACCTTCGAGGTGAAGGCCTTCAAGGGCAACGAGAACAAGGCTCTCAAGCAGGGGACCTGGGATGTCTACGGCAACAAGCTGCTGATGAAGGTGACCGGCTGCCTGGGCGGCAAGTGCACTCCGGCCGTGATAGGCTCCGTCTCGAAATGGAAGGCCGGCTCGTTCTTCAACTACGGCAATTCGGATCCCGACGATCCCTCGATTCCCGAGGACTGGACTGCTCCGGAGTACGAATAGTGGCGAGGCTGAACGCCATTGAGTGATTTTGACGTTGCCGGTCTTGTGCTGGCAGCGTTTTTTATATTTGGATTGAATATACAAGAGGCTAGCCATGAAGGTTTATATAGCGCAGATGAACGTGGTTCCGGGAAAGCCGGAAGAGAATATCAAGAAGATGAAGGCCGCTGTCGCGCGCGCCAAGAAGGCGGGTGCGGAGGTGGTGCTGTTCCCGGAATTTTCGGTATCTGGCGATTTCAGCAGGCTCGGCTCCAGACAAGACGAAATCGGCTTCCAGATAAGGTGCCGTGATGCGGAAGTGGAACTTGAAAAGGTTTCGAAGGGTGTCGAGATTCTCGCAGGTACGAGTGCGATGCTCGAAGAATTCATGTACAACCATTATGTGAATGGCTGTGTCGAAGACTGGAAGAACGACTTCGAGGTCGTCTCTGATTATCAGGAATTCTCGATTGTCAAGGAAGAATACGTCGACGAGTTCTGCACGGATTTCGTGAAGGAAAACAAGAAGGCGATTGTCTACATGGGCGCTGTCGGGACGGAGAATTCCGGCAAGAACATCTATGCGCTCGATGGCGGTTGCCGCGTGTACGACAGGACGGGCAAAATTGCCTACCGCATGCCGCAGTTCCGCGAATGCGAGGCCCTGCTGGATATTACGAAGGGCCGCGTGAAGTTTATTTCGGGTCAAAAGTCCGTGAAGCCCGCGGAGCCGATTGCACAGCTCCATGATGCGCTCGTGTACATGATCCGCGAGAACCTGAAGAAGTTCCATATCGAACGCATGGTCATCGGTGCGAGCGGCGGTATCGACAGTGCCGTTTCTGCGGCCTTGTACGTGGAGGCGATTGGCGCGAAGAATGTTTACCTTGTGAATATGCCGACGCGCTTCAATTCCGATACCACGAAGAATGCGGCTCGCGATCTCGCGAAGAACCTGAAGACGCCTTACATGGTCGCCCCGATTTCTGACATGCTCGAAGCCGTGCGCGGGAGCCTCTCCAAGTGCAAGTTCGAACGTAGCGACAGGAAAATCAATATCGAAGGGCTTGCTTACGAGAACTTGCAGGCGCGCACCCGTTCTTCTTCCGTGCTGCTTTCGATTGCATCCGTGCTCGGTGCGGGTATCACCTGCAACGGCAACAAGAGCGAGGCCACTGCCGGTTACTGCACGCTCTACGGCGATACCTGCGGCGTGATGAGCGCGCTCGGCGACCTCTGGAAGACCCAGGTGTACGAACTGGCCCGCTATATCAACCGCAAGAAGGAAATCATCCCGAAGGCTTCCATCGACGTACCCGCGAGTGCGGAACTCAGCGAGGCGATGAACGTGGACGAGGGCAAGGGCGATCCGATCAAGTACCCGTACCACGACAGGCTATTCGCCTACTGGGTAGACCAGAACCATGGTCTCGAGGATACGGAGAAACTGCTCGAGAAGGGAACTCTCTGCAGGGAAATCGGGGCGGACCCGAAGTACTTCAAGAAGCTTTTCAAGACGAAGGCCGATGCGCTCGAGGACATGCGCGCATGGCACAGGCGCTTCCGCGGGCTTGCGCTTGCGAAACGTATCCAGTTCCCGCCGATCCTCTCGGTGAGCGGGATGGCGTTCGGCGGCGAATATACCGAAAGCCAGGGCTAGTTTTTACTTGTCGATGACGGCGGAGGCGACAACACCGTCTCCGTCGTAGAGAACCAGGATTTGCCCCGGTGTCGATGCGAACTGGGGCTCTTCGAATTCTACGGAGATACTGTCGTTTTTGAGCTGAGTGATGTGCGCGGGTGCGCCCTTGTGCCCGAGCCTGATCTGCGCGGACAGCTTGCCTGTAAGCAGGGAAGAGTCGCGGTCGACCATTAGGTTCAGGTTTACGGCGTGGACCTGGTGGCACTGCAGGGTGCTGCGTGGTCCGAGGACGACGCGGTTGTTCTTGGCGTCGATGCTCACGACGAACAGGGGCTCCGGCTGGCCGCCGATGTTTAGCCCCTTGCGTTGCCCGATGGTGTAGTGGACGATTCCCTTGTGCTTGCCGAGGACCTTGCCGTTGATGTCCACGAAGTCGCCGGGGACGTTGTCGCTCTCGTCGAAGAGTACGGAGTAGTCTCCGCATTCGAGGAAGTCCTGGCTTTCCTTCTTGTCGGCGTAGTCGTTCCAGCCGAGGTCGCGGGCCAGGTTCTTCACGTCTTCCTTGTGCATGCCGCCGAGCGGGAAGATGACGGTGGAAAGCTGGTCCATGCTCAGTCTCGAAAGGAAGTACGACTGGTCCTTAGAATTGTCGGCGGCACGGTAGAGGAACGGCCTGTCGGGGGTGGTAAATTCGAGGCGCGCGTAGTGGCCGGTGGCGAATCGGTCGAAGGCGATTCCCATCTTGCGTGCGGTATGCAGGAGGGCGCCGAACTTGATGGTCTGATTGCAGCGGACGCAGGGGTTGGGGGTGCGGCCCGCGCGGTATTCGCTGCGGAAATAGTCGAGCACCTGGCGCTTGTATTCGTCGGAGACGGGGACGGTGTAGTGCGGGATTCCCATGCGTTTCGCGATTTCCTGCGCCTCGGCGATGCTTTCGTCCTCGTTGGGGCCGAAGCATCCGGAACGGCCCTCGATCTTGGGCATGCCGGGGATGGAGTTGTCCCATGTGGACATGGTGATGCCCACGACGTTGTAGCCCTGCTGCTTGAGGGTCCAGGCGGCGAGCGAGGAGTCGACTCCTCCGGAAAGCCCTACGGCGACGGTTTGCTTCTCTATTTCCATACCAAAAATATAGAAAAGAAGAAAGGCGGGCATTTTTGCGAAAATTTCTGAACCGCGCGGGCGGATAGAAATGTATTTTACGGATATGGTGAAAAAACTTGTTGACGCTCTTGATTCCGTGCTGCTTGGAAAGCACGATTCCGTTGAACTGCTTGTGATGGCGCTCCTTGCCGATGGCCACGTGCTGATCGAGGATGTGCCCGGCACGGGCAAGACGACGCTCGCGAAGGCGCTGGCGGCGGCTGTCGGTGCCGACTTCGCGCGTATCCAGTTCACGCCCGACCTTTTGCCCGCCGACGTGACGGGAGGTGCGGTGTTCAAGGCGAATACGGGCGAGTTCGAAATTCGCAAGGGACCCGTGTTTACCCAGGTGCTCCTGGCCGATGAAATCAACCGAGCCTCGCCGCGCACGCAGAGCGCCCTCCTGGAAGCGATGGAAGAGCGGCAGGTGAGCCTCGAGGGCGAACGCCACGCGCTGCCCGAACTCTTCATGGTGCTCGCGACCGAGAACCCGGTGGAATTCCACGGGGTTTTCCCGCTTCCCGAGGCGCAGATGGACCGCTTCATGATACGGCTTTCGCTCGGCTACCCCACGGCGGAGACAGAACTCGACATCGTGAGGAGCCACCGCGCGGGGCGGCCTTTGGCAAAGCTCGGCGCGGTGACGTCGCCGGAAGGCGTCCTGGAGGCGCGCACGTGCGTACGTGAGATCCATGTCGATGAATCGCTGGAACGCTATGCTGTTTCGCTGGTGCAGGCGACGCGCGGCGATGCGGGGGTGCGGCTTGCCGCAAGCCCGCGTGCGGGTATCAACCTGCTGGCGATGGCGCGAGCCTGCGCCTATGTCGCGGGGCGCGATTTCGTGAACCCCGATGATATCCAGAGGGTGTTCTACCCCGTGATGGAACACCGCGTGTTCGCGAAGGAGAGCGCGCCCGGCGCTTCGCATGCCATTCTCTCGGGAATCCTCTCGCAAACGTCTATCCCCAGGTAAGCTTGAGGCAGTCGTTTTTCAAGTGGTTTCTGGATTCTATCCCCAGGACTCCGCGCCGTGCCGGAATCCTGATGCGGCTCTATTACCTGTGGCGCGAACGCTTCACCTATGCGGGCCGCGCCTGTGCGAGCCTGTTCCTGTTTTCGCTGGTGGTGGGCTTTGTCGCGAATTTCTGGCTGCCGTGGGTTTTCTCGGGAGTCTGCTTCCTCTTCATGCTGACGCTTGTCCCGTCGCTTTTCATGACGGCGCGCAAGACCCGTATCGAAGGCCGCGGTATCCGCGTCGTGAATGCGGTGGAAGGGAATGTCGCGCATGTCGAGCTCCAGTTCCGCGCCCTGAGTCCTCTTGACTACGCGACGCTTTCTTGCGAACGGATAGATACTTCGCTTGTCTGCAAGGAATCCGGGCCCGCGACGCTATGCGCGCCCGGGAGCGACCACACGCTGCGTTGCGATATAGCTACGTCGCGCCGCGGGGCCTTCGTGATTCCGCGCGTGTCGCTTGTCGTTCCCGAGATCAGGGGAATGCTCTGCTGGCCCTTTGTCTGCGGGGAAGCCGAACTTCTCGTGTACCCGCGCGAGATTGCGTTGCGTTCGTTTGCCTATCTCACGATGGGGAAGAACGGCCAGGCGTTCGCCCCGCTCCTCATGCCGGATTTCGGACGCGGACTCGACTTTGTGGGCGTGCGCGAATACCGCGAAGGCGATTCCCTGCGCGATTTGCACCACAAGGCGTTCGCACGCTACGGTCGCCCTTTCACCAAGGAATTCGAGGTGGAACGCGGTGCGGGTGTCGTGCTTGTCGTTGATGTCGCCGCGCGCTCGATACAGGAAAAGTACCGCGTGGAACCCTTGATCCGGCTAGCGGCCGGCGTTTGCCATTGGCTGTGCGAGCGTGGAATCCTCGGTAGGCTCTTCATTTGCGACAGCGAGATTGCGCTGAATGCGGACAGCCGCTTCGACGCTTGCCTGGAGGCCTTGGCGCGCATCCCGCGTGCGGAAGTATTCGAAAGGTGGGTTCGCGGCTCGTCTGCAAGATCGCCTGCAGGTAAAGTCTGGTCGCCCGCGGCCCGCCCGATGGGACCAGTGCTTCGGCTGGGGCTTGAGGTGGAATCAAACCCGCTTGTCCATAAGCAGGTTGTTGTAGCCTCGTCGGCTGCGAAGGAATGTGCGGAAGACGCGCTGTTTGTCGACTTGGATAGGCTTGATGCGGAGGGGGTGGCGCTATGAAAAAATTCACCCTGCGCGAATGGGCGAAGTTGCTTCTCCTTGGCATGACTAGCATCAACCTGGGATTCTCTTCGGGGTTGGTTTGGCTGGGCTTTATTTTCTTTGCGGCTTTCATGGTGGTGTTTTTCCGCAACGATGCCTCGCGCAATCCTGTGTACCGCAAGTCGATAGCCTACGGGCTGATTGTTCCCTTTGCCATCTGGTGGGTGCTTAGCCCGCAGGCGGAATATGGAATTTCTCCATGGCTGGTGTATATTCCCGCATATTATCTCTTGTCGCTTGCTTTGTTGCAGATGCGAAGTCTAGGCAATGGCGGACACGATGTCTTTATCCTCTTCAATGGCGTGGCGGCGATGCTGTTGAGCTGCTATCAGGGGTATGGAAACGGAGCTGCGGCGGTCCTTGTGGCGCTCCTGATCCTTGTCCATGCCTACGCCAGGCCCCGAGTCAAGTGGTGGAAACATGCGCTGTTTCTGCTCCTTTTGGCGGGCTTCTCCGCCATCTCGTATGCGGGATTCCAGTACTGGCGTCATCACCGCAGCTACAGCGCCGAGCGCATGGCGAACTACTATGAGAAACGCAACCTGATGGGCTTTGACCCTGTGGTAAAGCTCGGGTCGTTCGAATCCAACTTTGCAGGCAAGTACAACCGCGAGGTCGTATTGCGCGTGTGGGATACTCTCGCTCCGAAGTATATGCGCGCAGCCGTGTACGAAAAATACGTGGGTGGCATCTGGAAACTTCCGGCACACCACGACCGCATGCTCTACGCTTCGCGCTACAAGGTGGATTACGCCGTGTTCGAGACCCGCGATTCCGTGTCGTCTGCCGATAGTACGCGCCCGGTGTGGGTGCAGTCTACACTCGACAATTTCGGATTTATTTTCGCCCCTTACGATGCCGTTGCGGTTGCTATGAAGAATGCGGATTCCGTGGAATATTTCAGGTC
Organism: Fibrobacter sp. UBA3718; assembly: GCF_002371935.1. Classification (NCBI taxonomy): domain Bacteria; kingdom Pseudomonadati; phylum Fibrobacterota; class Fibrobacteria; order Fibrobacterales; family Fibrobacteraceae; genus Fibrobacter; species Fibrobacter sp. UBA3718. Next base: position 563,935 of record NZ_DFHR01000013.1, on the reverse strand, counting down.
GAATATATTCAAGCAGGGTGAAACTCGCCGTGGTGACTGGTTCTACTATATGCCGTTGCCGAGCGGCTCCACGGGGCCGTTTGTTGCGGGTACATATGGTAACGATACGCCGGACAGTTCCTACCTGCAGGTCTTTGCGCCCCTCGTTGGCTTCCTTGATACAGTCGCGATGGAAATGGGACTCGATACGATACCCGAGAAACCGGCTATAATGAAACCTTCTAGATATTCCGACGCTATCCGTTCTTATTTCTTGAATCATTTTGCGTATTCCTTGAAGGTCGACGATTCCAAGGAGGCTGCCGCCAAGCTGGGCGCGAAGGCAGACCCGCTTCGGGTCTTCTGGGCGACCCGCTCCGGCTATTGCGAGTATTATGCAACGTTGTCTGTACTCTTGTTGCGCCGTGCTGGAATCAAGGCTCGTTATGTGACGGGTTTTGCCCGCCCGGAAGTCGAACCGGGACGCCCGTACGCCATATTCCGCCGCAACTCGTCGCATGCATGGGTAGAAATGCGTAACATGGGAACCTGGGCAACGTTTGACCCGACGCCTCCGCTGTTCGTGATGAAGGTGGAACGCCCCTCCTGGTTTGACATGAAGTTTGAATGGGTGCGTGCGCGTGCGGCCCGCGTTTTCCACGTGTTGCGCGATGGGGAATGGAGGCTTGCCTTGAATTCCTGGCAGGATGCCGTGCAGAATATCCTTTCGGGGGCCGCTCTCTATGTGGTTCTCGGGTGCATCGCGCTTGCGGTTATTGCTTTCAGGTTCGTGCGGGTGCTTCGCCGCCGCAGGTCGAATGCGGGTTATGCGCAGTCCGTGCAGCACTGGGTCAAGGGGCTCGATTCCGCCGAAAAATCGCTCGCGAGAATCGGGCTTGTGCGCCATCCCGGCGAGACTGTCGGGGCGTTCTTGCGTAGGCTTGAATGCGATGCGTCGGTATCACAAAAAGAGCGCGCCCTCTTCGAGCGTGCCCTGGATGTAATTCGCGACTACGAGAAGAACCGCTGGCGCCGTTAGTTTGCCGCGCGGATGTAGTATTCCGTCGCGTTCTTGTTGGTGAGCGGGTCCGTCATGTCGTTCACATGGAACAGGAGTCCGTGAAAGTCCATGTAGGTGTCGTTGATGGTCGGCGTGACCGTGTAGCTTCCTTCGACGGGTTCGCCGCAACGGGAAATGTCGATTTTGATGTTAAGGTTCGCGCCTGCGATTTCCCATGTTCCGAACGAACTCTGCCCGGCGCATCCGCGGCCTGCCATTTCGGATTCGGTCGTGTTGGAGGTGCAGGTGAAGGTGAACTTGCCGTCCTTGGTAAACTCGATTGTGCTTGGTGTTGTACCGAAGTCGATGTGGACGCTGCTCAGGTCGAGTGTCTTGATGGCCTGGAGGTTCCAGGTGCCGACGAGGCAGTCCTTGCTCAGACCGTTGGCGCACTTTTCGACCATGGTTGGTTCGGGGTCGTCTCCACAGGCAGAAAGGAGCGAGAGGCTTGCTGCGGCAAGGGCGGTCAGGAAAATTTTTTTCATAGAACTTCTCCGGATAGTGTTTTTAGAGAATATATATAAAACTTTTGCAACTAGCTAGTTGACATATCTTTTTTTGATGTTATTGAGCCTTAAAAAGGGGCTGGTGTTGCTTTTTTATACAACGGAATTTGGATTCTAGGCTCGATTATCCAGCGTTTATGATTTATTTTACATGGTGACGGGCTGGTTACCTGTCTATGTTATGGAGTATAAAATGAATCTAAAGAAAATTGCACTCGCAGCGTGCGTTGCTTCGGCTGTATACGCAGCGCCGGACCCGAATTTCCATATCTATCTCGCGTTTGGCCAGTCCAACATGGAAGGTCAGGGCGATATCGGGAATCAGGACACGACGGTTGACAAACGTTTCCAGGTTCTCTGGGCGGCCGATAACGGCTCCTGTTCTGGGAAGACCAAGGGCAAATGGTCTACTGCCGTTCCGCCGCTGGCCCATTGCCAGGGCGCGAAGCTCGGCCCCACGGACTACTTCGGCCGTACCATGGTCGAAAAGACGGATCCCCAGATCAAGGTGGGTGTCATCGTGGTGGCTGTCGCGGGGTGCAGTATTGACCTGTTTGACAAGGACAACTACGCAAATTATGCGAGGACGCAGCAGAGCTGGATGACCCAGCGAATCAACACCTATGGCGGCAATCCCTACGGTCGCATGATCGAGATGGCCAAGAAGGCCCAGGAAGAAGGCGTCATCAAGGGCATTATCTTCCACCAGGGCGAAACGGATGCCGGTAACGGCCAGTGGCCCTCCAAGGTCAAGAAGGTCTACGACAACATTATCAAGGATCTGGGCCTCGGTAGCGACATTCCGTTCCTCGCTGGCGAAGTTCTGCGCAGCGGCGTAAGCAGCGGTGCCAACAACAACATCGCGAAACTCCCGCAGCAGTCCAAGAACTTCTATGTGGTTTCTTCCGAGGGCTTCAACCAGGCATTGGGCGATGGCCAGAACGTGCACTTTACCTCGCAGGAATACCGCGACTTCGGCAAGCGCTATGCCGAAAAGATGATCGAGGTGCTGGGCGACAAGATCAAGCCTGCGACCGCGGCCGCGTCAAGCAGTTCCGAGGCGAAGTCAAGCAGCAGCCATCAGGCAGAAAGTTCGTCGAGCGCGGCGTCCAGTTCCAGCCATCACAATTGGTCCTGGCCGAAATCTTCTGCGACGGATGCCATTGGTTTGCAACAGGCTCAGTCCGGAATCATCGGAAAGGTAGTCGTGAAGGATAACCGCGTGTCCGTCCCGGTCATGGCGTCCGCGAACCGCATTGTCGCGAAGGTCTACAGTTTGCTTGGAAACGAGGTCCTTGACTTTGGCAGCAGCTATGCCGGTGGCATGCTCGGGTTCGATTCCGCGATGCTTCCGTCTGGAAACTACATTGTTTCTGTCGAGGTGGGCGCTGTTCGCTCGGTGCAGAAGTTGAAGATTAAGTAAAAATCACCTCTTTGGGGTTCGGTTGGAGAAGCAACCAGGGGTGGTGATGAGGCCTAGGCGATGGAAACTACGCTTAGGCCTTTTTCGTTGACCTTGAACTTGATTTCCTTGCCTGCGAAAGGAAACCCGTAAATGCGTTCGGGGTCGTCTTGGTAATGCGGGCGCGGGTCTTGCGCGAGGACTTCCCTGAGTGCGTCCATTTTTCCTGCAGGAAGAGCGTCTGCGAGTTCCGCGGGAACGACCACGGGGAGCTTGTCTTCGGCGACTGCCGTGGCGAAACCTCCCTTCGCATCGGAGATGGCGTCCGCGTACGGCAGGTAGGGCTTGATATCCACGATGGGGGTGCCGTCCATGAGGTCTGCGCCGCTCACGACAATTTCGGGCCCGTCGCAACCTTCTAGCCGGATTTCCTCGATTTTCACGCAACTCATTGCGATGGGGTTGGGGCGGAAACTGCTGCGGGTCGCGAATACCCCGAGCCGAGTGTTGCCTCCGAGTCTGGGCGGCCGCACGGTCGGTTTCCAGGTGTCGCGCACGTTCTCCGAGAAAATCCAGAGGAGCCACAGGTGGCTGAATCCGTCAAGTCCACGCAGGGCATCGGCGTTGCGGAATTCGGGTTCGAAACGGATCGTGGAACGCAGCGCGGGAACTATCCCGCTCTGCCTCGGGATCCCGAATTTTTCGGGAAAGTCGCTTTCGATTCGCGCGATGACCTTTAGTTCCAGACTATCCATGACGGAAAATATCTAATAATTTTTTTGCCGCCATGCTTTTTTACGGATCTTTCGGGGCCGGATTGTTGTAGTTAACGGCATTCCTGCGCTTGAGTTCCTTGTTCAGCGGCCAGTAGATGAAGGCGAACAGGATGTAGCCGCACAGGAGCACAATCCAGTGGTTCAGGTGGAGGTAAATCTCGAGGTAGCGCATCTCGATGAACATGAAGGGGCCCGCGATGAGGAATAGCGGGAGCTGCCTGCACTGGTCACCCAGCGAAAAGCGGCTCTCGTAGCTCACGATGGAGTTCATCATCGGAAAACTTGTGCAGAACCCGCCCATGAGCCTCTTGATGACCATGAGCCCGGCGACTACGCCCGCGATGGCCGGGGCCTTGATGTAGACGGGGAGGGGCGTCTTGTAACGCACACCGGACTTGTATTTCTGTTTTTGGAAGAGGATTACGCCTACGGTGAAATCAAATGCGCACGCCCCGAGGAACATGGCTTCGGTATCGGGGACTATGGGCATGAGGAAGGTCCCGAGGGCGACAAAGCAGGCAAGACCGATCACGATGGAGGGAATAATCGGGATTTTGACCTTGTAGTGCATGATCCGCACGATATGTACGTACAGGAGGCACATGAACCCCGAAATGGCGTTAGCTGCCCCCATCGGGAGACCGACGGCGATGTAGGCGAAACCGCAGGGGATGGGGATGGTGGCGGCGACGGCCTTGAGTTGGGGATCCTTGGTGTAGGCGCTGAAAACGCCTAAAGCGGTCACCATGAACACGAGCAGCCAGTCGTAAAACGCGAAATGGAAATTGAGGTTTTCCAACATGGAGGGAAAATTTAAAAATTTTACTCCTTTTTCGGCTTTTTCGGTATAGATTTCTTTATAAGGTCGTCGGATGCCGGCCAGGTCTAGTAAAAAAAGAGGTCTCTATGCTTACTATTCCATGCTATTGGTATTTGGTTCCGGTCGCAGCGCTGGTGGCGCTCGCCATGGCGTTCTTCTTCTACCGCTTCATGAAACGGCAACCCGACGGCAATAAGAAAATGAAGGCGATTGCGCATTTTGTGCGCGTGGGCGCGTTTGCCTACCTCCGGCGGCAGTACAAGACGGTCTCTATCGTGTTTGCCGTGCTTTTCGTGGTGTTCGTGGTGCTAGCCGTTATGGGCATCCAGAACCCGTTCGTGCCGGTGGCATTCCTGACGGGCGGCTTCTTCAGCGGGCTTTGTGGCTTTTTGGGCATGAAAACTGCGACCTACGCGAGTTCCAGGACGGCGAACTGTGCCATCAGCAGCCTGAACCGCGGGCTTGTCATCGCGTTCCGGAGCGGTGCGGTGATGGGGCTCGTGGTGGTGGGTTTCGGCCTGCTCGATATTTCGGCCTGGTTCTTTGCGCTCAACTACATTTACGACCACAACGTGTGGAACTTCGGTGCCGATGTGGCCGCAAAGCTCTCGCTCGGGGCCTGGAGCACCGATATGGTGAATAACGCCGAATGGGCGCACGCGAAGATGGTGGAAATCACCACGACCATGCTTACCTTCGGGATGGGTGCTTCCCTGCAGGCGCTGTTCGCCCGCGTGGGTGGAGGCATTTACACGAAGGCGGCCGATGTCGGCGCCGACCTTGTGGGCAAGGTCGAGGCGGGCATCCCCGAGGATGATCCGCGCAACCCGGCGACCATTGCGGATAACGTCGGTGACAACGTGGGGGATGTCGCCGGGATGGGCGCCGACCTCTACGAATCTTACTGCGGGTCCATACTCTCGACGGCTGCCCTCGGGGCGGCCCTCCCGATGGGCGGTATAAAGCTCGTAATCGCCCCGATGGTGGTGGCGGCAATCGGGATTGTCCTTTCCCTCGTGGGCATATTTGCTGTACGCACGAAGGAAAATGCCACGACCAAGTCCCTGTTGCGTTCGCTCCTTACGGGGACGCTTGGCTCGTCGGTGCTTATTCTCGTGGCGCTCCTCGTGCTCGTGAAGTTCGACTTCATCTCGATGGGCATATTCGGCTCCGTGCTCTCGGGCCTTGCCGCGGGTATCCTTATCGGGCAGTTTACCGAGTACTACACTTCCGATGCGTACAAGCCCACGCGTGGCATTGCGGGCCAGGCAAAACTCGGGGCCGCGACCACGATTATCGACGGCATATCTGTGGGCATGTTCTCCACGGGGCTTCCGGTGGTGACGATTGTGGTGGGTATCATCTTCTCGTTTGGCTGCTCCGGCGGATTTGACAACATGGCGATGGGCCTCTATGGCGTGGGCTTTGCCGCGGTGGGTATGCTCAGCACGCTCGGCATTACGCTTGCGACCGATGCCTTCGGGCCGATTGCCGACAACGCGGGCGGCAACGCCGAGATGGCGGGCCTCGACCCCGAAGTGCGCGCCCGTACCGACGAACTCGATATGCTCGGGAACACTACCGCCGCGACGGGCAAGGGATTCGCGATTGGTTCTGCCGCCCTTACCGCGATGGCTTTGCTCGCCTCGTATGTGGAAGAAGTGAAGATTTGGCTCGGGCACCTCGCGACCTCTGCGGAGGGCGTGTGGAAGGTGGGCTCCGTCGCGTTTGCGAACGGCGCGAACGACCTTGCGAATGCGCTTTCGGGTGTCGCTGGTGTCAAGTTCCTGGATGGAGGCACGCGTGCGATTGCTGAGAACGGCGACCTGCTCGGTATGGTCGCGAGCAAGGTAAATTACGCGGACTTCATGCAGATATACAACCTGAACCTGATGAACCCCATGCTGCTTGGCGGCCTGTTCATCGGCGCGATGATGACGTTCGTGTTCTGCGCGCTCACCATCAAGGCGGTGGGGCGTGCGGCCAGCGCGATGGTGGAGGAGGTACGTCGCCAGTTCCGCGAGATTCCGGGAATCATGGAAGGGACAGGCGAACCCGATTATGCTCGCTGTGTGGAAATTTCAACGACGGGTGCCCAGCACGAGATGATTGTGCCGTCTATCCTTGCGGTGGTTGTGCCCGTACTGGTGGGCCTCTTCATGGGTGTGGCTGGCGTGTTCGGGCTGTTGGCCGGCGGGCTTGCGAGCGGGTTTGCGCTTGCCACCATGCTTAACAACTCGGGTGGCGCCTGGGACAATGCGAAGAAGTTTGTCGAGAAGGGCAACTATGGTGGCAAGGGCTCCGATACGCACAAGGCTGCCGTAGTGGGCGATACCGTGGGCGACCCGTTCAAGGATACCGCGGGCCCCTCGCTCAACATCCTCATCAAGCTCATGACCATGGTGAGCGTCGTTTTCGCCGGTGTCATCGTCCGCTTCGGCAATATGTTCTTCTAGTGGACTCTCCGTCCGTTACGTCCAGGACAAATTCTATATTTGTCCTCGATGAAAATCCTGTTCACAGACCTTGACGGCACGCTCCTGACCGACGACAAGCGCATTTCGGAAACCGACATGCGCTCTATCCGCGCGATGATCGATGCGGGCCACAAGTTCGTGATGACTACGGGCCGGCCGCTCACGAGCGTCAAGCAGTTGGCAGAACAGTACGGGTTCCTGGAACCAGGATTTTTCCTCGTGAGTTTCAACGGCGGGCTCATTTACGATTGCGGCGAAAAGAAGCCGATTCTCACGCGGTACATTCCCGTCGACGAGGTCAAGGCCATCATGGATGCCGCTCACGCCCGCGGGATGCACGCGCACACCTACTCGGGCGACCTGGTTGTTTCGGAATACGAGACGGAACAGCTCAAGACGTATTGCCGCCTGATGAAGATGGATTACGTTGTTGTAAATGACATTCGCGAGTATTACGGCAAGTTTGTGAATGTCGTCGTAAAGCCCCCCATCAAGGTGAACATCATTACGCCCTTCGAACATTCTGGCCTCGTGGATTTCCGCACCGAGATGCGCAAGACTACCGAGGGCAAGCTCTTTGACGTGTTCAGCAAGCCCGAGATGCTCGAGTTTTCGCACATGCAGAGCAACAAGGGAGCTGCGGTACGCTTTATGGCCGACTTTTACAAGGTGCCGGTTGCCGATACGATTGCGGTGGGCGACGAAGAGAATGATTGCCCGATGATAGAGGCGGCAGGTACCGGTGTCGCGATGGCAAACGCCTCGCAGGTGGCTAAAGACATTGCCGACTACGTGACCGTAAACGACAACAACCATTCGGGAATCACCGAGGTTATCGAGAAGTTCGTGCTGGCCCGTTAATAGCCCCGTTTGCCGCTTGTTTTTGATTCTTTGGGTTGCCTAAGGCAAAAAATTTTTCTCTATTTGGTGCGTCTTGACGTTCGTGGACCCGTTTTCGGCTTAAATGAGCAGATTTCGGGGCCGTATACGAACGCCGTTTATTATACGAGGTCTATTTGGTTAACCAGAAACTGGATACGCTTATCGCCGAGGCTTGCGAGGCTGCTGGCGTGACACTAGTGGAACAGGACATGTTCCGTGCCGGGAAGCGCAAGACGCTGCGCCTTTACATAGACAAACCCGAAGGGGTCTCGATTGACGACTGCTCGAACGTGAGCCGTCACCTTTCTGACGCCCTGGACCTTGACCCTGAGATTATTGAGGGGGCCTACACGCTCGAAGTGTCGTCTCCCGGGTTGGACCGCCCCCTCAAGTCGGTCGCTGATTTTACACGCAACATTGGTCGTTTTTTGCGGGTGACCCGCAGCACCGGAAAGCCCGTGACAGGCAAGCTCAAGGCTTGCGATGAAGAAAGTTTGACGCTCACCCTCAAGGGAAATGCCGGCGATATCGTCGTGCCGCGCTCCGAGGTGCTTGTGGCGAAAGTGGATGTACAAATATAATAGGAAGGTCTAGAATGGCTAAAATTAAAGAACCCAAGGTCAATTTGGTTGAAGTGCTCAAGGAAGTGATGGATGCCAAGAACATGGACGACTCCGTCATCGAGGGAGCCCTCAAGCAGGCGTTGATTTCTGCTGCGCGTAAGTACCTGCACATCGACAAGAAGATTGAAGTCGACATCGACAAGGAAACGAACGAAATTCACGTGTTTCTCCGCGTTGAAGTTGTGGACGACTATCCGGACTACGACCCGAACATGACCGCCGAGGAAGTCGAGGAGATGGACGAAGGCTACATGCTTGTTGCCGAGGCCCAGGAATATAACGAAGATGCCCAGCCGGGTGACTTCCTCGAAATGGAAGTTCCGACCACCTCCTTCGGTCGCCAGGCCATCCAGACCGCCAAGCAGCTCCTGACCCAGCAAATCCGCGATGCCGAACGCCAGAAGATTACGGACACCTACCGCGGCCGCATCGGCACGATGATCAGCGGCGAAGTGCTCCGCCTCGAAGGCCGCAACGTGATTGTTTCCTTGGGCAAGCAGACCGAGGCCATGATTCCTCCCCGCGAACAGATTGGTCACGAACGCCTCGTGCAGGGCCAGTCCGTGAAGGCTGTCATCGCCCGCGTTGAAGATTCCGCGAAGAACGGCGCACAGGTCGTTCTTTCCCGCGCAAGTGGCGACTTCCTCAAGGAACTCTTCCGCCAGGAGGTCCCGGAAATTTACGATGGCTCCGTCGAAATCAAGGGTGTCGCCCGCGAACCGGGGTACCGTGCAAAGATTGCCGTATACTCCCGCGACGAGAAGATCGACCCGGTCGGCGCATGCGTCGGCATGAAGGGTGCTCGCGTGCAGACGATTGTCCGCGAACTCGGTAACGAACGCATCGACATCGTGCACTGGAATCCGAACATGGACGTGTTCATTACCCGTGCCCTCGCTCCGGCGAATGTAGTGAAGCTTTCCGAAGTCCCGGGCACGCGCCGTGTGGTGGTGGTCATCAATGACGACAATCTCGCGCAGGCTATCGGCAAGAACGGCCAGAACGTGAAGCTCGCTTCCCAGCTTGTGGAACGTGACCTCGACGTGTTCGGCGAGAAGGAATGGTCCGAGAAGGATGACGAGGCTAAGGCTCTCGTGCTCGCTCCGCGCCCGCAGGAACTGCGCCGTGCCGCCGCCCGCAAGGCCGATGCTCTCTTTGGCGATGCCGCCAAGCAGGAGAACGCTGCTGCCGAACCTCAGGAAGAGGCTGTGGCGGAAGCTCAGACCGAAGCTCAGGAGAACGAGTAGTCGCATCTCAGGAAAAGGGTTTTATAAACAGGCTAATTGATGAGTATTGAAGAACAAATTAAACCGATCGATTGGGCGAACAAGCACGGACTCAAGGTAGACGTGGTCATGAAGCTCCTGCGTGATGCGGGAGTCACCGTTCGTACCCATGTGTCCAAGGTGGATGCCGCCGATTTCGAGAAGATTGAAGAGGCCGCCGCTGCCGAAAAGCAGAAGCAGGACTCCCGTGCGAAGAACTTGAAGAAGGCGTCTTCTTCGGAGTCTGACGCAGCCCCTGCCGAGAAGAAGCCGACGACGACATCGACGACGAAAAACGGCGTGAAGGTAAGCCTCAAGAAGGCTGCAGTCAAGAAGGATTCGGCTGCGAAGGTTGCGAAACCCGCTGTGCCGAAGCCTTCGAAACCCGCTGCAGAAAAGCCTGCGGTCGAAAAGCCCGCGGCTCCCGCTCCGAAGCCGGATGCGGCTCCTGCTGCAGCAGAACCCGTCGTCGCAAAGCCCGTAGAGAAGGCTCCCGAAAAGCCGGCTCCGGTGGCTCCCGCACCCGCTGCTCCCGAAAAGCCTGTTGCAGCGCCTGTCGCCGAGGCCGAGCCGAAGCCAGAGGCGCCCAAGACGGATCCCAAGCCTGTTGCGGCTCCCGCCCCGAAGCCTGCCACTCCGGCACCGGCCGCGCCTACGATGATGACGGCCAATACCGAACTCAAGCAGCCGCCGATGAAGGCCCAGGTCTTCAAGCCCGATGCTGCAATCCTCGCGCGTATCGCGAAGAGCCAGCAGCAACAGCAGGGTGGCCGCGGCCCGGGTGGCAACCGCCGTCCTGGCGGACGCCCGCAGGGCAATGCCCAGGGGTACACCGGTTCGTTCGGCCCACGCGGCAACAACGACAACCGTGGTCGCCAAGGCGGCCAGAATGCAAGTTCCTCCCGCGGCGGCTACACCGGCCGTAACGGCGGGTTTTCCAGCGGCTCCATGCAGGAGGCGTTCAACGCGAGCGCATCCGGGATGGGCGCGCAGAATGCCGGCAAGGGCGGCAATGCTCAGGGCAAGGGCCAGAATGGCCGTCACGGCAACGACAAGAACCGCCGTGGCAACAGCCGTGACCGCCAGGAACAGCAGAAAGAACAGCAGCAGGAAATGGTACGCCAGAACGTCTCGCGCGTGATGGCCGACCTTTCCAAGAAGCCTGTCAAGAAAGTTTATCGCAAGGAACACAACGACAACGGTTCCGGCGAAGAGAAGAAGATTCTCAAGACCTCCGACTTCATTACCGTGGGCGAACTCGCCGGCCTTATGGACCAGATGCCTGCCCGCGTGATTGCGAAGTGCATGGAAATGGGTATGATGGTGACCATCAACGCCCGCCTCGATTTCGAGACCATCCAGATTCTTGCCGACGAGTTTGGCTACGAGGCCCAGCTCATGGAAGAATACGAAGAGGAAGCTCTCGGCGTGGAAGAGGAATCTCAGGAAAACCTGAAGCCGCGCCATCCGGTGGTGACCGTGATGGGCCACGTGGACCATGGTAAGACTTCTCTCCTCGACTGGATCCGCAAGACTCACGTGGTTTCTGGCGAATCGGGTGGCATTACCCAGCACATCGGTGCATACGAAGTAACGACGGCACAGGGCAAGGTGACCTTCCTCGATACTCCGGGTCACGAGGCGTTCAGCGCCATGCGTGCCCGTGGTTCTCAGGTGACCGACGTGATCGTGCTCGTCGTGGCTGCCGACTCCATGGTGATGCCCCAGACGGTTGAATGTATTGAACTTGCAAAGCGCGAGAAGGTTCCGATGGTTGTCGCCATCACGAAGATTGACCTTCCGACGGCGAACCCCGACAAGATCCGCGCCCAGCTCGCCGAACGCGGCGTGGAAGTGGAACAGTGGGGCGGTACCACGAGCTGTGTGGAAGTCTCTGCCCGTACGGGCCAGGGCATGGACCAGCTCCTGGAAACGCTCGCGCTCGAAGCCGAAGTTCAGGAACTTAAGGCGAACCCGGACGCTCACGCCCGTGGCGCCGTCGTGGAATCCAAGCTCGACGTGGGCAAGGGCTCCATGGCTACTATCCTCGTGCAGAACGGTACGCTCCATGTGGGTGACCCGTTCGTGTGTGGTATCTACGCCGGTCGCGTGCGCGCCATGTTCAACGAACGTGGCGAGCAGCTCAAGGCCGTGCCGCCTTCCAGCCCGTGCCAGGTGCTCGGCTTCGACGGTACTCCGCAGGCCGGTGACGACCTCATCGTGGTCGACGACGAAAAGACGGCACGTGAGATCGCGAGCAAGCGCCGCATGGCCGCTCGCGAACGCGACCTGCGCGCCCGCAAGACTGTTTCTCTCGAGAACTCCTTCAACGACAAGAAGGAAGGCAAGCTCTCCGAACTCAACCTCATCGTCAAGGCCGACGTGGGTGGTTCTGCCGAAGCTCTTGCCGCATCCCTCGAAAAGCTTACCAACAGGGAAGTGCGCGTCAACATCATCCGCAAGGGTGTGGGTACCATTACGGAATCCGATATCCTGCTTGCAACGACCGCGTCTGCCATTATCGTCTCGTTCCACCTGATGCCCTCGCTCTCTATCCGCGAGATGGCGCAGAAGGAAGGCATCGAAATCCGCAACTACCGCGTGATTTACGACTGCATCGAGGATATCAAGAACGCCGTGGAAGGCCTCCTCAAGCCGATTATGCGCGAGGAACTTTCGGGCGAAGCCGAAATCCGCCAGGTGTTCAAGATTCCGAAGATCGGCCTTATCGCCGGCTGTATGGTTACCGACGGCGAAGTGGACCGCACCTCTCACGTTCGCGTGTACCGCAACGGCGTGGAACTCGGTACGACCGTGGTCCAGTCGCTCAAGCGCATGAAGGACGACGTCAAGTCTGTCGCTCGTGGCTTCGAGTGCGGTATCGGCCTCAAGGGCTACGACGATATCAAGGAAGGCGACAGCCTCATCTTCTTCAAGGAAGTCAAGGTTGCACGTACGCTTGAAGACGTCGCCCGCGAAGAAGCCGAAGAGAAGGCCAAGAAGGCTGCTGAGGAAAAGGACGCCTAATGAGCCGCAGAACAGACAGACTGGGCGAACAGTTCCGCGAGGAAATCGGAAAGCTTTTGCAGAAAGGCTTGAAGGATCCTCGCGTGAGCAGCCTTGCGAGCATTACCCGCGTGACGATTACCGAGGACCTGAGCTATGCGAAGATTCTCGTGTCCGTCATGGGTACCGACAAGGAAAAGACCGATTCCCTGATAGGCCTCAACAATTCCGCGGGCTTTATCCGCGGCGTGCTGGGCAAGTCGCTCAAGATACGCAAGATTCCCGAACTGAAGTTCGTGCTGGACGAGAACCTGGAACATGCGATGCACATCGAGGAAATCCTCGCCGAGCTGAAGCAGAAAGGGGAACTCTAGTTGGCTCCTTCGGGATTCATCCTGCTGGACAAAGCTGCCGGCGAAACATCGTTCAAGGCCCTTTTCCCGTTGAAAAGGGTCTTTTGTACTAAGCGCGTGGGGCATGCCGGGACGCTCGACTTGCGGGCGTCGGGCCTGATTATCGCTGCCACCGGGCGTGCAACGCGCCTGTTGCCTTACGTGGAGGCGAAGGACAAGTGCTACACGTTCCGCCTGCATCTGGGCTACGAGACCGACACCCTCGAATGGGATGGGGACGTCGCCGAGCAGGGTGCCGCGTTGACGGTGAGCCGTGCTGCCATCGATGCGGTTCTCCCGCAGTTCACGGGCGACATAGACCAGGTTCCGCCCCGCTATTGCGCGGTGAAAATTGATGGCCGCCGCGCGAGCGACTGGGCCGAACGCGGGAAGGATTTCGAGATGAAGCCGCGCCGCATCCACATTGAATCACTCAAGGTTGTGGGCGAGGGCGGCATAACCGAAGGCTGCTCCGGCAAGGAATTTGCGACGTTCGATATCGAGTGCGTGTGCAGCAAGGGTACCTACGTGCGTGCGCTTGGGCGTGACATTGCCCGCGCTCTCGGGACCTGCGGGTGCGTCTCGCAGATTCGTCGCCACCGCATTGGGAAGGTTTCCGTGGAATCCGCCGTGCGCGGGGAAGACCTGACGCGCGAACACCTCAAGTCCGTGGAGCAGGTGCTCGACTTCCCGGTCGTGAAGCTCGATGCAGACCAGATGGCGGTTATTCGCAAGGGCAACTGGATTCCGTGGCGCGAGCCCGTGGAAGGTGCCGAAAGGCAGCAGGGACGTGGCGACGACTGCGAAAGGCTCGTGTTCGCCGCCGATGCAAGCGGCAACGTGCTGAGCGTGTGCCGCTACGAACCGGGCCGAATCTGTCCGAAGATATATCTAGGGGAAGATGAGTAAGGAAGATCCCCGCCTTCGCGGGGATGACAAGGTAGGGAACGAATGTTGGTGAACGAGAAACAGAAAAGAGCCGTGACGATGGGAAATTTTGACGGGTGCCACCTGGGGCACCAGGCGCTTTTCCGTACCCTGAAGGCCGTCGCCGAAGTGAACGGCTGGATTCCGACCGTCATCACCTTCGAACCCCATTCCAACTACGTGCTGCGTGGCCCCGGCGACCCGCTGCTCCTTACCACCACCGAAGAAAAGCGCGAGTTCATCGAGAGTCTCGGGCTCGACTTCCTGGTTTTGCCGTTTACGCCCGAAGTCGCTAGACTCCCGTTCGATGAATTTGTCCGTAAGGAACTCATCGAGAAGCGCGGCGTGTGCTCCATGTTCTTCGGGCACGACCACTGCTTTGGCGCGGGCGGCAAGGGCAACTACGAGACGATTACCGCCGCGTTCCCGGAACTCAGCACGCAGATGCTTTCCATAGTGCTGCACAAGGGCGAGCGCGTGAGTTCTTCCGCCGTGCGCAACGCGCTTTTGAACGGCGACGTTTCCCGCGCGCAGACATATCTCGGGCGCCCCTACCGCCTCTCCGGAACCGTAGTCGTGGGCAAGCGCCTCGGGCATACCATCGGGTTCCCGACCGCGAACCTGCAGGTGGAACAGTACAAGTTCCTGCCGAAATCCGGCGTGTACGTGGCGTCCGCGAGGCTTGCGGATGGCCGCATTTGCCGCGCCGTGGTGAATATCGGCGTGCAGCCCTCTGCGCCCGGGCCCCACCAGATGGCTATCGAGGCCTACCTTCTCGACTTTAGCGAGGATATCTACGGGCAGCACCTGGTGCTCGACCTGATGGCCTACCTGCGCCCTGAACAGAAATTTGCCAGCATGGAAGACCTCGTGCGCCAAATCGGCATGGACGCCGACACCGCCAAGAACTACAACGGAAACCACTGGGCCGAATAGAAAGCAAGCCCACGCCGCCGAAAATTTCCTATGATTGGAGAGGTGTGGTTCTGTATGAAAATAAAATGCAGGGAATGGATCAGCCGTAAATGAAGAATATGTGTATGAATAAGGGTGCTTTTAGATTCATTACAATTTTTTTTGTTCAAATGATTTTGAGCATTACAGCCTGTGGAGAAAAACATGAAGAAAGAGGAAATGTTGATGCCGCGGGTTCATATTGCCGAATAGAAAATATCCAATCTTATTATAATGGTTTATCTTTTTCTCTGAAAATGTCTTTAGATCACGATTGCTATGATATGGATGAGAATGCGTCGAGCCAAAGATTGTTCCGTCCTTATTGGATAGAAATTGCTGGGGATACTTTGATTATGAAAAAGGATCCATTGCGCGGCCCCATATTATCAGATTCTTGCAAGCGTATTGGAAATTGCCCGAAACAAACGATAATGAGCTTGGCGAGGGCAAAACAATCTAATTTAAGAACAAGTAATTACAATTGGTTTATAGAATGGCAGACAAAGGATAATCTATTAGATTCAACTGTCTTCCCGTCCTGGTCTCCCAAAACACCTTTTACAAATTTTTCTTCAAAATGTTTGAAATTAGAAATTCCCTGCTTTAAACAAAATGCGCTACTTAAAAATCTGTATGATGATTCGTCACCGGATCTGCCGAGAGCAATATGTACATTTTGTAGGTGATTTGTTGTAATTCTGAGAATGCCGGCATAAAATGAAAAAAATTATATATGCGTTGATACTATTTATAATTCTTTTTATTGGAGGTGTCGTACTTCTTTCATTTGAGTATATGATGTCAAATTTCAAAATTTTCATTTTCTTTTGGCTTATAATATCCTTTGCATGTTTGTGGCCTGATTATGGAGATTTATTAGTAAAGCCTAAATCGAAGGACGACGAGATTACAAATGAGTTTGATGAAATCCTGCATAATCAATCAGAAAGTACTGAAACAATTTGTAAGAAGATAAGTGATAGCGAACATGACACGATGGATGCTTTAACAGATGAATTTGACTTAATGCTAAAAAAAGCAAAGGAAAATAAAGAAAAGAACAAACTCATTCCAAAAAAACGCTATATCAAAAAGTCATAACATCTTCCAAAAAAGGTCGCCCCGGCGGCCTTTTGCGTTATTTGCCTGTGCTGAAATCTTGCTATACGAGGGTGTTGTCGAGCCCGAAGACTTCGCCGAGCTGCTTGTCGTCCATGTCGGCGAGCCAGGTTTCGCCCGCGCTCACGGTCATGTTCGCGATGGATTTCTTTGTCTCGAGAAGCGCGTTGATTTTTTCTTCGAACGTTCCCTTGGTGATAAACCTGTGGACCTGCACATTGCGCGTCTGCCCGATACGGAAGGCGCGGTCGGTGGCCTGCGCTTCGATGGCGGGGTTCCACCACAAGTCGTAATGGATGACCTGCGATGCGGCGGTGAGGTTGAGGCCCGTTCCGCCTGCCTTGAGCGAGAGGATGAGCACCTTGCATTCGGGGTTCTTCTGGAAGTCCTCGATCATGGAGGTGCGCTGCGTCTGCGTGCATCCGCCGTGGTAGAAGTGCGTGCGGAGCCCGAGTTCCTCCGTGATGGTCTTTTCGAGCAGGAATCCCATTTCGGCGAACTGCGTGAAGATGAGCGTCTTTTCGCCCTGTTCCTGGATGGAGGTGAGCAGGTCGAGGAGCATCTGCATTTTGCCGGAGGAAAGGGCTGGTGTCGCTTCGGCAGGCTCAGCGACCTTCTCTTGCGATGCGGCTGCGGCTCCCTTCAGGAATGTCGCGGGGTGGTTGCAAATCTGCTTCAAGGCGAGAATCATTTGCAATATGATTCCCTTGCGCTTGAATAGCGCGTGCGCGTCGTTCGCCTTCTCGCTCAGTGCCTGCTCCATCTCGAGTTCCTGCATAAAGTGCTCGAGCGTCTTTTGGTACAGTGCCGCCTGCGGTTTGGTGAGTTCGGCGTATTCGTCCTGGATAATCTTGTCGGGCAAGTCGCTGATGATGCTCTTGTCGGTCTTGAGGCGGCGCAGCATGAAGGGCGCGGTAATCTTCCGGAACGTTTCCGCCACCTTCTCGTTGCCCATTTTCTGGATGGGCGTTTCGAACTTTTCGCGGAATTCGGCGGCGCTTGGGAAGAACCCGCGGTTCGCGAAGTCCATGATGGTCCAGAATTCCATGAGGCGGTTCTCGACGGGGGTGCCGCTCATCGCGATTTTCATGGGGGCGCGCATCCGGCGCAGCAGCCTACTCTGCTCGCTGTCCGCATTCTTGATGTTCTGCGCCTCGTCGATGACGATGGCCTGCCACGGGCGCTCGTTCAGTTCGTCAAAGTCCTTGCGGAACGTGGCGTAGGTGGTGAGCAATACGTCGGCGTGGAATTTCTCGAGGTCGCGGCTCCCGCCGTGGTAGGCGAAGAACGTGAGGTCGGGCGCGAATTTCTTGATTTCGACCTGCCAGTTGCACAGTAGGCCCGCGGGCAATACCACGAGCGCCTTCTTTTCGGCGAGC
Source organism: Fibrobacter sp. UBA3718 (assembly GCF_002371935.1). NCBI lineage: Bacteria > Pseudomonadati > Fibrobacterota > Fibrobacteria > Fibrobacterales > Fibrobacteraceae > Fibrobacter > Fibrobacter sp. UBA3718. The sequence goes on along the minus strand of NZ_DFHR01000013.1, from coordinate 546,365 downwards.
TTGCCTTCTTCGTGCATCTTAAGGAGGAACGCGATGACCTGGAGGGTCTTTCCGAGGCCCATGTCATCGGCGAGTATGCAGCCGAAACCGATTTCGAGGTTCTTGTACATCCACGAGTAGCCGCGCACCTGGTAGGGGCGCATGGTCGCGTTCAGGTGCTCGGGGAGGGCGACTTCGGTTTCGCTGCGCCAGGAATCGAACTGCTGCTTGAATTCTCCCGCCATGTCGACCGGGATGCCGTCGCATTCGCCGGTGAAGCACGCCTGCACGAGTTTCGCCTGCGTGATGACCGGCTCGTCGTCTGTGCCTTCGCTGTCCGCATTTTCATCACCTGCGGCGGAACCCGCGCTGTCCTTACCCGCAGAGCCTTCCGCACCCGCATCGGGGTCTTTCGCGCCTTTATCGCCTTTCGCACGGCCTTCTATCTGTTCGCGGATGCGTTGCAGGTCTTCGGCGCTCACCTCCACATACTGCGACTTGTATTTCAGCAGGCCGTCCGCATTCTCGGCAAGTTCCAGGAATTCTTCTGCCGATACGTTCTCGTCGCCAATCGCCACTTCCCAGTCAAAATCGAGCAGGTCGTTCGCGGTAAACGCGCCAAAACTCATGCTGCCCTGCAGGCGAATCTTGGGCTTGGGCTTGCCCACGTTCATCAGGTTCTTCGGGATTTCGGTCTTGATGCCGAAAATTTCGAGTTTCTTGAGGCAATCCTGTAAAAACTGGAGCAGTACGGCACCCTGCATCATGATGGGGGAGGCCGCACGGTTCTCGATGTAGGTGCCCATCGGCTTGAATGAATCCGCGATGCCGTTCAGGATGTTCAAAATCGAGAGCAGGCGCGCGTCGTTCTCTTCGAATAAAGTAGAAAGGGGTGTGAGTTTGTCCGTATCGATGACGAAAACTTCGAGTGCAACCTGCTCGCCACTCTCGTAGCACTTGAATAGCAGTTGCGTGCGGAAGTCTAGGCTCGAATAGACGGAAAACCACTTCTGGATGCCCGCCGGTACGGAGAGCATGTTGCCTGCGAGCCTGCCCGAGACGCACGTGAAGAAGAACGATAGCAGGTTCCCGTGGTTTGTCTTGAGCGCGGGCTTGTACGTGTGCGCGAACCGCAGCAGCTGCGAAATAAACAGCGAGAGCACCTGTTCCGCGGGTTCCGCCATTTCCACGAATTCCTCTTCGCGGGCGGTAAACGCGAACTTTTGCGGGGCGGCCGCCTCGAGGTCCGCGACAATCCCGAGAATATCGGGCAGCATTTCGGCGGGGAGCCAGCGTACCTGCGCGACATCCTTGTGCGTCCAGAAAACCTGCGGGTAGATGGCGCCCGTGCGTACCAGGTGGAACGCCACCTTCAGTAGCAGGAACAGGTAGCATGCCGTGTAGTGGTGCCAGGAGAGGTTGCGGCCCCCGAGCCAGCTCACGGCTCCCATCACCTGGGGCACGCTGAGGCCTGTCTCGATGACGTTCCCGCCTTCGTTCAGGTGGTCGAAATGCCAGCGCCAGCCGTTCTTGTGGTAGATGCGCAGGGCCTCGTTCTCGGCGATAAACGTCTTGGAGTTGTTTACGCGGTAGTGCTCCAGGAACTGGTCGAAGTTCTCGTAGTTCGCGAAGAATTTGCGGCAGCCTTCCAGCTCGTCGGTAAAGCTCTTGCGGAAGTTCCCGGCGGGGCAGAACTTGGGGTAGTTGGGCAGCATCGCGGGCAGTATGCGCGAGTAGTCCTTCCAGGAATCGAAATCGAATTGCGGCAGTATCTGCCGGGGAGTGCGGGTTACGGAAGCCTGCGAGTTTGCAAACAGGCTGTCGCTGGAATCCTCGGCGAAGTCGAGCCGGTTGTCTACCGCCTGTTCGAAAATCTTGCTCTTGCCGCCCAGGGCGCGCACGATTTTCTGTTCCTGCGGGGCCTCGAGGTTCGCTTCCAGCGTGTGGTGCTCGCGGTAGGCTTCCAGGTCGAGCCCATGCAGCTTGAACAGCAGGTTGGGGCTCGAATCGGCCTGCTCGGCAATCTTCACGAAGGTCGCCACGATGTACTTGCAGGGCACGGGGTCGCGGCAGTCGCAACCCATCTTCACGTCGGCGATGCTGTCGAAAAGCGTGAGCCCGCTCTTGGCGAGCAGAAGTTCGAGCGGCGGGTTCATTGCCCCGTTCTTGAGCGCGAGCATCTCGGCGGGCTGCTGCATCAGCAGGTTCATGAACACGTCGGCCTTCTCGTCCTTGAACTTGGGGAACACGATGTAGTTGTTGTGGATGCCGCCGTTCGGGCCCTTCACTACGGAAATCACGCGGTTGTCGATGATGTCGATGCTCGTTACCTGCCCGCGTTCCACGAACTTTAGCCCCTGCTTCACGGCCTGCTCGTCGGCCGATTCCAGGAGCGTGTCGAGCCACTTGCGGCTCCACCAGGTATTTACGCGTGTTCCAAAATCCATCGCACCAAATATAGCAAAAAATTGCTCATTTGTGCATAGATTTTACGCTGTTTTGCAAGCGGGCGTGGAGCGTCTGTTGATGAGGGCAAGGCCGAAGCATGCCAGCACATAGATGGCGAAGAACCACAGGAGGGCGGTCTCTACGCTGTCGCCGTAGTGCTGGTAGGGCGTGTCGTGGGTTTTGAGCTGCATCTTGCGCGAGACTACGCGGTCGGTAAAGATTTCGGTGTTCTTGTCGAAATGCCCGTACTGGTCGATGAATGCCGTGACGCCGCTGTTCGCAAGCCTTGCGGTGGGCATGCCGTTCTCGATGGCGCGGTAACGCACGAGGTTCAGGTGCTGGTAGGGAGCGGTGCTCCTGCCGAACCAGCCGTCATTCGTAATGTTCACCATCAGGCGTGAACCCGCGTTGATTGCCTCGCGCACGAGGTCGCCGAAGATGGCGTCGTAGCAGATGAAGGGCGTCCACTTGTATGGTTCGTATACGGGAGTCTCTTTGCCGGGAACGAAATCGCCTTCGCCCAGGTCCACGTAGTTGAGGATGGGGAAGATGTCGTCGAAGGGAATGCGTTCGCTGAATGGCACCAGGTGCTTCTTGATGTAGCGTTGGTACGAATGGAAATTGTCGGGAGTGAACAGGAATGACGCGTTGTAGATGTCGTATTTGCGCGGATTGTCCGGCTCGTTACGGTGGAAGTCGAGCGCCCCTGTGAGGATGCTCGCCTTGTGGCGTTCCGCGAGCTTGTGGAGTTCCCTGATGGTCGTAGGCTGCCTGCGGATATGGTCGGGGACGGCGGTCTCGGCGAGGATGATGAGGTTTGTTCCCTTCTGCACGCTGTCGTTCACCATGCCAAATGTCTTTGCGGTAATGGAATCGAACCGAGCCTTGCTCCATTTTTCTCCCTGCTCGATGCTCGGCTGGATCATCGCCATCAGGGGCGTTTCGGGGGCTTCTGCGCCGTAGAAGGGCTGAGCCTCGGGCTTGCTGAGCACCATGTTCCCGTGAACTAGGAGGGCGGCAAGTATCACTGCGGGTGCAGCCAGCGGGAGTTTCGCGAGAACGAATTTTATGCGGTTGTCGCCTGCGGGAATTTTCCACGGGCTTTCGATGGCCTTCGCGACCATCATGTTCGACGCGATGATGAGGGCCGTGTACCCGAAGATGCCGATGACGGAGAGCGCCTGCAGTGCTTCGAGCGTGTTCCCGAAGACGTACCCGAGGTGGCTCCACGGGAAGGCGAAATCCCCGCGTGTGCGCGTCATCTCGAGACCCGCGTAGAATATGGGGTATAGTGCGAGCAGCCAGGCGCGGCCGCCGAACTTGATATTTTTCGCGAGTGTGTAGATGAACGCGGCGAACACGCTGTACGCGCTGAAGAATGCGATGAGCAGGAACACGCCGAGGCAGATTAGGCCGGAGGGCGCGGAATCCACGTTCATCACGTTGTAAATCCAGTAGTAGTTCACCGTGTTGTAAATCATTCCCGACCAGAACGTCGCGAATATTGCGGTGTTCCTGTTGTAGCGGTCAAGCACGATGAACCAGGGCACGAGAAGCAGGAGGGCGGCGGGCCCGAGCGGGAGAGGCGGGAAGGCGAATGCGAAAAGCCCCCAGGCGATGCCGCTTAGGAGGAGCGCCCTGCGGGAATCGAACTCGTGGATGCGGGCCACGTTCCAGCGGGCGAAAAGCACGAGCCAGAAGATAAACAGCGGGAGGGCGAGGGTCGCTATCTGGTACAGGCCCGCATGTCCTGTGCCGGCATTGTCCCCGAGGGTGTAATCGAGGGCGAGGAATGCAAACTGCAATATGCCGTAGGTGTATATGTGGCGGCGGAAGTTCTTGCGGGCCTCGCGCGTGAACAGGAACCCGAGCGCGATGGCGAGAGGCGCGAAGTGCACGGGGTTTGAGTAAAGCCCCGGTTCGTTGGGCCGGAGCGCGAACGCGACAAGTTCCGCTACAAAAAGAGCTGCAAAATAAATCCAGTAAATTTTCGGGAGCGAGCTAACCCGCAATTTCAATTGGTTCAAAAAATCTGCCATCTATCGTCTAACCTACAGTCCGCTCTTGTCCTTCGGGTTGAATATCAGCACGAATTCGCCCTTGGGCGGGTGCGCCTTGAAGTGCGCCGTAATCTCGGCCGGCGTGCCGATGAGGTGCTCTTCGAACTTCTTGGTGAGCTCGCGCATCAACGCAATCTTGATTTCGCCGAAAACCTGGCCGATTTCCTCGACGAACTTGTCGATATTGTGCGGGCTCGCGTAAAAAATCTGCGTCGCCTCTTCGTCCTTCAGCTTTTCGAGCAGGTGGATGCGCTGGGCGCTCTTCTTGGGCGAAAAGTACTGGAACGTGAAGTGGTCTGTGGGCATGCCGCTCGAAACAAGCGCGGTAATCATCGCGCAGGGCCCTGGAACCGCACGCACGTCGATGCCTTCACGTACGCACTGCCGCACCAGATTGAATGCGGGGTCGGCGACGCCCGGCGTTCCCGCGTCGCTCACGAGCGCGATATCGCCCTCGTTTTTCAGAAATTCCACGTACTTCGGGGTCACCTTCTCCTTGTTGAAGTCGTGGTAGGCTTCCATCGGGGTGCTTATCCCGTAGTTGTCGAACAGGATGCGCGTGTGTCGCGTGTCCTCGGCGAGCACGAGCGGGACTTCCTTGAGGATCCGCACGGCGCGGTAGGTGATGTCTTCCATGTTCCCGATGGGGGTCGCGACAATATAGAGAGTGTGCATGCTAAAAGTCCTGCGCGGAATTGAGGTCGGTGTTCCTTCCGAGTTGCGTTTCGTACCGGATGCGCTCCAGCAGCTTGCGGTGCATCTCCTGCGAGGCATCGTTCACGAGGTCGGCCCGGAACTTGCCGTACCAGAAGGCGTCCACGTGTTCGCTTTCTTCGAGTTCCGCCTTGAAGGTGAGGGAGCCGTTGCAAAAAATGCGCACGTCCATCCTGTAGGTCCACGTTTCTTTCACGGGGGCAATCGGCCAGAACGGCACGAATGCGAGACCCACGTTCCAGGCGCTTGGCTGTTCGTCCTGCGAGACGCTTGCATTGATGTGGGCTACCCCGCGGCAGCTTTCCATCGGGTAGCTAAGCGTGTCTATTACCCGCGTGTAGGCGCGCTGCAGGTTCGTATCGAGGTAGAGCGTGTCCCCGCCGTATGCAATCGTGATGGGCTCGAAGAACGGGATAGTCTTCGGGTATTCCTGCAGGTCGTATTTCGTGAGGCTCATCGAGCACCCCGCAAGGAGGGCGCAACCTGCAAAGACCAGCGATTTTGCTACGGAAAAATTCATTACCCTAAATATAATTCTTTTGTTCACCTACTGCCAACTAAGTTCAGCGCTCTGCCAACTAAGTTCTGCGCTCTGCCAACTAATTACTATATTCTTCTACAATGGAATCCTGTGCCTACTTCATATCCGATGCCCACCTGGGGGTAATCCCTCCTGGAGCGTTGCCCGACCGCGAGAAGATGCTCGTGGACTTCCTCGCCTCCATCAAGGGCAAGGCATCGCACCTGGTTGTCGTGGGCGACCTGTTCGAATTCTGGTACGAGTACAGCGACTACGTGAACAAGAACCACATGGAACTCTTCTTCACGCTCCGTGAACTTGTCCAGGCGGGCTGCGAGGTGCATATCTTGCGCGGGAACCACGACTTTGCCTACGGGGATTTCTTCCCGAAGGCGCTGGGTGTTCAGGTCCACAGGAGCCTTGTCCTTGAAATCCAGGGCAAGCGCGTTTATTTCCATCACGGCGACGGCGTTCCCAAATCCGATTTCGGTTACCGCATCATGCGGCGCGTGCTCGACTTCCCGCTGAACCGCTGGCTTTTCAAACAAATTCACCCGGACTGGGGAATGGCGCTCGCGCGTTTTGTGGGCCGCAACAGTCGGAAAATCGGCGAGTCCCGTAAAATCAACCTCCAGGAATACCTGGGTTGGGGCAAGTCCATCCTCAAGCGCAATAATTGCGACTTCTGCGTCCACGGCCACCACCATATCGCGGGCGTTTGGGATGTCGAGGGCGGCGTGGTCGCCTCTCCCGGGGAGTGGATATGGAAACCCGCCTTCCTCCGTATGGAAAAAGGCGGGCTAATTCTTGAGAATCTCTAGAGCGAGCTTTTATTCGCCGACGCCTTCGCCGTGCGATTCAGACGCCTTGATCATCTTCTTGCTCTTGTTTTCGCCCCACAGTGCTCCGATGACATCGGTCTCCGAGAAATTTTCCCAGATCTGGTCGACCCAGCACCAGTGGTGGATGGTGTCGCCACGATCCACAATGACACCTTCTTCGTTGACCCAGTTCTTTTTGACATCGAACGTCATGGGAGAACCCTTGGTCTCGCCGAACTCGGTCTTGACGACTGCAGGTTCGATGGTCCAGGATTTCCCATCGGTCATCTTGTAGAAGGCAACGTTCATGATGAGCACGATAACTACCGTAATCGCAAGGAAGATCCACATTTTCTTCGTCGCGAAGAGGATGCCGATCAACAGGATGATTATGGCGAGGATGCCGAAATTGTAGTGAACGCTGTAAAATGCCTTGAGAACGTCAATCATGGCTACCGCCTAGTTGTTTACTTTTTTGCCTTTGCCGCTTTTTCAAGGGCCTTCTGTTCGGCGACGAGAGCCGCAACGCTGAAGGTGACGACCTTGCCGTCGATTTTGCATTCGGTGCGGAAGCTCTTCTTCGGAAGCGCAATCCCGTGAGAGGAGAGCGTGCCCATGAAGGAGGCATTCGCATGGCTTGCAATAGTGCGGACATTGATGAAGCCCTTCTTGCTGAAGGTGAGCTTGAAGGTCTTCTTCGCCATGTCGTATTCGGCGATCATGGTGTCGTTCTTGGCCGTTTCGACGGCAGTGCTCGTGCGCTTGTCAAAAATGATGGTGCCGCGGGAGTCGATGGAGAGCATCGGGATGCCGACGGAATTGCGGCAGGCGATGATTTCCCATGCGCCCTTCTTCTTGGCGGGGGCCTTGCCCGTGAATACAAACTTGTTGCCTTCTCTGACCATGGTGTAGCTTCCGGTGACAATCTGGAAGCCGGTGGCGTTCATGGCACCCTTGAAGTAGAGAAGGTAGCCGGCACCGTTCGGCATGAAGCGGAAGGATGTGGGCTTGAGAGTCTTGCTCGGGGTCACGGCGATGCGCTTGCCGACGACATCGATTTCAAGATCCGCATACGGATTCTTGTCGAGCTTGAGTTCCTTGACAGCTTCGTTGGAGAAGCGGATGAATCCGCGGATGTCCATTTTGACGTTGATAGAGTCCATTATACACCTCTTATTTTATTTGATTATTTCTTCACCCCATATAAAAGATAAACAAAATAAGGGGCTTTTGTCAAGCGGTTGTTCAAAAAAGCGGAATGTGAGGTATTTCACTTTCTTGTATTTTTGCATGAAAACTATTTTGCACATTACGTTGTTTCATTAAATAACGTTTCCTATAAAAACCCTTATAAAATAAGGGACTGGAGGCGTTTTAATACGATTGAGTAATCCAGTAGAGGAGGATTTCTGCGAAGCTTTTTTCGCCTCTTTCCAAGGAGTTTAGACCGCCGAAACGGCTTTTGAACGTGTGATTTGCATCACGGCTAAAACTGCGGTCCAGAAGGATTGTGGTGCGCTTCCCGAACTTTTCTAGCTTCTCTGTCGGCATTTTTACATTGGCACGCACCAAAAACTTCGGATAGAGAAAGCGGTATTTTGCCCCGATAGCGTCGGCAATGCTCATGGCGGGGTCGATAAGGAGCAGGTTCCCGTTCCCGTTGAACTGTTCGGCGGCTAGAATGGCTCCGGTTCCACGTCCTGCAAGGAATTCTGGAGATTTACCGCCGATTTGTGCTGCGCATTCGGCGATGTCCTTCGCGTCGGCCTCGAATGCCTCCTGCGAGGGCGTTCCTTTGTTCGAACCGCTGCCCCTGTAGTTGAATGCGGCGAGCGAGAACCCTTTTTGACCTTGGGCCTCGGCGAGGAACTGCGCTGCATCCTCGTTTGCGTCGGGGTAATAGAGCAGTAAGGGTGCGACCGAATTGCCGATGGTCCAGCCTTCGAGCGCAATTCCGTCCTTGGTGGTGCAGGTGATGGATTTAGCGCTGTTTGCGATGGCCTCTCGCGCTTCCTTGTGCGTGATGGCTCTCGGGAAGGCGTTCCGGCGTTCGGTAAGCGCGAGGTAGAAAACCATGCTCACGTAGATGACGGCGAGGATTCCCACAAGACGTAAAATGCGGAATGCGATTCCGGTAGCGCTCTTCTTGATGTCCATGCGCGCAAATATAGAAATAAGGGGGCGAAAAAAAGGACCTTCGCTAGGAGTATCAGCGAAGGTCCGAGGGATGGGATTGGGTGTTCCCCAAATATATCCAAATTTTTTGGCAAAGGGTATAGGTGGAATACGAAAAGTGTTCTCGAAGTGTTCTTTTTTACCCAAAATTTGACAAATATCGCAAATTTTATCAAAAATCGTAAAAAGGGGGTGTTCCCGAGAAAATAAAAAATTATTTTTGTAAGCAATGAACGTCTACGCCTACTACAATTACAGGAAGTACCTGCAGGACTATTACGAGTACCGTAAGTCCGTCCAGCGCTACTTCTCGTACCGGTCCTTCGCGAAGAAGGCGGGCTACTCGTCGTCCGGACTCTATCTCGACCTCATCCGTGGCCGCAAGTCGCTCACCCCGCAGATGTTGCCCAAGTTTATCAAGGCGCTCGGCCTGAACGAACGCGAAAGCCGCTATTTTACCCTGATGGTGGATTTTACGCACGCGACGACTCCGGCGTCCAAGCAGCAGATCTTCGACCAGATGTCGGCACTTTTGCCCCGCACTGTCAAGACGCTCACCCGGAACCAGCAGGAATACTATAGCAAGTGGTACTACGTGGCTGTCCGCGAGGCGCTTTCGGTATTGAACATCAACGAGAAGAACATTCAGGAGGTGGCGCTCTTCCTGAATCCTAAAATTTCGCTCCCGCAGGCGAAGCAGGCCGTACAGCTCCTGCTCGACCTCGGGCTTATCGAGATTGCCGAGGACGGTTTCTACCGTTCCGTGAACAAGACCATATCGAGCGGCCGCGAAATCGCCCCGCTTTTCGGTCACCAGTTCCAGAAACAGATGATTGACCTTGCGAAAAACGCTCTTGACCATTATAGCACCGAACGCAGAAATGTATCTTGTACTACGATGAGTGTCTCGGCCGAGGGCCTGGAGCGCATCATCAACAAGATAGACGTGTTCCGCAAGGAAATCTTGGATATTGTACGGTCGGATAGTGGTGAATCCATGGTGTGTGAGTTGAATGTTCAGTTTTTCCCCCTCAGCAAGGAGAGGGAACCTTCGAAGTCCGTGGAGGACGTGGAGGACGCAACATGAAGAACTTTTTGAAGATTGCCGTCGCTTCGGCGGTTGCTCTTTGCGCCTGCTCCGATGGGGATAAGGTTGCCGGCACGGCGACCGATACCGAGAACATGATAACGGCGGAAGTTTCGGGCTCTGTTGTCCGGACGGACGGCTCGTATGCGAAGAATGCCGTGGTCCGCATGGCGCGTATCTACGATGAATCTGAAAATCTTTCCGTTCCCGAATTTGTCGAAGTCCGGACGGATACGGCGGGCGTGTTCGCGTTCGATTCCGCTATCGCCGACACGTTCCAGCTTGCTGTCGTGGACGAGGATGCAGAAGAAATCTCCTACATGCCGCGCGTAACGGCGGCGTCCAAGGAAGATTTCGAAAAGATCAAGCTCGAAAAGGCGGCCGTGTTCGGCGGAGTGCTTTTCTACGAGGAAGTGACCGAGCCTGCGGTGCCGGTCGGGTCGCACTTTATGGTGTACATGCCCGGCATGCCGTTCACGCAGAGCGTGTTCGCGGGAGATTCCTTCTCCATGATGATCCCTGCCGGCACGTGGTGGTTCGGGTTCTGCCCGGGCGACCCGCAGATCGTGGCTAAGCTCAAGGATTCGGGCGTTGCCGACAGCCTCATCTACCGCGTGTGGAACATGGATTCTGTCGAGGTCGAACCTGGCGATACGCTCCTTACGGGGCCGTTCCTCTGGAGCACCGAGTCCGAAGTGGATTCCCTGATGAACCAGCCGGAAGAACAAACGCCCGTTTCGCGCATTTCCGGCCGTGTAGCCTGCAAGAACGCTAAGGAGTGTGCCGGAGTGGAGGTCATGGCGATTACGGATCTCTTCGGCTTTGGCTTTGCAGGGGATGTCTCCGAATTTGTCGCCGAGACCACGACCGACAGTCTGGGACGCTGGTGGCTGCCGGTCCCGTCCGAAATTCCCGCCGACAGCTTCCGCGTGGAGTTCCGCGCGGTGGGCAAGGTGCCGGGGATGGGGCTCAGCCGCTACGTGATGAAGTCGGAAGTCGAGGCCCTGGAAGACACCTTGGACCTTGGTACGGTCGAACTTTCCAAGCCGTCGGGACTCAACAGCCGGATAGCCCTGGTTATCGACAAGCAGGATTCCAGCCAGTCGGACAACTGCATGATGAATAGCGTCGTTATCGGAGCGAAGGGAACCGCCCATTTTGTCCGCGCGGTGACGTGCAAGCCTTTGTCCATTGCCGAAATCCCGTCCGGGGAACAGGAACTGGTGCTTTATTCCGGCGATGCGAAGGTCATTTCGACGCTCCAGGATGCCGAAATGGCTTTCGACGAGTATGTGGTGAGCGTTTTTGTGAACCTCCCCGAAGGGGACGTGCTGGAATGGCAGGGAATGACCTATACCCCGCCCGCTTTGCCGAAATCTGTAAAATAATTGAATTTACCCCTTGCACGACAGAAGAAATTTTTCTAAAGTTGTGCCCACACTGAGCTATGGTGTAATGGTAGCACAACAGATTCTGACTCTGTTTGTCTAGGTTCGAATCCTGGTAGCTCAATAACCTCTCGCCCGAGAGGTTTTTTATTTTTGGTAAAAATGGAGTTCTTCGACTACTTTTCCAATCTTTTCGGCGACCGCTGGCCCGCACTGCTCGAATCCCTGAAGGGGGAGGGAAAGGCCACGGAGCTCCGCTTTGGCGAGAGCCTCGAACCCTACTATCTCGACGAGGCGTCCGTATTCGCGGCCTGCGCCCTGGGGGTATGTCCCGGAGACAGCGTGCTCGACATGTGCGCCGCTCCCGGCGGAAAGACGCTTGTGCTTGCCTCCATGCTCAAGGGCGAAGGCTTTTTGCAGAGCAATGATCGTTCTCCCGACAGGCGCCTACGGCTTTCGCATGTCATCGAGAATTCGCTCCCCGAGGAGTGGCGCAAGATAGTCTCGGTCTCGGGCTACGATGGCGTGAAGTTCGGGCTCCACCGCAAGGAATCCTACAGCAAGATTTTGCTCGACGCCCCTTGTTCTTCGGACCGCCATGTGCTGAATTCGCCGGAACATCTCAAGGTGTGGTCGGTAAAGCGCGTAAAGCGCCTTGCGGTGGAACAGGGCGGGCTCCTGGCTTCGGCAATCGATGCCCTGAAACCCGGCGGAACGCTCGTGTACGGGACCTGCGCACTTTCGCCCATGGAAAACGACGACGTGGTGAAGCGAATTCTCAAAAAGCGGCCCTCGATGCGCAGCGTGCAGATAGCGGAACTGCCCTCCGGCGCCGACCGTACTGAATTCGGCGTCCACATTTTGCCCGACCGTTGCGAAGGACGCGGCCCTATTTATTGTGCAAAACTCGAAAAGGCTCCCTAGTTTGGCTTTTTTTATATATCTTTAGACTATGCTGAAACGATTTGCTCCTTTCGTGTTTTTTGTTGTGTCCTTAGCTGCTGCCCTGGCGTTTGCTGCCGAGAGCCCTGCCGCTCCTGTATCTTCTGTGCCGGCCAAGGCCGATACGGCTACGACCCGCGAGGTTCCCGTCCGCTACTGGATTATTGGCGATTCCGTGGAGCAGGAGGCCATCTTTGTAAAGATTGAGAAGGATACTGTCTATCTGAGGGCCCTGGACGAATCTACGAAGAAAATCTTCGAGGAAATCAACGAGCAGGAGGCTGTCGCGCTCCAGGAAAGCAACGGCCAGAAGGTCGAGGAAGAAGACGAGTTCGAGGATGACGACAAGGCCGAACCCGCGAAGCCAGCCGAAATCATTATGACCGACGCCGTGAAGGATTCTTTGGCCGCGAAGTCCGATTCTGCCGCCGCTGCCGATTCCATTGCCGCCGCCGAGGCCGCGAAGGCTGCCGAGATTGCCGCCGATGCCGAGGACGACCTGGAAGCGGCCCTCGAAAAGGAAGAAAAGCGCCTCAAGATGGAAGAAGTCGCGAAGGTCGAGGCCGAAATCCGCGAACGTGAAATCCAGGACAGCCTTGCGAACGTTGTCGAAAACCCCTACATCAAGATTTTCAGGCTTGACCTCAAGCGCCTGTACAACCTCGAAGACAAGGTGATGATTGACCTTTCGCTTTCGAATTACGTGGTCCCGGTTGTCAAGGAAGAAGAGGAGACCATCGAACTTTATCCTGCAGGAAACGCGAACCTGTTCGTGACGTCGAATCCGGAAGCGTGCTCGCTCTTCGTGAACGGCATCCCGCTCCATCAGGTGGCGCCCGATACCATCAAGAATATCAAGCCGGGCAAGTACACTATCTCCGTGATGAGGGTGCTGCGCGACGTGGAATGGTGGGGTACGCAGACGGTAAAGATCAACGCGGACAGCCTGAACAAGGTGGATATCGCCGTGGAGCGCCCGTCGACGAGGCTTACGCTCAATACGAACCCCGAAGCGGTCGAGGTCTATATCGGCGAGGAACCTTCGGTGAACCACATGCCCGACTACGTGACCGACGTGGTGGTGGACGAAATCAAGCCGCAGCCGCAGCTGCAACTGTTTTTCCGCAAGGTGGGTTACCGCGATACGACCATCACGACAGAAGTCAAGGCGTTCATGCCGAACTTCATCAATGTCGAACTCCAGTCTATCGACGATGTCGAGTACATCCAGGGACAGAGGGAATTCAACCAGAAGCGCAGCGACCGCCGCATAGGTAAGGTGTTCCTGCTCAGTTCCATCGCGCCGATTGTCGCGGGTGGCATCCTCTGGTACTTGGCTGAACGCAACTGGGGCGATGCGGCCGACAAGAAGCACGAGTATGATCGTTCCGTGTTCGATAGCGAGAAGGCGCAGCGTCTCATCAAGGACAATCACGACTTGAACAAGCAGGGCGATGTCAAGGGCGGTGTCGCCATAGGGCTTGGGGCGCTCGGAATCGGCCTTCTGGTGGCGGGAGTTGTCTTTGTCTTCTAGTCTTTTTCGCACGGGGCGCCTGTCGGCGCTCCTTCTTTTTTTGGCATTTGCGGTGCTGGCCCATGCGCATCCGCATGTGTTTGCCGATATTACGGTAAAGGCGCTTTTTGATGCGTCCGGTTTTACGGGAGTCGAGAACCGCTGGGTCTACGACGAGATGTATAGCGCCGGGATGATGGCTTCCGCCGACCAGGATAAAGACGGGAAAATTTCGAAAAGCGAAGCGAAGATACTCGAATCCGCAATCCTTGACCCCATCAAGCAGCAAAACTATTTCAACTACGTGCAGGCGGGGACGGACTTCTTGAAGGTTTCCCGCATCAAGAATTTCAAGGCGGAACTGTCGAAAGGAAAACTGGTAATCGATTTTGTCGCGGAGCTTACGAAACCTGTTGCCGCCGACTGGACGATGCTCGTCGTTGTCGTTGCCGATCCGTCGAATTACATCCAGATGACGACGGATATGGAAAATGCGGATGTGCAGTCCCCGGAATCGCTTGAAGTGGAATATTTTGCTGACGGACTTGACGGTTTGTCTCTTTTCAAGGCCTTTCGTTCCGAAATAGAGGGCCTTTATCTGAGATACAAGAAAAAGTAGACCTTTGTCCTTGCCTATTATATATATTTGAATTGTTTGATAGGAGGACTTTATGCGTAATGAACTCGGCAAGTTGCTTTTCCCGGCGCTAATCGGGGGTGCGTTCCTGCTTCTGGCCTGTGATGGAGGTGACGGCCCGTCGAATCCCCGTGAAGGTGGCAATAATGATGAATACAATGCCTTTACGGACAAGCGCGATGGCAACGTCTACCGCGTTGTCGAGGTGGATGGCCGGATGTGGATGGCCGAAAATCTCAGGTACCGGGATGTCAAGGCCGACCCGATTCTCGAGGATAATTCCTGGTGCGCATCCGGTGACAAAAAGAAATGCGAAAAGGAAGGCTTTCTTTATAGCTGGGCGGCCGTGATGCTCGATTCGTCGTGTGCGGAATCGAAATGCGATGTTGTTTACCCGCACCGTGGAATCTGCCCCGAGGGCTGGCATGTCGCCGAGAATTACGAATGGCAGGAACTGTTCGATTTTGCCGCTGGGCAGGATTCGTTACTTGTGAAGTATCCCGGATTCGACTGGTCGCCTACGGGCATGTACTATGCGGACGAGGACTTGTTGATAGATGATATCGACTCTTACTACTGGACGTCGTCGGCCAGGGCAAGCAACGAGGCTTTCGTGTGGTTGCTCGAGGATGGCCTTGCGGATTTCTTTCATATTGAAAGCACGAAGGACAATGGCTTTGCGGTCCGCTGTGTTGCCGATTCGGGCGAAGTCAAACTCGACAAGTATGTCGAATTTGAAATACCGGAACGGCCTAGCTCGCATGAGGGGTCGTCTTCTTCAAGAAGGGTATATTCGAGTTCAAGTTCTTTCATGGAACGGTCATCGTCTTCGTACACAATAGATGTATCGTATGTGGCTGAGGGAGGGTTGAACGCATTCACGGACAAGCGCGATGGCAACGTCTACCGCGTCCTTACGGTAGGGCCGCAGATTTGGATGGTGGACAACCTGCGGTACAACGATACGGCGGCGTCCCCGGCTCTCAAGTCTTATAGCTGGTGCATCGGTTCTGGGGTTGATTGCGGAAAAGACGGTTATCTGTACGACTTCGCCGCTGTGATGGATGTTCCGGAATGTGCCTATTCTCTCTGCGAAGTTTCCTACCCGCACAGGGGTATCTGCCCGGAAGGCTGGCATGTTCCTTCCAATGATGAATGGGATTTCCTTTTGAAGGAAGCTGTCGCGTTGGGCGTGCCTCTCGATAGCTATCTCGGATTCCCCTCTGCCCCGACCGGTGAACATGGAAGCAAAACCACGATGGACAACTGTGCCCGCTACTGGACGGCGTCACAGGCGAATGCCGAAGCTTCGTACGAATATTACCGCTGCGGCAGAGATTCCAATTTCTATAGCCAAAGCTACAGAAAGTCGTATGGGTATGCGCTCCGTTGCGTTGCCGATTCGGGCGAGGTTAAACTCGACAAGTATATCATACCTGAGGAATCTTCGAGCAGTTCGGAAAAGTCGTCTTCTTCTTCGCGTCCTCAGTATTCGTGTGACTACTCGTGCTTTTCATCGTCGTCGAACGAAACGCTTGCGGAATCTTCGAGTAGCGAGGGCTATGTGTTCCGCGATGACCTGGAAACCTTCACGGACGAGCGTGATGGTGAAGTTTATCGTGTGGTGGAAATTGGCACGCAGGTCTGGATGGCGGAAAACCTGAGGTACGTCGACAGCACGGAAACGCCCGTCCTCAAGGGTTCCACATTCTGCTGGCAGGATGACCCCGAAAATTGCAAAGTGCGTGGGGCGCTTTACCTGTGGCATGCAGCAATGGGGAAGACAGAAGAAGAATGCGGGTATGAAAAGGATTGCTCGCTCGATAGCCCTGTTCGCGGAATTTGCCCTGCGGGATTCCACGTGCCGACGGATGATGAGTGGCTGCTGCTGCAGTCCGTTGTTGGAATTTATCCCGGGTCAAGAATGTGGGCGGTACCTCGCGGGACGGACGCCTACGGTTTTGGAGCGGTTCCGTCGGGGGAGATGGATGGTCGTGAAGGAAGGGCTTATTCCAGCGGAGAAAACGCCCACTACTGGAGCGCGACATCTTCGAATTCAAGGTCGGCCGTTGACTGGTACCTTCATGTCAATGAATTCAAGGGGCAATCCTTCGATAGACGCATGGGTTATGCAGTCCGTTGCGTCAGGGATGCCGAAAATACACCAGATTAGTTGAAATTTCTCACAGATAATTTTGAGGCTCTTTCTCATTGCCTTGTAAAAAGGTAAATTTAGGGGTATGAGAAAAGCCGCCTTTGTCGTATTTCTTTTGGCCTTTTTCCCCGTGTTTGCCCAGGAAAAGGTTTCGGATTCTGCCCAGGCCGTAGTTCCCGTGCAGACCGAGGAACTAAAGCCTGCAAAGAAATCGGGCCTTCTGGGTGCCCTTTTCCCGGTTGAACCGGACGAGTCGATTGCAAAAGGGAATTTTTATGCGGGCGCAACACTTTCGCTGATTCAGGCGAATACGGAAGACGATGCCTTGAACATTCTTATCGGCGATGTGTATGACGCTTACGGATACACGTTCACGGTAGAGGGATTCGGGGGCTATTTTATCCGCGATGCGATGGCGCTTGGCTTGCGAGCGGGCTATTCTCGCACTTGGTTCGATGTCGATTTCTCGCTTCTGGAAGACCTGATGGACGTGAAGGAGCGCCGCAAGTACGTGAGCAACGGCTTCTTTGTGCAGCCGCTTTTGAAAAATTACCTGAAGGTGCTGGATTCGCGCATTTTCTACCTCTTCAACGAGACTTCCGTTTTGGTGGAGTATTCCTACGGAATCTCGCAGACGGATGACGGCGAAGACCTGAAGAAAACCCGCAATACGGGCTGGTCCATCGAAGCGGGTATAAATCCGGGCATCTGCATCATGGTGTTGAACCGCATTGCTTTTGAAACATCGGTGGGACTTCTGGGGCTTAGCTCAAGCATCATCGATGTGGAAGAAAATGACGAAACAAAGAGCCGTGTCGTATATAATGTCGTCAATTTTACAATCAACCTCCTGGCGCTCAAGTTCTCGCTGGTGACGTTCTTCTAGGAGGTTCCAATGCGGTTTGCTTTTCAATGGAAGAAATTGCTGGGTGCGGGCTTTTTGTGCTCTTTTGCCTTTTTGCTGCACGCTTGCGCGGAGGAACCGGAAGTTCCTGTTGCAGCGCCTGAGATGTCCGAACTCTTTGAAGATGTAGACGATGCCAAAATCGACATCGAGTCGCACTTGATTGTGCTTCCCGATGGGCTAAATTCGTTTACGGTCGATAATATTGCGGCCCTTGGCGGCAGCAAGTGCTATCTCGCGCTCGACGACGATCCGGTAGATCCCGAAATTGACTGGGACAATCCCGTAAATACTGGTACGGAAATCGAACTTGGAGATGAAGATCTCCGGTTGGTCGTCCTTGACGACGAGAGTCGTGTCGTTGCTGTCTGGACTATAAGGTTGCCTGAAAAGAAATCCTCGAGTAGTGTAAAGGCGAAGTCGAGTTCTTCTAGTGAAAAATCTTCGTCGTCGGCAAAAAGTTCTTCTTCGGAAAAATCGAGCTCGTCGGAGGATGAGTCGTCGTCCAGTGTGACTCCCGAATCCAGTTCTAGCGAGGAATCGTCGAGTAGTGAAATGCCAGAGTCTAGCTCCAGCGAGGCGGTGAAACTTTCTGAACTTTCTGTCGCTAAGGGAACTGTGACGGTGAAAGATTCGCTTGTGTATGTGGAAGTGCCCTACGGAACGGACATCTCGAAGGTGAATCTTTTGCCGCTCGATACGGTGAACGACTTGCGGCACAGGGTAACGATGGAATTTGCGGATGATTCTGGGAAAGTTGCAACCTACAGCGTGGTTGCCGGAGTGCAGCTGCCCGGTTCCGACTTTAGCGCCCGCAACGACTTCTGGGCTACAACGAGCGATGCAATGGCGACGAAGACAACGTCTGCCGCCATAAAGGTCTCTTCGAAGGCGAATCTTGAATTCGATGGCGGTATGGCGACTGTTACGACCCGCGAAGTGGAAGGCTCATTCTTGTTTATTGATGGAAGCTGGAAGATGGCGGGCGGTTTCTACTTTAGCGGGGAATACGCAGGCGAGACGGCGCTGGATATTTATGAGCAGGGCTCTGACGGAGGTACACCTTCGACAGGCGATTCTTACATTGCAAATGACATGAGTTTCGGTAAGCCCTTTACTGCGCGTCCGGTTGCCTTCGAATTGAGGTATTCTTACCATCATGAGACTGGAAAATCTTCGGATTACCCTCAAAAGAGCCTCGTTTACGTGATGCTCGTGGGGAAGAACGGCAAGGTCGTGGCTACGGGGGCGTTCTCGGACGATGCGAGCGTGGATATGAAAAACCGTACGGTGAATCTTTCTTACGGCAGGGATCCGTTCGGGCTGCTTTCGGGAGAATACCCCGTCGCGGAAGGCCTTTCGCTTGGCAAGGGTGACGAGGATGTGGTCGCGATTCATGTGATGTTCGCTTCTTCCGCATACGCTCATGTCGTGAGTGGCGGGACGCTGGGCAATGATGACAAGTATCGTGGTGGCGAAAATTCGGCGCTTGTGCTGGATGACTTTAAACTGATTTATGAGGAGGAATAGATGAAGAAGTTTGCGATTTGCCCTCTTGAGTTCCTGCTCGTCGTTGTGGCGTCATTCCTTTTGCTTGTTGGCTGTACTGCGGACTACGATACGTTCGGCACGTCCGATTACCGGAAGATGAACGAGATTGCCTTTGAGGAACAGGATGGCAATGCGGCGGTCTATCCCGATGAACACAAGATTATGGTGACTCTCGCCGAGATTCCCGACAGTCTCGATACCTGGGATTCTGTGGCTATTGGCAATCTCGATATAAGCTCCATGGCGACGCTCCATCTCGTCACCAGCAAGTTCAAGGAGTTCCCGCAGGATTCCGCTGCATTGGATTCGCTTTCACAGGAGGTTTCGTATGCGAAGGAACGCTTGCGCGAAGGCGATAAGATTCGCATTCCTTCGAGCGGGATTGTCTATGTGGTGGTTGTTTCCGAAAGCGGTATTCCCGACTTGTGGCAGATCGCGTTTGAAATTCCCGAAAAGAAGGAATCGGACAAGTCGTCCTCTTCGGCAAAAGGCTCTAGCAAGTCATCGTCTTCGGCAAAAGATTCCGATAAGGATGATTCTTCGAGTAGCGCGAAGAAGGAGACGTCTAGCAGTTCTTCAAAGGGTGGCGATTCTGCAAGCAGTGGAAAGTCTTCGGCGAGTGGCGAGGAACCGGAATCCTCCTCGTCAGTGGAGGTGCCTGCGAATGCCCCGAAACTCCTCAGGTTTATTGCCGGCGCGGGAGAGGTCGAGGGCGAAATCGACCAGGATGCCGGTACGGTTTTCCTGAATATGGATTATGCAATTGATTTGGACTTGCGCGACCTTGAAATCAAGGGACTGGATCTTTCGGATGGCGCTACGGCAAATGTCAAGGTGGGCGAGTCCCACGACTTTTCGCGTGGATTGAAGGTGACTCTTTCTAATGACGATGCTGAGCGAACCTACACCGTGAAGGCGGGCTACCAGTATCCGGGCAGCGATTTCAACCACTGGGCGAAGGATGACTTTGGCAACAAGAACGATATCGACGGCTGGGACAATGGCAACAACTCCGCCATTTCGTCGACCAAGACTCTTACTGTGAACGAGGATGAAGAAGTTATCAAGATGGAATCGATAAATGCGACTGTTTTAGGCATAGGCCGCTTTGCGAGTGGCAACATGTTTATCGGCTATTTCAATCCCAAGGGCGTAGGCACGCTCAAGTTGACCAGCTACGACGACGGCAACGAACTCATAGATTTTGGCAGGCCGTTCTACGGTCGCCCGAAGTTTGTGGAATTCGACGTGAAGTACGAGGGCAAGAAGGATTCCTGTGACCTCTACGTGATTCTCGAACACCGCAGCCGCACGAGCAACGAGGGCAAGAACCAGTACCGCACGTCCAGCGACGTGAACACGATGGTGGCCTCTGCATGGTACCGCGCGACGACGGTCGAGAGCGAGGATGACCCGGATGTGGTCTCCATTACCGATGCCGGACGCGATGGCTACAAGACTATCCGCCTTGCGCTCAAGTATGGCCCCCCCCTAGAAGGGTCGCCGATTTTCAATTCTAGCGCTTTTAACAAGAACCTCAAGAATTCCGCCGGAATTGACAACCATATGGTGCAGACGGAAACCCCGGATGACTTTGACGTGACGCATATCCGCGTTGTCGTGGCATCCAGTGCGCTCGGAAATCTCTACAAGGGGACTGTCGGGGCTACTCTCTGGGTTGACGAGATGCGCTTGTTCTATTGATTTATTACTATATTTGATAACATATTTAACCATTCTTTACTAGAAGGAGATCAAAATGTTCAAACGAATCATTGTCACATCCCTCCTTGTCGCTGTTCTCGCGAATGCCCAGGACGATTATAGCTATGGGGATTCTGACGGAAGTAGCGCCACGCAGTCTAGCCAGGAAGCCCAGCCGGCTGCTTCGGCTCCGTCGGACGACTACTCCATGTCCGTGTCCATTCACCCGATATCGATGGCTATTTTCTCTCTTATTGGAATGCCTTCGATTATTGCGACGGTCGAAAATAATCTTGGCACCCACCTGTCCCTGGTATCCCGTCCGGAATTGATGTGGCTGGACGTTTCGGATAAGGATGAATCGATCAGCATGTTCTTGGTTGGCCTCTATGAAGGTGTCAGGTACTATTTTAGAGAAGGACATCGTGGTTGGTACGTCTCCCCGCAGATTGGCTATGAACATGTTTCGATGGAGTACACTTACAAATATGATCATGACGATGACAAGGAGGCTTCCGTGAATGCGTTTGTCTTTGTTGTTTATGGCGGTTATAAGTATACGAGCGGGCGCTTCGTCATGGCCATGGATGTCGGTATGGGTTATACGGTAATGTCGGGTTCTGCCAGCGATGCTGAAGATGCCGAGGAAATTGCCGGAAACGGTTTTGGTTTCGATCTGAACTTCTCCATGGGCTTTGCTTTCTAGCCTAGATTTTTCTATTTTTATCTACAAAAACGGAGATTTTTATGCCGGCAATACATTTGACTGCTGAAAATTTTGACAAGGCCATTTCTTCTGGTCAGCTTGTTTTTGTGGATTTCTGGGCAACCTGGTGCCGTCCGTGCATGATGATGGGCCCTATTATCGATGAACTTGCCGACGAATACAACGGCAAGGCCATTATCGCGAAGATGGACGTGGACAGCGATGGCGCGAAGGACATTTGCGCCCGCTTCGGCATCACGAACATCCCGAACATGAAGCTGTTCAAGAACGGCGTAGAAGTAGGAAACGTGGTGGGTGCCGTGCCCAAGGCGACCGTCAAGGCCGTCATCGACAGGAACCTGTAGTTCCATGTTGACAAAACGTCTGATTGTTTGCCTCGATGTCCGCAACCGCAAGGTGACGAAGGGCGTCAAGTTCAAGGGCAATATCGATATTGGCGACCCTGTGGAAATGGGGGCGCAGTATAGTATCGATGGCGTGGACGAGCTCGTTTTTTACGATATTACAGCGAGCGCCGAGAACCGCCCGTGCGACATGGAAATGATACGCCAGATTGCTAAGCGCGTGTTTATTCCGTTTGCCGTAGGTGGCGGAATCCGCAACCTCGACGACATGCACGAGGCCCTGCTCGCAGGTGCCGAGAAGGTGAGCGTGAACAGCCTCGCCGTGCTGCATCCCGAAATCATAGTCGATGGCGCGAAGGCGTTTGGTCGCCAGTGCGTAGTGCTCGGCATGGACGCCAAGTTCGTGGGTGTTTCGGACAAGTTCAAAAGCGGCTACGAGGTGTATATCCGTGGCGGTCGCCAGGCGATGGGCATCGATGCTGTCGAGTGGGCGAAAAAGGCCGAAGATTTGGGCGTGGGCGAGATTTGCCTGAACGCCATTGATACCGACGGCGTGCGCAACGGCTACGAACTCAACATCACCGACCAGGTGGCGCGAGCCGTGCAGGTGCCGGTGATTGCGAGCGGTGGCGCAGGTACTCCGACGCATATCGTGGACTTGTTCCGCAAGACTTCTGCCGATGCGGCGCTGGTTGCTTCGATGGTTCACTTCGGCGACTACACGGTTCCCGGAATCAAGAAGGAAATGCTTGCTGCGGGAATCCCCGTGCGCAAGAAGATGAACGGCGAGGTTTAAAGTGAATCCGTCAGTCGCTGTCAAGATTTTCGAGGCGGGCAAGGCTGCCGGCGCCGACTTTGTCGAAATTTTCGAAGAAGAAACCCGTAGCTCATCTCTTGGACTTAAGGATCGCCATATAGAGACTGCAACGGCAGGGACAGAATACGGTATCGGCATTCGCCTCTTGTACGGGACCGAGGTCCTTTACGGCTTTACGAGCGATGATAGCGAAGATGCTCTGGTCAAATTGGTGCAGACGCTTGCTTTTGGACGTATCGCCGGCATGTCGGCGAAACCTGTAGAATTTGCACCTCGGAAGCGCGTGGCGGATTTTAATGCGGATGCGTTCCGCGATCCTCGTGTGCTTGGGCAGGCGGTCAAGCAAGATTTTCTTTTCCGTGCCGACAAGGCAGCTCGTGAAATTTCGGACAAGGTAGTCCAGGTGGGCGTTTCGGTAACGGATTCCTGTTCCATGATAACGCTCATGAACAGCGAGGGCTTGAATCTCGTTCTGGATCGTTCTCGTCTCCGTGTGAACGTAACGGTCACGGCGACGGATGGAACCGAGAGATTGACGACGCACGAAGCTCCGGGCGCACTTGGCGGCTACGAACTTCTCGATAATTACTCTCCGGAGGAATTGGCGACGGTCTGTGCCGAACGCGTCGTGCGTATGCTCGATGCAGGCTACATTGCAGGCGGTCAGATGCCCGTGGTGATGGGTAACGGCTTTGGTGGTGTAATTTTCCACGAGGCGTGCGGCCATCCGCTCGAAACGGAAGCGGTGCGTCGTGGTGCTAGTCCCTTCTGTGGTAAACTCGGTGAGGCTATTGGCCAACCGTGCCTTACAGCCATTGACGATGGCACGCTCGATGGCGTGTGGGGAAGTCTCAAGTTCGATGACGAAGGGATGCCCACGCAGCGCACGACTCTTATCGAGAATGGTATTTTGAAAACTTACATGAGCGACCGCGTGGGCGCTGCCGAAGTGGGGATTGCCCGCACGGGGTCTGCCCGTCGCGAAAGCTACAAGTACGCACCCGTGAGCCGCATGCGAAACACGTTTATCGCACCTGGCAAGGATACGCTCGATTCCATGATTGCGAGCGTCGACAATGGTCTCTATGCAGCTCGCATGGCAGGCGGCTCCGTGAACCCTGCGACGGGCGAGTTCAATTTCGCGGTCGACGAAGGCTATGTCATCCGCAATGGCAAGATTTGCGAACCTGTGCGCGGGGCTGCTCTCATCGGCAAGGGGCACGAAATCATGCCGCGCATCAGCATGGTCGGGAGTGACTGGGAATTGGCTGCGGGAGTCTGCGGAGCCTCTTCGGGACATGTGCCCGTGACCGTGGGACAGCCGAGCATTAAGGTCGATCAGATCCTCGTCGGCGGCCGCTAGACGATACTTTTGCTTTTTATAGCCCGTAGGCTTCTTTCTTCAGTTTCCTGAAATACTCGAACTGAGCCCTGGTGGAACTCTGCATCGTGTATTTGCGCGTGCGTTCGTATGCGGTCTCGCGCATTTTCCGGTATGCTTCCGGTTCTTCGAGATAGAGGCGTCGGCTTTCTTCCAGCGCATCGAGCCAGGCGTTTTCTTCGATGGGGAGAATGTGCCCGGCATCGTTGTCCATCACGATGTCGTGGGGACCGCCATAGTCGCTTACGAGGGCGGGGGTCCCCGTCGCCATGGCTTCGACCACGACGTTTCCGAAAGTATCGGTTACGCTCGGGAATAGGAAAAAGTCTGAATCTGCGTAGAGGCTTGCGAGAGTGTCGCCGCCCTGTTCTCCGGCAAAGTGCACGCTGCTGTCGCCTTCGAAGAACTTCTTGATTTCTTCGAGATACCAGCCGTAACCAACATACAAGAGTTCCACATCATTGTGCTTGGCCGCGAATTTTTTCCACACGCTGTTCAGGAATTCCAGGTTCTTTTCTTTCGAGATGCGACCGATGAACGAGTATCGCACCTTGCGCTCGGCTTGTGCTGATGCTGCGGTGCCGTTGAACTGTTCCCACACGCCTTTGCCGCGCAGGTCGGGCGAGAATTTTTCGAGCGGGAGTCCACGGGGTAGAATCTGGACCTGGTTCTTGGGAACTTTCAGTTGCGAGGTGAGAATGTCTGCGTAGTCCTTGCAGGGGCTTACGACGGGTTTGGTCATGCCATAGAAGGTTTTCATGAGCCAAAGCACGAAATAGTACATCCACTTTGCCTTTACAAGCGTGCGCGTGTAGGTGGGCACGTCGGTGCGGTAGTGGCTGAATACCTTGATGCCCGCAACCTTTGCACAGAAGCATACGAGCCAGGCGCCGGGACTCGGCGTCTCAAGTTCGATGAGGTCGACGGGGTAGCGTTTGAGCAGTCGTAGAACGGGGCCTATGCGCGGAATGGCGAGTTCGCTGTTCGCGTACCCGAGCTGTTCCATGCTGAACAGGCGCGGAAGCAAAATGCAGTAGCTGTTTTCGACGACACCGCAGGGGCGCGTGTTGAACGCGCTTCCCGCAAGGAAAGCCTTCATGTTGTGGGCGCGCATGTAGGGAATCACGTTTCTCAGGTTGTTTGCGATTCCGTTTGTTTCGTCCAGGTTGTCGGAGTAGAAAAGGATGCGCACGTCGTCGGCGGGACGCTTTTTGCGTTCCTGCTTTAAATAGAAGCGTAGCTTAAGGAGCTTGGGAACGTTTACGAGGAATGCCAAGAATACTACGGGCGGAATCAAGCCGGTGCGGAGGTTTCCTGGGGGCTGGTGTCTGAAACTGAACATCTTCCTGAAGGTGCTCGTGACAGTGCGCCCGAAGATATGGGGGCGCGAATCCAGCGCGTCGGTCGCCTTAAACTTTGTTGAACCTGACGCAGTCTTCATATTTTACTCCTTTGCCACCGAAAAGGTCAAGGGCCGATCCGATGGTGAGGTCAATCTTTCCGTTAGAAATTTTTTTGCAATGTTCAAGGTCGGCAAGTGACTTGGCTCCCCCCGCGTAGGTGCAGGGAATAGGGCTGTTTTCTGCTAGGAAAACGATAAGTTCATCGTCCATGCCTTGCTGCTTGCCTTCCACGTCGGCGGCATGAATCAGGAATTCGTCGCAATAGCGCGAAAGGTCGTTTAGCGTCTCTGCCGTAATCTCGATATCGATGAGCGTTTGCCAACGGTTAATGGCGATCTTCCAACGGGGCCTTGCATTGCTATACGTGTCAGCTGTGCGCTTGCAGCTCAGGTCAAGGACGAGATGCTTGCGGCCTACGGTTGCCGATAGCAGTTCGAGCCTTTCGCGGTCGAGCTTGCCTTCTGGAAAAATCCAGCTTGTCACAATAACATGCGATGCGCCCGCATCGATATATTCGCGAGCGTTTTCGGCGTTGATTCCGCCTCCGACCTGCAGTCCTCCGGGGTATGCCGCGAGGGCTGCTTTTGCCGCTTTGTCGTTTCCCTTTCCGAGCATGATTACATGCCCGCCCTTGATTCCATCTTTTTTGTAGAGCTCGGCGAACCAGGCTGGGGAACGATCGGTCTCGAAATTCGTCTTGAGTCCTTCTCCGCTGTCAGAGAGGGAACTTCCGACAATCTGCTTTACGCGGCCGTCGTGCAGGTCTATGCAGGGGCGGAACTTGGTCATTAGTCCTTCACTCCAGTGACCGTCCAGTCAATTTTTTTGCCGTTGCTTCCATCGCTACGGCCGCGGTAGAACAGGACTTCGCCACCGGCTGCCATCTTCATCGCCTTTTTCGCGATCCAACCGTCTACCTTGTCCAAGAGGCTTGCTTTTTGGTAAGTCTTGTTCACGGGGAAACTGAGCATGGGGGAGGCATCTTTCCATTCAATGGCGAGCGGATTCTTGGGGAATTTCTTCCCGTTGTAGGTCTCTTCGCCTTCCTTGATGCTTGCCGGGATTACGACCTTGGAACCGTTTCCGTCGTTGTAGAGCGCATAGCCGAAGGACTTCCCGTCCTTGGTGAGCGAGATGCGTCCTGCGAACATCGGGTTCCTCGCATTCGTGCTGAAATTCAGCGAGCGAATGGTGAGATCCGTTGCCTGTACCGTTTGCCAGGTCTGGTCCATGTAGGCGTATCCCTTAACGGCGATGGTGTCTTCGTTGTAGCCGATGCGGCCCGAGACACGGCCATAGGGAATATGGATGTATTGGGCGAACTTGTCGTTGCCGACTTTCCAGATGCCGTCTCCGTTGACCTTGCCCTGTTCGGCGCTTTCAAATGTCAAATCCAGGAAAAATTTTCCCTCCTTGTCGGCGGTAAAATACACGCGGTGGCCCTTGCCGGGCTTGCCTTCCATCGCATATTCACCCTTGATATCGATGGATGTTTTTTCCTTGAGAACTTTCAGGCGCTCCGGAGGATACTGGCGTCCGACGGCGTGGGTCTTGCTCTTGAAATTCCAGAAGGTCAGGTCGCAGCCGACTTTTTTGCCGGACGCCGGAACATATAGCGTGGAGTAGTTTACAAAAGCACGGGTGCCGTTGTCAAATACAAACTGGTAGCTCCATGTTTCGTTGAATTCCTTTGCGCTATTTTGGTGTGGCAAGAAGTCATTTGCTGTAAGGTTACGCGTTGCTCCTGACGGTGCAGAAACATCGACTGCATAGACGGTTGCCACAGCAAAAGCCAGGAGTACAGAAAAAATAATGTTTGTCATTTTGTTCATCATATAAAAAAATAGAAAAAAGGGTTATGAAAAAGCATCCTGCTATCGCAAATCAGTGCAGAATTGTGTCCCATGAATAACTATATTTATTTTATGGTTATCAGGCAGTACAACGAAGCGGACCTTGCGGCAATGATCCGCATCTGGAACGAGGTGGTCGAAGACGGCATCGCCTTCCCGCAAGAGGACTTGCTCACTCCCGAAACCGGCAAGCAGTTCTTTGCCGCACAGACTTATTGCGCTGTTGCGGTCGAGGGCGGCAAGATTTTCGGGCTATACATTCTTCACCCGAATAACGTGGGCCGTTGCGGCCACATTTCAAATGCGAGCTACGCGGTCGCTTCGGAATCCAGGGGCAAGCACATCGGCGAAAAGCTGGTGAAGGACTGTCTCGAACAAGCTAAGAAGCACGGCTTCGGAGTATTGCAGTTTAATGCCGTCGTCGAAAGCAACACGCACGCGCGGCACCTGTACGAACGCCTCGGATTTGTCCAGCTCGGAACCATTCCGAAAGGTTTTCGAATGAAAGACGGGCATTACGAAAACATCTGCCCGTATTATCACGAGTTGTAATTTACTCCAGGTACACGACCTCACCCATTTGCTGCATAAGCACGGGCTTGCCCGATTCCTGGGCGGCGCGTTTCGCATTTTCCAGCGGTTCCGTGTACGAATGTTTGCTCAGGCAGAACTTGGAATGGTGAACGGTCATGTAGCGGTTCGCGCCGAGTTCCACCATTTCCTTGCCCAGGTATTCCGGCATGGTGTGGATAAGCGACCAGTCCTTGTTATACTGCCCGTTTTCAAGAATCGCCAAATCGATATCGGTGAATTTCTTTCCGATTTTCTCGAAGTGCGGGCCATAACCCGTATCGCCGCCAATCCAAACGGTGCGCTTAGGAGACTTGAACGCAAAAGAAGCCCACAGAGTCTTGTTCTGGTGCAAATCACGACCCGAAAAATGCCTTGCCGGAGTCGCTGTCACATAAAATCCTTCGCCCAGGTCAACAGATTCCCACCAGTCGAGTTCTACGAGTTTTTCCACCGGGTAGCCCCAGTATTCAAAATGCTCGCCCACGCCGAGGCCAGTCACCACGCGCTTTACGCGGGGTTCCAGTTCCGTAACCACCTGGTAATCCAGATGATCCCAGTGGTCATGCGTAATCACCAGGTAGTCAATATCCGGCATGTCGGCAGGCTTGTAGATGTCCGTTCCCTTGAACATCTTGTTCACGAAACTCACCGGCGAACCCTGATAGAAAACCGGGTCCACCAGCACCTTCTTTCCTGACAAATTAAGCAGGTACGAAGAGTGTCCGAACCATACAATCCAATCGCGGTCCTGCGGTAGCGACTTCAAGTCCGTCTTGAACACGTTCAATGCGGTATCGGGAACGGTCTGACTCTTGTCTCCGAACAGGAAATCCTTCCATACGGCAAACACGCTCCTGTCGCCCGTCATGGTGACGGTTTCTACCTCGTTCACGAACTGCTTTCCGTCGTAATTCGGCGACTGCTTGATACGTTCAAGGCGCTTGCCTTGTGGAATATGGCCGAAGCTCGCCTGCGATAAGAACAACACGCCCACATCTCCCAAAATAAAAAGTACAGATAAGATAATCGCCGTAATCATGAGTTTTTTATTCTTTCTAAAACGCAAGCGAATCTTCCCTCTATCGTATAAAGTTCGTGAAGATTTTCTTTTCGGCAACGGGCTGCACGACACCCGCCTTCTTGCCCGCTTCGATGCTCTTCAGGATCCACGCCATGTTGCGGCCCAGTTCCTTCATCACCTGCACGCCTTCCTCATCCTTCAGCACATCTTCCGGGCTGGAACCGTGAACCATGTTCCAATAGCGAGATGTCACCAGGGGCTGTTGCGCAAAGGTGGGGTACTTGTTCAGGGCGTCGAGCGTTGCGGTAGTGCCGGCACGGCGGGCAGAGGCAACCGTTGCGGCAGGCTTAAAGAGCAGTTCCGCTTCGGCAATGCCGTAAAGCCTGTCCAGGAACATCAGCATCTCGCCACTCGGGGATGCGTAATACACCGGAGAGCCGTAGACGACGGCGTCGGCCGTTTTAAGGATTTCCTTGGCTTCGTGAACCACGGCGTCGGTTTCTCCCTTCAGCACGCGGCCACCCACAAAGAAAATTTCCGTCTCGATGCCAGCGGCCTTGAGTTCGCCGGCCACGAGGCTCAGCGCCGTGTAGGTGCAGCCCTTTTCGCGACGGCTTCCATTGAATAAAACGACCTTCATGATAAATTCCTTTGTTATAAAAAATGTTTCTTTATTAAAATTCTACTTGTCAAAATCGTCCGGGGACTCGAACAACTTTTTCTTCAGCTGCATGAAACGCCTTTCGTTGGTGGCGATGTCCAGGTTCCCCACCCGAACGGCTTCCCGATACAGGAGTTCCTTAAAGCGAATCTTGTTCATGACCACTGTAAGGCGGGCCATTTCCTTTTCAAGAATCTTGCGGCGGTTTTCAAAAAGGGAAAGTCTTTGGGCAAGCGTAGAATCGCCCTCGTTGAACCACTCGATGTACTGGCGAATCTCCTTGATTTGCAGTCCCGAATCCTTGAGGCATTCGATCATGGTAAGCCAGCGAAGGTCTTCGTCGCTGTAGGCCCGCACACCCGAGGCATTCTTCTTGACAAAGGGAAGCAGGCCCTCTTTTTCGTAGTAACGCAGGGTATGGGCCGAAAGCCCAGTCTTCTTGACGACATCACCTATGGAGTAACTCATATTTACAAAATATAAATATTTTCGCCCAAATGATAGAGTTAGAGCAAACTCTAAATAAAATTTTTCAACTTTTTTCACAAAAACTCAACACCTAGAGTAAACTCTAAGTATTATATTTCTTATAGAACTTATTCAAAAGGAGATTTTATGTGCTGTTTTGTCGTGCCCATGGCCGAAGCGGTCGTCACCACCATCGCAACCCTCGTGTTGCAACAGACCGACAAGTCCAAAAGTGAATCCAGGAACCTGGAAGCCGCTGTTTCCGGCGCTCCGCAGCCCTTCTATAAAAGCCTGCGCCTGCTTGCCCGTATGCTCTGGCTCGTGACCGGCGTCCTGATTATCGACCATGTCATGAACGGAGAACTCATGTGGAGTTATCCCTTCTTTACCGCAGCCACAAGCCCCGAAGGTGTTTCCGAGATGGTGCGGGAAATGTCAACGGTAGGCGTTGCCATGTCGGCATTTATCACGTCCGTATGGGCGGTGATGATTATCGCACGCAAGTACAAGGCCCAATCCCTCGCCAAGGCCGAGGTCCACACCAACCACTAAATAAGCAACTGCCTGGATTCTATCGAACCTTCGGTTCTCCAGAATGACAGGCTCAAGGTAAACTATGGACAGAAGAGACTTTTTAAAAACCGCAGGCGCAGCAGCACTCGCTTCCGCCGTATTCACACCCGCTTTCGCGAAAGGGAAATCCATGGAACAGAAGGAACCCGGAAAGGACGTTTCCAACGTCTATTTCACCAAGGACCTGAGTGCCGCAGGCCTCATCAAGTTGTACAAGAAAATCAACGAGGGCATCACCGGACGCGTGGCCATCAAGCTCCACACCGGCGAAAAGAACGGCCCCAATATCCTGCCTCGCGAATGGGTAAAGGAATTCCAGGCGCAGGTGCCCAACTCCAAGATTGTGGAGACCAACACCTGGTACGAAGGCGACCGATATACTACCGAACAGCACCGCGAAACCCTCAAGGTGAACGGCTGGACCTTCTGCGACGTGGATATCATGGACGAAGACGGCGAAGTGATGCTCCCCGTAAAGGACGGCCTCATTTTCAAGGAAATGTCCATGGGCGCACATATCAAGAATTACGATTCCATGATCGTGCTGACCCACTTCAAGGGCCACGCCATGGGCGGTTACGGCGGCTCCATGAAGAACATCGCTATCGGTTGCGCGGGCGGACGCCTGGGCAAGAAGATGATTCACGAATACGTGAAGGGCGGCCCCACCAAGATGGAAGCGGGCGGCACGGCAGGCTGGAAAACCAGCGGAGCCCTGTTCATGGAAACCATGGCCGATTCCGCAAAAGCAACCTGCGACTTTTTCAAGGGGCACATCTGCTTTATCAACGTGCTACGTCGCATGTCCGTAGATTGCGACTGTGCAGGGCTTTCTGCAGCGGAACCCAAGTGCCGCGACATCGGCATTCTCGCCTCCACAGACATCGTGGCGGTGGACCAGGCCAGCGTTGACATGGTTTACAAGCTCCCGCCCAAGGAACTTCACGACCTCAAGGAACGCATCGAGACCCGCGAGGGCCTGCACCAGCTGCCCGCCATGGAAAAGCTGAAGATGGGTAACCGCAAATACAGGATTATCGAACTGTAGCCTAGTTCGCGACGGCACCGTAGATAAATTCTCGTCACCGTCGCGGATTATGTTATATTTCTAAGAAAAGGCAGGTAAAATATGTCCCTTGGAATTCCAGAAATAATCCTGATTGTGGTCGTGGTGCTTCTCCTGTTCGGGGCAAAGCGCATTCCTGAACTTGCACGTTCCCTGGGCAAGGCCCAGAACGAGTACAAGAAGGCGAAAGACGCCCTGAAGGAAGAAGCTGAAGACCTGCAGAAGACGGTGGAAAAAGCCGCCGAGGCAGAAGAAAAGAAAGGCTGATGTCCTCCAAACAGGATCAAGAGGCTACGCTGATTTCGCATTTGGAAGCGCTCCGTCGGGCGCTTTTGCGTTCTATTGTCGCCCTTGCCATCGGCATCGTGCCCCTGTTCCTTGTTTCGCCCTACGTTCTGGACTGGTTCTGTAAGCAAATTGCCCTGCAGGGCGGCGTCACGCTCCATTACTTTTCCCCGATGGAAGTGTTCCTGCTGCAGCTCAAGATTTCTGCACTGCTGGACTGCGTGCTGTTTTCGCCCTACATCGCCTGGAACATGTGGCAGTTCGTGCTCCCCGCCCTATACGACAACGAAAAGCGATTCATCCGCTCCATCGTGGCCATGACCAGCGGGCTCTTTATCGCAGGCGTCGCCTTCTGCCTTGTCGTATGCTTCCCGCTGATTGTACAGTTCGGCATGAGCTTTGCAAGTACCACCCTGCAACCCGTATTCGGCGTCTCTAACCTGGTAACACTCGCGCTCTGGCTTTCGCTCGCGTTCGGATGCATGTTCCAGTTCCCGCTAGTGACCTACGCGCTTATCCGTGCGGGCATCGTGAGTTACGAAACCGTCTGCAGCAAGCGCCCCTACGTGGTGGTGGCAATCCTTGTGCTAGCGGCCCTCCTCACTCCCCCCGATGTTGTTAGCCAATTGTTGCTCGGAGTCCCGACGTACCTGCTCTTCGAAGCGGGTCTCCTTGCGGCCAGGCGTTACAAGGGGCGTGCCTTGAAAGAAGTCCACCCCGAAAACGCCCCGAACATCGCGCCACGAGATTCGACCGCGACGGAATCGGAACCTGCGCAGACCGATGACATCGATTTTGCAGCACCTTCTTCCAAGTTCCAGGTCGGCGCAGAAAAAGACGCCGACAAGTGGAAACCTTATTGATTTTTAGAAAAAATTATTTGCCTTAGAGTCAACTCTAAGTGATATATTAGAAGTATGAAAAAGTTTGTCTCAAAAGATTCCTTTGAAGACCTCGGTTTTGCCAAGCTGGACGTGAGCCGCGAATCGCGCACAGGCACCAGCGAGGCCGTTTATTGCGCAGGCAAGACGTCTGAACAGCTCCTGAAAATTCTTAGAAAGTTCCGGGACAAAGGCTGCCGCGTGCTCGGAACAAAGTGCAGCAAGGAACAGGCGGAATTCATCGCAAATGCAGGCGAGAAAATCTGCTACGACGAACTTTCCCGGACGATTTCACTGGCAGATGAAACGCCTGCCAGGCAGAAGCGCGGGCGTTCCGGCGGCAAGGCATCGCAAACGGTTGCAAAACTCGGGTCGGTGGCTGTTTGTTGCGCAGGAACGGCGGACCTGCCTATCGCCGAAGAAGCCGCCAAGACTCTGGAATTTAACGGCGTGAAAGTCGTGCGCCAATACGACGTAGGGATTGCGGGGCTGCACCGTCTACTTTCAAAGGTAGAGGACATCCGCAAGGCCTCGGTGGTTATCGCCGTCGCCGGAATGGAAGGAGCGCTCCCCGGCGTGATTGCCGGACTCGTGAAAGCGCCCGTGGTTGCCGTGCCCACGTCGGTCGGGTACGGGGCATCCTTCGGCGGGATCAGCGCACTGCTCACCATGCTCAACACCTGCGCCGAGGGCGTGACGGTGGTAAATATCGATAACGGTTTCGGGGCGGCCATCGCCGCATTTAGAATGTTGAAGGTGAAATGATGAAATATCTCTATCTTGATGGATCTTGCGGTATCAGCGGCGATATGACGGTTGCTGCGCTTCTTGGACTTGGCGCATCACGCGAAAAACTGGACGCAGCGATTGCGGGGCTCGGCCTAGAAGGCGTCCACGTCCATGTGGAAAATTCAAAGAGTTACAGCATTGCGGGGCTTTCTTTTGCGGTGCATGTTCACGGTCACGATGCTGACCACGTGCATTCTCACGAAGAAGGGTATGTAGAGCATCATCATCACCATGAGCACGGGCACCATCATCACGAACATCGGCACTTGTCCGAGGTTTACGAGATTCTGGATCGCGCCGCAAATGCAGGGGCAGTCACTCCCCGCGCCCTTGAAACCGCAAAAAAGATTTTTCGCATCATCGCCGAAGCCGAGGCGAAGGCACACGGCGTGCCCGTAGAAGAAGTCCATTTCCACGAAGTGGGTGCCGTCGATTCCATCGTCGACATCTTGGCGGTCGCCGTCCTTGCAGATGACCTTGGCATAGAGAAATGCATTGTCACTGGGCTCAACGAGGGCTCTGGCTTTGTGGAAACGCAACATGGTCAATTACCGATTCCCGTGCCTGCGGTAGCGCACATTGCAGAAGCGGCGGGTATCGCGCTTCACATCACCGAAACGAAGGGCGAAATGGTCACCCCAACGGGAGCGGGCATCGTGGCTGCCCTCCGGACAAGCGAACGCCTCCCCGCAAGCTACAAGATTTTAAAATCGGGCGTGGGTCTCGGCAAGCGCGATTTCGGGCGTGCGAACTTCTTGCGGGCACAAATCATCGAGGACAGCGCAAGCGACAAATGCGGCGACGCAACATCCACTACCACAGGCTGCACCCCCGCAGATTGCAGCGTTTTTCAGATTGAAGCAAACATCGACGATTCCACTCCCGAAGAACTGGGCTACGCCATGGACAAACTCTTCGAGGCGGGTGCCCGCGATGTCCATTTTATCCCCTGCTACATGAAAAAGAACCGCATGGGCACTCTTCTGTGCGCCCTCGCCGACAGCGAGCACTTGGCCGCCGTAGAGAAAGCCATTTTCCTGCATACATCGACCGTCGGCGTGCGCCGTTTCCCCGTAGAACGCACCTGCATGGCCCGCAGCACCTTCGAAGTCGAAACGGAATTTGGCAAGATTCGCGTCAAGAAGTCCCTTCTGGGCGACATCGAAAAAATCAAACCCGAATTTGACGACCTGAAAGCATGCGCCGACAAGGCGGGCGTTCCCATCCGCGAAATCCAGAAAGCGGTCGAGAAGAAACTGCTCTAAAAATGAATTGTCAAGCCGCAATTTTGTATTTTACTTTACATGGAAAGTTTAAAACAAAAGTTTGAAAAACTGAAAAACCTCTTGCGCGAAATGGACCGCGTCGCCATCGCATTTTCTGCCGGCGTAGATTCCACATTCCTAGCAAAAGTCGCCCACGACGCACTGGGCAGCAACATGGTCGCCTACACAGTCCAGGCGGGAATGGTCCCCGAGCGCGAAATCGCATTTTCCCGAGAGTTCTGCAAGTTGCACGGAATCCC
Source organism: Fibrobacter sp. UBA3718 (assembly GCF_002371935.1). NCBI lineage: Bacteria > Pseudomonadati > Fibrobacterota > Fibrobacteria > Fibrobacterales > Fibrobacteraceae > Fibrobacter > Fibrobacter sp. UBA3718. The sequence goes on along the minus strand of NZ_DFHR01000013.1, from coordinate 511,400 downwards.
GCAGCAGCTGATAGAAGTTGACGAAATGCAGGTAGAAGGCTTTGCCGAAAACTCCAGGGAACGTTGCTACTTCTGCAAGCACAACCTGTTTTCGAAAATTACAGAACGCGCAAAGGCCGCAGGATTTTCAACTGTCTGCGAAGGCAGCAATGCCGACGACATTCACGATTACCGCCCCGGAATGCGCGCCCTCCAGGAACTAGGCATCAGGAGCCCCCTCCTGGAATGCGGACTCACAAAAGCAGACATCCGCGAACTTTCGCACCAACTGGATTTACCCACGTGGGACAAGCCTTCCTTCGCCTGCCTCGCAAGCCGCATCCCTTATGGAGAACTCATTTCCCGGGAAAAGCTTTCTATGATATCAAATGCGGAGCAACTGCTTTTTGAACTGGGCTTCAAGCAGTTCCGCGTGCGCCTGCACGGCAACCTCGCACGCATCGAGGTGTTGCCCGAAGATTTCGACAAGGTTCTAGAAAAGCGCGACCAGATTCTCGCAGCCTTCAAGAAAATAGGATTTACCTACATCTCGCTAGACCTGCAGGGTTTCCGCAGCGGCAGCCTGAACGAGACTTTAGCCGCAAAGCAAGTTTAGCCCACTATTGGGCGTTCCCCGGCCAGGGTGATGTGAACCCCAAAAATTGGACACAACTATGAGGTTCTCATGAACGATAAACTATTAGAATGGCAAAAGGTCATTGACCTATATAAAGAAGGTCTTACTCCAAAAGAAATATCCAGAAAAGTGTCGTTTGATGTTCGCGACATATGTCACAAGTGTCGCGAATTTGAGATTTTGGGGCGACTAGTAGAGCCGAAAAAATGTACATTCCGTGCATCGAATGCATTGAAGCAGAAAGCCGTAGAAGCCATCGTTGTTAAATCGCAGCCATATTATGAAGTAACCGCAAAATATGGTATTAGCAGAAAATCACTAATGGACTGGGTTCGCAGGTTTCGTCATGGAGGATACGACGAACTGCTTGCAATAAAACCAAGAGGAAGACCCCGAAAAATGTCAAAAAGCACGTCAAGGATTTCAAAAGGGAAAAGTGAAATCGATCGACTTAAAGAAGAAAATGAATACTTGAAAGCGGAGAACGCCTACTTAAAAAAATTGAAGGCCCTAGACCAAGAAGATGCCGGGATGTTCGGTATAGGGCCGAAATCGTCCGGGAATTAACAAATGAATATGCTCTCAAGTATCTTCTGAAGGCCAGCGGACTATCGCGTTCTACATACTACTATAACCTCCGTAGAAAACCGGACCGCTATGCGGAAGAACGTATCCGAATCAGGTCTGTTCATGCGGCAAACAAGGGACGTTACGGCTACCGCAGGATAGACGCGCAACTCAGAAATGAGGGCTACACGATCAACCACAAGACTATTTGCAGAATTATGAGAGAAGAAAATCTGAAAAACATCCGTAAACGCTGCAAGTACCGTTCGTACAAGGGCGAAATTGGGAAAACTGCGCCGAATAGGCTCAATCGCAACTTCAACCCAAAGGCTCCCGACAGGAAGTGGACAACCGATGTGACACAGATAAATATTGGCGTGAACAAATGCTATTTATCGCCCATACTAGATATGTACAATGGCGAGATAATCTGCTACACGATTTCCAACCATCCGGATCTCAAGATGGTTATGAATATGCTTGACAAGGCGTACTCCTTAAAACGTAAATGGAAAGGGCTAATTCTACATTCCGACCAAGGGTGGCATTATCAACATGTAAAATACCAGAAATCATTACGAGAGCATGGAATTATTCAAAGTATGAGTCGTAAAGGAAATTGTCTTGATAACGCCATGATGGAGAACTTCTTTGGAATAATGAAAACTGAATTTCTCTATCCGAATACATTTCGTGATATAGGTCATTTCAAGCGGGAATTAAAAAAATACATCGAATACTATAACAATGATCGGATAAAGCTTCGCTTAAATGGAATGAGTCCGGTTCAATACCGAACTCATAACGGAGTTTTATCCTAAATTTTAATTGTCCAATTTTTGGGGTTCACATCACAGGGGCCGGGTCGGGTGCTGCTCGCCTCTCGTCACCCCGGACCTGATCCGGGGTCGGCTCATCGAGCCGCTTGCGCGTCTCGCCACCGCGTGGCGGTGCGACGCCCCCTAACGCAGACGCGGGTGTGGAGTGTGGAGTGTGGGGTGTGGGATGTGAAATTGAAAATCCGTCAGCGGGTTACTCAGAGTCCTTGACGCAACGGACAGAACGAAACCAGCATTAATAAAGAAATCTCTTACAAGACTACTTTCGGATTTCCCGAAAATTTCATCACGCCACGGGAAGACTGGACAAACTTGTCCAAATCATCAAATGTCTTGACGTTGTCCACCAAAGAAGAACGCCACTTTGTATAATCAAAGCGCTCTCGCAACAGGGTTGCTATAAAGAGTTCGGTCTCCATTGCACCCATGTTTTCACTTAGGCAACGCATTCCTTTTTCAATGACATCGACAGAACTAGGGCTCATGGTTTTCCTCCACTTCAAGAATGAAAGTCATGGGATTAAGGATTTTGATTTTATCGGTTTGATATTTAAGTAAGCGCTTGTCGGTCGTCAAAAAATAATCACATTCTGCTATAATTGAACTTGCCACATGACACGCATCCATCAATTTAACGCCAGTCGCCGTAATTTCCTTTGCGAGAGACTTTACTTGTCCATCAACATTTTCACTCACATACGTATGCGTGTAAGTATCTATAAAATCCTGGATATCGTTCCTTTTCGACTCAAATCGGTTGGCTGCATTTTCGGCAACAAGAATATACGACGTGACCAAATCGAACACCCCATTACGAATCTGCTGTTGGATTTCCAATTTAGCCTGAGCCTCTAAACTGACCTTTAGTTGAGACTGGTCGTCGTAAGGACGATTATAGCAACAGTTGTCCAAATAAATCTTCAAGCGTTCCATCGAAATCCTCTTCTAAAATATACCTTTCTTTGCACAAAAAAGCAAACACCCCATTTCATATATTCGGGAATATAAGGACAATAACCTAAATCTGTTTTCTTATGGGCGTTCCCCGGCCTGGGGCCGGGTCGGGTGCTGCTCGCCTCTCGTCACCCCGGACCTGATCCGGGGTCGGCTCATCGAGCCGCTTGCGCGTCTCGCCACCGCAATGGCGGTGCGACGCCCCCTAACGCAGAAGCGGGTGTGAAATGTGTAGTGTGGGATGTGGGTTGATAATTCAAAGTATTTTTTTTCAAAAATGTTTGTATATTTATGATATGACTCAGCAAGCGAAAAGAATGCATGAACTTTACGAAGAATGCAAGCACATCGGTCTTTCGGAAACAGCCGATGTTATCGAAAGCGCGGCATCGGCAGAAGAAGCGGAATTCTTCGCCAAGGCTTTCGACATCATCTTGCAGCAGAAGCAAAAGAATGTCGTTGCGGAAAAGGGGTTCTGATTGGCCAAACTTGTCTGACGAATAGGGCTTTTTTTGAAAGCCTGTTTTTTCCTTGGGCGTTCCCCCTGTAAAACCGAGCCAGCCCAGGTTGCCTTTGGCGACAGAATAATGTATATTGTGGACATGGTCAATTCTAAGGCAATCCTGTCAAATGACGGATGTTACATAACCTTCTCCTTTAACGGGCGGACTATACGGTTCAAGGGGCCGTATAGCCTTGTCAAGATTGCAAAGGTGAAGGAATGGGACAACGGCTACCTGGTGGTCGATGCCGTATATAGCCAGAACAAGGACAAACTCGTCGAGGACTATATCGACCTGGTCCCTATCCTTGAAGACCTTTACATCGACCCGAAAATTTTCTTGCAACCGATAACATCTGTCGAGGTGGACAATGTCCGAGCAACAGCTTAATGAAATCGCCGACAAGGCCGACATGATTATCGCCAAAATGCATCCACGCACACGCGAGCGACTCAAAATTGACTGAATCAGGCTCCGCAAAACTTTTCATCAAATCAAACGGCGACACCGTTGTCCAGAAACGCGGCTCTCTTTCCGACAAGGATCTTCTGACCATCCAGAAATACATCCAGAACAACTACTTGACAATGTTCGAAATGTGGTCTCAGCATTCGGAACACGGATTCTTCGGCGAGAACAAGTAAATAACCTAAAGCAGTAAAAGTAAGTATAGCCCACTATTGGGCGTTCCCCGGCCCCAACTTGTCATCCCCGCGAAGGCGGGGATCTCCCAGCGTCGAAGGGGCCGGGTCGGGTGCTGCTCGCCGAGCACGCTCGGCTCATCGAGCCTTGCCGCTCTGTCACCCTGGAGCGGAGCGATAGGGTCCACGGCAAGTCTCGCCACCGCGTGGCGGTGCGACGCCCCCTAACGCAGAAGCAATGTGAAATGTGAAGTGTGTAGTGTGGAATGTGGAATTTATACTGCAAAATCCATCATCAGACGAGGTTCAAGAGCCTCAATACGGTAGTTGTTCTTGGTGGACTGCTTGACAGATTTCTTTATTTTTTTCATGTTCATTTTGTAATCTTACTTATAAATTTTATTTTGACTTAACACAACGGACGGAACGTCCTTCAAGTTTTGTGTAATTAAAATTCGAGGGGCCGTAAATTGAATTGTCTCTATAACCCGTATTGGAGCCCAAAACAAACATTTCACCATCTACAAGGATTTCGCCTGGGTAATACCAATACGTTTCTTTTCCAAGGCAATCTTTGAATTCTCCCGTTGGACGTCTCAAGCCAGCGCCCACAAGGCTATACCCAGTGGTGTTGTAACCGCCGAAGCCGAAGGTGGAACGGACTCCCTCGATGCCATGGTTGTTGCCGTTGGAATTGAGAATGACAACAAAATCATCGTAGGTGAGCAGGCGCCAGTCGTCGGGGCAGATACCTTGGTGGTTTGGCTTTATACTGTCGGCACAGCTCTTGGTATTGCATTCGCTGGGCAATTTCATCATCTCCGCCCACTGGTAGAGACCGCCATAGCGGTCACAGTTGATGGTGTCGTTGTCATAACAATAGCGTTCTACCTTCGAATCGTCAGCCTGGTCCTTGTCGCCGGCGACCATCTCTCCAATATTCAAGTTCTCAGCCATGGCAGTGACCGTCGCCGAGTCGCCTTGCCTGTTTACACCCTTGAACTCCATGTAATAGTAACTGCGTCCGTTGCGCGAATCAGTAAATGTCTTATAAACGCCCTCTTGCCCTATACTTCCAAGTGTCTGGGAATGATCAAACGGCACATATTCGCTACTACTTGAAGCTACTGACGAAGATGATTGTTTCACGGAAGAACTGGAAGACTTTACGGAACTACTACTTTGCTTATTGCTTGATGACGAGTTAACCGACGAACTAGAGTTGTCCTTCTTACTGCTAGAAGATTCACCCGACTTCACAGAACTTGAACTCTTGGAGTCGGACGAGTCCTTTGTTTCTTTCGCGGAACTACTAGACATATTCTCACTACTTGAAGACTTGTCTTTTTCAGAAGTTTCATTACCCGAAGACTTTTTGTCAACAGACGATGAAGAGTCATCCAAATCAGAAGTTACTACCGATGAACTGGAAGTACCGGTTTCGTCGGAACTAGCCGACGAAGAGTCGTCGCAGGCGGAAAGGGCGAAGATTGCCGCGAGCACCGCCACCCACAAGAAACCAAGACCCTTGACACACTTCATACCATTATCTCCTGTAAAAATTTTCACCACCCACAAACCAAGCAATGTGAAATATGGAATGTAGAATTTATACCGCAAAATCCATCATCAGACGGGGTTCGAGTTGTTCGATTTTGAAATTGTTCATTCCGCGATCGTATTTTTTCTTGGCCATATATCACCCTTTTTAACAGAACCGTTAGTCTACTTTTACACACCTGACTGAAAATCCATGTGTCTTATACGCACTCTGTGTATGTCCTCCAAAGCCACTCGTCGTGCTTCTACTTTGGGAGCCTGTCAAAGCAGATGGTTTATCCAAAGATCCTTCTTCTGGATAGAACCAATATGTTGTTTCATCTAAATTTTTAAAATTGTAATTCCAAAGATACCCCGCACCAATCAATGTATAGCCACTATAATTCAAACCACCAAAGAATGTTGCTCTTATATCAGAAACCCCATTCTTATTTTTGTCCGCATGAACAATTATATACATATCATCATATGTTAAAAGTCTCCAACGCTTCGGGCAAATTCCCTGATGGTTTTCGTGAATCGAATCTGCACAACTTTCTGTATTACAACGGCTCGGCAATTGCATCATCTCTGCCCACTGATATAGCCCTCCATAAGTCAAGCAAATCGCAGTATCATTGTTATAGCAGTATTTTTCAATTTTAGATTCGTTAGACTGGTTCAACTTTCCTTCAATCATTTCACCGACATTCAAGTTTTCTGCCATAACGGTAACCGAAGCAGTTTCGCCGCTTTGATTTTTCCCTGTAATAGTCAAATACTTGTAAACACGATGGTCTCTATCATCTTCAAACTCACTATATGAGAGACTTGGATTAAAGTACTCCCCTTTTACAATGCTGCTTGACGATTGAGTAACATTTGAACTAGAACTTGATTGTTTCACGGAAGAACTACTACTTTGGTTCTTGCTTGAAGACGAGCTCACCGATGAACTAGAGTTGTCCTTGTTGCTGCTGGATGAGTCATCGGACTTCACAGAACTGGAACTCTTGGAGTCGGACGAGTTCTTTGTTTCTTTTGTGGAACTACTGGACACTTCGGCGGGCTCGGAACCCTTGACACTACTGGAAGACTTGTCTTTTTCCATATTTGCGTCACTAGACCCATTCGACTCCGCTGACGCTCCGCTCAGGGTGACACTCGAATCAGACGACTCTACAGACGAACTGGAAACACTTGTTTCATCGGGACTAGCCGACGAAGAGTCATCGCAAGCCGAGAATGCGAGCATTGCAAAAGCTACAGCGCTCACCAAGCCGAGTTTCTTTATCGTTTTCATCTCATACTCCTGTCGTTCAAGCCGTTGTCTTTCAGGCAAAGCATGTCAGCGGCAATCATATCGATGTCCCGCTTGAACTCGGCAAAGGTCAATCCGCATTTCCACTTGATACTCTCAAACGCAGCCTGCGTTATTCCCTGCATGACCTGCGAAACATCTAATGGTTCTACGCCCAGTTCCTTTTCCCTGACTTCTTCAAAGACTTCCCGCCATTCGAATTTTTCGTTCAGGCATATCCGATGGATATCCACAATGTCCTTTGCCGACATCCTGAAAATCGCGGTCACCTTATTCGAAAGAATATTCCTGACAGAATCCGTCCTGTAGAACAGGTCCGTTTCGGTTATCTCGCCATAGTGTGCGGCGACATCGTTTACGAAATCGAGTTTCAGCCCCATCTGGAAATCGGGATGTCTTAAGACAAGGGTCCTGAAATCGGGAGACTTGACAAATCCCGTTTCGACACTCCAGTCATAGCCGGCCTTTCGAAGACCATCTAGAACGGCGTCGACATACTGATTGAAGGAATTATCGTTGTTGACAAAGAAATCCAGGTCGTCTGAATAGCGGTGGCGGTAATACGCCCTGCTAAGCGCGGTTCCACCGGTCAGATACAAAGGTGTGCCGCAGTTTTTCACAATATTCAGAACCCCATCTTGGAGCCTGTACAGGTTCTCCTCGTAGAATTCCGAAAGCGAAATCGTATTTTTGTCTGAAGTCGCCATTGCGAAGCCCCCTTCGGACCTTTTCCGTATAAAGTTTTGCACAGTTTTCCGCCCCGCCCCACAGCACTACCAGGTTGTGCCACGGCACCCGCTCCAGCGAACGCAGGAACAGGGCTTCACGGGAGATGCCCCCAACCGAAGACACCGTCCCGTCCACCAGGGGAAGGAGCGTCTCGGCACTCACGCTTGAATCCCAGCAAAGGGGTTCAAGGATGCTGATTTTCGACAAAGGCTGCGCCATACCGTCAATATATAAATTTTTTTACCCAGAATCAACAGGCAGAAGCAATGTGTAGTGTGAAGTGTGGAATTATCCCGCTAGGCGGCAAGGGCATCAAAATCTAGCTTGAGTGTATCATTATTTGGGGCACTAAAAACGGGATTTCCAATATTTGACGGTAACTGATCTGGGAGATTCGTGTTCAATCCAGAAACAAGTGCAGCCAAGGGGACAGATGTTGTCCCATCGGGCAATGCATCTCTATAGTTCTCGAATGCCGTATATACCAAAGACCGTATATTTGAGCCGACACCAGAAAAATATGCAGAAGCAGAATCAAGAGACTCATTCAAGCCAAGTCCAGACAACCGCAAATCATCAACTTCATTCAGGGCACTTTCAACTGTAGTTGAAACATTGGATATATTGTCCCCAAAGTCATCTAAAACAACATCCGCATTCATCATCATGCGGGGTTCGAACTGTTCGATTTTGAAATTGTTCATTCCGCGATCGTATTTTTTCTTGGCCATATATCACCCTTATTATGAATTCGTTAGTCAACCTTTACGCAGCGGACTGAGAATCCATGCGTTTTGTATGTATCCTGCGTACTGTTTGATTTCGAACTTCTTGTTTGAAGTCCAACAAAAGAAGCAATATTATTATCATTAGAACGACCTTCTTCCGGATAGTGCCAATAAGCAGACTCATCTTTATTTCTAAATTCATAGTTCCAATTATAACCAGCCCCAATCAAGGTGTATCCACTATAATTCAAGCCACCAAAGAATGTTGCCCGAACATCAGAAACACCATTCTTGTTTTTATCAGCATGTGCAACAATATAAAAGTCGTCGTATGTTAAAAGTCTCCAACCCTTCGGGCAAATTCCCTGATGGTTTTCGTGAATCGAATCTGCACAACTTTCTGTGTTACAACGGCTCGGCAATTGCATCATCTCTGCCCACTGATATAGCCCTCCATAAGTCAAGCAAATCGCAGTATCATTGTTATAGCAGTATTTTTCAATTTTAGATTCGTTAGACTGGTTCAACTTTCCTTCAATCATTTCACCGACATTCAAGTTTTCTGCCATAACAGTAACCGAAGCAGTTTCGCCGCTTTGATTTTTCCCTGTAATAGTCAAATACTTGTAAACACGATGGTCTCTATCATCTTCAAACTCACTATATGAGAGACTGGGATTAAAGTACTCCCCTTTTACAATACTGCTTGACGATTGAGTAACATTTGAACTAGAACTTGATTGTTTCACGGAAGAACTACTACTTTGGTTCTTGCTTGAAGACGAGTTCTCCGATGAACTAGACGTATCCTTCTTGCTGCTAGAAGAATCATCTGACTTCACAGAACTTGAACTCTTGGAATCAGAAGAGACTTTTGATTCTTTTGTGGAACTACTCGACTTAGTGTCACTACTAGATGACTTGTCTTTGGTTTCGTTTCCCGACGACTTTTTGTCAACAGACGACGAAGATTCTTCTGAATCAGATGACTCTACCGACGAACTGGAAACACCTGTTTCGTCGGAACTAGCCGACGAAGAGTCGTCACAGGCGGAAAGGGCGAAGAATGCCGCCAACATAAAGATGGTTAGAGATTGCTTCCCCTGAAACAAGTTCAGGGTCGCAATGACACGCTGGAAAGACTTCTTCATAAAACATCCCCGTCTATAGTTTATCTTGTTAAATATAGGTAATGCCCCTGCCAAAGTCCATACCCCCCCCCATTGTAAAATTTAGGAAACAAGACAAAAGTCCAGAATAACGCAGAAAAACAACTTTTTTCGATATTTTCCGTCAAATTTTTCTATATGACTCAACTTGGGACATATAGGAGTTATAACTTGCCAAATGTAGGCATTTTATGGTAGATTTGGGCAAAATAAATTATTCAGCAGAAAAATAATTTTCCTACTAAATAATTTTAAGGACATCTTCCGGCAAAAAAACTATTCCATCAGTCTTGTCGCGAGGTCTTTCTTTCAAAAAAAGAACCGGGACGATTTTTTTATACTTGTGGACGAACGGCAATTTCTGGACCTGCTCATTCAGATGGGCAAACAGGCGCCCCGCATTTTCGCCATTCGTCCATTTGCATTCCCCGACAAGTAGCGTTTTCTTGTCCATGCTTTCGGCAACGACATCGATTTCGATCCGTTCTGACTTGCCGACATTGCCCCACCACCTGGAAGCCACATTGAACATCTCGCCACCGACAACCTGCCCGCTAACCGCCTGCCGGCAAAGGCGTTCCCAGCAAAAACCTTCAAATTCAGGGAAATGCTGTTGGACAATTTCTTCTACGTAATCAATACGGCCCAGTTCTAGCAGCGAGCGATACGGACTTATAAACCGGTAATAGAAATTGATGAAAGGGTCGGACAAGTGGTAAATGCCGTGCTTGCTATTTTTTGGATTTTCACCGAAAGGGATTTCCCGGTCCACAAGCTGCATGGTCACGAGCCTTTTTAAAGGGGCGCTCAAAGTCGCCGCATTCTTTTCGGCACGCGCCGCAATCTCCGAAATTCGGTTCGCGCCGTTCCCGATGATTCCTAGAAGTGTGGACGCCTGCACCAGGTCGCGCATGTCGTCGCGCAAAATATGCACAGGCTCGTCGTGAAGGACGCCCAAGGGAGAGAGGGCCAAATCCCTCAGGGCCGACATGAAACTCCGATACCGTTCACGCAATTCCCAATATCGGGGCACTCCGCCCCAAACGGCATATTCAGAAACGGCCTCCTTTGCCGAAATTTTCAACGCAGAAGGCAAGTAAGAAACCGGAATAGGCTTCAACCGGAGAATTTCATGGGCACGCCCATACAATGGCGATTTTTCGTCGAGGGCGACATCGAACATCATCTGTTGCGACGAGCCGCAAATCACCAGGTTGAAGTTCAAGGACTTTTCGTCCAGCAACTTCTGCAGCGTAGAGGGCAACATCTCGCAGGATTTCACAAGATACGGGAACTCGTCCAGGCAGAGCGTAGAACCCTTCGCGCACCTGTAGTTGAAGGCCCTGAAAAGCGACTCCCAGTCGGGGTAAGCAACGGAATCGAACCCCTCATACCGGACTGCAATCGCCATGGCCAGGAAACGCCGCTGGGCGGATTCTTCCGAACGGTCCGCCATAAAATAGATATCGTTTTCCTTCAAGACTCGCTTTAACAAGGTGGACTTGCCCAACCTGCGACGGCCATAGACAACGACAAAAGACGCCCCCTTCCGGGAGAGTTCCACCTTCAGCCTTTTCGATTCTTCTTCACGATCTAGAAATTCCATACCCCTAATATAACAAATTATTTAGCAGAAAAATAATTTTCCTACTAAATAATTTTTAAAATTTAGCCATTTATTGGGCGTTCCCCCGTTTCCGAGGGGAGCCTTTTTGACGATATATCCGTTTATTTCACGAAAGCGGCGAGAAGTTTATGCGCCTCGTCGCCTTCGGCAAAACGGATTTCACCTACGGTATGGTACTCGAATCCCGAGAACTGCTGCAATTGCAGTGCCGCAAATTCGCGGTCCTGCGAATAGCAGAGATTCAGGCGGTAGTTTCCATTGTCGCTTGTTTTAGGACGGCCATTTTTTTGAACGACCGCATCCAGGGCGCTTGGAGAAGCCTCGACAATTTCCTTGACCTTTTGGCCCTCCGTAGGGCTGTAGTCCAGGCATATTCCCACAACGGGCGAATTCGTCTTGGTGTAGGTGACGTTGGTCTTGAAACCGAAAAACTTCTTTTCGGTCTTGATATAGGGCTTGTTGAAGAGGGCGTTAGCCATCTCCATCTTGGAAATGTTTTCCATGTTCTTTCTCTTTTTTAAAATGAATGTTATCGCGCACCCGGTAAGGGCCGCGGCCATTTACTAGTGTTTAAGGCTTGGAGAAAGAACTTGCTAACAGAGCATTCGCTCTAGCGTATAAACGTAATACTCTTTTGATTTCTGATAAACTAGCGGCAAAGGGAAGCCGCATTGGGCGCAAACAGTTGGCCGCGCGATCTTAGTCGGAAATGGAGTAGCCTGCTTGAACGTTGCCGAACTGCGTCCGCCGTCCCCTTGAAGGCCGTTGCCGCGCGATGCACGCAAGGACACCTGCTGGCCCGACCTGCGTGTAAACTGCATGGCCTCGGCAGTCGATTCCCGCAACAGGAACAGCGGACTTTCGGCATGCACATTGTCGGCGGAGACCTTGCCATATTCCGAAGCCCGCCCCATTTCGGTTCCGTAATCGTAAACAAAAGAACCTTCGACAACGGCAGCAAGAATCGCGAACAACGCGACCACAATCATCGAAGAAATATTTTCTTTTACGGACCTCATCACTGAATAAGATAGAATTTTTTTGGCGGAATAACTATCTTTGTTCCATAATTTGAACCGCGCCCTGGGCGTTTATCTATTTCAGGAGCATTTCTCTATCCCGAAAGCCATTTGCGTTCTGCTTATCTTATCCGGGATTGTCGGGTTGAAATTATTGCATTAAAGAGATGCACCGCGACGGCAAACAACACGACAATGGTGATATAGTCCACGAAAAAGAGGGCGTAGCCACGTTCCGCATCAAAGAAGAAGAAGGGCTGTTGCAGGAACATGTATTTCCAGAGCCCGCGAATAACGAAAGCGTAAATTCCGTAGCCTGCCACAAGAATTGCAACCACGCGGGTTGCGATAAGCGCCGCCTTTGACTTGAACGCACCCGCAAGTCCCAAGCGGTTTGCAATCAGGCTCACATGCAGCCCGATGTGGAGCGACATGAACACGTAATACCAGTGGCTTGCAAGCAGGTGCGCCGTGCGGGCAAAATTTGCGCCCGATTCAATCCCGAGCCAGGCGAACACATGGTTCGAAAGCATGATTCCGCTCACCATCAGGAAAATCGCGCACAAAAGGATTTCGCAATTCACGACCGCCTGCAAGATGCGGAATGCATTGTAGCGGCCCTTGAACAGCGAAAGAAAAAATCGCCGGTTCAGCGTGATGTGCACCGCCCACAGAACAAGCAGCACCACGCCCAGAATCTCGTGAACAGCAGTCGATTCAAAGAAGTAATTGCCGCCCATCAGCACGAACGTCGCGATTGTCATCGCGATATCAAGAGGCATACGGATTTTTGCGGAAATAGGCATATCAAGTAAAACTCATCACAGAAAACTTACTACCTGCCAACGATTTTTCCGGCATCCTTGTAATTTACGCAACGGCACCCCTTGAAGCTCTCAATATTATCGCCGGAATAGACAAGGATTTTTTTCATGTTTTCAAATTCTGGAATCGACGCGACCTTCGTAAAATTCTTGAAGTAGTCCGTATTGACTGTCGACGAAGACTTTATCTCGACCGCATTCCAGCAACCTTCGCTCTTGAACAGCAAATCCAATTCAGTCCCGGACTCTGTACGGAAATAAAAGAACTCCGTCGGCATGTTCTGGTTCCATGCAGATTTTAAAGTTTCAAGAATAACAAGATTTTCAAACAAATTACCATGCAGGGGGTCTCGCGCCACCTGCTCAGGGGTTTCAATTCCCAAGAGCCTCGCCGCAAGCCCCGTATCGGTAAAATAAATCTTGGGCGACTTGGTCAAACGCTTCCCCACATTGCCGAACCACGGTCTCAACTTGAAAACGACATTTGAAATCTCCAAAACGGAAATCCATTCGGCGATGGTCTTGTTCGACACACCCACGTCGGCTGCAAGAGAAGACGTATTCAAAATCTGCCCTACCCGCCCAGCCAGGAGTTTCACGAAAATATCAAACCTGTCAAAATCCCTGATGCGGATAAGGTCACGAACATCCCGCTCCACATACGTGCGGAAATAGTCGCGATAATAGATGTTGGGTTCTATGTGGCTATCGAATATCCTCGGCATGCCACCAAAATAGAGGCATTCATCCCTTTTTTGTTCGATTCCGGCAAAGGCCAGTTCCCGCAACGAAAGCGGAAGCAGCGTAAGAATTGAAGTTCGCCCCGCCAAAGTCTGTGAGACTCCCTGCATCAAGGTTAGTTGCTGGCTCCCCGTAAGGATGAACGCTCCATTCCGGTTCAGGGAGTCGCTGACAACCTGGATTTCGCTCAGGAGTTCCGGGCAACGCTGCACCTCGTCGATAATCAGAGGCGGCGGGTTGGAGACCAAAAAACCGCGAGGGTCCTCCTTGGCCATCAGCCGCATGCTAGTCTGTTCCAGGTTTACATAGCGGTACTCCGGGAACGTCTGGCAAGCAAGCGTCGTTTTACCGGACTGTCGTGGTCCAATAAGGGTCACGACGGGGTATTTCTGCGCCATGCCCTTCAGAGATTCGGTCAGTTCTCGCTTAAACATGTATATAATATACATAATTTTATGGATTTTGGAAATTCAACTCCCAAAATCCACAGATTTGTCGTTCTATTTGTATTGTTTTCGCCAATATCGCCGTTTTTCAAGAAAAAATGTCAAAGCATGTTCTATTATTTCGTCTTCACGCCGTTTTTCTCGAGCCACTTGGCCACATCTTTCGAGAGGCTCGAACCGCCGGAGTAATGCACCGAAAGGCCTTCGCCGATTTTTGCGTTGGGCGCAAGTTTCGCAATCGCGGTGATGCTCTGGCCAAAGCGCCCACCACCGTGGGAGCAGAACGGCAGAATCCGCTTGCCCGTAAAGTCGTAACTTTCGAGCAAAGTCGCAATAGGCATCGGGATACTCGCCCACCAGTTGGGGTAACCGATGATAATCGTTTCGTAGTCGGCCCACTTCTTTGCGTCGGGCTTTTTCTTGAGGGCGGGGCGCGCCTGTTTGTGCTGGTCGTTCTGCGCCTGCTTCAAGACGGTGTTGTAGTCGTCGGAATAGGGCTTCACGAGTTCAAGTTCCACCATGTCGAAACCGGTCTGCTTCTTGATTTCGCGGGCGACACCGCGGGTATTCCCGCTCCAGGAATAGAAAACAATCAGCGCACGGGAAGCACCTTTCGGGTTCGATGCCGCTTGTGCCTTTTCGCCCTTAAAGCCCGCCGCTTCCTGGGTCACAAAAGTTCCCTTGACGCCTGCACCCGCATTCATGGCGAGCCTGAGCCCCACATTGTAACTCTTGCTGGATTGCTGCATGGCCCCGCGATAGGCGCTGCGGAGGTTCTTGCCGAAATCGTTCCAGCCGCCACCGCGATGCACGCGCCTTGTGCCCGAAGGTTTGCCCGCCGGATCGACCGTCACGCTTGTCGAGCCTGCAGAAACTCCGTAATCGCCATAAAAATCAAAGCACCATTCGCCCACGTTCCCGTAAATGTCATAAAGCCCGAAAGGATTGGGCTTGAATTTGCCCACGGGGAGCGTATTTCCGCGATAAACGCCGGGGCGGGTTTCCAGAACCTCGTCGTTGAAATAGTTCTGTTCGATTTGATACGGATAATGCCCGTAAAAATTTACGTCGTCGGCACCGGGAGCCTTTTTTGTGTAGAATGGCGTGGTTGTGCCGCCTCGGGCCGCGTATTCCCATTCCGCTTCGGTGGGGAGTCTGTAGCCGTTCGCCTCGCGGTTCCAGCTGACCGCATCGCCTTCGATAGCGTAAACGGGAGTGCGTTCGTCGCGTTCGCTTAACTTGTTGCAAAAACGAACCGCTTCGAGCCACGTGATGTTTTCGACAGGCAAGTCGTCACCCTTAAAACTGGAGGGTTTTTCGCCCGTCACTTCGCGGTAAAGCTTTTGCGTCACCTCGTATTTGCCCAAATAAAAATCGGAGACCTTCACCTTATGCAGCGTCTCGTCGTTGACGCGCCAGTCCTCGTTTGCGGGGCTTCCCATGTTGAAAGTCCCGCCCTTGATAAGCACGAAGCCATCGGGCGCAGGTGCCGCCGCAAAAGTTCCTACCGTCATAAGGCCAATAAATGCGCAAGCGAGAATTCTGGCAAACATTATTTCAATTTCCCGTAGTCTTTGTCGCTCACGGGCTCAAGCCATTCGTTGCTTCCGCCTTCGCCGGGAACTTCGATTGCCAAATGCTGGAACCAGGAATCCGGAGCAGCCCCGTGCCAATGCTTGACGCCAGCCGGAATGTTCACCACGTCGCCGGGCTTCAGTTCCACCGCCGGCTTTCCCCATTCCTGGTAGTAGCCGCGGCCCGCCGTCGCAATGAGAATCTGGCCACCGCCCTTCTTTGCATGATGGATATGCCAGTTGTTGCGGCACGCCGGTTCAAAAGTCACGTTCCCAACCCCCACCTGTTCAGTGCTGATCATGTCGAGATAGCTCTTGCCCACGAAATACTTGGCGTAGGCGTCGTTCGGCTTGCCCACCGGAAACACACTCCAGTCCTTGCCTGGCATGGTTTTTGCGTCCGTCACACCAGCCGTCGCGCCCCCAGCATCCGCAGCCTCAGCCACCGCTTCCTTGAGCAGTCGCAGAGCGTTCAGCGTGCGCGGGTAACCGCAATACGGCAAGCAGTTGTAAATCGCCTGTTCCACGTATTCGGCAGTGCGAATCTTCAGGTTCGCGCCGATATGCGCCTTGAGCTGCGGCTCCGTTCCCAGGTTCACGAGAATCGCCATCGTCAAGAGTTCGCGGGTATTCAGGTCAAGCCCCTTGCGGGTGTAGTAATCGCCAAAGCAGTTGCTCGCAAGGAAGTAATTGATGGTCGGCATCCCGTCCTTTCCGTTTTTCGCCATGTCGCGGAAAGCTTGGCCGAACAGCGTCCCCTGCGCGTCTGCGCCCGCCTCCAGGCGGGACTGCGCCGTCACCGTCGCACGGTTTTCGTCCACCTTCACGTTCTTCGCCTTGAACACGCTGCGGGCAATTTCCACCGCATCCACCGTCCGCGGGAACCCAGTGTAGGGAGCACACTGGTAAATCGCCTCAAGAATCTCTTCGGGAGTAAGCCCCTGCGCAAGCGCCGTCGCCACTTCTTCTTGCAAAAGAGCGCCCGACTGCTGCGTCACAAGCGACACCAGGCGAATCAACTCCACCTCGCGCTTTTCCACTAGCGGAGTCGCCGCCGGAACCTCGTTCTGCGTGAAGTGGTCCATCACGGCACGCAGTTCCTTGTCCTGCGAAAGCGCCTTTGCCTCCCCCTGCGGGCAGCAATCACACGCGGCAAGCACCGCACCCATACCAAGCATCGTCATAATCGTCCCTAGTTTCATGGTTTGTTCCTTATAAATTTACACTTTTAATATAAATAATTGCGCAAGCCCCGCAAAATACCAAGTTTTCATGCTCAGTATGCGTAAAACGCATAGTGAAAACGATACATCAAGGCTTTATGGGCGTTCCCCGGCCTGGGGCCGGGGCGGGTGCTGTTCGCCGAGCTCGCTCGGCTCATCGAGCCGCTTGCGCGTCTCGCCACAAAGGTGCGACGCCCCCTAACGCAACTCGGGTGTGAAGTGTGTAGTGTGGGATGATTGTTTATCGGCGAGCTAGTCAGAATCCTTGACGCAACGGATGGAGTACCCGCCATCCTTGGATAATTGCTTTTCGTACCTTGATCTGTCATAATCGATCAGGTATATACCGTATGCGCTGGAACCGTAGTAATCAGTAGAACTCCAAAAATATGCATAGTGACCAACATGGTCAAATCTCTGAGAGAATGTACGGATGCCAGAAGGAATAGCGGTAAATCCGAATGAGTCATCGCCGTTACCTTTTCCATTCCAGCCACTCTGGGCCTTGAGTTTGGCGGCAGCAGTGGACCAACCGTGAACAGTCTTAAACAAAGTGTCCCACTCGCTCCTGCTTGGCAAATGCCAACCTTTAGGACAAATACCTTGGACAGGTTCAATGTTATGGCACTCTTTGTAAAAACCACAAACACATGGTTTTTCTATATCATTAGCGAGTTTCACCGAATCAATAGCCGCTGCCCAGGTGTAAAGACGACCAGCCACATCGCAATTTTTCGGCTCATTGTTGTAGCACCAAGACCAATCGTATTTATCCTCACCCAAACCACCCTGTCCTGGGTCGTAGTTCAGATTCTCTGCCATCCATACCTGGTCACCAATTTTCACCGTCCTATAGACTTGACCATCGCGACTGTCGCTCAAGAAACCATAGTCAATATTGGGATTGAAGCGGCATTCTTTCGGCACATCCCAACTCCAACCAGTTTCTTCCAAAAGAGCTGAACAATTTACCTTGTCCTTGTCGGCGTTCTTGGAGTCACTGGACCCATTCGACTCCGTTTTGGCGCTGCTGGAGATTGCTTCGTCCTTGCTGTCGCTGGACCCGTCGGTCACTTCGGCTGGCTCAGTGACCTTGGCACTGCTGCTCAGGGCGCTTGTTTCGCCGTCATCGTCACCCGCCGACGAAGAGTCGTCACAGGCGGAAAGGGCAAAGATTGCCGCCAACAAGAAGATGGTTAGAGATTGCTTCCCCTGAAACAAGTTCAGGGTCGCAATGACACGCTGGAAAGACTTCTTCATAAAACATCCCCGTCTATAGTTTATCCTATTAAATATAGGTAACGCCCCTGCCAAAGTCCATACCCCCCCCATTGTAAAATTTAGGAAACAAGAATGCTGTCCGGCAAAAGACTACTCTAAACAAAAAGTGTAAAATTGTCATAAATTCTTGACTTTTCCACACTTTTTAGTTATATTTTAGCATATGAAGCGCAAAATTGAAGAAAAACTGCTCCAATGGGCCGACAACCCTAAAAGGATGCCCCTCCTGCTGCAAGGGGCCCGCCAGGTAGGCAAGTCCTTCCTTCTGGAATGGCTGGGGACCACCCGTTTTGAAAACATGGTTCACGTGAACCTGGAAACACAGGTTTCCATTGCAGAAATGTTCAATGGCGACATTACCCCGCAAAAAGTCGTCCACGCGCTCGAAACCGTTTTCCAGACCCCGATCAAGCCCCACAAGACACTCATCATCCTTGACGAAATCCAATGTTCCGAAAGGGCGCTGATGTCGCTCAAAATGTTCTGCGAAGACGCTCCAGAATACGCCGTTGCGGCGGCAGGAAGCCTGCTCGGAGTAGCCATCAACCGCGAAAAATTCTCCTTCCCCGTCGGCAAGGTTCATGAACTGACGCTTTTCCCGCTAGACTTCGAGGAATTTCTCTGGGCATGCGGCGATGAAACGCTCGCCAAGACAATTCGGGAGCACTGCACAACTTTCATTCCGCTAGAAGACCCCATCCACAACAAGGCCATTGAACGATACAAGCAGTATCTGATTCTCGGTGGAATGCCCGCCGTTGTGCAGAACTTCATCGACACGGGGAGCGTCGTTCTCCCGACCGAAATCCAGAACCGCATTCTAAACGAATACTCCGCCGACATGGCGAAATACGCCTCGCCAGCCCAGGCCGTAAAAATTCGCGGGTGCTACAATTCAATTCCAGTACAGCTTGCCAAAGAAAACCGAAAGTTCCAATACAAGCTGGTCCAGCGCGGCGGAACGGCGACCATCTTCGGAGAATCCTTGGATTGGCTTACGTTCGCAGGGCTTATCGTCAAATGCGAACTCATCGATAACGGATTCATGCCGCTGGCCGCCTACGTGAACATGTCCGACTTCAAAATCTACATGGGAGACGTCGGGTTGCTCACCCTTAAATCCGGGATGGCGTCGCAAGTCATACTGTCCGAAAACGAACCCGACAACGGATTCATGGGCGGGCTAACCGAAAACTATGTAGCGCAGGCCCTTGCAACAAACGGGCACAGGCTTTTCTACTGGAAGAACAAGAACACAGCCGAGGTCGACTTCGTCTTGCAAATTCAGGACAAGATAATTCCCGTCGAGGTCAAGAAGGGACGCCACACAAAATCAACCAGCCTCACAATGTTTCGCAAGCAATTCAACTGTGAAAACGCCATCCGAATTTCCAAGAAGAATTTCGGAAACACCGACGGAATACTCTCTATTCCCTGCTATGCGGTATTCTGCATTTGAGTTGGCAAGATACTTTGTTGCGAACAGTAGCCTACTTCACCCACTTATCGACTTCTTTTTGGGCCTTTATAAAAAACTCGTTTCTTTTCCATTTTGTCATTTTATGACACGCTAAAAATATATTTTTGCTCTTACATGGTCAAAAAGCTTCATTTTCTTCAAACAAGCCATTTGACTCAAGTTTCACCACTTGCACCAGCACGAGGAAAAATGTATATTGACTATAGTTCAATTCAACAATGGAGGTCATCATGGCACTAGCAATCGCATCGGTACCGATACTGACCGGCGAAGCGTCGGACAGGTTTGACCTCATGATGGAAGAAAGCGAAAAGCGTCGCGGTTCCATCGATTTTTCCAAGCAAATTGAACAGGCCAGAGACATTCTCTCCAAGGCCGATTTTAGAGAATTTAAGTAATGAACTTTCTCCAACAGAATTGCCGCTTTGGGTTCTACACTCAAGGCAAGGCCGCCCTATGCAAATCATTCAAGTGCGGGGACAACGACTTAGACGATTTCTTCACAAAGGACGCCTTTTTGCAGAGCGAAGAGTTGCTTTGCAAGAATTATTGTTTTTCTCTTGTCGATGACCCGGCACAACTGGTGGCGGTTTTCACTCTTTCCAATGATAGCATCAAAAAAATTCCGGGGTCACGCAAGAAGAAAGTCGAGAAAAACATCCCCCGCGAAAAGATATACAGCAGTTATCCGGCAGTCATGATAGGCAGACTCGGCATAAGCCTTAATTTTCAGAGCAAACATCTGGGGAGTGACGTTCTCAGTTTTATAAAGGCTTGGTTCGTCGACCCGCTCAACAAGACCGGTTGCCGTTTCCTGCTGGTAGATTCCTACAACAAGGAACGAAATCTCAAGTTTTACCAGAACAACGAGTTCAAATTCCTGTTCAGCACCGAAGAACAAGAACGCGAATTCCGGGGACTCGGTCCTGACAGGCCCTTGAACAGCCGTCTGATGTATTTCGATTTAATTGAACTGAAAAGAAAGCAGACTGGCAAAGCAGAATAAACATTCGCGTTAGGGAAAGCCTAGGTGGCAACACCCCTACTCGGAGTCCTTGATGCAACGGACGGAGTAGGCGTCACTCTTGTTAAGCCTTTGCTTGAATATTCCATTGGATCCATAAGACAAATTCACAGCGATGGTAGTGTGATGAGAGAAATCAGCACTGGTTATGGTAGTATGGAAATAAGCTTGACCTCCGGCAGCGGTGAATAAGCCGGAGTCGGTCCTGTAACCAGCAGGAATCCCTGAAAAACCGAGGGTGTCGGTGCCGATATATTTATTACCATAATATTCCCATCCCATCTGCGACTTGAGAGCCTTGCCTGCCGTTTCTTCGCCCACTGCAATATACATGATACGGAATTCATCATCATCAATTGTAGCATATCTAGGCAAGTGCCAGCCTGTGGGACAAATGCCCCGCACTTTTTTAGGCATAGTGCAGTTAACGCCATCACCACAATTCACACCTTTGCCATTATCATAGAGTGCAACGGAATCTATTGCCGCCGCCCAGGCGTAAAGGCGACCCGCCACGTCGCAGTTCTCGGTTTTATTGTCGTAGCACCAACTGCGTTCCAACAGACTCGGTGTCTTGACGCTGTCAGCGTAGTTCAGGTTCTCCGCCATCCATATCTGGTCACCTATCTGCACCGTCCTGTAAACCTTGCCGTCGCGTTCATCGGTCATGGAGCCGTAAGTAATATTCGGATTAAAGTGAGCTTCCTTTGGCACATCCCAGTTCCAACTCATTAGAGAGACCCAACCATTTGCCGTGCAATAATACTTGTTAGTTTCGGTCACAACGCCATTTGTTCTCGTCCCCACTTCTGCGTTGGTGCACGTTTTGCCATAAGTATCCATGTCAATTTCCTTGGCCTTTTCCCACGAACCATTTTTACAGACAACATAGGACGAAGAATCCTTCTTTCCGATAAATCCTTCCCTACTCGCATTGCATTCTGGTAACGCCTTTAC
This sequence comes from Fibrobacter sp. UBA3718, assembly GCF_002371935.1. Taxonomy (NCBI): domain Bacteria; kingdom Pseudomonadati; phylum Fibrobacterota; class Fibrobacteria; order Fibrobacterales; family Fibrobacteraceae; genus Fibrobacter; species Fibrobacter sp. UBA3718. The sequence continues at coordinate 489,598 of NZ_DFHR01000013.1, read as the reverse complement.
CGTATCCTTCACGCAACTCTTTACTTTGTTGTCGTTCCCGCCGCCGTTCTTGCAAGTCGATTTTGCGGCATTGAAGGCATATTCCTGACTGATTTCATTGGTCATGTCGCTATAGACTTTCAGCGTGTCGATGTCTTCGACCCCCTTGTAATCGATCGTTTTGACCATAAGCTGCGTGCCTTCCACGAAATAGATGTATTCCATGTCCCTGTCAAAGCCATCCTTGCGCACAAAGTGCCACGTGCTGATGTCGGTCTTGACCATGGCGTCGCAGGCGCCCACTTCGGTGCAGGTCTCGTTCACGGTGATTTCGGGTTCAAGGATTTCCGTGGGGCGCGAACTGCTGGACTTGGCGGAACTGCTCGATGTCGTAGCGTCGCTCGACGAGCCGTCCTTGTCGGTAGCCCTGGAGTCGCTGGAGCCGTCGGTGTCCTTGCTGCCCGACGACTTTGTAGAACTCGGCTTTGTCTGGTCGTAGGACTTGAACCACTTTTCGCCGTCGCATTCGTAGTTCTCTTCGAGTTCGGTCACGTAGACCTTCTCGCCGATGACATCCATGCTGCACTCGTATGTTTCGAGTTCCGCCTTGTCAGCCACTTCGGCAGGGAGCCCCTTTGCGCTCGGCGAAGACGACCCGTCGTCACCGCAGGCGATAAACGCAACACCGAGCACCCCAGCAAGGGCACAGACCGTAAACTTTCTAGAGAATGTATTTTTCATAGCAAAACCTTTTGAAAATTACTCAGAGTCCTTGACGCAACGGACGGAGAAGCCGCCGTTCTTGTAGTTGGAAGTGAACAGGCGCGCTTGGTCGCTGACAAAGTCCAAGTCCATGTAGTACGCAGCGTCGCGATGGACATCCGTTGAACTCCAGAAGAGCGCTTTGTCGCCATCGTAGGAGAAGGTGCCAAAGGCTAAGATGATGCCAGCAGGCAACGCAGAAAAACCGAAGGTATCTTCGCTAGTGATGACGGTAAAGGTAAATGGATCGGTAAAAGGATGCCATGCAGTCTGGGACTTGAGCTTGGTGCCAGCCGTAGAACCGCCGCCCACCGCAGTGAAAAGGGTGTTCCATTCCGTAGTATCGGGAAGGTGCCAGCCACTGGGGCAGAGCCCCTGGACCTTACCGGACAGGTCGCACCGCTTGCTGAAGCCGCAGTCCAACGGGTTGTCCGCATCATTAGCCAACTTCACCGAATCGATGGCCGCCGCCCAGGTATAAAGACGACCGTACTTGTCGCAGTTGGAAACCTTGTTCTCGTAGCACCAACTTGTGGAATCGGAGGTGTATTTTTCCCCGTAGAACTTCACACCAGTGTAAGCATAATTCAAGTTCTGGGCCATCCATATCTGATCTCCGATTTTAACCGTCTTATAGACTTGTCCATCACGTTCATCGGTAAACTCTCCATAATCGATGTTCGGATTCAAGTAATCCCAAGCGGTTTTGCTAGACCCCTCGACATCGCTCGGGGTGACACTTGAAGAACTAGAGTTGCTGGACTTGGTCGATGTTTCGCCGCCATCACCCCCCGCCGACGAAGAATCGTCGCAGGCGGTCAGGGCGAAACCGAGCACCCCCGCAAGGGCGCAGACCGTGAACTTTTTCGCGAATGTGTTTTTCATGGGGAAACCTTTTGAGATTTAGTCAGAATCCTTGACGCAACGGACGGAGAAGCCTTCGCCTTTTTGGCAGTAGCTCAGGGACGCGGTGCGCCAGTCATAGCGCAGGGTCATAAAGTTGGGGTAATCGACTTTGTATTGTGAGGCACTCCAAAAATAGGCCAGACTGCCGACACCGAAGAAGCCGCCTCCGACGCCCCTGTCACCTGCTGGCAGCGCGGCAAAGCCGACGGCATCAACATTGGTGATGCCGTCTTTAGCTTTCCAAAGCGTTGTAGCCTTGAGCTTAACACCCGTAGTTGACGAGTTGGACCCGCCCACTGCGATGATTAGGACTCCCCATTCATCGTTGGTCGGAATGTGCCAACCGTCGGGGCAAATGCCCTGCACATTGCCCCTGAGCAAGCTGCAATAACTTCCATAGACGCACTCGTCCTCGGACATGCCCACGGCTGTGGACCAAATGTAGAGACGCCCATATGTGGCGCAATTTTCCGTCTTGGGGTCACTTTTGGTCTCTCCGTAGCAGTAACTGCCGCTTGCCGCCTCATAGTTCAAGTTCTCCGCCATCCACCACTGGTCACCAATCTTAACGGTCTTATAAATCTGACCATCTCGTTCGTCATTCAATGTTCCATATTCGCAGCTGTCCTCGGTTTCAGTCTTGCAAGGCGTTGCCAATGCCACAGAACTAGATGATAAAGCCGATACTTTTACGGAACTTGAACTCTTGGAGTCGGAAGAGTCCTTGTTTTCCTTCGTGGAACTGCTGGACTTGACTTCATTGTCTGAAGACACTACAGACGAACTAGACGCTTCGGTTTCATTGGAACTCGCCGACGACGAATCGTCGCAACCAGTAAACGCAACACCGAGCACCCCCGCAAGGGCGCAGACCATGAACTTTTTCGCGAATGTGTTTTTCATAGGGAAACCTTTTGAGATTTAGTCCGAGTCCTTCACGCAGCGCACTGCGAAGGCGTTGTACTTATTGTAGCCGCTGTCCAAGAACGCGTGCGCATAGGAATAGCCCAGGAACATATGGTACGCAATGCTTGCGTCGTCTTCGGAAGCGGACCAGAAGTATGCGCCGTTGCCCACGTGGCTGTAGTCTCCGCCGCCGTTCCTGTAGCCAGACGGGAACACCGAGAAGCCGTAGGCATCTGTTCCGCTCCCGTTGTCATGCCACCCTGAACTTGCCTTCAAAGCCGTGCCCGCAGTAGACTGGCCGCCGATGGCCATAAAGAGGGCTACCCATTCCGCGCGGCTCGGCAAATGCCAGCCCGTGGGGCAGACGCCTTGCGCCCTTCCGGAATCCGCTGCGCAGGTCTTGCCATAGCCGCAGCCCGTCGTCGCCGAATCCATCGCCGCGGCCCAGGTGTAGAGACGTCCGTACTTGGCGCAGGAGTCGGCACTATTGTCATAGCAGTACGAGCCAAAGGATTCTCCTGCAACCTTGTAGTCGAAGTTCAGGTTCTCCGCCATCCAGGTCTGCGAGCCGATGGTGACGATCCTGTAGGCCTGGCCGTCGCGTTCGTCCGTCATGGTGGTCGGAGAAGTGCCGCCGTTTTCATCGTCATTCGCGGAAACGTCGTCCCCGCAGGCGGTCAGGGCGAAGAATGCCGCCAACAAGAAGATGGTTAGAGATTGCTTCCCCTGAAACAAGTTCAGGGTCGCGACGACACGCTGGAAAGAATTTCTCATAAAAACATCCCCGTCTACAGTTTATCTTGTCAAATATAGGTAATGCCCCTGCCAAAGTCCATACCCCCCCCCATTGTAAAATTTAGGAAACAAGAATACCCTCCGGCAAAAAGACCATTCCGTTTTAATTAAGCAAAAGAAAAAACACGAAAATCACTTGATTTTCTCCAGTTAATATATTATTTTTATAGTTATTGGAGGAAATCGTGATAAGAACCGTATCAGAAATTCTTTCAGACCTTGGTCAAAAATACAGGCAGCCCCAAATGAAGTTGCGTCAAATGACCCTGCGCGGCGAAATAACGCAAGTTATCCGCAGGCTGTACGAGACCGACAAGAACACCCCGGGCGAAGCCCTTGCAGGGGCGATTTACGGCCCATCGTATCTTTCCTTCGATTACGCCCTTTCAAGGCACGGGCTCATTCCCGAAGCCGTGCATCTCTTTACTTCCGCATCGTTCAAGAAGAACAAGACCAAACTGTACAAGACGCCCTTCGGCGAGTTTTCGTATTCCGATGTCCCGCCCGACGTCTTTCCGCACGGAGTCAACATCGAAAACGCAGAAGACAGGCCCTACGCAATGGCCACCTGCGAAAAGGCCCTTTGCGACAAGCTCTACAAGGAGCACCCGATTGCAGGCAAGCGCGCCATGGAAACGTTCCTGTTCGAAAACTTGCGCATCGAAGTCGGTGATTTTCGGAACCTGGATTTCGACTTCATCGAAAAGGTTGCCCCCCTGTACAGAAAGAAGAATCTACAAATACTGTCCAAGATGAGGTAGGCATGACTCACGTACTTGATTCAATGCTTGCGAAATATAATTGCAAAAACGTTTCGGACTACAGGAACGCCCTCAAGGAAATTTCGCAGGAAGTCGCCCTGTGCGGACTTTCTCGTGGAGGGTTCTTCGACAAGGCAGCCTTCTATGGCGGCACGGCGCTCCGCATATTCTATGGGCTGGACCGTTTTTCGGAGGACCTAGACTTTTCGTTGATCAAGCCAGACGAAGGTTTCGAGCTTTCACGTTATTTTGGCGTGCTTGAAGAAGAACTTTACTCTGTCGGCCTGGAGATGTCAGTCGAAGCGAAAAGCAAGCCGCACGGATCTCCGGTGCAGTCGGCCTTTCTCAAGGGCAATACGCTCAAGCACTTGCTTAAAATTGTTCCCGCAAAGCACTCTCCCTTGCCCGTTCCCGGGAACGAAATCCTGAAAATCAAATTCGAGGTGGACACGAATCCGCCAGAGTCTGCCACCTACGAAAGCAAGTATCGGCTGCTGCCATCGCCTTTCATGGTCCGACTCTACGACAGGCCCTCGCTTTTTGCGGGCAAACTCCACGCGTTACTTTGTCGCGGATGGAAAAGCAGGGTCAAGGGTCGCGATTTCTACGACTTTGTATGGTATATCTCGCAGAATACGGGCGTAAACTTGCCGCACCTGCAAAAGAGAATGGAACAGACTGGGCACTGGAAAAGTGCGGACACCTTGACTTTTGATGGACTCAAGGATCTACTAATGGAACGTTTCCACTCCGTCGATTTCGAGGAGGCGAAAAGGGATGTCCGTCCGTTCATTGCCGACAGCGACAAACTGAATCTCTGGAGCGAGAACTTTTTCTGCGCCATCACCGAAGAATGGAAACAATAAGCCAGTTCCGCCCATAAGGCGCAAGCCACCTACTTCACCCACTTGTCGACTTCCTTTTGGGCTTTTATAAAAAAATCGTTTCTTTTCCATTTTGTCATTTTATGACACGCTAAAAATATATTTTTGCTCTAGCACGGTCAAAAGGCTTCATTTTCTTCAAATAAGCCAATTGACTCAAGTTTCACCACTTGCACCAGCACGAGGAAAAATGTATATTGACTATAGTTCCATTCAACAATGGAGGTCATTATGGCACTAGCAATCGCATCAGTACCGATACTGACCGGCGAAGCGTCGGACAGGTTTGACCTCATGATGGAAGAAAGCGAAAAACGTCGCGGTTCCATCGATTTCTCCAAGCAAATTGAACAGGCCAGAGACATTCTCTCCAAGGCCGATTTTAGAGAATTTAAGTAATGAACTTTCTCCAACAGAATTGCCGCTTTGGGTTCTACACTCAAGGCAAGGCCGCCCTATGCAAATCATTCAAGTGTGGGGACAACGACTTGGATGATTTCTTCACGAAAGACGCCTTTTTGCAGAGTGAAGAGTTGCTTTGCAAGAATTATTGTTTTTCCCTTGTTGATGACCCGGCACAACTGGTGGCGGTTTTCACTCTTTCCAATGACAGCATCAAGAAAATTCCGGGTTCCCGTAAGAAGAGGGTCGAGAAGAACATCCCCCGCGAAAAGATATACAGCAGTTATCCGGCAGTCATGATAGGCAGACTCGGCATAAGCCTTGATTTTCAGAGCAAACATCTGGGGAGTGACGTTCTCAGTTTTATAAAGGCTTGGTTCGTTGACCCGCTTAACAAAACCGGTTGCCGTTTCCTGCTGGTAGATTCCTACAACAAGGAACGGAATCTCAAGTTTTACCAGAACAACGAGTTCAAATTCTTGTTCAGCACCGAAGAACAAGAACGCGAATTCCGGGGACTCGGTCCCGACAGGCCCTTAAACAGCCGTCTGATGTATTTCGACTTGATTGAATTAAAGAAAAGGACCAGCAATCCTAAGTAAGGCGCAAGCCACCTACTTCAACTACTTCACCCACTTATCGACTTCTTTTTGGGCCTTGTCGCGTTCGTTCTGGGCCACGTGTCCGTAGATGGCAAGGCCGGGGGTCACGTTCGCGCCGGTCACCTTCTTGAGGCGGGCAACCCCCGAGAGGCCGCTGCCTTCGTGGGTCACGAACGGGTGAATCGTCTTGCCCTTCAGGTTATACTTCTCGAAGAAGGTGAACATGGGCATGGGCATTTCGCCCCACCACACCGGGTAACCGACGTAAATTTCGTCGAATTCTTCGGGGTTCACGTTCACCGGCTTGATTGCCGGGCGTGCGTCCTGCGCAAGTTCCTTCTTGGCCACGTTGATGCAGTCGTCGTAGCCCTTGGGGTATTCCTTCGCAGGCTCCACGTGCAAGAGCGTGCCGCCCGTCTTTTTCGCGATCATCTCGGCAATGATTTCGGTATTGCCCTTGGAAATGTTCCCGACGGTGTAGTTTTCATCGGCACGGGAATAGTAAACGACGAGGATTTTCTTTTCTGCTGCCATAGAGACTCCTAGAAGAAGTGATAAAAGAATCAAGGTGATTTTTTTCATGGAATCCGCCTTTTCTGTTAAAAATTTCTTGAACCGGTTGCCTATAATATAAATAAATCCAGCGCGGACGCGTAATGCGTAATTTTTATGCCCACTATGCGTGTAGCGCATAGTGAACAAACAGTCGGAGGCATCAAGGCATTCGCGAACAGGGAGTAAAAAGCTGGGCGTTCCCCAGTCAAGGGCCAGGTCGGTACGACAGCTCTTAAATTACACTGAAATCAATGAACTTGTAAAAGCCCGCTTTTTTCGCTGCTTCAAATTCACCTTCGTCAAAGGACTTGTTTGCTAGACCTTCTCTAATGATTTTGATAAAGGTTTCCTTTAGCGGATCAAGGTCGTTCTTTAGTTTGTTGATGGATTCGCCTATGTTTGCTAGCAAGGTCAGACACGCATTGAATACCATCTGATCTTCTTTCTCAAGAAGTTCTTCCGTGGAATGAATATCCCGTGTATATTTTTGAATTTTCAACAGGGATTCGAGCATTCCCAATAAGTGGAAAAGATCGTTCCTGGGGTCATTCGACACGGATGGACTCCTTGCTTGCTCGATACAGGATAATGGGGTTTGCGAACTTCTCTATGACGACATCCACGGACTTGCCAGTTTTTTCGGAAAGTTCCTTTCGCAAGGACAACAGGTCATTGTAGTCCTGGAAATCACGGACTAGCAGGTCGATGTCGTTGGGAGTTGCTGTTCGAACAGACGAACCGAAAACAAAGACATCCTTCAGGCGATACTTCGCAAGAAGTTTGTTTTCACGGAATATCCGTAATATGTTTTCGGCGAACACCATAGTTTTCCCTTATTATTACATTTCCAATATACATTTTTCTGTCCGTTTGTGCAACAAGACTAGTGTGGCTTAGGACTGATTTCAGTAATGTTTGCGAATCTACAGAGAAAAAATTACCACCATAACCAATGTCTTATGGGCGTTTCCCGGCCTGGGGCCGGGGCGGGTGCTGCTCGCCTCTCGTCACCCCGGACCTGATCCGGGGTCGGCTCATCGAGCCTTGCCGCTCTGTCACCCTGGAGCGGAGCGATAGGGTCCACGGCAAGTCTCGCCACCGCGTAGCGGTGCGACACCCTCCCCTAAAGGGGACCATAGCCACTAAGCAGTAAAACTGCAAGTGGCTGGAGGCCTAACGCAGAAGCAATGTGAAGTGTGGGATACGGAATTATCATTCCGTATCCCACATTACACATTTGTCATTATTCACGACGCAACGGACGGAGCGGTGACCACCCTTTACGGCGAGAAGTCCCTGGCCTTCTGCTCCAAAAGCCTCAGGTTCAGGCACCGCTTGCGGATATGAAACGATTCGATGGTCATGCACTTCTTGTGTAGAATTTTTGCATTTTCAACAATTCTTTCTTCATTCTGGTTGACCCACGCGAGTTCCTGCCTCAACAAAACAAGGTATTTGCTCTTTTCAGACGGACTTCCATAGGCATCATTGTTCAAAATAGACTCGTGGGCAAGTGGAGCAGCCTGAGCAGAAGGCACAGGAACAATATGTTTCAAATCAATGACCGCCACAGGTTTCTTGACCATTTTTTCCGCATCGGTCTCATTGTGCAGATAAACCTTGTAGAACAAGTTCGTTTCTCGAAACTCCGTATGCTTCTGTTTTCCAGAAGAAATCGGGGCGTAATAATCAATTTGACCCACGGAGAACAACTTGCCGAAAAACGGCTTGAACTTGCCGCCATACCCGTCCAGGGATGGGACAAACGAATCGAACTCGCGTAGATAGTCAAGGTAAGCCTTGTCCAACAAATACCACTGCATTCCGTCTCCTTACAAAAAAAGATGTGATTGCTCACATCTAATAAAATTAAGCGGATTTTTACGGAATCCGTGAAACCAGCATTAGGCACTCTTTTACGGGGAGTTTGAGAACCTTCATTAGACGGGTTTTTACGGAACCCGTGAAACCATCTACTTATAATATACTAAAAAACAACGCAAAAGTCAATACCCCTGGTGATTTTGCTCTAAATTTACACAACAGACTGAAAATTTATTCGTTCTTCAAGTTCTTCGACTGTTTGCGCCTTTGCATTTGCAAAGGCTCTTTGGACATTCAATTTTACATTGGGGGCGTTCCCCGGCCAAGGCCGGGTCGGGTGCTGCTCGCCTCTCGTCACCCCGGACCTGATCCGGGGTCGGCTCATCGAGCCGCTTGCGCGTCTCACCACAAAGGTGCGACGCCCCCTAACGCGATTTCAGTGTGAAATGTGAAGTGTGGGGTGTGGAATGATTATTCGACGGCTGCCATGAGTAGACGAGGTTCAAGAGCCTCAATACGGTAGTTGTTCTTGGTGGACTTCTTGACGGATTTCTTTATTTTTTTCATGTTCATTTTGTAATCTTACTTATAAATTTTATTTTGACTTAACACAACGGACGGAGACTCCATATGACTTATCATTTACACCCAAGCCAGCAAAAGCTGTTTGATGGATAGACGTATAGCTCGACCTTACCCTTGTAACATTAGTTTCATGTTCTAAGGGATACATCCAATAGGTCCCGTCATCTATATCTTTAAAAGATCCATCATTCTTTCTATACCCCGCACCCAAAAGGCTATACCCAGTGGTGTTGTAGCCGCCAAAACCCTGAGCACGAGCCCCTTTTATTCCATCTTCATTTCCATCAGCATTGAGAATGACAACGAGGTCGTCGTAAGTGAGCAGACGCCAGCCGTCGGGGCAAATTCCCTGATGATTCGGCTTAATGGAGTCGGCACAGCTCTTACTATTGCATTCGAACGGAAGGTTCATCATCTCCGCCCACTGGTAAAGGCCTCCATACTTATCGCACTTGGTGGTATCATTATCATAGCAATAGCGTTCAATCTTGGAGTCGTTGGTCTGGTCCTTATCACCATTTACCATTTCACCTATATTCAAATTTTCGGCCATCACCGTAACAGATGCGCCATCCTTGCCGTTAATCGTCAAATAGTAGTAACTACGTCCATTACGCTTATCAGAAAACTTCTGATAAGCGTTGCTATTCAAACTATCTGCCAAAAGAGGCCCTGCATGATTATAGGGAATATATTCGCTACTACTCGAAGCAACTGACGACGAAGATTGTTTCACGGAAGAACTGGAAGACTTTACGGAACTACTACTTTGCTTATTGCTAGATGACGAGTTCACCGACGAACTGGACTTATCCTTACTACTGCTAGAAGATTCACCCGACTTCACAGAACTTGAACTTTTGGAATCAGATGAGTCCTTTGTTTCTTTCGCGGAACTACTTGATACTTCGACAGGTTCAGATCCCTTGACACTACTGGAAGACTTGTCTTTTTCCATATTTTCGTTACTAGACCCATTCGACTCCGCTGACTCCGGAGCCTGTCCTGAACTTGTCGAAGGACTCAGGGTGACACTCGAATCAGGCGACTCTACAGACGAACTGGAAACACTTGTTTCATCGGAACTAGCCGACGAAGAGTCATCGCAGGCGGAAAGGGCGAAGAATGCCGCGAGCACCGCCACCCACAAGAAACCAAGACCCTTGACACACTTCATACCATTATCTCCTGTAAAAATTTTCACCACCCACAAACCAAGCAATGTGAAATATGGAATGTGGAATTTATACCGCAAAATCCATCATCTGGCGGGGTTCAAGTTGTTCAATTTTGAAATTGTTCATTCCGTGATTGTAGTTTTTCTTGGCCATATGTCATCCTTATTATGAATTCGTTAGTCAACCTTTACACAACGAGCAGAAAAGCCCTGTGTTTTATATTGTTGAGATCTTCCGACATCCGTCGTAGAAGTTCGACTTTGAGAACCCGCCCAAGCACCTTCATTTTTGTATTCATCTGATTCTTCTGGATAAAACCAATACGTATGTTCTTTCAAACTTTTGAATTTTTTATTCCAATTCTCTCCAGCCCCCATCAAAGAATATCCACTAAAATTCATGCCGCCAAAATTCGTACTTCTAATATCAGCAGCACCATTTTTGTTACCATCAGCATGCACAATCACATACATATCATCATAAGTTAAAAGTCTCCATCCATCTGGGCAAATTCCCTGATGGTTTGGCTTAATAGAGTCAGCACAACTCTTGGTGTTGCATTCGCTCGGCAACTTCATCATTTCCGCCCACTGGTAGAGTCCGCCATATTTCTGGCAATTCGTCGTATCATTGTCATAACAATACCGTTCTATCTTGGAATCGTTATTTTGGTCCTTATCGCCATCAACCATTTCGCCTACATTCAGGTTTTCTGCCATAACTGTGACAGACGCGGCTTCATCATTTTGATTTGTACCATTGATTGTTAGATAATAGTAAGGCCTTCCTTCATAAGTAAACTGTTTATAAGCCCCTGTAAGTACGCTATCCGAATTAAAAGCTTTCATATGATTATAAGGCTTATACTCGCTGCTACTAGAAGCAACCGATGAAGAAGACTGTTTCACAGAAGAACTACTACTTTGGTTCTTGCTTGAAGACGAGTTCTCCGATGAACTAGACGTATCCTTCTTGCTGCTAGAAGAATCATCTGACTTCACAGAACTGGAACTCTTAGAGTCGGATGAATTCCTTGTTTCTTTCGCGGAACTACTTGACACTTCGGCGGGCTCGGAACCCTTGACACTACTGGAAGACTTGTCTTTTTCCATATTTTCGTTACTAGACCCATTCGACTCCGCTGACGCTCCGCTCAGGGTGACACTCGAATCAGGCGACTCTACAGACGAACTGGAAACACCCGTTTCGTCGGAACTAGCCGACGAAGAGTCATCGCAGGCGGAAAGGGCGAAGAATGCCGCGAGCACCGCCACCCACAAGAAACCAAGACCCTTGACACACTTCATACCATTATCTCCTGTAAAAATTTTCACCACCCACAAACCAAGCAATGCGAAACATGGAATGTGGAATGATTGTTTATCGGCGGGTTACTCAGAGTCCTTGATGCAACGGATGGAGTACCCGCCATCCTTGCCGAATCGCTTTTCGTACCTTGATCTGTCATAATCGATCAGGTATATACCGAATGCGCTGTTACCGTAGTAAGCGCCGCCGGCATCAGTAGAACTCCAAAAATATGCATAGTGACCAACCTGGTCAAATCTCTGAGAGAATGTACGGATGCCAGAAGGAATAGCGGTAAATCCGAATGAGTCATCGCCGTTTCCATTACCATTCCAACCACTCTGGGCCTTGAGTTTGGCGGCAGCAGTGGACCAACCGTGAACAGTCGTAAACAAAGTGTCCCACTCGCTCCTGCTTGGCAAATGCCAACCTTTAGGACAAATGCCTTGGATAGGTTCAATGTTAGTGCACTCTTTGTAAAAACCACAAACACATGGTTTTTCTATATCATTAGCGAGTTTCACCGAATCAATAGCCGCTGCCCAAGTATATAGACGGCCAACCACATCGCAATTTTTCGGCTCATTGTTGTAGCACCAAGACCAATCATATTTATTTTCATCCGAACCACCCTGACCAGGGTCAAAGTTCAAGTTTTCCGCCATCCATACTTGGTCACCAATTTTCACCGTCCTATAGACATTGCCGTCACGCTCATCAGTCATAGAGCCGTAGTCAATGTCAGGATTGAAGCGGCATTCTTTCGGCACATCCCAACTCCAACCAGTTTCTTCCAAAAGAGCTGAACAATTTACCTTGTCCTTGTCAGCGTTCTTGGAGTCACTGGACCCATTCGACTCCGCTGACGCTCCGCTCAGGGTGACACTCGAATCAGGCGACTCTACAGACGAACTGGAAACACTTGTTTCGTCGGAACTTGCCGACGACGAATCGTCGCAGGCGGAAAGGGCAAATATTGCCGCCAACAAGAAGATGGTTATGAGCCGGCCCTTCGGCAAGCTCAGGGACCTTGGAGCAATGACACGCTGGAAAGACTTTCTCATAAGAACATCCCCGTCTATAGTTTATCTTGTTAAATATAGGTAATGCCCCTGCCAAAGTCCATACCCCCCCCATTGTAAAATTTAGGTAACAAAACAAAAGTCCAGAATAACGCAGAAAAACAACTTTTTTCAAGGTTTTCCGTCAAAAATTCAAAAGTTCCTGAAGCCTAGAAAACATGAGCCCTTCAAGATTCAGCACATTATTGCCGGGCTAAAGTCAACACAAAATCCAACTTTTAGCCCACAAATAGCAAATTATCGGGCTAAAGTTTGCAAAAACCAGCAAGTTTAGCCCACTATTGGGCGGCCCCCCGTTCCGGGAGGGCCCTTTTGACGATACGTCCGTTTATTTCACGAAAACGGCGAGAAGTTTATGCGCCTCGTCGCCTTCGGCAAAACGGATTTCACCTACGGTATGGTACTCGAATCCCGAGAACTGCTGCAGGTGCAGTGCCGCAAATTCGCGGTCCTGCGAATAGCAGAGATTCAGGCGGAAGTTCCCATTGTCGCCTGTTTTCGGATGGCCATTTTTTTGAACGACCGCGTCCAAGGCGCTTGAAGAAGCCTCGACAATTTCCTTGACCTTTTGGCCCTCCGTAGGGCTGTAATCCAGGCAAGTTCCCACTACGGGCGAATTCGTCCTGGTGTAGGTGACGTTGGTTTTGAAACCGAAAAACTTCTTTTCGGTCTTGATATAGGGCTTGTTGAAGAGGGCGCGAGCCATCTCCATCTTGGAAATGTTTTCCATGTTCTTTCTCTTTTTTAAAATGAATGTTATCGCGCACCCCGGTTGGGGCCGCGGCAATTTAGCTGTGACTGAGTGTTCGGAGAAAGAACTTGCTAACAGAGCATTCGCTCTAGCGTATAAACGTAATACTCTTTTGATTTCTGATAAACTAGCGGCAAAGGGAAGCCGCATTGGGCGCAAACAGTTGGCCGCGCAATCCTAGTCGGAAATGGCGTAGCCTGCTTGAACGTTGCCGAACTGCGTCCGCCGTCCCCTTGAAGGCCGTTGCCGCGCGATGCACGCAAGGACACCTGCTGGCCCGACCTGCGTGTAAACTGCATGGCCTCGGCAGTCGATTCCCGCAACAGGAACAGCGGACTTTCGGCATGCACATTGTCGGCGGAGACCTTGCCATATTCCGAAGCCCGCCCCATTTCGGTGCCGTAATCGTAAACAAAAGAACCCTCGACAATAGCAGAAAGAATCGCGATCAACGCGACCGCAATCATCGAAGAAATATTTTCTTTTACGGACCTCATCGCTGAATAAGATAGAATTTTTTTTTGCGGCTATCCCGAAAGCCATTTGCGTTTTGCTTATTTTATCCGGGATTGTCGGCTTGAAATTATTGCATTAAAGAGATGCACCGCGACGGCAAACAGCACGACGATGGCGATATAGTCCGCGAAAAATAGTGCGTAACCGCGTTCCGTGTCAAAGAAGAAAAACGGCTGCTGCAGGAACATGTATTTCCAAAGCCCGCGAATTACGAAGGCGTAAATTCCGTAACCCGCCACAAGAACGGCAACCACGCGGGTTGCGACAAGTGCCGCCTTTGACTTGAATGCGCCCGCAAGCCCCAAGCGGTTTGCAATCAGGCTCACATGCAGCCCGATGTGGAGCGACATGAATACATAATACCAATGGCTTGCAAGCAGGTGCGCCGTGCGGGCAAAACTTGCGCCCGATTCAATTCCGAGGAATGCGAACACATGGTTCGAAAGCATAATACCGCTCACCATCAGGAAAATCGCGCACAAAAGAATCCCGCAATTCACGACCGCCTGCAAGATGCGGAATACGTTGTAGCGGCCCTTGAACAGTGACAGAAAAAAGCGCCGGTTCAGCGTGATGTGCACCGCCCACAGAACAAGCAGCACCACGCCCAGAATCTCGTGAACGGCAGTCGATTCAAAGAAGTAATTGCCGCCCATCAGCACGAGCGTCGCGACCGTCATCGCGATGTCAAGCGGCATACGGATTTTGGCGGAAATAGGCATATCAAGGAATATACATTATTTCGTCTTCACCCCGTTTTTCTCAAGCCACTTGGCCACATCTTTCGAGAGGCTCGAACCGCCGGAGTAATGCACCGAAAGGCCTTCGCCGATTTTTGCGTTGGGCGCAAGTTTCGCAATCGCGGTGATGCTCTGGCCAAAGCGCCCGCCACCGTGGGAGCAGAACGGCAAAATCCGCTTGCCCGTAAAGTCGTAACTTTCGAGCAAAGTTGCGATAGGCATCGGGATGCTTGCCCACCAGTTGGGGTAACCGATGATAATCGTTTCGTAGTCGGCCCACTTCTTTGCGTCGGGCTTTTTCTTGAGGGCGGGGCGCGCCTGTTTGTGCTGGTCGTTCTGCGCCTGCCTCAAGACGGTGTTGTAGTCGTCGGAATATGGCTTCACCAGTTCAAGTTCCACCATGTCGAAACCGGTCTGCTTCTTGATTTCGCGGGCGACCCCGCGGGTATTCCCGCTCCAGGAATAAAAAACAATCAGCGCGCGGGAAGTGCCTTTCGGGTTCGACGCCGCCTGCGCCTTTTCGCCCTTAAAGCCCGCCGCTTCCTGAGTCACAAAAGTTCCCTTGACGCCTGCACCCGCATTCATGGCGAGCCTGAGCCCCACATTGTAACTCTTGCTGGATTGCTGCATGGCCCCGCGATAGGCGCTGCGGAGGTTCTTGCCGAAATCGTTCCAGCCGCCACCGCGATGCACGCGCCTTGTGCCCGAAGGTTTGCCCGCCGGATCAACCGTCACGCTTGTCGAGCCCGCAGAAACACCGTAATCGCCGTAAAAGTCAAAGCACCATTCGCCAACGTTCCCGTAAATGTCGTAAAGCCCGAAGGGATTGGGCTTGAATTTGCCCACGGGGAGCGTGTTTCCGCGGTAAACGCCGGGGCGTGTTTCCAGGACCTCGTCGTTGAAATAGTTCTGCTCGATTTGATACGGGTAATGCCCGTAAAAATTCACGTCGTCGGCACCGGGTGCCTTCTTTGTGTAGAACGGCGTGGTCGTGCCGCCACGGGCCGCGTATTCCCATTCCGCTTCGGTAGGGAGCCTGTAGCCGTTCGCCTCGCGATTCCAGCTGACCGCATCGTCTTCGATAGCGTAAACGGGAGTGCGTCCGTCGCGTTCGCTTAACTTGTTGCAAAAACGAGCCGCTTCGAGCCACGTGATGTTTTCGACAGGCAAGTCGTCACCCTTGAAACTGGATGGGTTTTCGCCCATCACTTCGCGATAAAGCTTTTGCGTCACCTCGTATTTACCCAGGTAAAAATCGGAGACCTTCACCTTGTGCAGCGTCTCGTCGTTGACGCGCCAGTCCTCGTTTGCGGGGCTTCCCATGTTGAAAGTCCCGCCCTTGATAAGCACGAAGCCCTCGGGCGCAGGTGCCGCCGCAAAAGTTCCTACCGTCATAAGGCCAATAAATGCGCAAGCGAGAATTCTGGCAAACATTATTTCAACTTCCCGTAGTCTTCGTCGCTCACGGGCTCAAGCCATTCGTTGCTTGTTCCTTCGCCGGGAACTTCAATCGCCAAATGCTGGAACCAGGAATTCGGAGCCGCCCCGTGCCAATGCTTGACGCCAGCCGGAATGTTCACCACGTCGCCGGGTTTCAGTTCCACCGCCGGCTTGCCCCATTCCTGATAGTAGCCGCGGCCCGCCGTCGCAATGAGAATCTGGCCACCGCCCTTCTTTGCATGATGGATATGCCAGTTGTTGCGGCACGCCGGCTCAAAAGTCACGTTCCCGACACCCACCTGTTCCTTGCTGATCATGTCGAGATAGCTCTTGCCCACGAAATACTTGGCGTATGCGTCATTCGGCTTGCCCACCGGGAACACACTCCAGTCCTTGCCCGGCATGGTTTTTGCGTCCGCCGTGACCTTCGCCTCAGCCCCCGCTTCCTTGAGCAGTCGCAACGCATTCAGCGTGCGCGGGTAACCGCAATACGGCAGGCAGTTGTAAATCGCCTGTTCCACGTATTCGGGCGTACGAATCTTGAGGTTCGCGCCGATATGCGCTTTGAGCTGCGGCTCCGTTCCCAAGTTCACGAGAATCGCCATCGTCAGGAGTTCGCGGGTATTCAGGTCGAGCCCCTTGCGGGTGTAGTAATCGCCAAAGCAGTTGCTCGCCAAGAAGTAGTTAATAGTCGGCATACCGCTCTTGCCGTTTTTCGCCATGTCGCGGAAAGTCTGGCCGAACAGCGTCCCCTGCGCGTCGGCACCCGCCTCCAGGCGGGACTGCGCCGTCACCGTTGCACGGTTTTCGTCCACCTTCACGTTCTTCGCCTTGAACACGCTGCGGGCAATTTCAACCGCATCCACCGTCCGCGGGAACCCGGTGTAAGGGGCGCACTGGTAAATCGCCTCGAGAATTTCTTCGGGAGCAAGCCCCTGCGCAAGCGCCGTCGCCACTTCTTCTTGCAAAAGAGCGCCCGACTGCTGCGTCACAAGCGACACCAGGCGAATCAACTCCACCTCGCGCTTTTCCACAAGCGGAGTCGCCGCCGGAACCTCGTTCTGCGTGAAGTTGTCCATCACGGCACGCAGTTCCTTGTCCTGCGAAAGCGCCTTTGCCTCGCCCTGCGGGCAGCAATCACACGCGGCAAGCACCGCACCCATACCAAGCATCGTCATAATCGTCCCTAGTTTCATGGTTTGTTCCTTTTTTATCTACGCCTTTAATATAAATAATTACGCAAACCCCGCAAAATACCATTTTTTCATGCTCAGTATGCGCAAAACGCATAGTGAAGCCCGCCAAGGGGATTGAGTCCCCTAAAAAGAAAAGACTGCCAAGAGTTTCCTGGCAATCTTTCTAAAACACTCCGCCCATAAGGCGCTAGCCGATTACTTTACCCACTTATCGACTTCTTTCTGGGCCTTGTCGCGTTCGTTCTGGGCCACGTGTCCGTAGATGGCAAGGCCGGGAGTCACGTTCGCGCCGGTCACCTTCTTGAGGCGCGCAACACCCGAGAGGCCGCTACCTTCGTGGGTCACGAACGGGTGAATCGTCTTGCCTTTCAGGTTATACTTCTCGAAGAAGGTGAACATGGGCATGGGCATTTCACCCCACCACACCGGGTAACCGACGTAAATCTCGTCGAATTCTTCGGGGTTCACGTTCACCGGCTTGATGGCCGGGCGTGCGTCCTGCGCAAGTTCCTTCTTGGCCACGTTGATGCAGTCGTCGTATTTCTTGGGGTATTCCTTCGCGGGTTCCACATGCAAAAGCGTGCCACCCGTCTTTTTCGCTATCATCTCGGCAATGATTTCGGTATTGCCCTTGGAAATGTTCCCGACGGAGTAGTTTTCGTCAGCACGGGAATAGTAAACGACGAGGATTTTCTTTTCTGCTGCCATAGAGACTCCTAGAAGAAGTGATAAAAGAATCAAGGTGATTTTTTTCATGGAATCCGCCTTTTCTGTAAAAATTCCTTTGAACCGGTTGCCTTTAATATAAATAATTTCAGGACGGCCGCGTAATGCGTAATTTTTATGCCCAGTATGCGTGTAGTGCATAGTGAAAGCGGCCACCTGCACTTGAAAAACACAAATAATCCATTTTCGGGCTAAAATTCCATTTGAACTGGCGCAAAATTTGCGACCGTTGGAAAGCCCTTAAATTCTTCATTTAGGGAGTTGTTGATATGCTTGAAATTGCGAGTCTTTATGTCACTTTCCCGAAAGCAGTTTTTCAAGTTCGCCCTGCAATTCCTCGCGCTTGGGGAGATAAAGTTGGTACTTGCTTACGAATAAATTGTTTTCTATTCCCTGCATCGCGTATTCCATCAACAACTGGTCCTTGTAGGCACCGAGTACTATTCCGATAGGCGGATTATCGTCTTGGGCGCAGACCTCTTTTTTGAAGAAATTCAGGTACATGTTCATTTGCCCCACATCGTAATGCTCGATTTCGCCGCGTTTTAAATCAATAAGAACAAAGCACTTGAGATTGTAATTGTAGAACACTAAATCTACTTTGAACTGTCTGGCACCAATCTGCATCTTGTACTGCCGTCCGATAAAAGCGAAGCCTTTGCCGAACTCCAACAAGAACGTTTGCAAGTTGGCGACAACCTTCTCCTCGATATCTCCTTCAAGGTATTTCTGGTCTTCGTTTACCCCAAGAAATTCCAGAACGTAAGGGTCCTTTACGATGTCTTCGGGCTTTTGCGTTTGGATTCCTTGCTTGCTTATTTCCAGCACGCTCTTCTTGTCCTTGCTCAAGGCAATCCTATGGAACAGCAGACTTTTCATCTGACGCTTGAGTTCCCTGACGCTCCAGTTCTCGTTTTCGCATTGCTTTGTGTAAAAACCAATTTCCAAGTCAGAGTTTGCCTTGATGATTTCTGTATAATGACTCCAACTCAATTTTCCAGACAGTGTCTGGATTTTTGGAAATTTTAGGTAAAATAGCCTCACTTGGAATAGGTTTGATCGGCTGAACCCTTTTCCAAATTGCGCGGTCAAGTCCTTAGCGAGGTTATCCAACAGTTCTGCCCCATATTGGGCTTTCGCATTGCCATCTTGTTCATATTCTACAATATGACGACCGATTTGCCAATAGGTATTTACGAGAGTGGTGTTCACTGCTTGAAACACCTGTTTACGGCTTTCAACCAGCAATGAGCTTATTTGCGTTACAAGATTCTTGTACCCATTGCTTTGGACTTGGGCTATCTCTATTCCTTTTCCGGTCTTTTTCTTCATTTTCGCTCCTGCCCGCAAACAAGCTTGAAATTGCGGGTCTTTTTTTGCTCACTGCGCAAATATACATTCTTGCAATGTCATATTATGACATTTTCAAAAAAAAATGTAAAACTATGCCCTCAAAGCATATCTTTTATGCGAAATAAGTATTTTGATTTGTTGCGAGATTTGTTTATTTTTAGGGCATGAGGTGGTTCAGTTTCTTGTTCGTTTTCCTGTTCATGGCGTGTTCGAGCGATGCTGCGTCGCAGGCTATGCCGAAAGTTTCGAACAAAGGAGATTCAAGCGTGCAGAGTAGCAAAGGGGCGGCCCCTACGGTCAAGTTGAATTCGGGTTTCGATATGCCGGTTCTCGGGCTTGGCACTTGGACTTTGCGCGGCAAGGTGGCTGAAGATGCGGTCTATGTCGCCATCAAGAACGGGTATCGATTGATTGATACGGCGAAATACTACGACAACGAAGAAGCCGTGGGTAGGGGTATTCGTCGGGCGATTGACGATGGGCTCGTGAAGCGTGGAGATTTGTTCGTGACATCGAAACTGGTGCCGTGGAGCAGTTCCCTGGACGAAGACATCGACGACTCACTCGAAAAGCTTGGGCTCGAATATATTGATTTGATGCTGTTGCACCAGCACGGGAGCGACGCCGAAGACAAGGCGGTTTACAGGGCTATGGAACGTGCTGTGAAGGCGAAGAAGATCCGTTCCATCGGCATATCGAATTACTACACCGAAAAGACGGCGAAGCGCTTTTTTGCCGATTTCGAAATCAAGCCTGCCGTGGTGCAAAACGAGAACCACGTGTTTTACCAGAACACGGAATTCAAGGAATACGCAAAGCGCTACGGCGCCGTAGTGGAATCTTACTACCCGCTGGGCGGGCGCGGCCACACCGAAGACGTCTTGGGGAACAAAGTTGTCGCAAGGATAGCGAAGGCTCACGGGAAATCGGCCGCACAGGTGGTGTTGCGCTGGCATGTGCAATCGGGCTACATTGCCATTCCGGGCTCCAAGAACCCTGACCACATCGCAGAAAACATATCGATTTTCGACTTCGAGTTGACAGACGACGAAATGAAGCAAATCGCCGCCCTCAATACGGGCCACCGCTACGAAAACTGGTGAAAATCTTCCCACTATTCGCTTGACGCATAGCGGATTTATTATATTCTCCCCCAAAAGGGGCTTTTTATGTTTGTCGAGACCTACATTTTGCGATTGCTGGCCGGGTTCCTGGAATACGGGACGCTTTCTGCCGTTGCGGACAAGCTTTACACTTCGCAGCCGGCGGTGAGCCGCGCGTTCAAGAAGCTGGATGACGAAATAGGCGCTCCGCTCTTCGAACGCAAAAAGAACCGCATCGAGCTGAACGAGAAGGGGCGCACGGTCGCCGAATACGCTAAGCGCATCATGGATTTGCAAGGCGAGATGATGGAAAAGGTAAGCCCGCAGGGAGCGGGTACGCGCACGTTCTCTATCGCATCGGTGGCCATCCTCCCCGCCATGCGGATGATGCAGGAACTGCAGGAGAAATACCCCGGCGCGCAAGTCACTTACGAGATTATCGACAACGAGGCGGGAGTGCTGAAGGCATTGAACGAGGGCTCGGCGGATATCGGCATCACGCTCAAGGCCCCGCGCGCAAAGAAATACCGCGCCGAAAAGTATATGCAGGAGCGGCTCTCGATTGCGCTCCCCAAAAAGCACCCGCTGGCCAAGCGCAAGTCCATCCGGCTCCGTGAACTCAAGGGCGAAACCATCATCCAGCGCAGCAACGTAGGCTTCTGGGAGCAGGTCAAGCGCAAGAAGATTCCCGATGTCACCTTCATCAAGCACGACAGCACGAAAGGCATTTCAAAGCTCATTGAGCAGTCTTCGCTGTTGACGTTCGTTTCGGACCACCAGTTCGATTACGAAATTCCCAAGGACCGCAAGATTGTGCCGCTCGCCGACCGCGAAATGAACGTGGAATTTTTCAAGGTGACTCTGGCGTCAACTCCCTAGCAGGTGGAAATTCAGGTACCACGAAAAGGCGTGGATGCGCCTGGACATGGGTTCGGCATATTTAGAGGAATAGGCCGCCATTTTCACGTAGGTATCAAGCCTGTGGCCCAGATCCAACCAGGAGAACAGCCTGTATTCCAGCGCGGTGTTGTTGAGGAGCAAAAAATCCCAGCCCGAAACGCCATATTCCGCAGTCGTTCCCTCGATGGTCTTCATGGCATCTATCGTCGTCTTGTTGTAGATTCTCCACCTCTTGTATAGGGTTTCTATCATCAGGCTGTATTTCACGCCGGAATTGTACTGGTAGCTATCCATGTCGGGCTTGTAATCCGGGTGAAATTCTTGGATAATGTCGTCGTAGCCCATGTCGGCAGAACCAAGCATAATCCAGTAAACCTGGTTCATGACACGGAACCGCAAGTTGGGAGTCAGCCAAAGGGCTATGTCCATGGCCCCGCCAAGCGAAAGCGTGCTTACCGTGGCAAGGTCCCCGTAAAAAGTATCGTAATCCAGATTCACCGAAAAATCAAGCCAATGGCCTCGCCCGTGGATACCCCTGTTCACAAGTTTCCCCATGATATCCATCTGCAGCACTTTCCCTTCGAGTCCGCCTTCGCCGAAGAAGTTTAAAGTGAAGTAATCGAAAGGCCGCCTTACCCTCGTGTAGGGCCGACCATACTCAAGGGAAACCGCCATCATTCCGTGACGGTCGTTCCATTCGGCATCCAGCTCGTCGGCGTCTTCGCCACCGAACCGATAGTCAGAACCGAACCTGGAGCCAATACCCGTGGCAACCGTCAACTCGATTGGCGTCCAGCCCGTGTAAAAATCCCTGTTGCCGAACACCCTGCGCTGGGCATATCCGGCAGGTTCCAGGGCGAAAGCGAGCAGGTGCCTGTACCAGGGCACCTTGGAACCGTTGTACGATGCGCGGGAAAGCCTGTAGAGGACTTCGCCGAACATGGAGCCCGCGACCGTCGTAGAAATCAGGTCGTTCGGCGCCGGGTATTCTGTTTCGCAGAACATTTCCCAGGTAGAACTCCCGAGGGCAGCAAACACCATGCTTCCGTAAAAGCCGTAGCCGCCGGCACGGGCCGTGGCGTAATACATGGAGCCTTGATACGGATGTCCGTAAAAGTTGATGGCCCAATGGTTATGGTCCCATTCCCAGCCTTCGCGGAAGTTCCGCTTCCAATAGCTGGGGCCCGTATGTGCGTAACTCTTGTCCAGGACCCAGTAATCCCATGCCCACACAAAGGCGTTGAGCCCGAGCACTTCGGTCCCGACGATAAGCGGATTCACGTGGGTGCCAAACAGGCTGTCTTTGGGAATAATGGTCGTGTCGGGAGAACTTTCTTTGGGAACCAGGGTGTCACCCATGCTCCTGCGGAAATTGACCAGATCCCGCGCTTCCTGCACGCTGAAGACAGCGTCCTTATCTAGAATCTTTTCCCGAAGGCTGTCCGGAAGATGCGTAAATTCCTCGTCCAAATCTTGTGCATACGTGGTAACGCAAAAAGATATGACAAGAATAACAAACGCTTCTAGAACTTTCAGGAACTTCACGACGCAACTTTAAAAATTATCACGTCGTTTAAAAAGGGCATATTCGCAACTTTCTGACGGAGCGACAAATTCTGCAGATTAAACATACATGCACAGAGACCAAAAAGTGGTACTGCTTGCTGGGAACCGTCGATTCTAAAAGAATCGGGGCCGCAACTGAAGGGGTCGCCGATGTACAGGTGGCGCAGCCCGTCAAATTATTTCCCGCCAAAATCCTTATCGCCAAACAGCACGCGGGCGCTGCATTGTCGCGACTTACTTCCTGATGAACTTTTCGTCGGTCTTGGGCATGGTGTTGTCGGGCGTGTAGCGCTCGACCGTCATTTTCAAGTCGTACTTGTCGCGGAGTTTCGCAATCGTCTTCATCATGGGCGAAGCGTGGTGCACGTCGATGGCTGCCTGGCTTTCCCACGCGTCAATCAGCAAGATAGTCTCGGGATCGTCCAGCGACTGGAAATATTCGTAGCGGATGTTGCCCTTCTCGGCACGGATTTTCGCCACCGTCCCGCTAGAGACCATCTCTTCGGCGAACTTCTTTGCCGCCCCGTTCTTACCCGTATAGCGCAGGTTTACCGTAATGTTGCTCATGGCACTCTCCGCAAACACGCTCGCAGCGAGCGCAAGGATTGAAAATAGCGTTAAAAACTTGAGTTTCACTTTGCCACTCCGAAATGTTTCGCATATAATATAAATTTTTTCGGAACATGCACAAAATGCTTAATTTTCATGCTCAGTATGCGTGAGACGCATAGTGAACGAGCTTTTGGGGAGGGGTCGTCTTCGGTTACAGAGGCAGGTCCTTGCCCATGCCGAGCTTGAGTTCTGTGCGCCTGCGTACGACCATCTCGTTGAAGAGGTCGGTGAGGCTGTCCTCGATGCTTATCATGGGTTTCCAGCCGATTTCGTTCACCTTGGTGGGGTCTCCCACAAGAAGCGGAATGTCGTTCGTGCGTTCGTAGGCGGGGTCGAAACGGAAGTCCACGCTCACGTCAGCAATCTCGACGAGCATGTCGACAAGTTCGCGGAAGGTATAGGACTTTCCGCTGCAGATGTTGTAGACTTGGCCGGAGGGGGCCGTGTTGAGAATCTGTATCATCCCGCGGGCAACGTCGCGAACGTCCACCACGTCGCGGCTGATATCAAGACTGCCCGAATAGACAACGGGTTCGGCATGGTAATACTTTATCTTTACCAGCTGGTAGGTAATGGAGGGGATTGCGAAACGCCTGCTGTGGTGCGGACCCGTGAAATGGAAGGGGCGCACGGCGACGATGTGCATGTCGTTTGCGTTGCGGAACTGGTTGCCGAGAATTTCCATGCACGCCTTCGATGTCGCGTAGGGAGTGAGCGGGTTCGGCAGGTCGGTTTCCTTGTGGAGGTAGGTGAGGTGCTGTTCCGTGCGGCCGTAAATTTCGCTTGAACTGAGCAGCATGATTTTCGCCTTCGGAACCACCTGCCTTGCGGCTTCCAGGAGCGTCTGCGTGCCGAGCAGGTTTATGTTCAGGGTCTCGTAGGGCTTCTTGTAGCTGAGGCCCACGGAGGATTGGCTTGCGAGGTGGTAGATGTGCGTAGGCTCGACCTTCTGCATCATCTCCAGCACGTCCTTGAAGTTCAGCATGTCGCCAGTGAGGTACTCCACGCCGTCCACCTTCTGCCAGGGCTGCGGCTGTTCATCGCTGAAACTGTAAAGTCCGCGGCTCGTGCCACTTAGTGCCGAGAGGATATGGAATCCGAGTCCTCCCGTTCCGCCTGTAACTAATATGCTCATATGCTATTCCTCACCTAATTGCATCCCATGCTTTCGTTACAATTTCTTTTTCGATGTTCGTCACTTTTTCGACCGCACCGATTCTGGTGGGCAGAATGTAGACGCGCGTGCCCTTTTCGGCCTTCTTGTCGACCGCCATCGCATCCCAGGCCTTTTCCGTATCCACGCCAAAGGTTTTCGGGAATCCGAGCGCATCGAGGAGCGCGTTCTGGCGGGCCTCTGCCGCGGCATCCATCATACCGAGCATTACGGCGGCCCTTGCGGCAACGCGCATCCCGAGCGAAACCGCGATGCCGTGGCTGAACATGTTGTAGCCGGTAAGTTTTTCGATGGCATGCCCGAAGGTGTGCCCGTAGTTGAGAATGGCGCGCAGGCCCGATTCCTTCTCGTCGATGCCCACGACCTCTGCCTTGATCTGGCAGCTGCGGAAAATCATGTGCTTGAGCGCATCGAAGTCACGGTTCTTGATGGCATTTACGTTGCCTTCCAGGTAGCGGAAGAATTCCTCGTCGTAGATGACGCCGTATTTGACGATTTCGGCAAGGCCCGCGAGGTATTCGGTGTCGTTGAGGGTCGAAAGTACCGAGATGTCGCAAACCACCGCGCGGGGCTGGTAGAACGCGCCTATCATGTTCTTGCCTTCGGGGTGGTTCACCGCCACCTTGCCGCCCACGGAACTGTCGACCATGCTGAGGAGGGTCGTGGGGAACTGGATGAACGGGATGCCGCGCTGGTAGGTGGCGGCTCCGAAGCCGGCCATGTCGCCAACGACACCGCCGCTGAACTGCAGAAGGCAACTCTTGCGGGTGTAGCCGCGGTGCAGCATGAACGTGAAAAGCTGGTTCAGGTTGTGGAGCGTCTTGTTGCGTTCGCCCGCCTGGAACTTGAATACGGGACACCTGCCGGCTTGGCCGCGGAGCATGTTCAGCATGTTGCCCTGCGCCTTCGCGATGGTCGTGTCGGTGCATACCAGAAATTCGTGTGAGGGGGAGAGCTGCAGGCCTTCGAGCAGGCATGCCGTCTCGGGGACGATATCCTTCCCGATAAAGATGGGGTAGCGGCCCCCGCTGCTCGGGTAAACATCGAGCGCGTGGCTCTTCCAAAACTGCAACATGCGCAGGATTCGCTCGATGATGTGGGAATCGTTCACGTCGTTCGTGCTTTCCACGCTGAAATCCGCCTGCGCGTAGTTCTTTTCGCGCTCCTTGAGCATCACCTTGATTTTCGCGAGGCGTTCCTCGTCGCTGAGGTTTGCGAGCAGCGGGCGCGTGTTCTTGCGGCCGATGCGTTCACTCAGTATTTCGGGCTTGGCCCACAGGCGGATGAGCGTTCCCGATTCGCGGATGACCTTCACGTTTTCGGGATTGTTGATGGCGCCGCCGCCGAGCGATACCACCTGGGGTGTCTCGTTGGCCGCGATTTCTGCAATCACGTCGCGTTCCATCTCGCGGAACTTCGCTTCGCCATCCTGTTCAAAGATCTCGCTGATGCTCTTGCCTGCGCGCTCGACGATAACTGCGTCGGTATCGACGAGCGGGCGGCCCAGGCGTTCGGAAAGGGTGCGGCCCGTGCGGCTCTTGCCGCTGGCCATGAATCCGGTGAGGAAAATATGCTCTTTCATGTTAGCCCTGCATCCCTTTGCGCATAATCGCAGTCAGTTCTTCGTTGGTGCGGCCCTCCGTCTCCTTCGGGAACCACTTGCGGAAACTTTCCAACCCCTGGTGTACGAGCATGCCTTCGCCCGTGACGACCTTGCAGCCCTTCGCCTCTGCCATCTGCAATAGCCTGGTGCGCGGCGGCGCGTACACGATGTCGCACACGACCTGCCCCTTGTGGAGGCATTCCGCGGGGAGCGGGCTTTCGCCTTCGTTCGGGGTCATGCCCACGGATGTCGCGTTGATGATGATGTCGAAATCGGCGGAGATGCTTTCGAAGTCGGCGAAGGTCGAAACCTTTACCCCGACCTCGACAAATACCGCATTAAGGCTGTCGGCGAGCGCCTGGCCCTTTTCTGCCGTGCGGCACACGATGGTGAGCGCGTTGCCCTGTTCCACGAGCGTAAACGCGATTGCCTTTGCGGCGCCGCCGTTCCCGAGGAGCGCCACGCGCTTGTTGCTGACGTTCACGCCGTTCTCTTCGAGGTTGCGGATGCAGCCGTACGGGTCGGTTGTCGTTCCGCGGAGGGTGCCCCCGACAATTCCGTCCTTCCAGTATAGCGTGTTCACGCTGCCGGTAAACTTGCTGATGTTGCTAAGCTCGTCTACGAGCCTGGGGGTTCCGTCGCAACCTACGAATTCGGTCTTGTACGGGATGGTGACGTTTGCCCCCCGGAAATTCATTGCCCTGAACCCGCGGATGGCGTCCGCGAATTTTTCCGGTTCTGGTGCATGGGGGAGGTAGCGTGCGTTGATTCCTAGCGCCTCGAAAAGGGCGTTGTGCATCGCGGGCGACTTGCTGTGCGCCACCGGATGCCCGAAGATACAGAGCGTCTCTGTTTTTCCGTCGATACGGTTCAATTTTACCTCTTTTGTCCGCCCACCTGGGGCTGAACTATAAATAATCCTTACAAAAGATATATAATATTTAGGGCAAAAGAGGTTTCGCTATGAAAAATTTTGTTGCCTTGTGTGTTTGTGCCTTTGCGCTGCTTGCTTGTGAATCGGATGAGCCGCAGAAGGCCGATAAGCAGGCGGTCGAGGCTCAGGCTTCAGTCCGGGAAAATACGGCCCAGCCGCAGAATTCCGCAGTGGATACGACAACCGACATGCAAGTTTTTGCTTACATCCTGGGCTCGGTCTACGGGTTGCCGTCGTACATGAATACGCCCCAGCGGGTTGGCGCAATGCTTGAACTCGATGCTATGATTCAGGGAATCGCCGACAACGAGAGGGCTCTGAAGGATTCAAGTTGGAAACTCCAGCTTTCGGAGGAAGAGCGGAAGGATATCAACGAGCATTACGAGAAGGTGGCCGCGGAACGTAGGGCGGCGGGAGACAAGGCTCCGGAGATTGCCCTTGCGGGGCCGATTACGGGCCAGAAGGTTGTCCTTGCGGACACGGCGTCCATGATAGTCAAGTATTCCTACACGCAGGGCGTGACAATCGATATTCTCTTTGATGGAATGAGAAAAATTTTCGGAGAGGATTTCGAGGCGAGATTCTTTATCCAGGGCGTGCGTGAATCCATCTACGGGATGATGGATTCGTCTTTCAAGAAGGCTTTTACTGATGAGAGGCTCAACGCGGTAAACACAAAGTACAAGGCCCGCATGGAAAAAATTCGCGAAGAACAGCGCCGTCGGTAAGTTTTTTGTATTATATTTTCGCAAAACTTTAAAGGAGTAATATGAAAAACATGAAAATTCTCGTCATGGCTCTGGCTGCGGCCCTGTGCACGTCCGCCTATGCCGATACCTATTACGTAAGCAAGGAAACCGGTTCCAACCGCAAGGACGGCCTTTCTGCCGACAAGCCGATGAAGAACCTCCAGAAGGCGCTCGATGCCGCTCCGGCGGGTTCTACTATTCTCGTTGCCGAGGGAAACTACTTCGGTACGCTCGACTGCGGCAATATCCTTGTAACCAAGCCGGTGACCATCGTTGGCGGTTATTCCACCGATTTCAAGACCCGCGACGTGCTCAAGTACAAGACCCTGATCGAACCCACTGCTGAGTCCAACGGAACGGCAAAGGGCAATGGCACCATGCAGATCAAGCTGGACGGAGGCAAGGTCGTCATTGACGGTCTCCTGTTCAACCGCGGTAATTCCATCGCCTATAACGGTGACAAGGATCCGAACCGTGCAGGCAAGCCTGAAGGCGTGGAAAGCGGCATGATGCAGCCGATCGGGGCTGCCGGTGTCGGTGGTCCGGACCTGACCGGCCGCGTCCTCACGACCGAGACTTCCGAAATCTACCTCGACAACCCGACCGTCGACCTAGTCATCAAGAACTGCGCCTTCGTGAACGCTCCCAACTACGCTATCCGTGGCATGTTCAAGGGAACGGCTGAAATTTCGAACAACATATTCGTTGCGCTCCGTATGGCTGGCCTCGAACTCCGTGGCTCCAGCGCCAAGGAAAATGCCGTTGTCAAGTTCCATCACAACACCCTGCTCTTTGCATGGTCTCGTCTCAAGGACCAGGGCGACATGGGCTACGGATACCGCTACATGCCGGGTCTCAACGCCTACATCGACCACAACATTATCGGTTGCACCATCATGGCCGCCCTTGACCGTGGCCATGTCGATAGCGACAAGAAGAAGGAAGCTGCCCGTGTGACGACCGCGACCAACAACATCTTCTTCCTGAACAAGCAGGCCGACCTCATGATTCCGGGCGGCGGACAGTTCATGCGTATCTGGGCCAAGGACTTCGAGGATGTGGAACAGCTCGCCGAGGTCGAAGGCAACGTGACGCTCAAGGATCCGTCCGTGTTCAAGGGCAAGCTTGACGAAGCCTACCTGAACGGCTTCCTCAACGCAAGCTACAAGGAAAAGACCGATTACGATCCGAATTCTCCGGCGAACACCTTCCGTGCCGCGATGGGCATGAACATGGTCGGCAAGATGGAATCTTCCGCCACGATGTTCATGAACCGCTATCCGTTCGCCAAGGCGCTCGAACTGTTCGGTGCCGTGGAAGGCACTGGCGCCCAGATGCCGAAATAAGCCGTTTCTCAAAAAGCAGTTTGTTCAAGGCATTCCCGACCGCGGGAGTGCCTTTTTGTATTGCGTTTTTTTACTAAATTTTCCCCGTAATTTTTTAAAGGATACCACAATGGATATTCCCGAATCTTCGAATTTTGTACAGGACATCATCGTCAACGACCTCAAGACGGGCAAGCGCACCAAGGTGCACACCCGTTTCCCCCCTGAACCGAACGGCTACATCCACATCGGGCACGCCAAGTCCATCTGCCTGAACTTCGGTACGGCAAACAAGTACAAGGACTTCGGCGGCGTCACGAACCTCCGCTTCGACGACACGAACCCCACTAAAGAAGACGTGGAATACGTGGACTCCATCCGCGAAGACGTGAAGTGGCTCGGCTTTGAATGGAAGGGTGGCGAATACTTCGCAAGCGACTACTACGACCAGATTTACGCTTTTGCCGAAAAGCTCATTGAGATGGGCAAGGCTTATGTGGAAGACCTAACCCGCGACGAAATGCAGGAATACCGTGGCAACGATGCCGGTAAGCCGAGCCGTCCGAGCCCCTACCGCGACCGCAGCGTCGAAGAAAACATGAAGCTCTTCCGCGAAATGCGCGACGGCAAGTATGCCGACGGCGAAAAGTGCCTCCGTGCGAAGGTGGACCTCTCCAGCCCGAACATGAACATGCGTGACCCGGTCATCTACCGCATCAAGCATTGCACGCACCACCGCACTGGCGACAAGTGGTGCATCTACCCGATGTACGACTTTGCCCACCCGCTCAGCGACTGGATCGAGGGCATCACGCACTCCATCTGTACGCTGGAATTCGAGGCGCACCGCCCGCTGTACGACTGGTTCCTGATTGAGCTTGGCCTGGATAACCGCCCGCAGCAGATTGAATTTGCCCGCCTGAACCTGACCTACACCATGATGAGTAAGCGCAAGCTTTTGGAACTGGTGGAGACGAAGGCCGTGATGGGCTGGAACGACCCGCGTATGCCGACGGTCTGCGGTTACCGCCGCCGTGGCTTTACCCCGAGTTCCATCCGCGAGTTCTGCGACCGTATCGGCGTGTCGAAGGCCGATTCCATGGTCGACGTGAACCTGCTCTACTTCTGCATCCGCGAAGAACTGAACAAGACGGCGAACCGCGTGATGGCGGTCATCGACCCGGTGAAGCTCGTGATTGACAACTGGGAAGACGGCAAGGTGGAAATGATCAAGGTGGAAAACAACCCCAACGACCCCGCTGCCGGTACCCGCGAAGTCCCCTTCGGTAAGGAACTCTACATCGAGGCCGACGACTTCATGGAAGAACCGCCGAAGAAGTACTTCCGCCTCAAGCCGGATGGCGAAGTCCGCCTGAAGGGCGCTTACTTCGTGACCTGCAAGAGCGTCGAGAAGGATGCGAACGGCAGGGTGACGGTGATTCACTGCGAATACGACCCGCAGAGCCAGGGCGGCGAGACTCCAGATGGCCGCAAGGTCAAGGGCACCATCCATTGGGTTTCTGCGGCACACGCCGTGGATGCCGAAGTGCGCCTCATCAATAACCTGTTTACGCTGGAAGACCCGGCGCAGGTTCCCGAAGGCGAAGACTGGCACGACTACCTGAATCCGGATTCCATGGTCATCAAGCAGGCCAAGGTGGAACCGAGCCTCGTCGACGCCAAGCTGGAAGACCGCTTCCAGTTCATGCGTCAGGGCTATTTCTGCCTCGATAGCGAAGATTCCAAGCCGGGCCACCTGGTGTTCAACCGCACGGTGGATCTTAAGGATTCCTTTGCGAAGCAAGTGAAGTAATTCGCCGATAAACTTCGCAATACTGTGTCACGCGAACTCTCGCTGTATGTCAATACAGCTTCGATTCGCGTTCCTTGTCTTGCTCGTTTCTAGGCGAATTACAGTTTGATTGATTACAATGTTTTTAATAAATTAAAGGGTGGCTTTTGTGTCACCTTTATCATTTTTTATATATACTTACAGTATGAAATTCAAGACACTTCTCATTTTCTGCATGTCTGCCGCAGTCGCCTTTGCGGAAGACGACAACCCCCTGAAGCGCGCGATGGAGACGCTGAACTCCTCCAAGATTGCCTATTCCGTGAAGGAACTCAAGAAACCTTTCCCGGAACCGGATCGCAGCAACTTGCTGAACATGCCCGCCTACCGCAGGTTTGTGGATGGAGGTTACAAGGTGACCGCCTTCGAGTTCAAGGGTGACGTGAAGAAGGCTTTAGACAAGGCGGAGGATCTCTTTTCCAAGAAGGAATACGCGAAAGCCCGCGATGCTTACAAGCGCGTGCTGCTGCTTGACCCGAATGCGACCATCGTGATGGCCTACATCGCGCAGACCTTCGGTATAGAGCAGAACTGGGACATGGCTGAGTCCTGGTACAAGAAGGCGATTGAGGCGAACTACATCGATTACCTTGCGCATTGGCTACTTGCCGACGTTTACCGTAACAAGGGCGACCAGAAAAAGGCCCTCGAGGAGATTTCTATCGCGAAGGTGTTGAACCGCAACAACCCGCGGCTCGAATCCCTGCGTCAGAAAATCTATGCGGCCAACGGGCTCGATTCAAGCCACTGGGCGTTCAACCCGCAGGCACGTGTCCTCCAGACACCCGATGGTTCCGTGGTGGTGGAGGCCGATACCCTCTGGATGTATTACGCGTTTATCGAGGCCGCGTGGAAGTTCGAACCCGAGTACAAGAAGCGTGCCGAGGCTAACAAGGACATGGGCGAGGCGATGATCAAGGAATGCCTTGCCGGCCTGTTGCCGAAGATTGATGAACGGAAGGCGAATTCAAAGACGCTTGCACGTCTGGACAAGGCTCTTTCGGCAGGGAAGATCAATTCCTTCATCATGTACGAAATCATTCTCCCGGATAGGCCCTCGCTGGCTTACTACCTGGATAAAAAGCAGATAGAATCCCTCAAGGATTACGTCATCTGGTCGAATCAGAAGTAACAAATAAGGGGCGTCCATCGGACGTCCCTTTTGCTTTTAGCAAGATGTGGAGAATAAGGTGGCCTTGCGCCGCCTTTTTTTATTTGGTCGTTTCTGAAGGAAAATGAGAACATTTTGTAAAAAGTGAGAACATTCTTTATTAAATAATGGTAAAATTTTATTTAAAAACAATATATTTTATTGTAAAGGTATTATATTTGTTTCTAAAAATTGAGAACATTGTAGATGATCTCAGGGATGGATGTTATGGTGAATTGGGTTGAAGGGGCCAGGATGCTGGCCGTGGCTGCCGTCTTGGCGCTCGGAACGGCTCATGCCGAAAAGACGGTCGTTTTCTTTACGCCGTGGTCGAACACAAACGCGGTGCTGTTCGTGGGGGGCGATTCCGTAGCCACGATGACGCCTCTCGACAATTACTGCGGCTGGTTCAAGGCTACAGTGGATGCGCCCGCCGAGGGCTTCGGGGTCTACTTCAAGCAGACTGTCGGCCTCAACTACGTGGGTGCCGAGGGCATGGTCGCCGAGGAACCTACGGAATCAAGCGAGATATTGCTGGATTCCGTTGCCGCCCTCTCCGATACGGTCTGGGTGCAGGGGTACAAGGCCGATGTTCCCGCGCTGTTTTCCGGTTACCCCGGCGTGCTTGGCGACTGCCCGCTCAAGAAGATTCCCGTGACCGTCTACGACTGGCTGCACGGTACCGATGGCGATGGCGACGGAAGCGGAAAAAACGGTGACCCCGCAAACGGCGTCAGCGCGGACTTCGGTTCGGGCGGGTGCTCCGGCAAGGACAAGGCTGTTACGGGTATGGTCGAATACAGGCTCGGTGCGAACGGGGTCCCCGTGCGAGCGGACCCCTTCCCGGAAAAGTGCAAGATTACGGAGCATCTCGACAGCTGGTTCCTGCCCGAGGTTGTCGCCAAGGACAGTGCGGGCAACGAATACACGAACATGACCTGCCGCGACCTGTATGTATCTATGGACGACGAGGGTTTCTGGCTTGCGGAAGTTTCGAAGGACCAGATATCGAAAGGCAACGAGGCCAATTCGGACGGAATGTTCCTGCTGGACGATTTCGAGTTTCTCGACGATGCGAAGACGGTTCCGAACCCTTACTACGACCAGCTGAAGGGAACGAAAATAGGGAAGCACAACTTCGGGTATGCTGCAAAGATCCAGGCGACGTTCGAGTATGTCCCGGGCCAGTACTTCGACTTTTACGGCGACGACGATGTTTGGGTGTTTATCGACAATCGCCTTGCGGTGGATATCGGCGGGCAGCATGGCCAGGTGGCGGGTGCTGTAGATCTCGATACCATCGGGCAGAATACCGGCGACATGCTTGTTCCGGGAAAGACGTACGACTTCCATATCTTTTACGTGGAGCGCCATACCGGTTCGTCTAATTTCCGCATGCGCACTTCTATTGACCTGCAGGTCGAGGCGTCGCTGTTCCTGACTTCGGACAGGCGCGGCTCCGGAATGAGTTACGAGGTATGGCAGATCAACAAGAAGAGCAAACTTTCCTGCAATTTCGACGCGAATTCTGCCGAGCGCGATACGACCGGTGGCGCGTCGACCTTCAAGCTTACCGGCGGTAACCTCGCGGGGCCCGAGATACTCGGGGTCGGTACCCATTACGAGGGAATCAAGATTACGAGCGATTCCACGTTCTCGATAGATTCTGCAGCGATTGTTTCGAACTACGCGCTTGCTCCCGGGCACTACTTCCTGGAAATTACCCTGAAGGCTGACCCGAGCCAGGTGACGAAGGTGGAAATTACCGTGCCGTCCTATTCCGTGCCGAGCGTCGCGTTCGCGAAGGAAGACTGGACTGTCCTCGGTACGCAGGTCTCTGGCGATACGGCGCAGATCGGCCCCTGGGCGTATGCGACTTACCAGGTGAATATCACGTTCTTCGAGGAATGGGCCGTCGTCAACAATTACAACCGCAAGATAAACCTCTCGTTCTCGAATGCGGCGATAGATATCCTGGATGCGCCGGGCGGAAAGAAAATCAGTGCGGTGAACCTGGACGAGGATGGGCGTGCGACATTCTACGTGCATGCGAATGCTCCCGTGTCCGGTGCCGTGCTCACGGCGAAAGGCGCCGCGGCGGGCGTTTCGGTATGGACCGACCTGAAGTTTGCCGAACCTCCCGCACTGCGCGTGGAGAAGGCTATTGCGATGGACCGGAACGGGGACGGGCGTGCCGACAGCCTGTACGTTCACTTTGAGCGCGCAGTCAATGGCAAGAGCCGTCTGGATTCTATCCAGCTGACCTTCGGTGAAACGTTCGTGGCGACATCGAACTTCAAGATTGTGAACGAGACCGATATCGTGCTTACTGCCGAAGACCTTGGCGCGGAATGTACCGGGAAGGTTTGCGGTTTTGGTAGTAGGCAGTTTACCGGAGATGCGTCGGGAATCTATTCTGGAAGCCTGAACAACTGGTTTACCTACGAAAATGAGGGCGAGGTCAGCAACTTCTTTATCGAGAACGAGCAGGTTGCCGACGGAGTCGGGCCCATCGTGCTTTCGGCCTCGAAAAAGATAAGCAAGGACGGGAGCAGGCTTATAGACATTACCTTCAGCGAGGCGATTTCTGAAGAGTCCCGGCACCTGTTTACTGAGATTTTTGAATACACCTGCATGCGCTCGGGGATAAACGAGAAGCCCGAAAGGCCTCTGCAGCAGGGCGGAACGGGAGCGCGCATGACGCTCATCTATACCTCGGGCGGGAACGGGGCTGTACTGCCGACGGATGGTGACCTGGTGAGGTTTGCACCCAAGGGCGGTGCGCAGGACCTTGCCGGGAACGTACCGCACGGGGACAATCCGTGGGTGGTCATTACGGGCGACCAGGAACTCGGTGTAGAGAACCCGGGCGTAGTCTCGCTGGGAGAAGACCCTTATGGCATTGTCAGGAACGACACGGTTACGCAGGTGAAGCTTATTACGGATATAAGCCAGAGCGCCCAGCAGATAGCGGATTCGCTCGGCGTGCAGGGCTCGCTTGTCGATTTCGATATCGCGAAGATTATGGTTGAACAGACGAAGGATGCCGTCGAGAAGTTCGACGCCTTCGTGAAGTCGCGTGTCGGGAGCGAAACTGATTACGACACGACGATAGTCGGCATCAGCGAGCAGGAAGCCTTGACGCAGTTGTTCAACGACATTCGCGTGAACCTGGTGGATACCTCGTACGGTTTTAGCGAGCAGGCCATCAACGGGATTTTGGACGGTTCCATTACCGAGGACAACTACAGGTCCGTTGTCGGCGAGGGCGACCTGGAGCTCTTCGCGAAAATGGCGGAGGCGAATATCGAGGCGAGCCGCGATACGGTAATCACCATAGGGAATGTCCAGACCGTGACGCAGGCCGACCTCTTCGATGCCATCCGTAGCGGCAGGCTGGATGCGGAACTTGCAGAAGCAGGCGTTGCGCGTGAACTTGTCGATGCCGTAAAGGCGGGCGAGGTGACCGAATTCAATCTCGAGGAATACCGTAGCGGCGAAAGGACGATTGTATCTGACGATGCCGTGGAACTGCACTACCGCACGTTCTATTACAGTCAGTTCGGCGAGTACGTGGGCGGAACGTCCAATACGATAAGGTGCTCCGACAAGGGAGTGTACGGCGAAGAAGGCTGCCTCAAGAACAAGGGAAATATCTTCCTTGCATGGAACATGCGTTCCAATAGCGGCCGCCTGGTCGGGACTGGCGTCTACATCTCGCGCCTAGAAATAAAAATCGTCGTGAACGGTAAAAATACACTTCACCAAGTTCACGACAATTTCTGGGGCGTGCGCCGCGGTAAAAACTTTAGCGGCTTAGCATCTTCCCGTTGAGCGTTGCAATCCAGTGCTTGTCCTGAGCGCTTTCCGGAACCTTGAGGGTCGTGACACCCTTCTTGATTCTGGTCTTGAACAGCGTGACGCCGTTCAGGTCGACTAGCGCGAAGGTTCCGCCCAGGTCTGTCATGATTTCGATCTTGTCGCCGTTCACGTTGAAGAAGTTTGTCGGCGAGAGCCTGCTGAAATCGTCCAGGGCAACGGGCGGGGGCTCGACTTTGGATACGGTATCCTTCGCCCAGTCGGGAACGTGGATTACGGGCTCGGTGACGATGGGCTGCGCAGGTTCGGTAAATCCGAGCTGCTGGTCCATCCAGGCCATGCGTTCCTTCATCTTCTTGCGGAGGTGCTCGAACTCGCCGTCCCAGGTATCGGCATTGTAGCCGCCCATGGGCATGTTCATGCCCCACATGCCTTGCTGACCACCGCCCTGGTTGCAGTATTTCATCGGCTGCGGGTCACTGTCGCCCTGTCCACTGGATTGCCCGAGGTTCGGCCAGCGCTTGAAGTTCCTGTCGGCGGCCTTCGTCAGGTACGTCTTCATGGAGTCGAGATACACGTCCATGGTCTTGGTGTGCCATACGCCACTGCGGAGTTCCGCCCAGCGTTTTTTCAGTTCGCTCTGGTAATGGCTGTCTTTCCACATGCCCGTGAGCCAGTTGGGAATCTTGAGCCCGCTCATGCCGGTTTTCATGCTGCTCTCGATTTGCCAGCCGGTGGTGCCGGAACTTCCCATTCCGCCACCGCCCATGCCGCCACCGCCCCACATGTTCCAGTTGAAGCCGTTGTTGCCGCCGTTGTTGTTGCCGCCGTTTTCGGGCTGGCTTCCGTTGCTCATGGCGAGGTTAAAGTCCCAAGCCGGGCCAAGCGTCACCTTGCCGCCCTTGCTATCCTTGGGTTTGTGCAAGAAGAAGCTGCACCAGTAGGAGTCGGAGTTGTTGGTCACTTCTTCGTGCAGCACGTAGTCGAGTGCCGAAGTCATGTCCACGTAGTTTTCGTACCCGCTACCGTTCTTGCCGTTCTTGAACAGGTTCTCGAGATCTTCCAGGTACTTTTTCAGGTAGGCCTGTTGCTGTTGCTGGAGGTTCTCCTTTTTGGGATAGTGCATGATGACGTTCAGGCCGTCGGCGGTCTTGAAACCTTCCTTGTTGATGTCTTCGTTGCCCATGCCGCCGGTATTGGTGCCGGTCTTGTCGAATGCCCAGATGTAGCCGCCGGTCACGTCGTCGCCGCTGATGTCGGTTTCTTTGAGCTTGCTTACATTCACGCGATATTTGCCGCGCTTGATTTTTTCGATGAGCACGTACACACCGCGGTACACGCCGTTGATGTAGAGGTCAAAGTGCTTGGTACGGGGGCTGTAGTGGCCAGCCTGCCTAAACAGCCAGTGGGCGAGTGCGTTGCGCATCAGGCTTTTGTCCACGTAGGGGCCGTGGAAAACCCAGTCGTCGGCAGGGGGCAGCCCGAACATGCTCACGTCCATGCCTTCGCCCTTGTCGTCGCGGATTTCTACGCTGTAGCCGGGTTTGGGGAACTTGGCCGAGGATTGCCCGCGGACCTTGATGCCGATATTGTAGTGCGTGCCCTTGGCGCTGTCGGCTACGTTGTTCGTTGCCGCGTCCAGCACGCTCATCGTGGCGGGTATTTTTTCGGTGACGTTCTGGTCTAGACACTTGTTCTTGGTGTCGATGAATACGATGGGTAGATCGTAAGTCTGCGCGAAAGCGGCTGTCGCTATGCAGAAGAACAGTGCGGATGTGATTTTTTTTCTGGACATGGGTGACTCCTTAACCATACCACTAAAAAATAAATGTCGGAGATGTTTATATAATGTTAAATGTGTTTTACGTGTTGTTTTCGCTTACAACTTAATTTTTTGCTAAAAAACGATAATTTCATGTTTTTTTGCAACGCCACGATGGTTTCGAACATCAAAAAGTTGTAATTTGAAAAACAGAGGAGGTACTTTATGTTCCGTTTTTTGCGAAAGCAGCCGAAAACAATCCGAGGAATCCTGATCCTAGCATCGGCGCTGCTATTCCTGCCGTCCCAGGGACTGGCGCAGGAGTTTACGCCGTCGGAGCTGGATACGCTAGTTGCAAACATCGCTTTATACCCGGACCCGCTTCTGGTGCAGGTTCTTGCTGCATCCACATACGGAGACCAGATTGCCCCTGCGAATTCGTGGGCACAATCGCATCGTCACCTCTCGGGGAAGGATCTTTCAAACGCGATGGCATGGGCAAAACTGCCCTACGATGCTAGCGTGCAGGCCCTGATTCCCTTCCCGTCTGTTCTTGCCATGATGGCGAAGTATCCGGCCTGGACCGACCAGCTCGGTGATGCGGTCTTCATGCAAAAAGACGACGTGATGTCCGCTATCCAGCGTTTGCGCCGTTCGGCCGCGAAGTACGGACACTTGAAGAGTGATGACCGAGTAAAGGTCTCGAAAGGAGACAACATAACGATTCTGCCGGTCCGTACGGAGTATGTTTACGTGCCTGTGTATAATCCGCATTACGTATACTACCGCTATTATGATGGCTACACGCGCATCACGTATGCACCGGGCATCTGGATAGGTGGTTTTACCTACTGGGGATGGGGTTCTTGCTGGTTCGATTGGGGGCCGCGCGTCATCTACGTGCGCGATACCCGTTGGCACGCGCCCAGGCGTCATTACCATCACCATCGCCATTACGCGCCTCCTCCGCGCAAGCCGCACCATGTTGGCCCGAACCTTGGCGATGGCCACCGCAACCCGCCTCCGCCGCCTAGGCATTCGCAGCCGAAGCAGTTGCGCAAGGACCCGCCTCCTCCGCCTCCTTCTAGGACAAAGGCGGAACCCGCATCGGGCAATGTTCGCGTATACCCGCACAGGAGCCAGGAGGAAGAAGAACCTCGCAGGCTAGAAGACAGGCCCCGCTCCAGGGATGAACGCCGGGATGACCGCTCGTCGTTCGGAAGGGATGTGCCGTCTCAGTCGGGAACTTCTTATCCGCCTCCGCGTAGGTCCGATGACGACGACCGCCGCGGAGGAAGTGTTGGCCATGGTTCTGGCATCAAGCCGTTCAATCGTCGCTAGATTGCCTTCAGGATGGTCTTGATTGCATCGGCTGGGTCTTTTCCGCTTAGGCTAGGGAACAGGTCGAGAACCTGCTGATGCGTTTCGGGGTAAGTTCCTGTTTGTATAAAGAACATCCCATAGAGGATGAAGAGAATTTCTTCGAAGGTTTCCTTTTGGGAAACCTTTTTTGCAGGTCCTTTTTGCAACTGTTCAAGGATGTTGCGGAGCTTGTGTTCGCATTCAGACTTGAGCGCATCCTTGCGGGGTTCAAATCCGTCGAGAGGCTTGATTCCGCAGAGGGGGGCGTTCCTGTTTGCGATGTGCAGGTATTCAAGCGCATTGGTATCGAGCGTGCGAACGATTTCAGCGGGGCTGTAGAAGTGTCCGAACTCAATGTTGTCCCTGCGGGCGCGTTTGTCATGGACGTGAATTTTGGCAACTTCCTCGGAAGAGTTGTCCTTGAGGATAAAGTTCACCGTCCAGGGCTTTGCGAGCGCGTCGAAGCCTTCCGTAAGGCACTTGCCGGAGATGAAGGCCGAAATGAGGTTGTCTCCAAACGTGTCCTCGAAAATTTTTGGCCACTGTGAATTCTCGACCTCGCGGACGCTGAGCAGTTTTTTCATGTTGTCGAAGAATCCGAATCTACGCCCCTTGCTCCCGAATGCGATAAGCAGGCCGAAAACGGCCGCGATGAATATCCATCCGCGTATGGTTAAGCCTTCTTCGGAGGGTTGTTCCTGCATGTCGATGTCGAACTTTTTTCCGGTGCTGTCGCTGATGGCGAAAGTGAGCCACCCGGCAAGTGAAAGGATGCCGTCGCCGTAGTGTTCCATGCGAAAGGAGGGGACAAGGAGATCCTGTTCTGCCTTCCGGATGGAGACTCTGTCAAGAATTTCGCTTGCGGTTCCCTTGGTCACGACCAGTTTTCGTCTTTGCTTCTGGACGACAAAAATAAGGACCTCGCCCTTGACGCCTGTATCTGCTTGCCATTTGTCTGCAATATCTGAAGCGTATTGAGCGACATCCCTCTCTCCGGTGTCGTCTAGAAGGACCGCATCGATGCTGATGCCGGTTTCTTTTGCAACTTCATCCGAGAGACGGTCGAAAAATTCAAGCTGCTGGGCGGAAACCAGGCGGTTCTCGTCGTAAACGTGGCTCTTTTCGGGACGGGTGGGAAGCCCGAACGTAGCGGAATAAAAAACGAGAAAAAACGCAGAGAGTATTTTGGCGTGCGGAATCACCTATTCGACATCCATCAGGATGAATTTCCGGGTGACGTTCACTTTCTTGGTGTCCGCCTTTCCCTTGAGCATGTTGCGGATAAAACTATAGACGCTCTGCGAGTCGGGGAATTCTGCAGGATCGGCGTAGACGATCATGTCGATGGTCTTTGCCGTCATCACGTTCACGTTCACCCGCTTGAAGGTCTTTTTGAGCCCGGAGGCGATGTCGTCATGGAGGTCTTCGATCTGTTCTTCGTCGAAATCCCCTTTGAGGTTCATGACAATCTTGTATTGTGTCCCCTGGTTGATGTCCTGCTGCCAGTAGGCGAGAATCTTCTTTTCGAGCAGGGGCATGCCGCGTTTAGCCGCGTCATGGAGACAGGTCTTGATCGTCGTCTGGTCGGAAGCGCCGCAGTCGGGATCCTGAATGGTTTCGCTGCCGAGAAGCCTTGCCGTGGAGGATTCGTAGGCGTTCAGTTCCACGGTGATGGATTTCATTTTTGCATTTCCGGCGAACTTGATGTAGACATCGGCACCGAGGGAGAGGCTGGCGAGATACGACAGGTCTTCGTCCGTTTCTGCAATGTCGTTTTGCATCTGGACTAGGTTGTCGAGATCGGCTTGGCCCTCAAGGGATTTTACGTCGTATTTCTTCTTGGTGAGGTATTCGTTGATGGATTCCATCAAGGCACGGGCGAAGGGGTTGTTCTGCACGACCTGGAATTCGGGAATCCCGTTTCCGTTGTGGGCGGGAGTGACGAGGATGGTCGGTTGCGGCAGCTCTGCTGTTGCGTCTTGCTCGGGGGCCGCCTGTTCGACAATCTCGACCGATTGTACCTGGGGCTCGGTTTCGGGGGCGTCTCCTCCGGCGCAGGCCACGAGGATGAACGGAATTGAGAGCAGGATAGAGGTATATCGCATAAAAACCGCCTATTTAGATTTTTTTCTGTTATTTTTACAAAAAAAATCAGAGATTACTATTCCAAAATATAGTATCTCGAAAAAATGTTTGTTTTTTTCTTTAAAAATGTTTCCTTTTTTTGATTTGCATATATACATTTAGATTTGAAGATGTAAAGAGGTGTGCTTTTTGAATTTGTGTTTGGAGTATTGTTATGAAGGAAAAATGGATTTGGTTGCCGGACTGGGCTTCGGAACTGTCCCTCTGGGAAGATGATTTGACGGATGCCTGCGCATCTGCCTCCCATACCTTTGTGCCTTACGAGAAAATGTCTCAATCCCTCGAAGACGTCTATGAGATAGACGGGCTCTCGAAGGCCGACACGGTGGTTGGCTGGGGAATGGCTTGCCTCCTGCTCATGCTGGGTGCGTCGAAGCGCCCGAAAGGACAAAACTGGATTTTCCTTTCGCCCTACGCGGACTTTTGTGATGACGATGGCCCCTGGAATTCGGAAAACCTGCTGTTCAAGTCCCGCGAAATTTTCCAGACCCCGGATGTGGTTCTCGATGCCTTCAAGGAACAGTTTGGCGAGGAGTATAGCGAATGGCCCGACGAATGGGCCGATGCTGCGCGGAAAATGGACGCGGCAAGCCTCTCGGAGGGGTTAAAGTTCCTTGCTTCCCATCGGATTGAATGTCCGATTGCAAGTGGTGAAGGTATCCAGGTCCTCTATGGTCGCATGGACCAGGACGTGACGCCCTCCATGACGCTCAAGCTAAGGGAACTTTTGCCGGGCGCGACATTCAAGGAGCGGCCCAAGTCGGGCCATTGGCCTCCGATGATGCTATTCTAGTTTTCTGTTCGACCCCGGTCTTTTTTTTGCTTCGCTAAATACTATATTAGCGGAGCGTTTTTAGTGTTTTTAGCGGAGCTTTTTGCGGAGCTTCCTTAATTGTCTGGAGATTTTGATGGCGCGCATTGTTGACGAAGAAGTTTTGGACAGGGAGCTGAATCCGGAGCAGGCGGCTGCCGCAAAGAAGATCGATGGCCCGATGCTTATTCTGGCTGGTGCAGGTTCGGGAAAGACCCGCGCTATAACCTACAAGATTGCGCATCTTGTGTCACGCCACCATGTTGAGCCGGGTCGCGTTCTTGCGGTGACGTTCACGAACAAGGCTGCCCGCGAGATGACCGGGCGTATCCAGAAGCTGCTCGATTGCGATATGCGGTTCCCTTGGATGGGGACGTTCCATTCGGTTTGCCTTCGATTGCTGAAACGTTGCCTGAACATGGAAGCGGTGCTCAGGGCTTTTGGTGGAAAGTGGTATGATGCAAATTTTTCTATCTACGATGACGACGACCAGAAGCGCATCCTGAAGCAGATTCTCAAGGAAGACCTGGGGGACGAATGTGATGCCGCCGAAATCAAG
Source organism: Fibrobacter sp. UBA3718 (assembly GCF_002371935.1). Lineage (NCBI taxonomy): Bacteria > Pseudomonadati > Fibrobacterota > Fibrobacteria > Fibrobacterales > Fibrobacteraceae > Fibrobacter > Fibrobacter sp. UBA3718. The sequence goes on along the minus strand of NZ_DFHR01000013.1, from coordinate 446,921 downwards.
CGTGTGCATGGTGCGATTTCGCGCTACAAGAATACGGTGCTCTATGTGGGCGGCTGTGCAGAACTGCAAACTCCGGATGTGGCGCTCTCACGGGCCGAATTCGCAGATGAGGAACGCTACGCCCGCTATTATGCCGAATACCAGAAACGTCTCCTGGAATCGAATGCGATGGATTTCGACGACCTGCTGTTCAATACGGTTCTCATGCTCCAGAGAGTTTCGAACCTGGCAGAACAGCTCCAGTCGCATTTTGATTTTGTGGTGGTGGACGAATACCAGGATACGAACGATGTGCAGTATGAACTCTTGAAGTTGCTGATTAATGACCAGCGTAACGTGACCGTGGTCGGCGATGACGACCAGAGCATTTACGGTTGGCGTGGCGCGAATATCAAGATTATCCGCAACTTCCACCGCGACTTTGCGCCGGTGACGATTGTGAAACTCGAACGCAACTACCGTTCCACGTCTAATATCGTGAAGGGAGCGGGTTCCGTAATTGCACATAACATTCGACCCGCCGAAATGGAGAAGAACGTGTTCTCGAAAGAAGAAGCGGGCGACCCTATCCGCGTGCGGCATTTGGTGGATGACCGTTCGGAAGCGCAGCAGATTGCGGAAAATATCAGTGTAGCGGGCGAGGCGAACTTTTCGAAGACGGCAATTTTCTACCGCACTAATGCTCAATCCCGCGTGATAGAAAAGGCTTTGAATGACTTGCGTATTCCCTCGGTTATTTTCGGGGGAACGCGCTTCTGGGATAGAAAGGAAATCAAGGATATACTGGCCTACTTGCGTCTCCTTGCAAACGAGAAGGACGATGCAGCCCACTTGCGCGTTATCAATACGCCGCCACGCGCCATTGGTAAGACCACGGTGGAAACGGTGCTGGAACGAGTCCGTAATGGCGATGGTACATTCTGGCAGGTGCTTGTTTCCGAGGCGAACGGAACGGGTCGTTCTGCTCCGAAACTCAAGGGCTTTACGGATCTGGTCCAGGGCTGGAAGAATCTTGTTGCGGCGGGAGAGACTCCGCTTCCGATTCTTGCGGAACACATCATCGCCGATACGGGATACAAGGAATTTTTACGCAAGGAAGATGAGCTTACGGCGGACGAACGCATTGCGAACATCGACGAAATGGTGAACGCCATCCGCGAATTTGACGAGGAACATCCCGATGCGACCCTGGATGCGTTCTTGCAGGACATCTCGCTATTGACGGATGCCGACAAGAAGGTGGATGATTCGAAGGGCGCCGTGACGCTCATGACCATCCACATGGCGAAGGGACTTGAATTCAATACGGTTCACATTGCCGGTTGTGACGAAGAAATCTTCCCGCTGGTGCGAGGTTCATCGTTTGCGACGGACAAGGAAATGCGCGAGCAGATGGAAGAGGAACGCCGCCTGTTCTACGTGGGCTGCACCCGCGCCGAAAAGAAACTTTATCTGTACCACGCCGAAAGACGCTTCTACCAGGGAACCGTCAGGCCGTTTTTGCCGTCGAGGTTCCTCAAGGAGCTTGATTCGTCGGTGGTCGAGTTTACGCCGTGTGTTGATACGCGCCCGGCATTCGGCTCTGAATTTGGCTATTCGCCAGCCGCACCACGCTACAACAAGGCGCCCGATTTTGCCCTGAAGGGAGGGCGTCCTTCGCCATCGGGCTCTTTCGGTTCCGGATCCCGAGGTGGGTTCAGTCGTCCGGGCTCGGTTCCTGCTTCTGTCCGTAAGAATGACCAGCGTATTGTCTACCGCAATCCAATCAAGGTGACTCCTGTTGCAAAACCGGCAGCTCCGAGCGGTCCGCGCGTTGTCTACGATGAGTATAGCGAGAATCCGTATCATCCGGGAGTCCGCGTGCGTCATTCCAAGTACGGGGTGGGCACGATAACCAAATGCTATGGCACGGGAGATAGCGCTCGTGTGGATGTCCGCTTCAACAGCGACAACGTGGTTCGGACCATCATTCTTAAGTATGCCGCACTCGAAATTATGGGTTAGGGCGTATTTTGCAAACGATTGTTGCTCTCCTCGGAAAAATAAATTGCTATTTTAGGAATGAAAATAAAGAGGTCCTATGCTTGAACGTGAAGAAGTTCTGAAATTGGCGAAGCTTTCGAGGCTCGAAGTCGCGGAAGGCGACATCGATTCTGTGAAGGCGCATCTGGATGGAATGCTCGACCACATGGAAGCCCTCAAGGCGCTCGACTTGTCCAATGTGGAACCGATGACTGCCGTCGAAAACGGCGCTACGATTCTCCGCGAGGATGTCCCTGTGCAGGGATTCTCCCTGGATCAGGCTTTTGCGAACGCTCCGGCGGTGGAGAACGACCATTTCGCCATTCCGAAGGTTATCGGCGGCTAGACTCTCGAATTAGACTTCCATGACCCCAGTCCATTGCATCGTGCCGGCGCGCATGGGTTCTTCCCGTTTTCCTGGAAAACCGCTTTTTAAGCTCTGTGGAACGGAAATGATCGTGAGGACGCTCAAACGGGCTGCCCTTGCGGAATGTTTTGACCGTATCGTCTGCGCTACGGATTCCGAACAGATTGCCGAGGTCGTGTCTGGGGCGGGGTTCGAGTTCGTCTTGACGGGGAAGGCCGCTACCGGTTCCGACCGCGTTGCCGAGGCCGCGAGCGCCTTGGACCTTGACCTGGTCGTGAATCTCCAGGGGGACGAACCCCTTGTAGAGCCTTCCGTACTTGAAGATGTGGCCTGTGAATTGGCGGCCCATCCGGATTTCTGGGTGACTGTTGCGTGTCCGCTGTCGCCTTCGGATGCCGAGGTCGCGACTGTCGTCAAGGTCAAGGTCGAAAACGGTTTCGCTGTAGATTTTACCCGCCACGTGGAGCCTTCCGAGGCGCCCCGATGGTTCCAGCACCAGGGGATATATGCGTATTCCCGTGCTTCGCGGGATGAGTTTTCCAGGCTTCCCCAAAGCGGGGTCGAGCTGGAGCGCTCGCTGGAACAGATGCGGATATTGGGGAAACGCCCGATCCGCATCGTGCAGAGTCCTTTCCCGTCCGTTTCGGTGGATGTGCCCGCCGATGCGGCTGCGGTGGAGGCTCTCATAAGAAGACATATGTAAATACGCTTTCAACAAGGTGAGGGGACCGGATGAACGCTGCAGAAAAGAAAATTCTGTATATAGCAATGGCATTTTTCGTGGTTGGGGTTGCTGTTAGGGTCTTGCCCTGGGAGCCGCCGTCTATCGAGACTGTGGAGATTTCGGAGCGGGTCCGCCCTGAAGAAACTCCTGTCCCATATTCCAAGGTGGAATATGGGGCGCCGCGTCCGTCCGAAGAGTCGGTGACTTTGGATAAAGTAACAAAAAAGGAGCCGTCGGAAGGTGCCCGTAAGGGGCGCCCGAAGAAGCAAACGGTGCATTTGCCCCTAAAAATCAACGCAGCGACGGAGGAGGAGCTTTGTGCCCTGAAAGGGGTGGGGCCCAAGCTTGCACAGCGGATTGTCGCCTTCCGGGAGGCCCACGGCCCCTTCAAAACCCCCGCAAGTCTCGAAAAAGTGCCCGGAATCGGGAAGAAAAAGTTGGAAGGTATACTCCAGGGGGTGATTTTTGATTAGTTTTAGGGTATTAAAATCTTCATAAGTCGTTGAGTATATGAGTGATACGAAACTGTACCTAGGTATTGAGGTTGGCGATGTTTCCTTGAAAGTCGCCCTCTTGGACTCCGCCGAAAAGCGGGTGCTCAAGACTGCGGTCCTCCAGACGGAGACGAGTCCGATTGATGACATCTTCACCTTCGAGACCGTCCTGCAGGGGTGGATGGAAGAAAACGAACTCGATGGCATCGAGTCGATTTCGGTGACCGTCCCGGCATTCCGGTCCATTGTCCGGCAGGTGTTTGTGCCGGCGGAGGCGGTTCCCAACTTGGATGACTACCTCCAGTGGTATCTCGGCCTCATTACCAATGCCGACAAGGGCGCCTATATCGTAGACTACAAGATCTTGAGCGGCGACGAGAACCTCGGAAAGACCGTTCTGCTGATTGCGGTCCGCCGTGAATGGGTGGATGCCCTGCGCAAGGGCTTCCGTAGCAAGAGCCTCGTGCCGAAGTCCATGGAAGTGGATGTGCTTTCGCTCATGAACCTTATGGACGTGGGGGATGGAATCAAGGACCTTGAATGCGTCATCAAGGCGGATTATGCCGGTGTCACCATGCTCTGGCTCAACAAGGACAACCTGCAGGCGCTCCGCTGCGTCTCGACTCTGTCTCTCGTGAATACTTCGACGGAACAGGCCTACGAGCTCCTTGCCAATGCCATCTGCGACCAGATGAAGGAAGCTCGCGAACAGAACACCATGCCCGAAATGAAGCAGGTGCATATTTGTGGCGAAATGGCTATGGATCCGCTTTTCGTGCAGAAACTGCGTGCTAAACTCACCGACGATTGCCAGCTTATTTTGATGGATTCGTTCTCGAAACTCAGGCTTCCTGTGGACGAGGTCGATTCTGCTGCCGTGCTCAACTGCGCGGGCGCCATCGGTACGGCGCTTAGCGTGATGGAGGGTGTATGATTCGTTTGAACCTTATTGAAGCTGCCGAACGTGCTTCGGTCGCGGACGAAACCGTAACTCCGGTCCACGTGACCGACGTTGCCGCCCAGGTAAAGACATCCAAGAAGAAAACTTTGGTTGGCCTGCTCGCCGCACTATTCGTGTTTGTGGCGTTCAGCTGCTTCTTGAGCGTATTTGGCGTTCCCAAGCCGTTGCAGGGGGTTCTGCCTGGACCGTATCTTTCGCTGATAGGCGCCGAGGACCCGAGCCGCACCGCGTTGACGCTCGCTTCCGGGCAGACGACCTCCGCCGGTGGTTCGCTCCAGGCCCAGGCCGCCGCTGCCGATGCCGCCATCAAGAAACGCGAATCACTGACGGTTCGCCAGGTGGTGGGCGAAATCAATCCGAAGGTGCTGTTCAACAACAAGCGTGATGACTACGCCTCGCTCCTCCCGATGGAAAAGGTGTCGTACCAGAGGTCGGCCATCAACCAGTTCTTCACTTTCCTTACTACGGCGACTCCCGATGATGTCGGTTTCTCCGACTGCGTGTTCCAGTCCCCGAACTACTTCTACGTTCGCGGTGTTTCGGTCAAGCCGACTTCGCAGCGCAGCTTCTTGGAAAGGGTCAAGTCCGTGAGCTCTGATTTCAGGACTCCGCCTCTGCCGGAAAACGCTCCCGCGACCGACATTACCGCGTTTGGTCAGTTCAACGTGAACAACGTGAACAAGGCGGCGGTGTCGAGGTTCGTGCCCATATCCGAGATGTCCGAAGAAATCAAGGCGCTCAAGTCCCTTGCTTCTTCGAACAAGGTGAACCTTTCCGGGCTCGACAAGCCTGTGGTCGAGGAATTCGGTGTCTACAAACGCTTCACTTACCAGGTGACGACTTCTGCAGACTTCCCGGAACTTCAGTCCCTGATGGCAGCCCTGGATGCGTCTCCGGTGCGCATTGGCGTGACCAAGGCAGAACTTAAGTTCGCGAAGAAATCCCTTGCTGCGGCATTCACGCTTGTGATGTTCGTGGCTCCGTAATATGCCCATCCGCATTACTGGTGGTCTGTTGCGGGGGAGGAATGTCCCCTCTCCCGATTCATCGAAAACAAGGCCCACGGGCTCCCGCACGAGGGAAGCCCTCTTCAATATATTGCAGGACGTTGAAGGTTTTCGGGTGCTCGACCTCTTTGCAGGAACGGGAATCATGGGAATCGAAGCTATTAGTCGTGGAGCCTCTAGCGTCGTCGCCGTTGAAATGGCTCATTCCCAGGCGAGGCTCGTGTATCAGGCCTACAAGGCTCTCTCGTTGGAATTGAAACTTACTTTGTTAGAAAAGAACGCGCTGACTCTTGAAAAAGAATTACTTTGTTCTGAATCTGGATTCGATTTGATTTATGCGGACCCGCCGTTCAAGAGCATGGACTATCCGGACCTGCGTCCTTTTTGGCAGTGGCTGAATCCGGGGGGAACGGCTGTGTTCGAAGCGCCGAGCCGGGACTTGCCGGCATGGGCCAAGGCCGCCGAAGAAGCGGGAACTGTGCAAATCCGCCGCTACGGCGAATCCTCCTTGGTGGTCTACAGGGGATAATTTCTATATTTGCGGCATGAAAAAAATCGCCGTATTCGCAGGGTCCTTCGATCCTTTCACTGTGGGGCACCTAGATGTTGTGAAGCGCGCCTCGGCGCTCTTTGATGAATTGTGGGTGCTCCTGGCGGTAAATGTTTCCAAGAAATACTTGTTGCCGGAATCGACTAGGGTCGAAATCGTCAAGACGGCGGTCAAGGACATTCCGAACGTGAAGGTGGATTGTTTTGACGGCTTGACTGTCGATTTCGCGAAACGCGTTGGCGCTAGGTTTCTGGTGCGCGGCATTCGCGGTGCAGGCGATATTGAATACGAGCAGACGGTTGCCTGGAATAACAAGATGCTTTATCCTGAATGCGAGACGGTTTTCTTGTCGAGCGCTCCCGAGCACCTGATGGTTTCCAGTACCGTGGTGCGCGAGCTCCTGAAGTGCGGAATCGTTCGCCACGTCCCCGAAGAAATTATCCCTCTGTTGAAGAAGTAAGTAGGAAAAACTATGCGTCCTTTTGCCTTTCTCCCTAAAGTTATAAGAGTGCTGCTGATTTCGAATGCGGTTGTCTTTTTGCTTGCTTTCGTGGTCGGTAGGCTGCTTGGCCTGCATCTGAACTTGCCGGGCCTTGGATATGGGAGCCTTGCCGAATACATTTCGTACTTCGGCGCTTTTTGGCCTTTTGCCCCGGAGCAGGCATGGCGTTTCGTGACGTACATGTTCGTGCATGTCGACTTCTGGCATTTCCTTTTTAACATGCTTATGCTCTGGATGTTCGGTTGCGACGTTGCCGATATGATGGGTTCTAAGCATTTCATGGGAATGTATTTCTTTTGCGGTATTTTTGCTGCCGTGTTCAGCATGGTCATGTACTGGTTCGGCATGACGAACGCCCCGATAATCGGTGCTTCGGGAGCTCTGATGGGGATTTTTGTTGCCTACTACAAGTTCTTCCCGAATCGCATGCTGTTGCTGTTCATGTTTTTCCCGATGCGCATAAAGTATGCCATGTGGTTCATGGTGGCAATCGATGTTTTTATGGCGGGATCGGGAGACCATGTAGCTCACCTTGCTCACTTGGGTGGCGTCGTGGGCGGATTCCTTTACATGCACTTGTTTGAACGGGGTTTTGGTGGTTTCGGCCATGCTTTTGAAAAAATGCGAGGCCCGAAATTCAAGGTGTATCCGGGAGGCCGTTCTGAGAGGGAATCTCGCGACGAGTCGGATAGGGATGCCGAAGATGCAAAGGCCCCTCTCGAAGGCGAAGTTTTCTATGTAGATGAACAAAAGCGCGTAGATGAAATCCTGAAAAAGGTAAATAGCGAAGGCATAGATTCGCTGACGGATTCTGAACGCAGATTTTTACTGCAGGCTAGCGACAAGTTGCGTCGCCGCAGGGGCGGCCTGTAGTTTTGGACAATTTTAGAGGAAGCATTATGAAGAAAGTTTTAGGCATGGGCGCTGCCCTCGTTGATATTCTCGCGAACGTGGATGACGCATGGATTGAATCTCAGGGCGTGCAGAAGGGCGGCATGAACATGGTGGACTGGCCGCAGATGGAAAAGTTCCTCGCGGCGCTCAAGAACCCGCTGCGCGTGCCGGGCGGTTCCACCTGCAATACGATGGTCGGGCTCTCGCGCCTGGGCGGAAAGGCTGCTTTCATCTCGAAGGTCGGTGACGACGAACTTGGCAAGATTTTCTGCGAGCACCTGGAACGCAACGGCGTGGAATCGAAGCTCGGGATGAGCGATGCGGCTACGGGTTGCGTGTTCTCTGCGGTAACGCCCGATGCCCAGCGCTCCATGTGGACGTACCTCGGCGCTTCTGACTTCCTTGTGAGTGAGGACTTTGTGCCGGCGCTCTACGACGGCGTGGGCCTGCTCTATGCGGAAGGCTACCGCGCGTTCAATGCGGATTGCTTCAAGAAATCATTTACGCTGGCGCGTAGCCTGGGCGTGGAAACCGCGCTTGACTTCAGTAGCTTTGGCGTGGTGGAAGCCTGTCGCAAGCTGTTCGATGAACTCTTTGCCGAAAAGATGATTGATATCATCATCGCGAACGAGGACGAGGCGTATGCGTATGCGGGCGTGAAGGAAGAGGCTGCACTTGATGTTCTTGCACAGAAGGCGAAGGTTGCCGTGGTGAAGATTGGCAAGCGTGGCGCCCTCATTGCGAAGGACGGCAAGGTGACCCGCGTGCAGGCAGGCCCCGCGAAGGCCATCGATACGACTGGTGCCGGTGACCTGTGGGCATCGGGATTCCTGTACGGTTACATGAACGGCTGGGATATGGAACGCAGCGGCAACCTCGGGAGCGTCGTCTCCAACGAGGTGGTGCAGGTAATGGGCGCGCAGATTCCCGAAGACGGCTGGAAGCGCATTTTGGCGGCCCGCGGGTAGTATGCCCGGTAACGATTCGCCCCAAAACGATATATATTTAGGAGAAAAGGGAGGCTTTATGAAATTATCCACTCTGAAGAACAGCCTGATGGCTCTCGCGGTTTTCGCAATGGCTTCGGTTGCCTATGCTCAGGATACGGCTTCTGTATTCATTCGCAATGCATGCGACTCGCTTCATTCCGAGATTGAACTCGTCCCTGCTTATATCGAAGAGACTAACTGGTACGGCAATCCGCATACAATGGCGAAGGATTCCTCGAACGTTACGCGGCACGAAACCTACGAGACGCTGAGCATGAATTATTCCACGAGTCAAACCATGCAGATTCCCGTGTCCATCAAGGCTTCTTGCCGCGAGATGCAGGGGACGACTGTGGGTTATGCCAAGTGGACAACAAGCCAGAAGTGGCAAAATGTTACGGAAGACGATTACTCGACGTATATTTACGACATTCACGCTTTGAAGATGAATGGTCATGATTCCTCGAATACTTATAACATTTTGGCGTATGTCTCGGGGTTGATTCCCGATGACTATTCGTTTACGGCCTCGAACCTGTTGTTCTCTACGACCTTTGAATTTGCTTTTGAGTGGTGGTTTGCTTCCGTAAAATACCAGTACAATAAAGATGCAACGCATATAGGTATTAGGTTTGGATCCGCGGCCAGCAATGATTCCCTGAAGGCAGTGAATGCCGCTGTTAAAGCGTTGTCTGTTCCCGATACGATAAAGAGCGTCCGCCTTCAGGTGATCAAGGTCGTGCTTGGCGATTCCCGCAAGCCGCTGTCGAGTTCTTCGTCTGAGGCGTCTTCTTCAAGCGAAAATAGCTCTTCGAGCTTCTCTCCTGTATCCTGCTCGTCCGAAGAGGCTAGTTCCAGCTCGAGCGCCACGACAAGTTCCTCGTCGCAGAAGGTCAGCAGTTCTTCTGCGGATCCCGTTTCTTGTTCTAGCGTAGAATCCAGCAGCTCTGCCGAACAGTCGTCTTCGAGCAAGGAAGCCGAGTCTTCATCGAGCGGAATATCGTCTTCGAGTGAGGCATCCTCGTCCGCTTCCGCCGAGTCGAGTTCCGGCACGGAGGCAAGTTCTTCTTCTGATGCAGAAAGCAGCTCCTCCGATGTTGTAAGTTCTTCGTCCGAAGGCCCGACGCGTCTAGCTACGATGTCTGCTCCTGAAGCCGCAGTTCATGTGGTGCAGGTGCGTAGCCTTGATGGATCTGTCGTTAAGAATGCTGGCAAGCTTGCTCCGGGCGTGTACTATATGAAGTATTCGAACGGAGTTTGGCGTAAAACGGCTGTCATGCCCAGGTAGGTTGTTTTTATAATGCGAGTGTTAAAGTCTTTTCTTGCCATTCTTTTTTGTTCAGTCGCGATTGCATTTGCGGCCGAGGACGCTCAGCCTGCGGATCCCGTCAGTACGGAAGCCGTAGGCCAGATCGCCGTTTCCGAAGTCCAGGCTGAACTTGCCATGCGCGATAGCGTGATGCAGGAACATGATAGCCTTTGTGCTGTGGAAAAGGACTCGCTTCGCAAGGCTGTTGTCGTTGAAGAGGCGAAGTGTGCCAACTGGGAACAGAGCTACCAGACAATGAAGCAAAACAACGAAGTCTGCGCTCAGGCTCTGGGTATCGCACTTGAAGTGAACGAAAAAACCAAGGATAAGGCCGAAGAAGAACGTAAGAAGATGACCATGATGGGAGGCTCTTCTTTTTTGGGTGGAATTGGAATTGGCCTGCTGATAATGTGGCTGATAATGAAGTAGGAATTCGGTATGAAGTTTTTTGCCCCCGTTGCTCTTAGCCTGCTTTTGACGACAGGCTTTTGTTTTGCAAAGCAGAACGCCCAGTTGGCGGGCCCGTTCCAGTTGGGGAATGTGCTCACTCCGCTTGCGACCTTGCCGATGAAGACTGCCGAGATTTCGGACTTTATGCCAGGCAAGAACATGCTGTTCGTGGTGGGTGGAGAAAAGATTATCGAGGTGGTGGACATGAACAATCCTGGCCTCCCCAAGAAGGTTGCTGAAGTGCAGGTTCTCGGGAATGCGTCTAGCGTGACGGTGCATGGCGACTTGGTGGCGGTATCCCTGCTCGAAGACGAGGAATGGCGCGACGGCCAGGTGCAGGTGATGCGCTATACGGATAGCCTCGAGGTCGTGGGGCTTTACAAGGTGTGTAGTCAGCCCGACATGATTAAGTTTACACCCGATGGCAAGAACCTGCTGGTGGCCTGCGAGGGTTCACCGAGCGCGGATTTTTCGGAAGACCCGGAAGGCGGCGTTGCTATTTTGTCCGTAGCGCAGGCGGGCGAGGCGGACTTGTGGAAGAATGCGGAATATACGGTGGCGCGCTTCGACCATCTTGATTCAAATACTCTCAGGAAGGCGGGTGTACGCGCTCCGGGAACGCAGGGCTTCTTGAAGTCTCTGGAGCCGGAATACATCACCGTGTCTGCCGATTCCAGGTGGGCTTGGGTCTCGCTGCAAGAGAACAATGCCATCGCGAAGGTAGATGTAAAGGCCCGCAAGGTGAAGGATGTTTTCGCTCTCGGGCACGTCGACTACGTGAAATCCGGTGCCACGATTGATGCGGTGAGCGACGGCGTAATCGAAATGAAGAAATACCCGCTGCGCGGCCTGCGCCAGCCCGACGGTATCGCTTCCTTTTCTATCGGCGACAAGTATTACGTGCTGACGGCAAACGAGGGCGCTCCGGTCAATGATTACAAGGCGTGGACGGACGTGACGACCCCGATGATGCTTGCTGATCAGGAACGGCTCGACCGTCGCGTGTTCACGGATTCGCTCCTGAACGAACTGAAGGACTTGAGCGTGAGTGGGCTCGAACGCACGTGCGACGGGGAACGCGACAAGAGGGCTGCCTGCCCCTACATGTACACGTTCGGCACGCGTTCCATGAGCATTTTCAACGGCGAGACAGGAAGGCTTGTGTGGGATTCTTTCGATGCGTTCGAACGCATTCTCGCAAAAAGCGCCCCGGACTACTTTAACTGGAATTCCAAGAAGAACAAGCTCAAGATGGATAAACGCAGTAGCGACAAGGGCTGCGAACCCGAGAACGTGACTGTGGGCGAGGTCGGCTACAGGCGCTATGCGTTTGTCGGCCTGGAACGCACCAGCGGGATAATGGTTGTCGACGTGACGGAAGCCGAAACACCCCGCTACATCAAGGCTCCGAAACACGGAGAGTACAAGGGCCCCAAGGTGGTCGGTTTTTACCTGGACCCGCTGGATCGTGGCCCGGAAGGAGTGCTGTTTATTCCGGCGGACAAGAGCCCGCTCGAAGGCCAGGCCTTGCTTGTTGTCGGTTACGAATACAGCAAGACGCTCACGATTTACACGGTGAAATAAGACTGCTGTTGGTTTTCACGTAAAAAACGCCGGGCTTTTCGCTCGGCGTTTGAAATTTTTGGATCCCCACCTTGGTGGCCATGCGCACTAAGCACTAAAGTGCTAAGTGCTGTCCGCCCGCCTTCGCGGGGATGACAACTAAGGTCGCGGGGATGACAATCCGGGTTACCCCAGCAGTTCTTCCTTGCTGATGGCCTTGAAGTTCGTCGCCTTCAGGGCCTCGATGGCCTTGTCCGTGTCCTGGAAACGGAGAATCATGATGTTAGAGCCGTTCAGGGTGGAGGGGTAGGCGTACATGTAGTCGATCTGCTGGCTCCCAACCGCGGTGGAGAGCAGTTCGGCGAGGCCACCGATGGCGGCGTTCACGGGGCAGGCGACCACGTCGGTGATGGTGGCGCTGAGGCCCGCCTTGGCGAGCACGTCTACGGCCTTTTCCGGGTCACTCACGATAAGGCGGATAAGCCCGAATTCGCCGGAGTCGGCAAGCGTGAGCGAAAGGAGGTTCACGCCGGCGTCGGCAAGGGACTTGCACACCGCCTGGAGACGGCCCGGGCGGTTGGAAACGAAAACTGAAACCTGTGGAATTTTCATAGTGCTTTCTCCTTACATCTTTTTCCTGTTGTCGACAACTCTCTTGGCTTTGCCTTCGCTACGCGGCAGCGAATCGGGTTCGCACAGCGTGACGATGACGGAAATGCCGAGAATCTGTTCGATGGAGTGCTTGAACTTCTTGTTCAGCTGTTCCATGGCGCTCATGGAGTCGCTCACCATGTCGCGGGAGACTTCCACCTTGACCTCGAGCGTGTCCATGTTGTTCTTGGTGTCGAGCACAATCTGGTAGTGCGGCAGTGCCTTCTCTGCACGGAGGAGGGCCGTCTCGATCTGGCTCGGGAACACGTTCACGCCGCGCATGATAATCATGTCGTCGCTGCGGCGGCCAATGCGGCGGATGCGGCGGATGGTACGGCCGCACTTGCACTTGGTCTTCTCGATGGCGGTGATGTCGCGGGTGCGGTAGCGGATGATGGGCATTGCCTTCTTGCTGAGCGTAGAAAGCACGAGTTCGCCCTCTTCGCCGTCCGGGAGCGGTTCAAGCGTTTCGGGGTCGACGATTTCGGGGTAGAAGTGGTCTTCGAAGATGTGGATGCCGTCGCGGCACTCGCATTCGCAGCCCACGCCCGGGCCTACGATTTCGGAAAGGCCGTAGATGTCGTACGCCTTGATGCCCGTCTTTTCTTCGATGTAGTCGCGCATGCCGTCGCTCCACGGTTCAGCACCGAAGATACCGCGCTTCACCTTGAGGTCGCGCAGGTCGACGCCCATCTTTTCGGCGACGTCGATGATGCGGACAAAGTAACTGGGGGTTCCGCCCACCGCGGTGACCCCGAAATCCTTCATGAGCATCACCTGGCGTTCGGTATTGCCGCCGCTGATGGGGATGACGGTCGCACCGAGGGCTTCAAAGCCGCCGTGGATGCCGAGACCGCCGGTAAACAGACCGTAGCCGAAGAAGTTTTGCACGATGTCTGTGCTCCTGAACCCGCAGGCGAGGAGGCCGCGCTTCACGACCTGGGCCCACACTTCCATGTCTTCCTTGGTGTAGCCGACCACGATGGGCTTGCCGGTGGTGCCCGAACTTGCGTGCAGGCGCACGACTTCGCTCAGGTCTACGGCGAACAGGCCATACGGGTAGGTGTCGCGCAGGTCCTTCTTCATGGTGAAGGGGAGTTTCGCCACGTCCTTGAGTGTCTTGATGTCTTCGGGCTTTAATCCCTTCTCGTCCATGCGGCTGCGGAACAGCGGGACCTTCTCGTAGGCAAGTTTCACAGTGGCGCGCATACGCTGCAGCTGCAGGTCGCGGAGTTTTTCTTCGGGCATGAAGTCGAGTGCCATTTCGGGCAGGACCTTGTTTTCTTCGTCATTCCAGGCGGTTGAACGCATATAATCCTCAGTTGCCGGTCTTTGGGACCGCGGTTAAAAAATTACAGCCTAGAATTTATCTTTTTTTCCGATGAAAAATCAGGGAAAAGACGAAAATTCTTTTCGAAAAAACACGTTTGCGAGTTTAACAAAAAGTGTAAAACCGTTGATTTGTTTTTCTAATTGCTTTTGGATGCGTTTTTGACTTTCTTTTGTGGGCTAATTGCCGTTTTTTTTTGTATTTTTGGGCATGAATTTTGTTTTAAATGCAATTATAGGTAGGTTTATTCTGCGTCCTCGTTTGCTCTTTATCGTTTTAGCTTTGGTTGGACTTGTTCAGGCTCAGTTGTTGGACATGTCCCAGATGCCCACGGATTATATGGCTGAAAATAAGGTCCGCAAGGTTCTTGTGGAAGGAAACGTTCACATGGACCAGCGATCCGTGCTGGGTCGAATTGGTATTCGGGATGGCCAGACCTATTCTCCGGCTGCCCTTTCCGACAAGGTCCAGGAGGCCGTGACTGCTCTTTACAAGTCGGGACTTTTTGACGACGTGTCCGCCTGGGTGGATTATGTGGATAACTCGACCGAGGTTGACCTTATCTTCAAGATCAAGGAACTGCCCGCTCTTGATACGGCGATTATCGACGGCTGCGACGAAATCTCCGAAGATGACTTGCGCCTCAAGCTTCGCTTGATTCCGGGTCAGGTCTACAGCAAGAGCCAGCTTGAACGCGACCGCCAGGCTTTAATCGACTATTACCATTCGGAAGGTTTCCTGCTTGCCGAAGTGGGCTACCGTGAGACCGCCATCGACGAAAACAAGAACCAGGTGACGTTCATTATCCGAGAAGGCGAAAAAGTCAAGGTTCGCCGCATTGAAATCGAAGGCAACGACAATGTGCCCGCGATTGACATTACCGACCATATGCTCACGAAGGTGGATCAGTGGTATGGTGGCGGCGAGTTCAAGGAAAACGTTTTTGAGGCCGACCGCGATTCCGTGCTCAATGCCATCCGCCATTTTGGCTTCCTGGATGCGGAACTCACAGATTACCGTGCTGAATACTTGCCGGATTCCAGCTGCCTGTTCTACCTTGGACGTATGGTGCCGGTTGGGGAGAGCCTCCAGCCCCTTTACGACCAGTTGAACCGCGCCATGGGCGATTCTGCGACTGCAATCTACAAGATGGCAGGAAAGCCTACGATGCAGGTTTCCCATTATTTCCGCCAAAACCACAATGCGGCAAGCCATAACTACGTGACCCGTCCTAAACCGAAGGTCATGGACGAAGAAGAAGCGCTCAAACTTTTGAACGACATCATCCGCTACGAGAATTCTCGCCGTGAATGGCTCAAGATTGTGGATGGTCGCAAGTTCAACAATCCTAAGATCGATTCGCTCAAGGCGCTCCCGAAACTTTCTGCCTACGACGAGAAACTCTTGGTCCGTTACATGCTCGAAGACATGTTCCCCGTGCTGAACAAGTACGATAATATCAAGACTTCTAGCGCCATTTGCATTCATATCGGCATGGTCGAGGGCCGTCGTTACTACATGGGTAGTGTCCACTTCTCCGGCAACGAGGTCCTGAACGATAAGATTCTGGGCTACGCATTCCGCCTCGACAGTGGCAAGGTCTTTGACCAGTACCTCTACGACGCATCCCGGAAGGCCCTGATCGAAGTGTACCGCGAAGACGGTTACCTGTTTGCCCAGTTTGACGAGGAACGCACGTTCGAAAACGATTCCGTGGTGAACCTCACGTACCGCATGCGCGAAGGCCTCCCGGCGTCCATTCACAAGGTCTATATCCATGGCAACACGAAGACCAACGAGAAGGTCATTCGCCGCGAGGTGCGCCTGTATCCGGGTGATACATACCGCCAGTCCGCCCTGGAACGTAGCTTCCGCGATATCATGCAGCTCAACTACTTCGACATGGTCCTTCCGGATATCAAGGTTTACGGAGAACAGGAAGTCGACCTCGACTTTACGGTTCAGGAGAAGGAAGCGGGCACGGGGCAGTTCAGCCTGGGCGTCTCCTATAGCGAAAGCGACGGTCTCGTCGGAACGGCTAGCATTTCTATCCCGAACTGCTGTATGGGTGATGGCCAGGCGGCTAGCTTGAGTGTTGAGTACGGTGCCGACAAGAAGAGCGCCTCGATCAGTTTCCAGGAACCGTGGCTGCTGGACAAGCCGATTACCCTTGGTGCAAGCCTCAGCTACACCTGGTGGAACATGGAAGATTACGGAGATCCGGACATTACCCGTTACGGTGGCTCCGTCTACGTGGGTAAGCGTCTCAAGTGGCCCGACGACTACTTCTACGGTCAGGTGGGCTATAGCTGGCTCATGAACAAGCAGGGCCCGAACATCGATGGCAGCTACGTGGTTTATACCGGTAAGGAATCGGCAATCAACTTCCGCTTGCTGCGTGATGATAAGAACCTTCCGCAGTTCCCCACCGACGGTTCCCGCTATGTGCTTGACGTCCAGGTCGCAAACGACCTCCTGTTCAGTGACTTCAGCTTTGTGAAGACGGAACTGACCATCAAGTGGTGGTTCCCGCTGTTCCGCGATCGTCTGGCGATTGCCCTTACGAATGAATACGGCGTTATTTTCGGCGACCAGCTGCAATACCGCACGCTCTACACGATGGGTGGCGTGATGGGTTACGAAGGCACCATGCGCGGTTACAGCGCAGGTTCCATCGGCTACCGTCGCCTGGGGCGCAGTTTCCAGTATATTGGTGCTGAACTCCAGCTTGGTATTGTGCCGCAGACATTCTACCTGCTTCCGTTCTTCTTCGACGCAGGTAACGTGTTCGGCGAACGCTACGACCCCAAGACGAAGGTCGCGAAGCCGAGCAGGAACCCGCTTAGCGAATGGGATCCGACCAGTCTCAAGAAGGACATCGGTTTCGGATTCCGCGTAGTGGTGCCGATGCTCGGTATTATCGGATTCGACTTCGCTTGGCCGCTGGACGTGGGCGAAACCTACTCCGGCTTGAAGCGTAGCGAAGTGGGCGACATGGAATTCAACTTTGTCATTGGCCAGGGATTCTAACAGGAGGCTCTATGATGCGCAGACTTATACTTCTAGTGGTGATGGCTCTTGCTTGTGCCGGATTTGCCGAGGACGGCCTGCGCATTGCCCATGTGGATTCCAAGCTCATCTTTGACGGTTACAAGGGCACGAAGAAGGCCCAGGAAGAGTATGACCGCCAGGTGGCCAAGTGGGAACAGCAGGCGAACCTGTTGCAGAAGGAACTTTCCGCTATCAAGGAAAAACTTGACAAGCAGGTGCTGATGCTCAGCGATGAAAAGAAACGTGAGCTTGAAGCCGAATACAACAAGAAGGATACTGAACTCAAGACCTTCATCGACCGTGTCTACGGGCGCAAGGGAGAACTCATCAGCGAAAACGAAAAAGTGAGTGCCCCGATTATTCAGCTCATCCGCAAGGCGATTAACGAAATTGCCTTGCAGGAAGGTTACGACATGGTTGTGGACCGTGCCACGGGTGCCGTTCTCTTCTGGAAGAAAGAAAACGACCTCACGAACAAAGTTCTGGACTACCTGAATAGCCGCTAGTGAATCGGGATTTCTCTCGGTCTAACTTACACCTTACACAACCTGAACGAGCAATCCCTTGAGGTACTGCCCTTCGGGGAATGCTGTATTCACGGGATGGTCGGCAGGTTGGCCGAAGCGTTCAATGATTTGAACGTGGCGCTTGGCATCGGCGGCGGCATCCGCGATAATCTTCTGGAACAGGTCCATTTCCATGAGCCCGGAGCAACTGAAGGTCGCAAGCATTCCGCCCTCGGCTAAAAGCTTCATGGCGAGCAGGTTGATGTCCTTGTAGCCGCGGGCTCCCTTTTGCAGGTTGTCCTTGCTTTCCACGAACTTGGGCGGGTCGAGCACGATGAGGTCAAAAGTTTCGGCCTTGTCGCGGCACTTGCGCAAGTACTGGAACACGTCCGCTTCTACATGGGTGGCGTGTGCGGTGCTGAGCTTGTTACGTATGATGCCTTCCTTGGCGAGCTTGAGCGCGTCCTTGGAAACATCCACCTGATAAACTTTTTCGCAACCGCCGCGGAGAGCGTAGAGCCCGAATCCGCCGGTATAGCAGAAGCAGTTTAGCACCTTCCTGCCCTTGGAAAGTTCTCCGATGCGGCGGCGGGCGTCGCGCTGGTCCAAATAGTAGCCGGTCTTGTGACCGTTCTTCACGTCGATGGGGAAGAGGATTCCGTTCTCGTTGATGATGACGGGCTCGTCGCCCACTTCGCCATAGACGACACCCGTGCGCAGTTGCAGGCCTTCCTTGCGGCGCACTTCGGAATCGCAGCGTTCGTAGATTCCCTTGCAGTGCGTCTTTTCGGCGAGCAGCTCGTAAATCGTTTTGCGGTGGACTTCCGCACCGGCTGCAAGGATTTCGACAGAATAGATGTCGGCGTACTTGTCGATGATGCAGCCCGGAATGCCGTCGTTCTCGGCGTTAATCAGGCGGAAAGCGGATTCCTTGTCTTCGATGTCAAAACCGCGGCTTTTGCGGGCCGCAATCGCGCGGTCAAGAATATCGCTGAAGAATTCGCGGTCGATGTTTGCCTTCTCGCCGAACGTCCAGAAACGCCCGCGGATCTGGGACTTGGGCGAGTACGCCGCAAGACCCAGAAAATCGCTCTTGTAGCTGTAAACTTCAACGGTGTCGCCAAGTTCCGGGTCGCCGATAACTTCGTCAACGGCTCCGCTAAAAATCCAAGGGTGGTAACGCAATGCGGACTTCTCGCGTCCGGCTTTCAGAGTAATCGCTTTCATGGGTGTAAATGTAGAAAAAGGGAATGCATTTTTCTACATTTGGCGTCGATATGTTCGAAAGCATTTTTGAAAAGTATCCGTTTTTCAGGTCTGTTCCTTGCATTCTCTGCATGGCCATTATTTTTAAACTGTCGTCGATGACGATGGAGCAGTTGGAGGGCTTGCCCCACGTTTGGGACAAGCTTGCCCATTTTTGCGAGTACGCGACCCTTGCTGGCTGCTATGCCATGCTCTGGAGCCGAAACGAATGGTCTAAGCGCCAGTGGTTGCGTGTGCTGGTAGTTGGCGGCCTTGCTCTTGCTTACGGATGTACCGATGAATATCACCAGAGTTTTACCGAGGGCCGTGACAGTAGCGTGTTGGATCTTGTGGCCGATTTGACCGGAGGTCTTTTTGGCGGTGTTGTATATGCGGTGATTACCTGCATCCTGAACCGATTTGATCCGGTACCCGAGAAGGTGGAATCCAAGGCTGAAGAATAAAACTAGAATTCTCCGAGCAGAATAATCTCGCGCTTTAGTTGAATACCGAATTTTTCGGCAACTTTTTTTTGCACGAGTTCGCTTAAATTCATGATGTCTGCGGCCGTTGCGCCACCCGCGTTCACGATGAAATTCGCATGCAACGTACTCACTTCGGCGCCACCGATGCGGAGACCCTTGAGCCCGGCCTGCTCGATGTAGTAGCCGGGGGCGACTTGCGTGGGCGTGTCTTTGGCCCCGGTTTGTAACCGCTTGAAGGTGGAACCCGCATTGGGCATGTTGAGCGGCTGGCTTGCTTTGCGCTTGGCCATGCATTCGGCAAGTTCTGCTTCGAGGTCGGCAACGGATTTACCTTGTGCATTGGCTGTGGGTAGCTGGAATGTTGCAGAAAGGATTGTGGCCTTGTCCTTCTGGAAGATACTTTGTCTGTACCCAAAGGCGCAGTCGGTGGACGAAACCGTGCGGATGTTGCCGTCGCAATCAAGGATGGTCACTTGTGTGCAGCAGGTTCCGATTTCTTGCCCGTAGGCGCCTGCATTCATGTAAATCGCGCCGCCCATGGTACCTGGTATTCCTGCGAGTTTGTGGATGCCCGCGAAGCCAAGTTTCATTGCTGTCCGCGCGAACCTGCCGAGCGGGGTAGCCGCTCCGACTTTGAACGAACCATTTCCTGAATCCTCGATGGCCGAAAATACACCTGCAAGCGTAATGACAACACCGTCGTAGCCCTTGTCAGAAACAAGCAGGTTCGTCCCGTTTCCGAGAATGAAGTGGGGCAGCCTCTTTTCGCGGGCTTGAGCGATGGCCGTCTTTAGTTCTTCGTTGTCTTCGACTTTTATAAAATAACGTGCTGCACCGCCAACCTTGAAGGAGGTGTGCTTGCTCATAGGCTCGTTTTCATTGATAATCATAGTCAAAATATAGCTTAGCTTCAAACATTTTTCCTATTATTTCATTCGAAATGACCGACGACGAACTGAAACAATTCAAGGCTTCGCTTTCCATCACCGCGGTGGCCCAGGCTCTGGGAATCAAGGTCGAACGTGGAAAGTTCAAGTGCTTCTATCCGCAGCGCCATGTCCATGGCGACCGCACGCCGTCGGTCTCTATATCGGAAGAACGCGGAATGTTTCGCTGCTGGGTCTGCGACGATGTCCGTGGCGATGTGTTTTCGCTGGTGCAGCAGTATCGCGGATGCTCGTTTCCGGAGGCCTTGAACCTGCTCAAGGATATGTTCCCGTTCCTGGTTGCGGGAGGCAAGCGTGCCGTACCGACTTCGCCCGCCGTTTCGTCGTCGACGCTTCAACCGGTGATTTCGCGTGATGAACACCGCGAGGTCGTTGCTCCCCCCGAACGTGAAATTTTGTCGGAAGAACCTAAGGCGCTCATTCCTGACGAAGAACGAAAGAAAGTCGTGCTTTCTTTCTTGAAGATGCTTTCGCCCATAGACGGAACTCCTGCTGCAGCCTACCTTTCAAAACGAAGAATCTACAAGCCTGTTTGGGATCGGATGCTGCTTCGCTGCATTACGGATTACGATAGCCTGAACCGGCATTTGAGGGAATCCTTCAGCATGGACGTCCTTCGCTACGTTGGACTCTTCAATGACCGGGGAAACTTGCGTTATTACAAGCATCCGCTGATATTCCCGTATCTCGATACGCAGAATCGCGCGTTCCATTTTCAGGCGCGAGCCATCGATAGAACCGTCGAACCCAAGGAACTCCACCTGAAGGGGTCGGTTCCGTTCCCGTATAATTTATCTGCATTGAACCAAAAGACGGGATGGATTTACCTGTGCGAGGGGGTTGTCGATACGCTCACATTCTTGCAACAGAATATCGAGGCGGTTGGAATCCCGGGCGTTCGCAGTTTCAAGATTGAATGGCTCCCGCTTTTCAAGAACAAGAATATCGTGCTTTGCCTTGACCACGATGAGGCTGGGCGCAAGGGAATGGAATACCTTCAGGGCGTTTTTGGTAATGCTGGCATCCGAACCATTATTTTAGGAGACGGTTTGGAGGGGCTTTCCTCAAATATCAAGGAAGGCGAAGATGTCAATGATTGGTTTGGAGGCAAAAAGTAATACTACTATGAAAAAAGTTGCGATTGTAGGCCAGATTCTCCTGGTTGCCTTGCTGATTTATTCAGTACTGTTCTCGATTGTGGGAACAATCTTTATCATTAAGGCTCACTCGATTATCTTTGATCCTATTAACGATATCGGCTCGATGAAAGAGGAACCTCCGGCCATGAGCCGCTTTATGCAGGATCTGCTGGATTCCAATCCGAAGGTGCAGATGAAACATCGTTACGTGCCGCTGGATTCCATTAGTCGTAACCTCCAGAGGGCGGCGATTGCTGCCGAGGATCCGGGATTCTATTATCATCCAGGTTTTGATGTGAAAAGCATCGCGTGGGCGATGGA
The DNA here is from genome assembly GCF_002371935.1 of Fibrobacter sp. UBA3718. Classification (NCBI taxonomy): domain Bacteria; kingdom Pseudomonadati; phylum Fibrobacterota; class Fibrobacteria; order Fibrobacterales; family Fibrobacteraceae; genus Fibrobacter; species Fibrobacter sp. UBA3718. The sequence continues at coordinate 425,414 of NZ_DFHR01000013.1, read as the reverse complement.
TGCGAACGTGTCTGCCGGTAAAATCCTTTATGGCGGTTCGACAATCACGCAGCAGCTGGCGAAAAACCTTTTCTTGACGGGCGAACGCACTTGGGAACGCAAGGCGAAGGAATTGGGCTATGCGGTGGTGATGGAATGGAAATTGGGTAAAGACCGAATCCTCGAATTATACTTGAACTATGCCCAGTGGGGCAAGACCATTTTTGGATGCGAGGCGGCGAGCGAAGTCTATTATGGAATCCATTGCTCTGAACTCGACATGCAGCAGGCAATAAACCTGGCCGCGATGCTAGCGAGTCCGGGGAACCACATGCCGGACGAAGATTCTGAATTTATGCGTAACCGCCGGCGCAATATCAAGTTCCATCTGGAAAAACCACAGTAATCATGCCAGTACGCGGTTGACTTCGTCTAGGTCCGTGATTCCAGAATGAACGAGTGATTCTGCGTATTCGCGGATGTTTCCTTCGACGTAGCTGCCGTCTGGTTTCAGGATTTCGGTGGCGGCGATTCGCCCTCGGTAACCGCCTGAACCTGTTTTCTTCCGCAACAATCTTTGAGCGGCAACACCGAGGAGCACGTCTTCGAGAACGTTTGCCGAAATTCCCAAATCCAAAAGCCTGTCCCTTGCCGCTTTTGCGCTGTTCGTATGGAGTGTGGAAAGTACGAGGTGGCCCGTTTCTGCCGCCCTTACGGCTATGCGGGCGGTTTCCTCGTCGCGGATTTCGCCCACGAGGATTACGTCAGGGTCCTGGCGTAGAATCGAACGCAATGCAGCCGCGAAGGTGAGCCCACATTTTTCGTTCACCTGGACCTGGTTCGCTCCGTCGAGCGGATATTCCACCGGATCCTCGATGGTTGTCACGTTTACCTTTCGCTTGATGATCTCGCGAAGCCCGGCATAGAGCGTTGTCGTCTTTCCGCTGCCCGTGGGCCCCGTAACGAGGAAAAGTCCCTGTGGCTTGGCGAAGATGTTTCTCAGTTGCCTCAGGGTGGCTTCATGGAATCCGAGGGCGACGAGCCCGGTTCCGCCATCATGCGCAGGAAGCAGCCTCAGGACGCATTTCTCGCCCCGGTGTGTCGGAAGCGTACTCAACCGCACGTTCGATTCGTGGCATCCCTGAAAATGGAACGAACCGTCGTGGGGCAGGCGTTTTTCGGTAATGTCTACGTCGGCGAGCAGCTTGAAACGGATCAGTAGCGGGTCGCAAATCCACTCGGGCAGGGTGCGGTAGATTTCGAGCATCCCGTCGCGTCGAAATCTGATTCTCATGCCTTCTTTGCAGGGTTCTAGATGGATGTCCGTGGCGCCTCGTTCAAGGGCTGCTTCCAGAAGCGAGTCTGCGAGGTTGATGATGGGCTCTGATTCCCAGGAATGAGCCTTGCCGCTTGGCGGAGGTGCTGCTTCTAGCCCTGCAAGGGTGTCGCCGACATCCTTAACCGCGGCAGCTCGGATCATCTGCTGGATTTCTGTTTCGGTGTGCTGCTCGGGTTCTAGCCTGCAACCTGATTCCACCCGAATGCGTTCGAGCGAGAACTCATTGTAAATGTCGGGAACGGCTACGCGCAAGATATGGCCTTCGCGTGCCTCTCCCCAGTAAATATTTTCGGTCATGCCCCGCAATATACAAAAAAGGCGGGTTTGCAGACCATAAAAAAATCCCGCCGGTTTGGCGGGATTCCTGAAACATTGCTTGTGCGGGCTTATGCCTTCGCGTGCCTGTTCATCTTGTTCTTAACCTTCTTCACGCCCTTCTTGACCTTGTGGAACAAGGCGTTCGGGAGCCAGAATGCTGTCGGAATGAGGTACATCGTGAGGAACGCGGACACGGCGAGGCCGCCCACGCATGCGATACCCATGGGCTGGTTCATCTTCGCGACGTCACCACCGATGGCGAGAGCAAGCGGCATCTGGGCCACTATGGATGCGAATGTCGCAAGTACGATGGCCTGGAATTTTTCTTTTGCGGCCGTCAGCATGGCGCTGCGCCTGCCCATGGCTCCGCTTCGGAGCAGTCGGTTCGCTTCGTCGAGTAGCAAGATGGCGTTGTTCACCACCACACCGATAAGCATCACGATTGCCATGAGGGAAACCATCGAGAGCGAGGTGTTCGTAAACACGAGCGCGAGGATAACGCCAATGGCGCCCATCGGGATAGTGAACATGATGATGAAGGGCTGCAAGAAGCTTTCGAGCAGGGCCACCAGCAAGATGTAGGTGAGGAGAATGGCCATGAGGATAGCCGCGATGAATTCTTCCACCATGTCGTTCTGCATGTCGGCGTTTCCACCGAAACTGAACGTGATGCCGTCGGGCACCTCATCCTTCATGGAGTCAGTGATAACCTTAATCGAGTCCATGATTTCGCCGGTCGTGTGGCCGGGGAGAAGGTTCATGTAGACGTCTACATGGTTGTGTTTGCGCTTGCGCTCGATCTTGGTCGGGCCTGCGCCGTCGACAATGTCGAACAGCGTGCTTGCCGGGACAAAACCCTTGGGCGTGAGCATCGGCAGGTCTTCAATATCGGCGTGATCCTTGCGGTCTTTCTCTTCCATGCGGACAAACACCTTGTATTCTTCACCGTCTTCGGTGTAGGTGCTGGTTTCAAGGCCGCTTACAGCGATGTAGTTCATGACAGCCACGGACTGCAGGGCGACTCCGTAGTCGGCGAGCGCCTGGCGGTTGGGAACAAGCTTGATTTCGGGCTTGCCGGCTTCGTAGCTCAGCTTTACGTCGACGACGCCGGGAATGTCCTGAATCTTGTCCATGAGGATTTCTGCAGCCTTGAGGGCGGAATCGACAACGAGACTGTTCACTTCGAGCACGACGTCTCCACCCTGGCCGTTGCTCATTTCGGTGACAGAGGCCATCTTGATAGAGATGTATGCGTCGGGAATGTCGGCGAGGTAGGGGCGCAACGAGTCGACAATGTCTTCGGAACTGCGGTCACGGCCTTCGCCGCGCTTGAACAGTTTCAGACGAATTTTGGAGGTGTTCGTGCCCGTAAAGCCGTTTTCACCACCGACGGTAGCGTTGTAGCGCTCCATATCGGGAATGTCCTTGATGCGGCTTTCGATAATCTTCGTTACGCTATCCGTAGTTTCGATGTTCGTACCGATAGGCATTTCGACGGAAATGAGGATTTGACCCTGATCCTGCTTGGGCATGAGTTCGACGGAGAGGAAGTTGAATCCCATGAAGGCGACGAATGCAAGCAGTGCGCCCATGCCGAGCAGCTGCGCGAAAAACCCTGGCACGGAAAGGCAAAAGCCGAGAGTCTTTAGGTAGACAAAGCGGATGCCGTTGAGGACCCACGGGAAGAAGCTCGTGAGGCGTTCCACTATTCCGGGCTTTTCGTCGATAATGTTGCCGTTCTCGTCTTTCTTTTTGCCCTTGAACAGGTAGGCCGCCATGAGCGGGGTGAGCGTGAACGTCACCAACAGCGACACGACTGTCGCAAACACCATGGTCATACCGTAGGTCTTGAAGAAAATGCCTACGATGGACTTCATGAACGCGATAGGCACGAACACGCACACGTTGGTGAGGGTCGATGCCATGATGGCGACCATGATTTCGCTTGTGCCCTTGTAGGCCGCTTCCTTGGGATCGAGGCCATCCTGCAACTTGGAGTTGATATTCTCGAGCACCACGATGGAGTTAGTGACCAACAAGCCCACCGCCGAAGATAGCGCCATGAGAGACATCATGTTGATGCCGAAGTCGGCGAAGTACATGAACGTGAACGCACCGATGACGGAAATCGGCATCGTGAGAGCTGCGATAAGCGTGGTGGAAAGCTTGCCCAGGAAGAGGAGCAGGAGCACCGACGTAAGCACGATGGCAAGGAGGATGTTCTGGATAACGTTGTCTACGGATTCCTGAATTGCTTCGGACTTGTCGTAAATCAGGTGAATTTTGAAACCTTCGGGAAGCGTACTGTTGATCTGTTCCACGCGGGCGAGTGTACCCTTGGCGACGTCGACCACGTTAGCATCAGAACGCTTCTTGATGTCGAGCGAGACGGAGTTGATGCCGTTGTAGCGCGATGCGGAGGTGACTGTCTTGACGGTGTCCTTGACCTTCGCGATTTCGCCGAGCTTGATGACGCCTGTTGCAGTCGGGATATCCATGTCGCGCATCTGGTCCAGGTTCTCGAATTTGCCTGCGGTACGCACGGAGGTGTTCTTGCGGCTGCCGCGAACTTCACCGACGGGGTAGTTGATGTTCGACGCCTGGAAGACACCCATGATGGTCGATATGTCTACGCCGCGAGACTTGAGCATTTCCTTGTCGAGTTCGATGGAGATTTCGCGGGTTGTGCCACCGAAAATATCCACGCTTGCAACACCGGAAACAGAAGTAAGCAGGGGCTCGATCTCGTCTTCGGCCTTCTTACGCAGTTCGGTCGAACTGACCGGGCCGGTGAAGGAGAAGCTCATGATTGCCTGGGCGTTGATGTCTAGTTTCGAAATAATCGGCGCTTCGACGGCATCGGGGAAGGTTGCCGCCGTCTGCTCGATTTTCGCGCGCACGTCGTTTGCTGCCACGTCCACGTTCGTTCCCATGTTGAACATGGCAATGAGGATGCCGTAGTTCTCCATGCATATTGCCTGCACGTAGTCGATACCGTCAACGAGTTCGACGGCGTCTTCGACAGGCTTGATGACGGTTGTCTCGATTTCTTCGGGGTTTGCGCCCGAATAGACGATGACCGCCGTTACCACGGGCACTTCGAATTTCGGCAACAGGTCTACCACCATCATGCGGTAGGTGTAGATACCGAAAACCACCACGGTCAAGATGACCATGAGCATGGTAATCGGTTTATAGATACTCGCCTTAATCATTCAAAAATCTCCGTAGCCTTATTCGATGATGAGCACCTTGTCGCCATCGTTCATGCGGAACTGACCTTCAACCATGACCTGGTCGCCATCTTCAAGGCCCTCGAGAATCTGGACATCGCCCTTGGTCTGCACACCGAGTTTCACGACCTTGCGCTTTGCCTTGCCTTCGGCGGTAACGGTCCAGACGGTGTTTACGCCGTTGCGGTAGACGATTGCCTCGATGGGGACGATGATTCCCTTCACGTTGCGGGCGTCAAGTTCGGCAGTCACATACATGCCGGGCAACAGCTGCTTCTTCTTGTTCGGGAATGTCACTTCGACAGGGAAGAAACGCGTCATGGAATTGGCGGCGAGCGGGATGAGTGTCACCTTGCCCTTGACCTTTTCTCCGCCCACGTCGATGGTCGCGGTCGCACCCTTCTTGAAGAATCCGATATCCTTGCTCGTGACGTTCAGCTTGAGGATGACCTGGTCGAGTTTTGCGATGGTGCAGAAGACCCCGAGTCCGGGAGTCTGTCCTTCCTTGAAGTTCAGTTCCGTGACAACGCCTGCTGCCGGGGCAAGAATCTTCGATGCGCGGCGGACGGTTTCAAGGTTCATCTTCGCAACCTTGAGCTGCGTTTCCTGGGTGTCCATGTCCTGCTGGCTGATGCCGCCCTTGGCGTGCAGTTCGCGCATGCGTTCGGTCGCCTTTTCGAGGAGGGCGATTTGTTCTTGCGCCTGTTGGTACTGCGTGTTGTCGCCGGTGAAAAGGTACTCGGCAAGAACCTGGTCCTTCTTTACGCTAGAACCGACCTGCACGTGGATCTTGGCAAGCGGATCGCTCATCTTCGAAAGTGCGTATGTCTGCTGCATGCCTTCGATGGTGCCGCTGAACTTTCGCACGTCGGTGATTTCTGCCGTGGTGGCCTTTACGACCTTGGCGGGCTTGCCCTTTTCGGCCTGGATTTGTTCGATGGTGGCGGCCTTCTGTTCGGCGCCTTCATCTTTCTTCTTGAACATGTCGCAACCCGTGAGAAGAAGCGAGAATGCGGTTGCAGTGATGATTGCTTTGGTAATCTGGTTCATATCTTCTTCCTATTAATATTCTCCGGTGGCCTGCAGGAGCGCGTTGTAGGCCTTGTTCCATTCGACGATGGCCTTCATGTAGTCTATTTTTGCGGTGCGCAGGCTGTTTTCGGCGCTGAGCACGTGCAATTGCGTTTCGCGCCCGAGCTTGTAGGCTTCGTTCGTGAGGTCGTAGTTCTTTTGCGCGAGGTCGATCTGGCGCTTTGCGATTTCAATCTGGCTGTTCGCATCCTCGAGCGTATTCACGCACGACTCGATCTGCACGCGGAACCCGCGCTCGGCGGTTTCCTTCTGGATTTGCGTGCTGCGGAGGCTCGACCTGGCCTGGGCCACGCCTTCGCGGGTCTTCATGCCGTTGAAGAGGTTCATCGAGACGTTCAGCGCGATGTACTTGTTCAGCTTGTCCCACGTGGGGGCGTCCCAGTCGAAAAATTCGTTCTTGTTGTTTGCATACTTGATGCCGCCGAGGAGCACCACGGTCGGCTTGTAGCCGCCCTGCTCGATTTCGATGTTCAGGTTTTTCATGTTCTCGGTTTCCTCGAGCATCACGAGTTCCTTGCGGCGCTTCTTCACGTTCGCCATGGAGGTGTCGGGGAAGCTGTAGCCTGCGGCGGGGTCGCGGAGTTCGCCCTGGAACTGCACGTCGGTTTCCCATTCGAGGCCCATCGTGTTGAGGAGCGAGTTGCGGGCGAGGACGCGCATCTTTTCGGCGCTCGCAATGGTGGAGTTCAGCTGGTCCATCGAGAGCTGCACGCGGATAAGGTCAAGTTCGGTGGCCATTCCGCTCTTGAGCGACTGTTCGACGAAATTCAGGTTCTCCTGGAGCAGTTCCTTGGAGGCGTACATGATCTTGATGGCGGAATCGAGGTAGATGAGCTGGTCGAAGGCGTTTTCCACGTCGTAGCGGACCTGGGCCTTCGTGTTTTCGAGCTTCACTTCGTTGATGCGCTTGTAGGCCTTCGCGATTTCAATCCCGACGCCAACCTTGCCTTCGGCGTAAAGAATCTGGGTGGCGGTGATGCCTACGCTGGACTGCCAGCGGTAACCCTGGGATTTCATGCCGTAGATGAGCCCGTCGAGCGCGGGGCCGAGGACCTGCTGGTCGTAGGCGTTTGCCATGGGGTGGCCTTCCGCATCCTTTCCCATGGCCATCTGCGTGGCGGCATCGGTCAGGTCGGTGCTCTTTTCGACATCGTCGAGGCCGAAAATACGGGTCACGGTGGCGTTCAGGTCGATGGAGGGGTAGGCGTTGCCGTAGCCTGCCGTCACCTGGGAAGTAGCGCTTTTGAGGTCTTCTTCGGCGGATTTCACGTCGGAGGAGTTTTCGAGGGCTGTATTGACGGCTTCTTCGCGGGTATAGGTCTTCCCGGCCCAGCTAGGGGCTACAAGGAGCGTGGCGATAATCGTAGGGATTGCAAATTGCCTGAGCATCTGTTCTCCATAAAATTTAACGCGCCAAATGTAAAAATATATTATATGATGTTAAAGGTTCCCCGTGAAAAAAAGTGATGGAATGCACGAATCTATGGATGAGAGGAATCCTGGATTTTAGGTTGCTCCTTTTGGGGTGCAAAAAACACCCTTCCGCCGGGGGGCGGAAGGGTGTCAAAACAGGGGTCGGATTCTCATATCCGGGGCTACATCAGACCGGGGATTTTCATGCCGCCGGTGATGTTGGAAAGGCTTGATTGTGCCGCCTCGTCTTTTTTCTTGATGGCTGAATTGACGGCTGCCATGACGAGGTCTTCGAGGGCTTCAACGTCGTCCTTGTCCACGGCGTCCGGATTGATCTTGATCATCGTCAGCACACCCTGACCGTTGATGGCGACCTTGACCATGCCGCCGCCGGCTTCGGCGTCGAAACTTTGGGTTTTGAGGTCGTTCTGGGCCTTCAGCATCTTGCTCTGCATCTTCTGGAGGTCCTTAAGCATTTTACTCATGTCCATAGCGGTTTTTCCTTTTAGCGGTTTTCTTTATTAGTTGTCGTTCATTTCTTCGGGCTGTTCGCCAGCCGGGGCTTCGGTAACCTTTTCTAGCGACCTAGAATATACCAATTCTCCCATGAATTTTTCTACGAGTTCCTTCAATCCGCCTATGCTTTCGCAGTCCTTTTCGAAGGGGCTCTTGAGGGCGTTTTCCCTGGAAACTCGTTCTTCTTGCGTGTAGGCGCGGGTCTTTATCGAGAGGGAAACCTTCGTCTGCAACTTGTCTTCCAGGATAGTCTGTACGCGCTTCGCGAATTCCGGGTTCTCGCAAATCTGCTGGTAGCCCCAGGAGGTGTTGTTCTCCGTTTCGCCGATATAGGTGAGAAATAGCGGGAAGGGGTTCGCCTTGATGTCGCCCGCTTCCAGGATGGTCCCTGTGATGGCAGCGGAAAACTTGTAGTCTCCGCAGTCGGCGAGGCCAGCCACGATGGAGGGCCAGGCGGCGGTGATTTCGTAGCGCGAGAATGCGACCGGGCTGTCAAAGTCGGAGCTGCCGACGAAATCCATGCTTGCCCCCTGGGAAGATTCCTGGGTGTCGAGCATCTGCTGGACGTCAGCTACTTTTTTTTTTGTCGCCTCGTCTGAGGCGCTTTTCGGGTCGTTTATAGCGGCAAGTGCTCGCCGGAGGTCGGTGAGCCTGTCGAGCCAAGCCATGCGGGCGAATGTCGTCTCGACAAGGAGCCGCGGGTTGGAACTGTAGCGGATTTGCGCCTGCAGGTCGATGAGCATCTTGGATATGCGCAGCAGGTCCCCGTTGGAAAGGCCTGTCGCGGTTTCCTTGAGCTTTGAGTAGAGTTCCGTAGAGATGTTCAAAGCGTCAGGCGAAAAAGCGTCGAGGCGGCCGTAAAGGAGGTTGCGGAGGAACTTGCCGAATCCGTCCAGGAGTGGCGCGAACTCGATGCCGCGGCTTACAGCCTTGTCGACCATCAGGAAGCAACCCTTGAGATTATGGCTTTCGATGGCGTTGATGAGGTCGAAGAAAAGCTCGACGGGCGGGATTCCCAGAACGGACCGGACAGATTCGTCCGTCATCTCGTTTCCCGTGAAGGCGTAGGCCTGGTCGAAGTAGGTGAGGCCGTCGCGCATGGAGCCGTCCGCCTTCTCGGCAAAGATGTTCAGGGCCTCGTCGCTTGCGTTGATGCCTTCCTGTTCGCAGATGTAGCGCAGGCGGCTGCGGATCTGGTCCATGGTCAGGCGTTTGAAGTCGAAACGCTGCACACGGCTGAGGATGGTCTGCGGGACCTTGTTGACCTCGGTGGTTGCGAAGATGAAAATCACGTGCGGAGGCGGTTCTTCGAGCGTCTTCAGGAGGGCGTTGAAGGCCCCGGTCGAAAGCATGTGGACTTCGTCGATGATGAAAATCTTGTACTTGCCGATGACGGGAGGGTACTGTACGCGGTCAATGACATCGCGAATGTTCTCGACTCCGGTGTTGGAGGCCGCGTCTATTTCGTACACGTCCATCGGGTTTCCGCCCGAAATGTCCTTGCAGCTTTCGCATTTGCCGCAGGGGTGCAGCGGGTCGCCGCCAGAACAGTTGAGCGTGCGGGCGAGGATTCTGGCACTGGTGGTCTTGCCTACACCGCGGGTGCCGGTAAAGAGGAATGCGTGATGGAGTCTGCCCCCCTCGATTGCGTTCTGGAGGGTTTTCGCGATATGTTCCTGCCCGACCATGTCGTCAAAGGACTGCGGGCGCCACTTGCGGGCCATTGCTACGTATGCCATGTCTTGGAATATAGCAAAAAAGTGTCGAATTCGGGCCAGTCCGGAAGTCGCTTTTGATTATATTTTGAAAAAAATTACGAGGTTCACGATGAATTCGAATATGGCGCTCTTGATTCTTTCTTGGCAGGTGGCATGCCTGTATCACGAAACCGAAACCGAGAAACTTCTGCCCGGTTCAGCCTCGGCGACCGAGGCCGAGAGCGACACGCTCGACGCGATTCACGACGAACTTGTACCGGATGTCTCGTGGGACGACTTCAATGACCTCTATGCGAAGTTCAAGTCGGCGAAGGAACGTGCGGGCGCCTGCATCGAAGCGCTGAAGGAATCTACGCCCGAATTCAAGAGCAAGGTGCTCGAATCCATGCTCCGCGTGGCGAACGCCTCCCGCGAAGATGACAACGAAAGCAACGTCTCGCCCGAGGAGATGAACTTTATACAGCAAATCCGCGAAGCACTCGAGTAGTTTTCTGTCGCATTCGCGCTTAACTTGTTTTTAATCCTTCAGGTAAAGGTTCTGGCTGTTGTCCAGCATCAGGATGACGGGCAAATTTTTTGCCGTAAACACGCCGTCATTCAAGATGCCGCTTTCGATCAGTTGGCCGTTCAGGCTGAATGCCTTGTACGCGGAACCGGGCTTCACGTTCGTGATACGGTAGCGCATCTGGCCGAGCCTTACGAAGCTGGCCTTCGCCTGCGGTAGTCCCGCGGCGGTGCGCGGATTGACTGTCGGGGATTCGGCAGGGAACTTGTGATCCGGACACGTATTCAGCGTATCGAGAAGGATGGTGAACTCGCCGGCAACGGCTGCAAGTGCAAGCGGCATGTCGACCATGTCGACGTCCTTCCCGCCGTTTCTTCCTCTCTGCTCGGGCGGGTTGAATACACAGCCGCCGTAACCGTAATCTTTGCTGTAGAATCGCTGGCACAATTCAAATACGTGTGTCACGAGGGAATCTGCCTGTTCCGCCGTCCCCTTGAAGACTCCCGCCTTCTGCAGGCGCGGAAACTCGTCCTTGTACACGTCTTTGTGCTTCACGGTAAAAAGTGAATCCATCCGTGAATTTTCGTCATCGGAATAGGTGACTCGTGCGACCTTGACCACCTTCTCGGTGACGATTACGATCATGGTGGAATCCAGTTCGGACCTGTAGACCCATGCCGTATCGGTGCCGGAGGCGTTCTTGACCGCCGGTTCGCGCTGGCTCATCTTGGAGAGGTCCAGGTAGTCGCCTTCGAACAGGTAGAGCGCTGTTGCTGGATACCCCATGTAGATGTCGGTGCTGCCGCCCCCGCCTTGATGGTGGGTGACGTTGCATTCCGCCGCATGTAGGCTTGTGGTGAAAAGGCTTGCGGAAAATACGCCCGCAAATAGAAATTTGGTGAATTTCATAATTTGTTCTCCTAACTTGATGATTTAATAATAATAAAAAAAGGAGGGATTGTTGAAATTTTCTGACGGAATGTGATTTTGGGGTGATTAGGGGCGTCTTTTTTTGAAAATAAATAGTTATTTTGTTGTAAAAACGTTCTAGTATAAAATAGGAGGTTATACATGAAGAAGGTTCTCTTAATACTTTGTCTTTTTGTCGGGGCTAGTTTTGCCCAGATAGGTGTTTCTCTCGGTTTCGGGCCGTCTCAGGGGATGGTCGGTGTCGGGTACACCATGCTGGACGGACATCTCTCCGCTAACGTTCATTTGGCAACCTACAACTCCGACTACGATTTCATGGGAGGTATCGGGGTTGCCTACCGATTCACGGGCTTGACGGGCCCGTATGCGTTCCATTCTTCGGAATGGATAACCGGTGAAATGAACGGTTTTACGATAACGAATGTGGGCTCGGAAAATTCAGAACTCATCGAGCATACGAGGGACATCAATTACTGGCGACTGGTTTTTGGCTTGGGGTACCAGCACATGTTCCTGAACCATTTTGGAGCCTACTTTGAAATGGGCTTTGAATTCTATGCCGGCAATGGCGGCTATTATACTCATTTCGACGTTGACTACGGAACGCTTGATAACGACAAGCCGTTTTTCCCTGTCGGTCTCGGTATCGTAGCCGAGTTCTAAAAGGTGGATAAATCAAAAAAGAGGTGCTCCGTTAGGAACACCTCTTTAAAATGGATTCTCGTTCGTGTAGATTATCCCGACTACAATTGTTGTTCTTTTTTCTCAATCAAGGTCTCCAAATTGTTAAGGTGTTGCTTGATTGCTTCTACTTCATTTAGAAAATCTTTTTCTTTTGTTGTACTTTGCGGTTCTGATGATGTCGTTTCCCCAAAGGAATTGACGACAATTCCCACGAGAACATTCAGAACAACGAATGATGTTATGAGTATAAATGGGATGAAAAATGCCCAAGCATAAGGATATACTTCCATGACGGGTCGGCTGATCCCCATAGACCATGATTCCAATGTCATTATTTGGAATAAGGAATACATTGATTTTCCAATGGAACCAAACCATGCGGGAAAATTTTCTCCAAAGAGAGTTGTTCCTATTATTGCGAAGACATAGTAAATGATTAACAATAACAAAATTGTCCATGATATACTGGGAATAGACTTTCCTATAACAGAAACGATTGTTTGAAGAGGCTTCATCCCACTAATAAGTTTAAAAGCTCTGAATACACGGATGATTCTTAGAACGCGAAGTGAAGATAAGGCAGGGAAATCAGCTAAGAGTGAAAATACTACAATTAAGAAATCAAACCAATTCCATCCATCCTTGAAATAATTTAGCCGAAATGATGAAATTTTTAGTATGGCTTCTAAAACAAAGATGTATAAACAAACTTTGTCCAGGATGTTTAAAAGATAGCCAAAGTGTTCTGTAATAGAAGGAGATGTTTGTAGCCCTAGAACAGCCGAATTGACTAGGACTACAATAATTATGAAATTAGAAAACTTAGAGGATTGAAGGAAATTATTCAACGTCGTCCTCATCGTCTTCCTCTTCATCATCTGCTTCGTTATTGTTGCCAGGGATGTCGACGTAAACCGTATTTTCGTAAATTGTCACGATAACATTAATTTCATTCTCGTTGTCTAGGTAGGCTTTGGCGTTGTTGAAAATTGTACTGTCGCCATAATGAATAGCATTCCCTAATTCTATTTTTTCGCATTTGCCTCCATCTCCATTTTCTTGCAAAATTTCTGTCACAAGTTTGCAGGATAACTGCTCGTTTTCTTCCGTGTCGCTGCGCATAAAATAATATATGCATCCAGAAGCGATTAAAATAGCGCATAAACCGGCGATAATCTTCTTTTTTATGGATCCACTCTTTGAAAAAATGTCTGTTGTTATATCAATGACGGTTCCTAATGGGTCGTCTATGGCATTTTTTACATGTTCGAGTACAGAAAGAACTTTAGCTGAGGTGAGCTCGTTTGCGTCGCAATCCTCTATGATGAATGAGCGAATGTTCTCCCAAGCGTCATCATCCAAAGTTCCTGGAATTTCTGTAAAATGGATTTTTTTATCTTGCGTCGTTACGTATACTTCTATTCTGTCCGCTTTGTCTATTCCATATTTGAAAGAACATTCCTTGATAGGAGCGCATAGTTCCTGTCCGGACATGACAGAAATGAAGATTTTTTCATCTTCAAATTTTATTTCTTTCAATCGTCTTGATTTGGGAGTGAGCCAATACAAGCCTTTTAGTTTAGAAAAGAATGATGGCTCGGTTGTTTTGTATGAGAAATTTTCGATGTCAGTCATATTTTTCTCCTATGATTGGTTAGAAATCATCGTATTCAATGTCGCAGATTGATTTTAAATTTGGTGTGATGTTTTTGCAATCATCAGAAATGTTGCATTCACATTTTTCTGTATTGAGACATCTTATTGTCCAATGGCAGGTGATGCCAAGAATGTCTTCTTTTGCCTCTAATCCAAGTTGCCAATCAAAGCCTCCCATTTCAGTGCCATCTCGGAATACGAAGTATTCAGATTTTGGAGGCTTGAAATCAATGACCGCCCAATAAGGATATTCATCACATCCGTTGGGGCAGTTTGCTTTGTACGCATCCATTTTTTGTTTGTATATTTTCATTGCTGGAAGGATTTCTTTCATGGCATTTTGCCTTCGTTTTTCTTCCTCGGCTAAGCGCAATGTTTCTTCTTCTTCGGCTTTGCACTTTGCTTCTTCCTCCTCAAGACGTTTTTGCTCTGCAGCGGCTTTTGCAATTTCGTCTTTTCTTTTTAGAACTCTAGGGTCGCTGTTTACCGTATTGGCTATTAAAACCCCTTTTGTTTTTGAGTAGCTTGAAATTTTTTCTTTAAGCAGAGTGTCCGGCAGTTGATTTGCGGATTCCGCTTGATCAACGATTTCTTTGGCTATTTTTTTGAAATCAAAGACTTTGTATGTGTGATTTGAATAAACAAAATCGAGAAAGTCCTCTGTATCTACGAGTTCTTGAATATTGCAATTTGACCATTCTTCGCCTTCGAATCCATAATAACCCAATTCAAAATCGGAATTGTCGCTATCCGTAAAAACAAATTGGACCGTTAGTCGATTGGATTTATTTGCCAATGCAGAAACGAAGTCCGCTATAGTTCCTGCCTTAATCTTGTTTCCTATATCTCCGTCGAGAGCTATCAGCCCAAAAGATCCAATTGTCGCAGATATGAGAGCTTTCCATATCTCTTTTCTATATTGTTGAGCGTATGATTTCCCAAAACAAGCATCCATCGCATTTGTGGCTGCCATTGGATTTGCTAGATCATTGCCGACATCATCAACGATAGCGGTGGCTAACAATTCAAGGAAATCAATATCAACATCGCCTTTAAATTCGACAAAATCTTGTCCCTTAGATGTTGTGTTTTCCGTCCATTTGACATTGCCAAAAGACGCGTCGAATGCTTTACCTATAGTGGTCGTCGAATATGCATGGAATTTGCCTTCTTTTACCTGATCAACTTTGGAACAACCGCTAATGAGAATGCCGCACAATCCTGTAGCGATAACGGTCTTTAGGAAAAGAAATGTACTGTTTTTTTTCATCGGTTGCTCCGTTGTTAAAAACTCGGAGCTCGTCTTACCTCATGTGCCGACGATTTGCATTTCCAAAAAAGAAAAAGTGCGGAATCGTAAGCACTTATTGACCTGAGGTAACGACCAAGAAACCGTCCATCCGATAAGCACAAACGACCCACACCATTGGGGTGTGAGTGTCTGCCTTATTCTCGGATGGTTGAAATTTTGGTCGTTTTTCAGGTCCAGAATAAGAGCGAACTCTAAAACTATGTCATCATAAAAATAACTAAAAAAGTGAAAGAAGGCTGCGTAAGGGCTGAAAAATGGCTAAAAAACGTGATTTGACTGAATGTGTAGTGATTTGTCAATACATTTTCTTTGTGTTTTATTGACTTGTAGTTGAAAATAGTGTATATTTAGGGGGAAAGGAGTCTAATTATGGCTACGTTGCAGATGAGAGTTGATGATGACCTGAAAAAGAAGTCGGACGACTTGTTCCAGTCTCTCGGTATGGATACCTCTACGGCTATCCGTATTTTCTTGACTTTTGCCATCGAACATAACGGTATTCCTTTTGATGTTCGCCATGCCCCCGAAGACTTGTCTCTAGAAAAGGCTATTAGCGATAGCCGTACTCGCAAAAATCTCCATGGCCCTTATGCAACGGCGGCAGATGCCGTTGCCTCCATGCTGGAGGAATAGCCTTTGTAACCACTTCCGCCTAACAATCGAGATTATCAGCTAGTTCGTTTTTTTCAAAAAGTAGATTTATGCTATTTTGTAAAGACAAATCTGCACTCCAACTTGGAATGGTATTGGCAAATTTGGGGCAAATAATGTATATTAAACCCAAGAGAGGTCCAAACATGTCGGAAACAGCCTTTGCAGAACTTGAATCGCAGGTGGAAGGATTGCCCTATACCCAACTGGAAGAACTCCAGTGGAAAATAGGTCTTCTTCTCATGGAAAAAAAGTCACAGAAAGCGCACGACATTTCTGGTTTGAAGAAGTATCTTGGCAACACCGACCTGGATATCGATCTCGACGCCCTGCGAGGTAGAAATGACCCTCGTTGATACTTCCGTATGGATCGACGGTTTTCGCGGTGGCGAAAGCAAGGAAGTTCTCAAAAAACTGATTGACAACGGCAGTATCTGCATTAACGACATCATTCTTGCCGAATTGCTCCCATCTATAAGGAAACGGGGCGAGACAGAGCTTGAAAATCTGCTAAACCTCCTACCGAAGGTTCCAATACAGATTGATTGGAACGGCCTTATCTACATGCAGACGGAAAACCTGAAGCATGGTATAAATAAGGTCGGCTTGCCTGATTTGATGATTGCTCAAAATGTCTTGCAGAATGGATTGACACTGTTCTCGCTGGATAGGCATTTCGAACTTATTGGGAATCTACTTCCCCTGCAACTGTATAAATAAAAACGAATGTCAATAGCGTTGAATGTTTGAAAAAAGAGATGTTCTTTGAACATCTCTTTTAAAATAGATTGCCACGGCTCCTTGCGGAGCCTCGCAATGACATGCTAGGTTATCCAGCGCAGGAGCTTGCTTATGCATTGGATAACCGACGCTGTCATGGCTCACAGAGCAATGACGTGAGTTAGCGCAGTTCCTTCAGCGCCGCCTCATTTTTGGATATAATATCCATCTGCGTTGCGAGCTTGGTGCGTTCGGCGTTCACGACTGCTTCGGGAGCGCCGCTCACGAACTTTTCGTTTGAGAGCTTGCGTTCAATTGAAGCGGCGAATGCCTTGGCCTTCTCAATTTCCTTTTCGAGGCGGGCGATTTCTGCAGCCGGGTCGAGGATACCTTCTAGCGGGATGTAGAGTTCGCCACCGGGAACCACGGCGCTGGCGCTGAACTTCGGCTTCACAGCCTTCACGGCGACACTCAGGTCAGAGAGACCCGAAAGTTCGGTGATGATAGCCATGCAGTCCTTCACGCTGGCTTCCGTTGCGGCGTCGTCCACGCTCACCACGGCGCTGAGCTTGGTGGCGGGGCTCACGTTGTAGCGGCCACGCACGCCACGCACGCTTTCCACCACGGCGAATGCCTGGTCGAATGCGGCTTCGATCTTTGCGTCAATGAGGGATTCGTCGGCCTTGGGCCATGCGCGGCTGATCACCATTTCGCTGCCCTGGAACAGGATGCTGTTGAGCTCTTCGGTAATGAACGGCATCACCGGGTGCAACAGGTCAAGCACGTTCTTCAGCACGTAGCTGAGGATGGCCATGGCGTTCTTCTTTTCGGCGGTGAGCGTTTCGCTGTTGATCACGGCCTTCTTGATTTCCAAGTAGCTGGAGCAGACATCGTCCCACACGAAGCGGTACAGGAACCCGGCGAGTTCGGCGAAGTGGTATTCTTCGAGCATGCGGGTGGCGTCCTTGATGGTCGTCTGCAGGCGGCTCAAAATCCACTTGTCTTCGAGCGCGAACAAACTCTTGTCCATCGGGAGTTCGGCGGCAAGCGCACCGGCCTGTTCCAGCTGCGGGTAAAGGAAGCGGCAGGCGTTCCACAGCTTGTTGCTGAAGTTACGGCCGATTTCGAACTTTTCGCTGGTATTGATTTCGCGGCCATCCGGCTGCTTTTCCTTCTTCACCGGCAGGCGCACGTCCTGGTTGTCGGTGCAAAGGCTTGCCATCACAAAGCGCAGAGCGTCGGTACCGTACTTCTCTTCGATATCCATCGGGTCTACGCCGTTGCCCTTGGACTTGCTCATGGTCTGGCCATTGCCGTCCAGAATCTTCGGGTGGATGTACACCGTGTGGAACGGGACCGTGCCCATGTTCTCCTGGCTGAAGAGCACCATGCGGGCGACCCACAGCGTAATGATGTCGCGGCTCGTCACGAGCACGCTGGTGGGGTAGTAGCGCTTGAGCGTGTCGGTGTTTTCCGGCCAGCCCATGGTAGAATGCGGCCAGAGTCCACTGGAGAACCACGTGTCGAGCACGTCCTCTTCCTGCTTGAGTTCGTGACCCGGTACCGCGTCGGGCTTCAGGTCTTCTTCCTGGCTGCACACGAGGTATCCGCCATTTTCGGCCTTGTAGAAGTAGATGTCGTCGCGGCCGGCAAATGCGGCCTTCAGTTCGTCTTCGCTAGCATCGGTGTGCCAGATAGGAATGCGGTGGCCCCACCAGAGCTGACGGCTGATGCACCAGTCGCGCTTTTCGGCGAGCCAGTCGAGGTACTTGTTGGCGTAGCGTTCCGGGATAATCTTGATCTCGCCCGATTTCACGGCGTTCATCGCGTTTTCGGCGAGCACGTCCATCTTCACGAACCACTGGTCGCTGAGGTACGGCTCAATCACAGTCTTGGAACGGTCGGAGTGGCCCACGTCCATTTCGTGGTCTTCCACCTTGATCAAAAGTCCGAGTTCTTCGAGACCAGCCACCACGGCGTCGCGGGCGGCCTGGCCCTTGAGACCCTGGAACTTGCCGGCGTTCTCGTTCAGGCTGCCGTCGTCGTTCATGATGTTGATCATCGGGAGCTTGTGACGCAGGCCCGTCGCATAGTCGTTCGGGTCGTGAGCCGGAGTCACCTTCACGGAACCCGTACCGAAGTCCTTGTCCACCAAGATAGCGTCGGCAATCACCGGGATTTCGCGGTCAACGAACGGCACCTTGAGCATCTTGCCGATGAACTGCGCGTAGCGTTCGTCGTTGGGGTGCACGGCGAGGGCCGTATCGCCCATGATGGTTTCCGGACGGGTGGTCGAAACGGGGATAAATCCCGAACCGTCGGCCAGGGGGTACTTGAACGTCCAGAAATGGCCCTTCACGTGTTCGTAGTAGATTTCGTCGTCGGCGACGGCGGTCTGGAGCTTGGTATCCCAGTTCACCAGGCGCTTGCCGCGGTAAATGAGGCCCTTCTTGAACAGGTTGAAGAAGGCGTGGCGCACGGCCTTCGCGCAGACCGGGTCCAGCGTGAAGCGCTGACGGCTCCAGTCGCAGCTGACGCCGAGGCTCTTGAGCTGCTTGGTGATACGGGCTTCGTATTCGTCCTTCCACTTCCAGATGCGTTCCACCAGCGCGTCGCGGCCAATGTCGTGGCGGGTCTTGTGCTCGTCCTGGAAAAGGCGCTTTTCGACCACGGCCTGCGTGGCAATGCCCGCATGGTCCGTACCCGGAATCCACAGCGTGTCGCGGCCGGTCTTACGGCGGTAGCGTACCAAAATATCCTGGAGCGTATCGTTGAGCGCGTGTCCCAGATGGAGCGCGCCGGTAACGTTCGGGGGCGGAATCACGACCGAGAACGGTTCGCCCTTTCCGCTGGGTGCAAAACTGTTATTCTCAGCCCAGGTCTTATGCCATCGGGCTTCCACATCTTTAGAATTGTAACGAGTTTCCATAGTGGGCACAAATTTAGTAAAAGGCGAGTGCCGCGGCAAAAGTGTGCAAGGCGAGAAAGCGCGAAAAACTTGTTTTTTGCATTTTCGAGCCGTAGCCACGGACGTCGCAGACGTCAAAGCAATTCATTGCTTTGACATGGCCGAGCCGTACTAAATGCGCCCCAAAGGGGCGCCAAGATAGAATTTTTTATGTCGCCTGATATGGGGTTGCTTGGGGTATGACGTGGGAAAACTTTTTAATGATGCTTTTTTGCGGTGCTGTATTATACGGTGTGTATAATATAGTGAAAAATTTTCTTTAATTCTTGAAAATATTGTGAAAATTTACTAAAAAAGAACATTTTTGTATAATAAAACTATTGACTTGCCTGAGGAAAAAAGATATATTGGAAAGTATGAAATCGGTGCTCGAATATAAGGATTACCACCTGTATATACAGGATTACTACGACGAACGCAAGCGTCTAGGCGCGTTCTCGTGGCGTGAATTTTGTCGGAGCGCTGGTTTCTCGTCTCCGAATTTTCTAAAGCTCGTGGGCATGGGCCAGAGCAAGCTCAGCAAGGTCAAGGTCGATGCGGTGGCACGAGCCATGGGACTCGTCGGATTCGAAATAGAGTATTTCCGGCTGTTGGTGGTGTTCTGCAATGCGGAAAAGGATTCCGTCAAGAGGACTGCCCTGCTTGAGATGCAGAAAATCGCGCTCGAACACAGGGTGCGTATCGTGGACGGAGACGCTTTTCAATATTATGAATCGTGGAAATATCCGGTATTGAGGGAGCTTATCCCGATGATGCCGGGTGCCTGCCCGCGCGATATTGCCGAGGAGTGCAAGGAACACGTGTCGGCGGAGGAAGTCCGCGACGTTTTGGAATTCTTGCTCAAGGCCGGATTCCTGAAGAAGGACGGGGAGAAGGTCTATTCGCAGACGGAGCAGACCGTGATAGGCTCGAAGGAGGCGCTGCCTATCGCAATTCGTTCCATGCACAAGGAGATGGCGAACATGGCCGTGCGCGCCGTGGACCGCTATTCTCCGAACGAACGTTATTTTACCGGAGTTACGCTTAGCGTGAACGAGGAGGCAAACCGGAGAATTATTGCAGAAATAGATGCCTGCTGCAAGAAGGTGCTTTCCATTGCAAACGAGTACAAGGACCAGAATCAGGTTTGTCGAATCAATTTCCAGTTTTTTCCGGTCACCGACAAGGTCAAGGAGGCTCGCCATGCTTAAGAAATTTTTCATTGCCGTAGGGTCTCTTTTGGCGGTGCTCGTGATTGCGTGTTCCAATGGCGGTGTTGAAGATGTCGCAGGAGGCACCATCGATCCCAGTACAATTGCGTTGAATAGTTGTTCGTCGGGGGATGCAGGCGCGCTTAGCAGCAGTCTCTCTGAAACTGAGAACGGGGTGAGTGTGTCGGAGCCGAGTTCTTCGAGTAGTGAGTCGGATTCGAAAATGGTGCAGGACGAAAGCAGCAGTTCCGGTAATGAGAATAATATCAAGCCGATTTTCAGGAGCAGCTCGAGCGAACGTCCTGTTATAGAAAGCAGCTCGGATGAAGGCGAGAATAAAGTTGTCGACCCGATTCCGGTTTCGTCTTCTTCTGAATTACGCGATGGCGATATTGCGCATGCGAGCGATTTCTCCATCCAGTGCGTGGAAAACGTCATTTATGTGAAATTGGATACCCCCGCC
This sequence comes from Fibrobacter sp. UBA3718, assembly GCF_002371935.1. Classification (NCBI taxonomy): domain Bacteria; kingdom Pseudomonadati; phylum Fibrobacterota; class Fibrobacteria; order Fibrobacterales; family Fibrobacteraceae; genus Fibrobacter; species Fibrobacter sp. UBA3718. The sequence goes on along the minus strand of NZ_DFHR01000013.1, from coordinate 404,727 downwards.
GCAGCATCGGATGTCAGTGGCCCTAAGGCGTTCAAGCATGTCGAGGGTGACTCCGTGAAATTTGTCTTGCAGAATGTCTATTTCGCTATCCCTTGCGAGGAAGATGCCCAGAAGCAGTTCCTGCAGGGTGTAAACGAAGGCCACCCGGTTGTCAGTAGTGAAGGCGATACGCTGTACGTGGCTTTTAGCCGGAGCAAGGGCTGGGATTACGGTTGTGGATGTGCGGCGAAGGCCACGTTCACGCTCGGCAAGGCCTATTCCGGTATCAACTACATGGCTTTTGACCAGAAGGAAACTCTTCCGGTAAAGGATAATTAAAAGAAGGAGGCTAACATGAAAAAGATACTTGCAACAGCTGCGGCCCTGTCGCTCATGCTCATTGCCTGCGGGGACGATTCGTCTTCGACGGCACCTGACCCGTCGGCCGGTAACGAGAGCTCGTCTTCTGCCGAGGTTGCCGAATCGTCTTCGACTGAAAAACTCTCGTCGACTGGAGCGCCTGAATCTTCATCGTCGGTTGCGTTTCCGGTCGAATCGTCTTCGTCTGTGTCGGCAAAAAGTTCGTCGTCTGAGGCGAAAGTCGCGGACAAGCACCAGGTCGTAACGGACGCCAATGCCCAGTGCCTTGCGAAGGGCATGGGGGACGATCCTATGCTGGATGGCGGTTCGGATACTGGTGTGAGCCGATCTGTCGACGGCGATGAAAAATTACCTCCGGTTGTCTACCGCTATGTCGGTACCGAACGGACCGGCTTTACCATAGAAAACCTTTCACTTACCTGCGGCATCGTAGTCGATACGCTCGATGTCGATGTGTCCGGCGATACGGTTTACGTGAAGGCTAAATTCGACAACACGAATGCGCAGCGGTGCATTTGTAATTCCAAGGTGGACTTTGCCGTGGAAAACAATGAAGCCTACTGGCGTGCGACAGTTCTCGTTTTCGACAATGTTGCCGGTTCAAATCCGAACATCATGGAAATTGTCGAAATGAGCGTGGTTACGGTTGAAGAAATAACGGGGCACAAGCTGGCGAAGGATATTAAGCTGGAATGCAAGAACGATAGGCAGACAGCTAATGCGCCGGCGCTGGCAAGCAATTCATTTGTCATGGACCCGATTGATACGACGTCGACCAAAGTGGCCGTTGCGGGCCGTAGAGTGGGCGACGATGGCTTCGATACCATCGTCATTCTTGAAGTGATGATGCCTTGCGCGATTGTTTTTGAAAGCTTTGATGTCTATGCGGACAATGGAACGCTGTATGTCAAACCGAAAGTCGATCCGGACAGCCCGATAACCAACTGCATCTGCCCGACGCGAGTGTCCTTCAAGGTGGAACAGAACGAGGCGTTCTCCAATACGAATTATCTCGTGTTCGATGGGGGAGAGCCGATGCCCTTGGCGAAAGCTATTCTCGTGGATGCTTCCGATTTGGATGGTTGATGTTCGACTTTAATTGAAGAAGGAAAATAGATATGAAAAAGTATTTTGCATGTGCTGTGCTTCCGCTTATGATTGTTGCCTGCGGGGACGATTCGTCTTCGAATGCCAAGACCGGAGATTCTGGAAAGCCGTCTGAAAGGGCTGAAATTGCCCACGCCGGGGAGTGTGGTGCCTTTACGCCTTGGGACGGGGAAGGCGAGGCATTCGTTGTAGGCTCGAAAGGTGGCGGCTTCCAGGTTCTTCTCCCGAAGGTGCGTTACGATGTTGAATTATGCAGTGAATGCCTGTACGAACGTTCCGGCGATACCCTGCATATCTGGAATTCGGATTCGACGAGAGAAGCTTTGAACTGGTTCTGCACTACGGACTTTACGTTCGATATCTCCGATGCGGATGCCGATATCAAGTATTTCAAGTATGAGAATGCGGTCTTCAAGGTTGTGGATGGCCCTGTTCCGGAAAGGATTTCTTCGGGCATGGCCGTCTCTTCTTCCAGCGAGAATCCGTCTTCTAGCGAACCGGCCGAATCCTCCAGTTCGCAGGGTGGGTCGTCTGCAGGGCTGCCGGACTTGTCGTCCTCGAGTATTGCGTCGGGCTCTTCTTCGAGTGCGCAACCTGCTGGGAGGGTGACCCAGATGGCGACTCATGTTGGCGGCAAGTGCCTCGATAAGGAAGGTCCCGATGATCCGATGGTCGATGGCGGTGCCGATATGGCGCTTCCCCCGGTGGCCACTATGGTCTTGGAAGACGGTTCCAGCTTTGCAACTGTTGTTGTGGAAAGGGTGAAAATACCTTGCTCTGAAATCGGCGGATTCGCGGGTATGCTCAAGCAGGTCCCTCTCGACAGCATCGAGGTGACGGCGGCCGGCGATACGCTCTACGTGAAGCCGCTGATGCACGAAGATGATGTTTCCGACGGCTGTGCTTGCCAGGCGCAGGTCTACTTCACTATGAGGGCCGAAGGTGCCTTTACGCAAACCTCCCTCCTGGTCATGGACGACAATCTGAATCTGGGCAACAGGATGCGTATCGCAAAGGAAACTGTCGAATCGGAAGACATGAAGCAGCTGAAGATGACCGGCTACTACAAGGGCCAGTGCCTGAATGGTTTTTCGGAGAACAACCCGAAGGTGATGGCTGCCCCTGCCGCGAAGGATCTCCCGACTGCGACCTTGCTCTACAATCCCGATGGACTTTCCATCGTGGAACTGAACAATGTCGAGGATTACTGCGATATCGAGGCGAAGGTTTCCCAGAAGGTGAAGGACGACACGCTGTTCGTGGACTACTACGACATGGGTGCCGTATCCAAGTGCGTTTGCACCTTCGATAAGATCAAGTTTGCGGTTGACGAGGAAAATACCCATGTGGCGTTTTTCTCGTTCAAGTCGGTGCTGTACCGCCTGCAGGGTATGGAAGTTGTCGACTAGAAAGGCTGGGAGCGATTACACTCTCCCGGCAAACTGGTTGCTGAACAACAGTAGCCCTGATACAAAAATCACAAGTCCTCCAGCAAGAGTCGCTGCGGTGTAAATGTTGGCTGCCAGACGGGTGTGCGCACTTCCTTTGTCGATTCCTTTGCGAAGGGCTACGGCTGCGATACCGAAAGTGATGTTGGTGATGGTCATGCCAATGCAGATGACAAGGGCGCCCAGGAGTGAAAGTGCGACCATAGAGTTGAGAAGGCAGAAGAGGACTATTAGTGCGACTGCCGGGCAAGGGACAATGCCCGTGATGGCTGCGACTCCGATAATTTCGCGCCAGCGGGCTGTGGGGGGTAATGCGGCCTCTGAAGGTGTTTCTTCATGCTCCTTTTTTTGTTGCTTGAAAAAGTCGCGGATGCCGAGAACGACAAGCAATATCCCGGTTAGCATGATAAGGGCGTAGCTTGCCTTCTCGATGCCGATGCGGCCCGTTTCAAATGCGGTAAATACGGTTGCCTTGAATATTGCATATAAAATGAATAGAAGCAAGACGGCGCTCATTGTGTGGGTTACGGTAATCCCTGCTCCGAGTGCAACTCCTTGCCGCCAGCGTCCGCGCCTTGCGATAAAGTAACCGACGACGATGGATTTCCCATGTCCAGGGCCGAGTGCGTGCAACATCCCATAAATAAAGCAGATGGCGAGAAATTTCCAGATGGCGTTCCAATCGCCCTGCTTCATTGCCGTGATGGCGGATGTCATCTTTTCGCGCAGGACTTTTTGCGCTTGAGCGATTGTGGAAAGAAACGACGAGCCGGAAGCCTGCTTGTCTGTGACTGCGACGGGCGCTGAACTAGCGGTGTCTGCTTTTATAATCTCCGTAGTGGGTGCGGATTCTGTTCCGTTGATGTCAAAACGTTTTTTTTTGACCGCGGCGGATGCGGCCATGGCCAGCAGGCAAATCAGTAGAATAACGAGAGACTTCTTCAATGGGATCGTCCTTTTCCTATATCGAAATACAATTTAGGTTTTGGGAGAACCTTGCATTTGACGCCAAGTCCGTTTTTGGCTATATTTGCGCCACAACGCTCGCGTAGCTCAGTTGGATAGAGCAGCTGCCTTCTAAGCAGCGGGTCGTGGGTTCGACTCCCGCCGTGAGTATGAAACTCTGGATGCCGATGGTGTCCAGAGTTTTTATTTGTTCAGAGCCTTGTTGAGGGTGGCACGGAGGTGGTTTATGTTCGCTTCGTCGAGGGTCTCATAGCGGTAGATGGTCCCGTCCTCGAGTACCAGATAGAGCACGGGAACGTACCCGTTGCCGTAGATGGGCCCGAATTTCTGGTTGGTGTCCTGGAAAACAGGAACGACGACCTTGAACTGGTCGATGAACATGCGGATGTCGTTTTTCTTGATGCTTCCGCTAATCGCGATGGCGATACCGGTTGCTCCCGATTTTTCATACTCCTTCATGATTCCCTGGACTTCGGGGAAGTGCTTTTGGCAGTGGGGGCACTTGGGGCTGAAGTAGTAGATGAGCAGCGGGCGCTTGGAAAAGTGGCTAAAGAGGATTCCCGGGTCGCTGACCCCGCTTAAGGGGATGCTGAAGTCCATTTTCATGGTTGCACCGGTGGAATCGGTCATTGGAGTGATATTGGCTTGCTGGGGCTGGGGCGCGAGCTGGGCGAATGCGATGCCCGAGGCTACTGCCGCAATGCTCAAAATTCGTGCAAAAAAACGCATAGGAACTCCTAAAATTCGTAGAAGGAACGCTATCGTTCCTGTTTGGCTTGTAAAATATCAAAAAAAAGGCGGTAAAGTGTCACGAAATTGCAAAATATCTTCATTAGACCTGCCGATTAGGGCGATTTTTCGCGTTTTTCTGCTTTATATCACACTTTCGGGCGGTTTTTGAATACATTTGGCTGGATTTTGATGATGGCGCAGATTGCTATCTTTGTATCGTTATTGACTGAGGTTTTAGAATGATTGTATCTTGGATGACCACCAACAAGTGTAACCTGACCTGCAAGCACTGCTATCAGGATGCGGGCGAGAACAAGGCTGCGGAACTCACGACCGCAGAAGCTTTGAAACTGATTGATGAAATCGCGAAGGCGGGGTTCAAGATCATGATCTTTAGCGGTGGCGAACCCATGACCCGCCCGGACATTGTGGATCTTGTCGCGCATGCCTCGAGCAAGGGACTTCGCCCGGTATTCGGTACCAACGGCACGCTCATCACGCACGACCTTGCCTTTGAACTCAAAAAGGCCGGCGCGATGGCCATGGGCATCAGCATCGACAGTATTGACCCCAAGCGCCACAACGACTTCCGTGGCCTCCCGGACGCATTTGAACTCACGATGATGGGCATCGAGAACTGCAAGGCGGCGGGCCTCCCGTTCCAGATTCACACGACCATTATGGACTGGAACCAGAACGAGATTTTCGACATCATGGACTGGGTCAAGGAAATTGGCGCGGTGAACCACCAGATTTTCTTCCTGATTCCCGTGGGACGCGGCAAGGAAATTGAAGGTCACGCCCTGCGCGTCGCCGAATACGAGGGCCTCCTCCGCAAGATTATGGAAAAGAGCCGCACGCTCGGAATCCCCGTGAAGCCGACCTGTGCCCCGCAGTTCCTGCGCATCGCGGACCAATTGGACATCAAGACCCGCTACAGCCGAGGCTGCCTCGCCGGCATTGACTACTGCATCGTGAGTCCCATCGGTAAGGTGCGTCCCTGCGCCTACATGATGGAAGAGGCGGGCGATGTGCACGATACTCCATTCGACGAAATCTGGGCGAACGCCGATGTGTTCAAGAAACTCCGCACCAAGGCATACTCCGGTTCTTGCGGCAAGTGCAAGTTCAATGACCGCTGCGGCGGTTGCCGCGCCCGTGCCGCTTACTACCACGACGGCGACTACATGCAAGAAGACTCCTACTGCGCCTACGGGAGAGGGCTGTGATTTCTGCAGACGACGAAAAGTTCATGCGCATGGCGCTTCGCGAGGCGCAAAAGGCTTTCGACGAGAAGGAAATTCCCATCGGTTGCGTCATCGTGAAGGACGGCGTGGTGATAGGGAAGGGCCACAACCAGATCGAGATGCTGAGGGACGCCACCGCCCATGCAGAAATCCTTTCGATTGGAACGGCGGCGAGTCATCTTGAAAACTGGCGTCTAGACGGATGTACTTTGTATGTAACGCTCGAGCCCTGCCCGATGTGCGCGGGGGCCATCCTCAATAGCCGTGTTTCCCGCGTGGTCTACGGCTCCCCGGATACCCGTTTTGGTGGCTGCGGAACGACTATCGACGTGATTGCGGGTAACGCTCTCAAGCGCGAGGTCGAGGTGGTGGGGGGAGTGCTTGCCGATGAGTGCCTGGGCCTGCTGAAGGCGTTTTTTCAGCGCATGCGGCTCGAAAAGGGCGATTCCGGCAACAAGGGCCCCACGTAAGCCGGTCTAATATCTATATTCAGAACATGAATTTTATCAAGTCTTTTTCATGCTCTGTAGCACTCGCTTTTCTTTGTTCTTGTGACAGCAATGATGTTTCCTTGGCGTTCAATACCCAGAATCCGCCTGTCCAAAAATATTTCATAGAGTCCTCTTTGGACGCCCTGTTGCCGGTTGATTCCGCAAATCCGAACCCGGAATCGATGCAGACCCGCCTGAACGTCCAGGCGACGCTCTCCGAACTGGTTGCGTACGATAACGGTTCCGGTCGGTTCGAGATGAAAATCGATTCCATTCAATATAAGAGCGATAAGCGGACCGTAGAGGATTACCTCTATATAGAGAAATATCTCCTAACGCAGCATTTCCAGTACAAGATGGCCTCGGATGGAGCCGTGAGCGAACCGGCCGTTGAAGATGTTGCCTTGCAACCGGGAACCGAGGAATTGAATCTGCTCAAGCTGTTCATGAAGGTGCAGCCGATTCTTCCGGGAGGTCCCGTGAAGGTGGGCGAGACCTGGAAGCGTCCGGTGGAAATTCCGGAGAAGGGCAAGACGACAGTCGTTTATAAGTCTTTTACCCTCGAGGAAGTGTTTTTGCATGATGGCGTCCAGATGGCAAAAATCGGGATGAACGTACAGTACAAGGAAGTCGCGGATTCTACGTCGAATGTCCGGATGGAAAGCGACGACTTTATTGTCGGGACGGGCTCTATCCTCTTCGATATCACGCACGGGATTGTGTCCTCGGTAAATCTTGAACTTTCGGGGCATTTGAACGTGAACGATATTGTCGCGGGCTACGAGGTTCCCAACATGCGCGTCATTCAGAGAATCAAGCTGAGGAGTGAAATCTGATGTTTGTCCGGCGTATAGGATATGCTGTGGTTTGGTGCGTGGCCGTTCTTGTGGTGGCGGGTTTTGCCGGTGAAATGCCGTTCCCGCATCCGACCGAAGGCGTTGTCCGCTTGACGGAAAAGGATAGCCCCTATATTCTAGAACAGAGTGTCGTCGTTTCGGTCTCGGACACCTTGGTTGTCGAGCCTGGAGTGACGGTCCTCATGGGCGAGTATGCGAAACTTACTCTTCGCGGGCCGGTCCGCATCCTCGGGACGGAGACGAAACCCGTCACGTTCAAGAATGCGGATTCTAGCGGCAACTGGAATGGAATCCATTTTGTCTCGTCTAATAGGCCGTTCGAAGTCAAGAACCTGGTGGTGCAAAACGCCTTTCGCAATACGGTGTTCCGTTCCCGCGGTATTTTTGAAAATGTGCATTTTGTGAACAATTACTACGGCCTGTGGATTGACGATGTTACAGAAGTATTCCTTTCACGCTGTGATTTTGTCCGCAATCGCTTTGCTCTTTCTGTAAGGGCGGGCAAGGTGCTCGCTGCCGATACCAAGATTTCCGGCAATGTCTATGGCCTCTATCTTGAAGCGGGCGGCGACTACAATGGAGATCTTGCTCTCATCAAGGGAAATCTTGAGGCGGATGTCCGCAAGGAAGCCGACGAACTTTCTCGTTCCGGCAAACACGTGAACCGTAGCATCTGGCATGCGATCGAGACTGGGTTCTAGGGGGAGCGCGTGGAAGAGTCTTTTCGTCGAGCTATAAGGAAGATGACAGGGGTGAGCGTTCGCTTGAACGATAGCCCTAACCGCTCCTCCATGGTTGCGGATCTTTCTCAATCGATGATGGTCACTTGGTCTATAGCTCTTTTTGAGCATATGGATGCGCTCCTGAACAACCTGGAAGAATCTGTCGGCGGTTCGGAACAGATTTCGTATAGCGAGACCGCGTGGAAACTCTGTGATGCGGGGTTCCCGCAGATCATGGCCGATGCGAACAAACTTTATGATGAATTCCGCGCCAAGTGGATCCAGCGATTCTCGACGGAAGAGGTGATGCGTCTGCTTTTGGAAGGGGGCGATTTCTTGCATCATGACGAGGAAAAGGGCTGGGCGCTCACGGTCAAGAACAACAAGCAGGATATAAGCGCTTTCTACTCGGCGACGATCCATTTGCTGGTGAGCGATGCCGAACCCTTGTTTGTCCGCATGCATGGCCGCGTGATGCAGCTGCAGGAAAAGCTGTGCAAGTATTGGCATGCCGAGAGTGCCGTGGATGCGGTCTCGAAACTGCTCCCCTGCCTAGAATCCTCGCTCCGCGAAAAAGAAAATACGATCGTGGTGTCCTTGCGCAGTTCGCTCAATGCCCTTGCCAAGAAGCGCTTTGCTGCGGCTTTCAACACCAAGGGGGCTCCGCGCTATTATAGTTCTGCGGCCTCCTGCGCTCGAAATGTGGGACGCTTCTGGAACCCGCATTATGCTTACGAGAATGGTTTTCTCGCTTTTACGGATGATTTTTGCGACTACGCCCGCGGACTTACTATGCATGTCATTGAATGGTACCGCGACAAGTGGTTGCTTTTTCTCCGCGGATTCTCCCGCGGTCAGTTGAACCTTTTTGAAACAACGGCCTCGATGGAGGCCTAAACTCAAGGAATAAGATGAAGAACGCTTTCAACTCGATTCTCATTCTCACGGTTGTCGGACTTGCGGTCTTGGTTGCCGGCGCTGTTTTCTTTGGAGCCCCGCTCTTCGGCTGGATTATCATGATGGCGATTTTCGCCGTGTTCGTTATCGACCAGTTCAGGTTGCTTTCGGCTTTGAAAACCATGAGCTCGGATGAGGATGGGTTTGTTTCCCGCCGCCTGAGTCAGGCCCGCGAATTGCTCGGCAGGGGGGTGCGCCTGGATTCTGCGATTGCTTTCGAGGTGCTTTCGAACAATTCCTCTGTTCCGGCTCCGAGAAGTTCGGGGGGTACGGTGATTCTCCTTGGCCTTATGGGAACTTTCTTTGGTCTCATGTATTCTGTTGCGACCGCGGGCGTTGCCATTGACAATTCTACGACCCAGGGGACTCTCGATACGATCCAGGTTCTCTTTGGCAACATGAAGGGTATTTTCGGTACGAGCCTTTGCGGCCTCTTCGCGGCTCTCGTGCTTGGTATTTCGCGCGGGCTTTTCCTCGGTTCCCGCGAGGCCTTTATTGCGCGCTTGGATTCGCTTACGTTGGATTTGCAGGGAGAATCTGCTGGTGAAAATGAAAAGAGCAAGGATGAGCTCGGCCGCCTCTTCGATGCGGTCGAAAAGAATCTTGCCCGCGTGGCGGAGTCTGTGCAGCAGGGCCTGAACGGTGTTGTTTCGAAGGTGGGCGAGGAACTTTCTTCGACAACGTCCAAGTTGAATTCTGACCTCGGCTCCATGGTCTCGAAACTGGAGGGTTCTCTTGGAAATCTGGGTAGCAGCGTCGGCAATGATGTCGCGAATGCGCTGGGTCCGATAAACGACTACATGAAAAACCTGCAGACCTCGGTGGAAGCATTGCCGTCCAGGCTTGACGACAAGTTGAACGGAATCTCTTCGAGTCTGAATTCCAACTTGAATGCTATTTCCTCCAGCGTGAAGGAAGGTCTTTCGGGTGTTGCTGCATCGACCGAAAAGTCGATGGATGGCGCTGTAAAGAACATTGCGGATTGCGTCTCGGCTCAAGTCAAACAGTCTGACGAACAGTGGAAAGCCTTTATGGATAAACTTGCGTCTGAAAGTTCTGCGAGTACGGAATCCCAGAAGCAGGGCCTCGAGACACTCAAAAATGTCGCCCTTCAGGTGGCCGAGAAGGCGCAGGCGGGTTCTGCTGAACTCAGCAATTCCGTTGCCGAAAAGCTTTCGGCGCTCTCGAACGATATCCTTACCGCATTCCAGAAACTTTCTGAAACGTCGGCGACACTCCTCGAAGCCCAGAAGGCTCTCACCGAAAGTATCGACAATCGCGTGGTGAAGGAGAAGGAAGCGACCGACGCGCTTGGCGGAAACATCGTCGAGACGGCCGAACTCATGCGTGTGAACCAGAGCGAACTTAGCGCGAATCTCGAAATGCTTCGTGCGGGCCTCGAGACGATTCTCGAGAAGCTCAGTGGCGATACGGCGGAACACGAGGAAGAAGAAAACTTCGTGGAACACCTCAACCAGTCCCTGGAAGCCTTCCACGAACGCGCAAGCGAAGTGCTCGTGGAAAATGCCGTCAAGACGCAGGAAATTCTACTCGAGGTGCTGGAACAGGCTCAGCGTGCTTCCATTGCACACAACGCTCCGAAGGCCGAGGGCTAACCTATGCGTCTGCGTCGCGACGAGAATACCAATCCCTGGATGGCCTATACCGACCTCGGCATAGCTTTGGTTTCTCTGTTCATTCTTGCGTTTGTCGCCATGGCGACATTGAAGGAACAGAAGGCCGAAGACCTTACGCGAACCGAGGAAGAAGTTCTCAGCTGTCAGGAAGAAATGCGTAAGATAGCGAGCGAACGAAATGCGCTCCTGTCGAAAAGTTTGCAGACATCCATCGAGGCGGGACTCATTGCTCTTGACGACGGAAAGATTCAGATCCAGGCGTCGTTCCTTTTCCCGACGAGCGGTGCCAACCTGACCGAAGAAGGCGTTTCCGTCATCAAGGGAATCAGCAAGGGGCTCCTGGATGCGCTCGACACGGGCGATGTCGTGATGGTGAGCGGTTTTACCGACGATACTCCGTTCAGTTCCAAGGTCAATTACACGAACTGGCACTTGTCTTCGGAACGTGCAGTGAACGTCGTGAAGGCGCTGGTTGCACAGGGGTTCCCGCCCGATCGCATCTTTGCGGCGGGATTTGGCGAATTCCAGCCCAAGTATCCGAACGATACCGAGGAACACCGCCGCTTGAATCGCCGTGTGGAAATCGGTGTCACGCCACTTAGACGAGAGAATTTCCACTGATGAATGAAAGGGTAGAATCCATACGTCGATCCGTCGATGCCATCCGCAAGTCCGGGACGCTCCCGCACTGGCGCTTGGTCTATGCCGACAAACTCCTCGAGCGAGCTTGCGACTATATCGCGATTGACAGGGAACCCGAAGCGAAGATGATGCTGGGCAAGCTTGCTCGCTGGGTGGGGTCGCATACGCCTATGGCGAGCGGCAAGACGTCGGATTCGCGGATCCCGATGGTCTTCTGGAAACCCGACATGTTGCGCGGAACTGTCCAGCAGATAAGAGATACCCTTGTCCGTAGGAAGATGCTTATTCCGCCTACGGAGCGTTCGTCCATTCAACGTCGCCTCGACATGGTGGAAGATTGGATTTCGAAGGGCAAGTGCCTGGAAGCGCATCGCGAACTCGTATCGCTTCGCGGTACACTTATCGCCCGCTTGCGCCGTTCGTTCCGCGCGCGCCTTGTTGCGTCGACTGATTACCGTGGCGGAGTGCTGGTCCAGCCTGCGGGTAGTTTGGTCGGCCCTTACAACTCGCGTCATACGCTCGAGGAAATGTTCCAGATCGTGGGCGAGAGGGATCCTATCTGGATAGAAGATTTTCTTGATGTCTACAATGATCTTTTCCGTATTGCGGAACGCCTTGTGCCGCAAGAAAAGAAGTAATGCGCTAGGCGATGTTGCCTATAACCAATGATTGGGAGGGATGCTGTGGAATGTAGAATCTTGATGCGTTTTATCGGCAGCCACGCCGATTTGGAATCGGTTTGGAACGAAATTCTGGAGCGTTTTCCGGAGGCTGACTTGCCGAATGCTGATTCGGGCGACTGGTATTACGTGAATGACGTGATGGTGGACGAATACGAATGCCGCTTCGAGGAACTTCCTGAGGAAGAGCTTCTTGCGATGGATGGAAGCCTCTTCGTGGAAGAAGACTTTCCCGAGGAATTCCTGACGGAGTTGATGGAACGCAATGAACGCGTTTATGGCGTGTTCAAGTGGTCCTCGATGGAAGTTGGAGTTGGTTGCGGAGCAAGCGAAGCCTGGGGCGAATTTACGGCCGATTTTGTTGATGATTACTCCGACGAGGCGAACGAAATCTCCGAGGCGGTCCTCGGTTTTTAAGTCTGCTTCGTTAATATAGTTTGCTTCGAACGGCATTTCGCACGCTCACACATAGCAAAAACCGCCTGGACTTGCATCCAGACGGTTTAATTTTTGCATTTTCTAGTAACTAATAACTAGTGACTAGTAACTGCGGCGGAGCCGCTTACGTTTTATCTTCGCCGCGGAGCATGATGACCTTGCCCGTGCGGATGTATTCGACAATCTCGAACTTCTGCAAGAGGCTCTTGAGCGTGTCGACCTTCTGGCTGTTGCCCGTAATCTGGATAATCATGGACGTGGCGGTCATGTCCACGGTATTGGCGTGGAAATGGTCGCACAGCTGCAGGATTTCGGTACGCTGGTCCGGAGTGCAACGCACCTTGATGAGTGCGAGTTCTTTCTCGACGGCGTCCGTGCCGGTATGGTCCTTTGCCTGCACAACGTCCACGAGCTTTTCGAGCTGCTTGATAATCTGCATCAGGATCTCGGGATTGCCGTGCGCGATGATATTCATGCGGCTGAAGTTCGGGTCAAGCGTGGGGGAGACAACGAGTGAATCGATGTTGTAGCCACGGCGGGAGAACACGAGGGCGATACGCACGAGCACGCCCGGGCGGTTCGCCACCAACAAACTAATGGAATGTCCTTTATCGATCATGGTAATGTCCTCCTGTTAGGTCGATCCCGTGGGTTTTTCAAGTTTGGCCTTGGGTGCTTCCGTAAGCATGGCGGTAAGCGGTGCGCCTGCCGGAATCATCGGGAACACGTTGTCTTCCTTCTCGCATTCGCAGTGGATGAGGATCGGACCGTCCTTGTATTCGAGCGCCTTCTGGATTACGCGTTCGGCATCAGCGGCGCGCTTGATGCGGAGCCCCGGAATTCCGTAGGCTTCGGCGAGCTTCACGAAGTCGGGGTTGCCCATCATGTCGACGCTAGAGTAGCGGTGGTCATAGAAGAGTTCCTGCCACTGGCGCACCATGCCGAGGTATTTGTTGTCCATCACGAAAATCTTGATGGGGAGCTTGTGGATGGCAGCGGTCGCGAGTTCCGCTTCGGTCATCTGGAAACCACCGTCACCGCTGAAGCTGAGCACTGGCCAGCCGGTCTCGTTGCCGAATGCGGCGCCGATAGCGGCGGGGAAGCCAAAGCCCATCGTGCCTGCGCCACCGCTGGAGTGCAGCTGGCGCGGATAGTTGATGTGGAAGAACTGTGCCACCCACATCTGGTGCTGGCCCACGTCGGTCGTGACGATGGCCTTGCCCTGCGTGAGTTCGCTTGCGGTCGCAATCACGTGCTGCATGCGGAGTCCGCCCTGCTTGGGGTAGGTGAGCGGGAAGCGCTTCTTCCAGGTCTGGCAAGTCTTGATCCAGTCGGCTGTATCGAGCTTGTGCACCATCGGCAAAAGCTGTTCCAAAACGAGCTTCGCGTCGCCGCACATGAACACGTCGGGCTGCAGAACCTTGCCTTCTTCGGCGGGGTCGATGTCGATGTGCATCTTGATGGCGTCCTTGCAGAACACTTCAAGCTTGCCGGTAATGCGGTCGTCCCAGCGGCTGCCGATAGAGAGAATCAGGTCGCAGTCGAGTACGGCCTTGTTGGCGTACACGGTGCCGTGCATGCCGAGCATGCCGAGCGAAAGCTCGTGATCAACGGGGAAGGCGCCGAGGCCGAGCATGGTGCAGCACACCGGGGCGCCGATCTTTTCGGCGAGTTCCTTCACCTGGCGGCTGGCCCCGCTGATCATGGCGCCGTGGCCCACGAGCAAAAGCGGTTTCTTGGAATTCTTGAGGTATTCGGCGGCCTTCTCGACGCTCTCGGTAGAGGCGTACGTCGGAATCTTGTAGCCGGGCAAGTCCATCTGGTCGGTGAAGGGTGCTGTGCAGGGGCCTGCGGTCACGTCCTTGGGCAGGTCGATGAGCACAGGGCCCGGGCGGCCAGTGCGCGCGATGTGGAAGGCTTCCTTCATCACGCGCGGGAGGTCGTTGGTATCCTTCACCAGGTAGGAATGCTTGACGGCAGCGAACGTCATGCCGCTGGTGTCGCATTCCTGGAAGGCGTCCTTGCCGAGGTTCGGGGTCGTCGTCTGTGCGGCGAGCACCACGATGGGGCTAGAATCCATGAGGGCTGTATAAATACCGGTGAACGTGTTGGTTGCACCCGGGCCGCTCGTCACGAGAGCGACGCCGACCTTGCCGGTCTGGCGTGCGTAGCCGTCGGCCATGTGGGTCGCGCCCTGTTCGTGGCGGGAGAGGACTACCTTAATATTGGAATCGAGAATCGCATCGAACATCGGGATGGCGGATCCACCGGGATAGCCGAAAATGGTGTCGATGCCTTCGCGTTTGAGGCATTCGATAATCACTTCGGCGCCGCTCAAAGTCTTGTTTGCCATAATTTTTCCTGTTTAAGCGTTTGGATTTTTAAAATTTGTGCTGAAAATATAGAATGTAGGCTTGTCTATGGCAACGGATAATTGGTAATTTAATGAAAATTTTTTGTTTTTATGGTGAAATTTTGATTTTTTGTGATTTTGCTTTCGTCTAAATCGAATGAAAAAGTTTGAAATTTGTCGGTTTTAGAATTTTGTGACTTTGAAAATTGGCTGTTTTTGAATGAAATATTATAATTGAATGGAAATAATTATAGAAAAATTCGATGATTTTTGAAAAAATAACCCGTGAGGCGTAGCGGCCCCCCCTCTTTAGGTGCTCTTGAATAAAAAAATGGCAAAAAAGGAACAATTTCTGGTTTCGGCCGTTTTTATAGGTAGATAGTACTTGGAGGTACAAATGGATATGAATCTTCTACCGCGCGAAAAACTCGCGGCGCATGGTGCTGCTGCGCTTTCGAACGAGGAACTCCTGGCCCTCATATTGGGGAGCGGGACTCAAAAGTGCGATGTATTCGAGCTCTCGCGCCATATTTCGGATTACCTGTCTGCGGCGACCCAGGTCCCGACGATTGAATCCCTGTGTCGCATCCGGGGGCTTGGGAGGGCTAAGGCAACGCAAATCCTTGCCTGTCTCGAGCTTTCCGGACGTTATATTTTGAGCGCGAAAGCCGTATCGGTAATGAGCCCCGAGGATTTGCTTTCGAGGCTAGCCTACATGAAATACGAAGAGCAGGAGCACCTGGTTGCGGTGACGCTCAATTCTGCAAACAATGTCATCAATGTTCACGAGTTGACGACTGGGCTTGTGAATCAGACTCCGGTGCACCCGCGGGAGGCCTTTGTAAAGGCGATTGAGGACCGTGCGGTGGCAGTCATCTTTGCGCATAACCATCCGTCAGGTTCGATAGCGCCCAGTGAGGAGGATTTCGCCATTACGAGGGTTCTTTGTGCGGCGGGGAAGATTGTCCAGATTCCCGTGATAGACCACATCATTATTGCAAAGGGCGGTTTTACCAGCTTGTGTCGCGAGATGCCGGAGCTGTTTGAGGGATGTTTGCGTTGATTGTGCAACCATTTTTGTAAAAAGATATAAACAATGGCAAAAAAAGCCGTAAAAGTGTGTTTTTTATCGCTTTTTGAGGGGACTCGTGAAAAAAAAGCTTTATTAAAAGTTATATTATGTGCAGTTTAGTTTAGGGATCACCCTTTTTAAGGAGACTCTATGAAGAGAGTAGTTACTGGGTTGGCTTTGGCCTTGGCAGTACAGGCCTTTGCTGACCATCCACAAACGATTAACAAGACCGGTTTTGTCGGTGTAAATAAAACTCAATCTGCTCAATCTCTCGGGCATGCCAAGCTGTCTTTCTATGCCTTGATGGATGCGACTACGGACGTGGAGAATATTGCTCCGACGGGCGTCTCGGAATATTACATTGGCCAAGAACCCACTCTTTCGTATAACACGCTTATGCGTCAGGGTATGGTCGAAGATTACATTGCCTTGGGAGCCCAAATCGGCTTCGGCATCGGTCTTTGGAATATCGTTGACTTGGGCGTGGGTATCCCCGTTTATTACGATAAGTTCACTGTGAATAATACGGGATGCACTCCTGGCTTCTACGGGGTTGATTCCACTTCTGGAATGAGCTATGGCTGCCAGGCGGGACAGATTCCCAGTACCGATATCGGCTATATTGGCAATATCAAGGGAAACGTCAAGTTGAGGATTCCTCTTCCGGACGAACAGCCCATCGACATCGCCATTTTCGGCGAGGGTGATTTCGGCACGTCGAACCCGGCCAAGGATGGTCTCTGGATTCGTGAGGCTGAATTCATCCACAAGACGGGTGGAACTGCCGAAGCTTACGGAACCCGCGCAACCGTTATCAAGGGCGGCTTGGCATTGACGCTCGACTTTGACAAGATCGACGCGATTCCGCTTCTCATCCACGGAAACGGTGGTTATGTCTATTCCATGAACGAAGACTACCTCTCGTATCCGTATGCGACGGGCGCCTTGGAAATTTACTTTGCGTCCTTCCTCTCGATCTTTGGCGAATACTACATGATTTTGCCTTTCATGCAGGACGCGTTCAAGGATGGCGTCAAGCTCGATGTCAAGGACATTACGGGCGCAATCGTGTTCCACTTGCCAATCGGCCTCGATATCCATCTGGGCGGATCTTATTCTCTGGGCAAGGGCTATGCGGACGACTCCACGAAGTACACTACTGTCCGCGCGATGGAAAACGATGTCCGTATCCTCGAATACAAGACGACGATCAATCCGAAGTATAAAGTCTACGGCGGCATTACCTGGAGCGGATTCCTCGTTCCGCAGGACCGCGACGGCGATGGCGTGAAGGACAACGAAGACAAGTGCCCGGATGACTTTGGTCACCGTCTGAACCAGGGTTGCCCGTTGGGCAATCCGGATGCCGACGAGGATGGCGTTTGCGATTCCTGGGTGGCCGAGAAGGGCTTTGAAGCTGAATTCCAGGATGTGTGTGAAGGTATCGACGCCTGCCCGAACGAACAGGGTGAAGGCGAAGATGGTTGCCCGCTCGATGAACCGGATCCGGATAAGGACGGCGTTTGCGATGCTTGGGTCTCCAAGAAGAAGATGCTGAAGAAGTTCAAGGATGTGTGCGAAGGCATCGATAGCTGCCCGGCCGAAAAGGGTACTGTCGCCAACAAGGGCTGCCCCGAAGATAATCCGGACCCGGATTCCGATGGCATGTGCTCTCCGTGGGTGACCGACAAGAGCAAACTCGCTGAATTCGCGGGCGTCTGCAAGGGATACGATATGTGTCCGGGTGAAGCCGGTCCTAAGGCGAACAAGGGTTGCCCGTGGGATGATCCGGATAGCGACGGTGACGGCCTCTGCGACGAGTGGGTGACCCAGAAGAAGATGGGCTTCTACTTCGAGAAGGCTGCCGAAGACGACAAGATCAAGAACGAATGGTTCATCGAGAAGACCTGTAAGGGTATCGACAAGTGCCCGACCGAATTCGGTCCGGCCAACAACGAAGGTTGCCCGCTTGGCGAACCCGATACCGACAAGGACGGCATCTGTGACGAATGGGTGACGCAGAAGAACATGCTCGACCAGTACGATGGCATCTGCTCCGGTATCGACAAGTGCCCGACTGAACCTGGTGAAGCTTGGGCCAACGGCTGCCCGATGGATAATCCGGATATTGACGGTGACTCCCTCTGCGCCGGCTGGGTGACCGAGAAGAATATGCAGAAGCAGTTCAAGGACATCTGCCATGGCATTGACAACTGCCCGACCGAAAACGGACCGGAATGGAACAAGGGTTGCCCGGCTGAGAATCCGGACTCCGACGGTGACGGCCTCTGCGATTCCTGGGTCTCCAAGCAGAAGATGCAGGATCAGTTCAAGGATGTCTGTAAGGGTATTGACCGCTGCCCGGATGAAGCAGGTCCGGAATGGGCTAAGGGTTGTCCGTCTGATGACAATCCGGATACCGACGGAGATGGCATCTGTGACGCCTGGGTGACCAAGAAGAAACTGCAGGATCAGTTCAAGGATATCTGTAAGGGCATTGACAAGTGCGAAGAGGAACCGGGACCGGAATGGAGCAAGGGCTGCCCTGCCGACAATCCGGACTCCGACGGCGACGGTCTCTGCGATGCTTGGGTTTCCAAGAAGAAGATGCAGGATCAGTTCAAGGATGTCTGTAAGGGTATCGACAAGTGCCCGGATGAAGCTGGTCCGGAATGGAACAAGGGTTGTGCCCTGGACGACGATCCGGATGCCGATAAGGATGGCGTCTGCTCTGAATGGGTGTCTACCAAGAAGCTCCTCAACCAGTTCAAGGATGTCTGTACTGGTCTCGACCGTTGCCCGGATGTTGCGGGTGACGATGGCCACGGATGCCCGAAGAAGGCTGTCGAGAAGCTCACCGGTGTGACCTTCAAGCCCGGTAAGGCAACTCTCGAATCCAACGCCAAGAACATCCTCAAGGCTGTTGCGAAGAAGCTGAACGAAGACGATAGCTACAAGGAACTGAAGATTGTTATCCAGGGCCACACCGATAACAAGGGTAAGGACAAGACGAACCAGAAGCTCTCTGAAAAGCGTGCTAAGGAAGTCATGAAGACCCTTATCAAGTTCGGCGTGAAGAAGAACCGCATCAAGGCCGTGGGGCTCGGTGCAAGTTGCCCGGTGGATGACAACGAAACAGCCGATGGCCGTGAGATGAACCGCCGTATTGAAATGCACTTCGCTACGCCGGAAAACGACGGCACCAAGTGCGAATCCGAATTCGCTCAGTAAGATTGAACGGCAAATAGATTTAAATCCCTGGCCCCTGCGGGTCGGGGATTTTTATATTTGAGGCATGACAAGACTTGACGAAATTCTGCAGTCCCTCGGGGCGTCGAACCACGACCTGGTGGAAAAGCTTCCGGCCAACCTGAACCACAAGATGGTGCAGAAAGCGCGTTTGGGTAAGAAACCCGTGCCGAAACACACTCAGGATTTGATATTGCAGGCGCTGAACATGCTGATGCGTGAAAAGGCTGTCGCCGAGGACAAGGCGGTTTGCCAATATAAACGTGTGGAAATATTCCCGGCGGAGCCGGAAACGTGAGCTTTCTGATTCCACTTTTTTTATAATTTGGTTATATGCGACAGTACCTAGACCTACTTCAAGATATTATCGATAACGGCGTGGACCGTTCCGACCGTACCGGCACCGGCACCCGTAGCGTTTTTGGTCGCCAGACCCGCTTCGACCTTTCGAAGGGATTCCCGTGCCTCACGACAAAAAAGTTGCATTTACGCTCCATCATTCACGAACTGCTGTGGTTCTTGAAGGGTGATACGAATATCAAGTACCTGCACGACAACAAGGTGACCATCTGGGACGAATGGGCCGACGAGAACGGCGACCTTGGCCCGGTATACGGCCACCAGTGGCGCAGCTGGCCGACTCCCGATGGCGGCCACATCGACCAGATCCAGAACTTGATCAACAGCCTCAAGAACAATCCCGATTCACGCCGCCACCTGGTGTGCGCCTGGAACGTGGCCGAAGTCGACAAGATGGCGCTTCCGCCGTGTCATTGCCTGTTCCAGTTCTACGTGGGCGGAGTGGGTGCATCTGGCAAGCGCAAGCTCAGTTGCCAGCTTTACCAGCGCAGCGCCGACATGTTCCTCGGGGTGCCGTTCAACATTGCTTCGTACTCGCTTTTGACGTTGATGCTTGCGCAGGTGTGCGATTATGAGCCGGGTGAGTTCGTCCATACCTTCGGTGACCTTCACCTGTACAGCAACCACTTTGACCAGGCTCGCGAGCAGTTGTCGCGCGAGCCGCGCAAGCTTCCGACCATGAAGGTGAATCCCGACGTGAAGGATCTCTTCGAATTCAAGTTCGAGGACTTTGAACTCGTCGATTATGACCCGTGGCCGACCATCAAGGCTCCCATCGCGGTATAGGCTGGGTGATTCGGTATGCTCGTTTCTGCTATCGTTGCTGTTTCTAGGAATAATGTCATCGGTCGCGATGGACACCTCCCGTGGCACCTGTCTGCCGATCTCAAGCGTTTCAAGGCAATTACAACTGGTCATTCGATTATCCTCGGCCGCAAGAACTACGACGACATCGGACGTCCGCTCCCGAACCGCACGAACTACGTGCTTTCGCGGAATACGGCGTTCGAGGCTCCGGGGTGCACGGTGTGCCGGAGCCTCGGGGAGGCCTTGGAAAAGGCCTCTGCCGCCGGAGAAACGGAATGTTTCATCATCGGCGGCGCCGCCGTATACCGCGAGGCGATGCCGCTTGTGAAAAAGTTGTACCTGACGCGTGTGCTTTCCGATGTCGAAGGCGACGTGTACTTCCCGGATTGGGGTGATGGATGGCACAAGGTGAGCGAAGAGGCTTTTGCTGCCGACGAAAAGAATGATTTTGAAACTTTGTTCGAGGTCTGGGAACGATAAGATGCAGAAGGGAATGGACGTCTCCAGAGTAATCAAGAAGATTTTGGCGAGGCTCCTGACGCTAGCCCTGTTGCTGTTCTTTATTGCTGTGCTCTTGATTGTCCGCGATAACGGTATTTCGCCTTCTATCACGCATCTCAAGTGTGCTGGGAGCATTTTGTACAAAGGGGAAACGTTCGAAGTCCCTTCAATTTCGAACTATGTGCTTCCTGAAAATATGGCGAAGGGTGATGCAGTCACTTTAAAGTTCGCGCTCCCTTCGGAATTGAAACCGAAAACGGTTCTTCGGTTCAAGACTTACCATATGATGGTCGAGGTTGTCGAGGACGGACGTGTCGTCTATTCATACGGCAAGGAAAAACAGATGAAGGGACGCATGGTGGGAAGCGGATTCCATTATGTTGTCTTGAACCAACAGGCTTCGAAACATCCCCTGGAAATCCGTTTTGTCCATGCTATCGAAGGAAATCTTTCCGCATTTTCCGAATTTGATTTGCTCCCGGCCCAATATGCCAATAGCGATTATTCGTCGCGCCATGTAGTTGCACTTGCGGTTGGCGTATTCCTTCTGCTGTTTGGCTTTTTGTCCGTGCTGATAGGGATTGGGATCAGCTTCCATGGAATCCGGGGGTTCCGTGTCACCATGATTGGATTCCTTTCGTGTTCGCTTGGAATATGGACATTGTGTTATCAGAAACTGCTCCAGATTGTCTCGTACAACTTTGCTTTCAATACGACTCTGGAATACTTCAGCCTCTATTTTGCGCCGATTCCGTTTTTCTTGTTGCTGCTTGACATGCGGAAAGGTAAAATCGCCAGTTGGAAATGGTGGGGAACTTTTGCATTTGTGGCCGTTGAAGTTGCGTTCCTCCTGGTAACGACGTTTCTCCATGCGCTTAATGTGGTATGGTATCCCTTCTCGCTACCGTTCTTCCATGTGTTTGTTGCGATCGCCTTCTCGTATCTCCTGTTCTTTGGTGTGCTCTACAACCGCAAAATCGATTTGTCGGGTAAGTTCCTTACCATGGGCGTCGTGGTGTTCGGTTGTGTCGCGCTCCTCGACTTGATGCGCTACCATTTCTGCAAGTATTTCTTGATAGATAACCCGATTCTTGATATGACGTGGATTCCCTTTGGGACCCTGCTGTTTGTCCTTTGCCTTGTGCTGAGTTACATCATTTATCTCTTCCAGTTGCTAGAGTCCAAGGCCGAAAAGGATGTGCTTTCGACGATGGCGTATGTGGATTCCTTGACGGGACTTTTCAACCGTGCCAAGTGCCAGCAGATTTTTGGATTCCTGGACAAGTCTCCTGCCGACTATGCAATCGTGAGCATTGACATGAACGGCCTCAAGCTCGTGAACGACAAGTACGGCCACATGGCGGGCGATACCTTGATCAAGGCGTTCGCGAACGTGTTCAAGCAGTCGCTCGCCGGCATAGGGACTGCAATTCGCATGGGTGGCGACGAGTTCCTTGCGATTGTCCGTAGCGAACATATTGCGGAAGTAGAATCGTCGCTCGCAAAGCTTTTGCAGTTGCAGAAGGATTGCAAGGAAGAACTGCCTATTCCGCTGGAAGCCGCCTATGGAGTGGCCTACCGTAGGGAATGTGGTGAGAACGCTACGGCGGAAATGGTTTACCAGGAAGCCGACAAACGCATGTACGACATGAAGTCGCACATGAAGTCTAATCTGGTCCGCAAGTAAATAGTTCGATTGCTTAGTTTGTCTGCGACATTTCGCGGGCAAGCTCGATTAGAGTCTGCACGCCGAAACCGGTGGCGCCGTATTCGGTGTACTTCCACTTCTTGGTCGAAAATGCGGTGCCTGCGATGTCCCAGTGCGCCCAGGCGGTATTCTCGGGGACGAATTCCTGCAGGAATAGTGCTGCGGAGATGGCTCCCGCGTCGCTTCCCGTATTCTTGAGGTCGGCGAACTTGTCCTTGAGCGCATCGGCGTATTCTTCTTCGAGCGGCATGCTCCAGAATTTTTCGCAGCAGGCTTCGCCGCAGTTGATGACCTTGAGGGCGAGATCGTCGTCGTTGCTGAAGAATCCGGCGACGGCATAACCAAGTGCGCGGACCATGGCTCCGGTAAGTGTGGCGAGGTCCACGATGTGCGTCGCTCCGATTTCGCCCGCTTCGGCAAGTCCGTCGCTGAGTACGAGCCTGCCTTCGGCGTCCGTATTGTCGACCATGACGGTCTTGCCGTTCTTGGCCTTGAAAATGTCGCCCGGGAGGACGGACTTGTTGCCGATTGCATTTTCGGCGAGGCAGCAGACGGCGCTTACGTGAATCGGAAACTTGAGGGTGGCGATTGCCTGGATGGCGGCGAGCGCGGTTGCGGCGCCACTCATGTCGCTGATCATTTCGGGCATGGATTTGGGCGGCTTGAGGCAGAGTCCGCCGGTATCGAAGGTGAGGCCCTTGCCGACAATCACGAGGTGGTCCTTGGACGTGCGCTTGGCGGGCTTGTAATCGAGCGTAATCATGTACGGCTCGTGCGAGCTGCCCTTTCCGACAGTCACGTGGCCCATGAAGCCTTCCTTTTCGAGCTGCTTCATGTCGCGCACCTTCACGGTAAGGCCCGGAGTGTATTTCGCGATGGTCTTTGCGTTTTGAACAAACTCGGCGGGGTAGAGGTCGGCGGCGCAGGTGTTGATGAGGTTCTTCGCGAGCACGATCGCCTTGTTTTCGATGGCGACTTCTTCGGCAATCTTCTTGAAGGCGCCTGTGCGGTCACCCGCGACAATCTCGTAGATCACCTGGAAGTTGGGCTTCTGCTTGCTCTTGTAGGCGTCGAACTTGTATTCGGCGTAGTGGAGCCCGTGGAGGATGGCCTTGAACTGTTCGTCGGCGGCATCGGCAAGGAAAAGGCTGACGCAGGCAATCTGTTTTTTCATGGCGCGGCCGGCAAGGCGGTAGGCGGCCATGCGCAGGTGATCGAGGGCGGAAAGGCCGCGCTCTTTTGCGGCATCTACGAAAAATGTGGGCTTGGCGTCGATTTCGAGGTATTCCAGGTCTTCGAACGGACCATCCTTCATGCCATTGAGGACGGTTTCGGCCTGGGCGTTGCCGGTTTCGGTCAGCACGCTGGAAAACTGGATGGACTGCTTGACAAAAAACAGCGCATAGGCCTTGCTTTCGGAGGCCTTGGCGGATTCGGTGGTGACAATGTTCAATTTCATGTCCATAAAGATAGCAATGTGCTGTTCTGCGAAATGAAAAAAATGCTATAATGTTGAATGTTAGAACTAGTTGAACTTAAAAATGGAGTGCAAGATGAACCTCAAATTTTGCGTTACCGCTATCTTTGCGCTTTCTGCAGCCGTATTTGCTGCAGATGCGGCAGTTCCTGCTGAAGTGGCTCCTGCTGCGGAAGAGGCTGTTGCTGAAAATCCGGCTCCGGCAGCACCCGAACCGGGCGCTGCCGAAGTTGCCGCTCCTGGAACGGCCGAATCTGTCGAATCAGCTCCGCAGCCGGCAGAACCGGTTGTTGAGCCAGCCGCCGAACCTGTTGCAGATGCGGTTGCGGAACCGGCGCCCACCGAGGCCGAGCCTGTGATGGATGGGGAAGTCCCTGCACCAAGGGCAGTGCGTGGCGTCCCGGCAGATGCTCCTGCGGGTTATCCCTATGCAGAAGAAGCGAAGCCCGCGCCCGAGGCTCCGGCATTCCGTCGTCCTGATCCTGTCCCGATGACGTTCTCTGCCGGTGTCCAGGCCTTTATCGGGATGAGTAACCTGTATGACAATAATTGGGACCTTAACGAGTCCTATGACGGTGTCGAATGGAAGGCGGGTGCCTTTGTCCTGATTCCGCTGAACGAATATACCATGGGATTCAGGATCGGCGCTTTCTACAGTCGCAGCGAGACGAGCGCCTCGTATGCCTATACGAGCGACCTTTCCAAGGAAGCCCATGTGAAGTTTAAACAGGACAAGGTCGATGTTCCGCTCCTGTTTGTCTTGAAGCCGACATATTCCCGCTTTACTATCGACATGGGTGCGCAGGTATCTATCCCGGTGCGCGATGAGTTCAAGTATTCCTATGAGAAGTCGAACGGGGACCAGGTAAATCGCAAAGCCGACATGATTGATTTGGATTACCGTGCGTCTATGGATTTTGCTCTTGTCTTTGGCTTTAGCATCCGCGCGAACAAGTACTTGTCCTTCGATCTACGGACGGATTGCGGATTCTCGAACAATTACGAGGGTGTACCCGGCTGGCGCATCAACGATTTGACTCGCACCTCCCTGATGCTTGGCCTTTCCATTTACGCTTTTTAAGCAGGTTTAATTCTTGTTTATGATTCTTCCGATTTTCGCTGTAGTCCTGGGATTGGGTGTCCTGGTATGGAGTGCGGACAAGTTTGTTGATGGTGCGGTAGGTGTCGCCAAGTTTTGCGGCATGTCTACGCTCCTTATCGGTATGGTTATTGTCGGGTTCGGCACCTCCGCTCCGGAGATGGTCGTCTCGGCGATTTCTGCCATGCAGGATGCTCCTGAACTTGCACTGGGTAACGCATACGGGAGCAACATCGCAAACATCGCCCTCATTCTCGGCGTGACAGCGATTATTTCGCCCGTCATCGTGGTGCGGAAGGCTCTCGTGCGTGACCTGCCCGTGTTGATTGCCGTTACGGCTGTTGCCATATTCCAGGCGATGGACGGCTCCATCAGCAGGCTCGACGGTATTGTCGTGCTGCTCGTTTTTGCGGGCGTGATGACCTTCAATGTCGTGAGCGAACTTCGCCAGAAAAAGGGTGCCGCTGCGGAAGAAACGGTTGCATCGGAATCGGGCGAGAGCGAAAAGCTTTCTCTCGGAAAGTCTATCCTGTGGCTTGTGCTCGGGCTTGCTCTGTTGGTGGCAAGTTCCCGTGCGCTCGTGTGGGGGGCGGTAGAAATCGCGCGTGCTCTCGGCGTGAGCGACTTGCTGATTGGCCTAACCATCGTTGCCGTGGGTACCTCGCTCCCGGAGCTTGCGAGTTCCATTGCGGCTGCCCGCAAAGGCGAAAACGACCTTGCCATTGGCAACATTATCGGGTCGAACCTGTTCAATACGCTCATGGTGGTAGGTATCGCAGCGATGATTGCGCCGATGCATTCCTTCAGCGCTTCTATCCTGAGTCGTGATCTGCCGGTTATGGCCGTGCTGACTGTTCTCCTGCTGTTGTTCGGGCTCCCTGTCCGCAAGAGCAGAGTCGGTGCGGATGGCAAGCGCATTGGCCGCATCAACCGCCTTGAAGGTACCGTGTTTCTCGTTGCCTACGTGGGCTATATCGGCGTGCTTATTGCGCAGGCGACCGGAGTCTTGAAGTAGCGTGCTTTTCCATTCCTGGTATTTCATTCTGTTTGCGGTCGCTGTCGTAGGGCTATACTACGCGGTTCCCGTGGGCAGGGAAAATGCCTGGGGCGGCAAGTTCCGTCGCATACTGATTCTTGTTGCGAGCCTCTACTTTTATGCGGTGTGGCGACCCGAGTACCTTGCGCTTATCCTTGCGACAATCGGCGTGGATTACACGATGGCGCGCTTTATCGAAAGGTTTGGCCGGAGTGCGGATGGCCCTTTTGAAGGTTTGCCCGGCGCGGATGCTAAGGCGAATATTAAACGGCGCATCGCGCTTGCAGTTTCGCTGTGCTTTGACCTCGGGCTTCTTTTTGCATTCAAGTACCTGGGATTCTTCGAGGAAACGTGGAATGCGGTTGTTGCCCCGTGGATGGGGAAGCCTTTGGACTTGCCCAAACTGTTGCTCCCGATGGGGATATCGTTCTATACGTTCCAGAGCCTGAGCTACGTGATTGACGTTTATCGCGGGAAGATTCCCGCATGCAGGAACATCGCGCAGTATGCGTTGTACGTGACGTTCTTCCCGCAGCTGGTGGCCGGCCCTATCGAGCGTGCTCCGCACTTGATGCCGCAACTTGCGCTCGAGCACCGCTTCGATTTGGGCGACTTGCAGGCGGGCATGTTCCGCATATTGCAGGGGTTCTTCAAGAAGGCCGTGCTGGCAGACCACCTGGGCGTATTCGTGGATGCGGTGTTCAACGGTGTTGCTGCGGGCCAGGTGTCGGACTTGTCTCCGGTTGAACTGATTCTTGCGGGCATATTCTTTACCTTCCAGATATACTTTGACTTCTCGGGCTACTCGGATATCGCTATCGGCATCGCGCGGATTTTTGGCGTGCGGCTGATGGAAAATTTCAACGCGCCCCTGCTTGCGACAAGCATTTACGACTTCTGGAAGCGCTGGCATATTTCGCTTACGAGCTGGTTCCGCGAATACGTGTACTTTAGCCTCGGCGGTTCGCACAAGGGACGCCCGCGCGCTATCGTGAACGTGCTTGTCGTATTTTTCTTGAGCGGGCTCTGGCATGGTGCGGCATGGACTTTCGTGGCGTGGGGCGTGTGTCACGGTGTCGCGTATGTGCTGGAACGTCCGTGGCGCAAGCTCCCGGTAAGGCACCCGTGGCTTGGCCGCATAAAGACGTTTATTTTGGTCGTACTGTTCTTTACGGTGTTCCGTGCGCCGGATTTCGCATCGTGGGTCAACTACATTGTCGGCATATTTAATTTCGGACCGTTTGAAAACCTGGCGCAAGCGTACATTGTTCCTCACGAGGATGCTTACCTGAAAGGTCCTCTTATGTTGTGCGGTGGAAATTGTGCGCATTCGCTTTTCTGTGTCGATAACGATGCTGTGCATATTCCTGCAGCCCTTGCTGTGCTTGCGGGCCTTTTGATATGGGGTATCCGCTCGCTTGTGACTCGCGGTGGAACTCGCGGCTGCGTCGTGGGCGATGAGCCCGGTGTATGGCGCTGGACATGGTGCCTTGTCTATCTGTTGGCAATCATTTTCCTCGGCCGCTTTAGCGGGCAGGGATTCATTTACTTCCAGTTCTAGGAGCGACGATGGATACAAAGACTAAAATCGCTCTCTGGTGTGTTCGCGGGTTCGGGCTTGTTTCAATCGCGATGCTCGTGCTGTTCTTTAGCGGGGCGTTCCCGCAGTGGTTTACCGGCAGGGGAGACCTCTTCAGGCTCACTTCCGTAAAGAAGTTCAAGGAAGATGTCGACAAGCCGTACCATCCCGATGAAAGCGTGCATATTGCACCACTTGATTCGGGAATCGTGTGGTGGCTGGGGGATAGCTTCAGCCGTGTGCAGTTCGGCCACAAGCCGTTGCCCGAAGAAGTTTCGGATAAGCTTTCTGCGGCGGGAATCGGGAAGGTTTCTGCGGTGGATTACATTGACCTGCAGGGCTCCCCGAAATCGCTCTTTGCGCTTGCCGCTGCCCGCGCGAAGGAAGGGAAGCCCGTTCCGAAAGTCATCGTGGTGGAATGTGTCGAACGCAACGTGTATGTGAACTTCGGTGCGAATGCGGTATTCGATTATGGCGACGTGGCGCCCTGGAACGAGGGCAAGGGCCTAGGCTCGAAAGTCAAGCGCATCCGGCGTCGCGCCTTCCTCGAGGCTCCGGGAACGGTCGATTTTAAACTGCGTCGCTTCCCGCCGACGGCCGCCGTGCGTGAATTGACGGATACGTGGCGCTACTCGCTCTACAAGGATACGCATCCGGGTGCGGACGAAGGCTGGGCTGGGGTTGGCGTTTATCACGAAGAAAAACCATTCCTTGCTTTTGCGGAAGATACTGCCGGAGTGCTCCTTTACAACAAGAATTCTGAAGAATACAAGGCTGTGGTGGAACACCTGAAGGACCTAGATTCCTTGGCAAAAACCTTCGGTGCGCGCCTCCTGTTTGTGATGGCTCCGAACAGGAATCTTTTCTGGCGCAACGATGTGAATGACTGGTTCTTGACTATGGGATTGCCGACGGTGTCTCCCGATGCAAAGCATTACTTTGACTTTTACGACATGCTTGATTCTGCTGGCATCGAGAACGTTGACCTGACGGTTCCGTTCTTCAAGGCGCGTAAGGCCGGCAAGGATATATTCTGGAGGACAGATTCCCACTGGAACGGAAACGCGCACGAAATTGCGAGCGATTCGATTGCCGCAAAACTTTCAATAATGCTGTTCCCGAATAAGAGGCTGGTGACGCCTCATGTCGTTAGTTATTAGACTGGCGGGAAGAACAGGTACGCGATTGCGATTGCCGAGATGATGCCCACGGCATCGGAAATGAGGGCGCAGGTGAGAGCGTGGCGCGTCTTCTTGATGCCCACGGAACCGAAATAAACTGCGATGATGTAGAACGTGGTGTCGGTTGCGCCTTGGAACATGCAGCTGAGGCGCCCTGCAAAGCTGTCTGCACCGAAGGTCTTCATGGCGTCAATCATCATGCCGCGTGCACCGCCTCCGCTCAGGGGCTTCATGAATGCTGTGGGGAGAGCGGGAACTACGTCGTTGCCGATTCCGAAGCAGGCGAGAACCCACGAGATTCCGTTCATGACCAGGTCCATCGCCCCGCTTGCGCGGAACACGGCGACACCCACGAGGATGGCGACCAGGTAGGGGATGACCATGACTGCCGTATGGAAACCATCCTTAGCGCCTTCGATAAACGCCTCGTAGGCCTGAACCTTCTTGTACACGGCGAGGGCCATGAACGCAACAATCAGGCCGAGCAATACGATGCCGCTGATGAAGAGGCTCGTGGTTCCGATGGCTTCGGCAGTGAGGTGGCTGAAGTAGACCATGATGGCGATGACGCAGGCAGAAAGCCCGCCGAGCCAGGCAACCGTCACCGGGTCCTTGAGTTTTACTTTCTGGAAAAAGCTGATGGCGATGATGCCCGCGATGGTGCTGAAGAACGTAGAGAGGAGGATAGGGAGGAACACGTCGCTCGGGTTTGCCGCTCCCATCTGGGCGCGGTACGTCATGATGCTCACCGGGATGAGCGTAAGGCCGCTTGCATTCAAGACGAGGAACATGATTTGCGAGTTGCTCGCGACGGTCTTGTCTTCGTTGGGGTTGAGTTCCTGCAGTTGCTTCATCGCCTGTAGGCCCATCGGGGTGGCCGCATTATCGAGCCCGAGCATGTTCGCGCTTATGTTCATGAGCATCGTGCCCACGACCGGGTGGTCTTTCGGAACTTCGGGGAAGAGCCTGCTGAACAGCGGGGAGACGATTTTTGCGAGAATCTGTACGGCTCCCGCCTTTTCGCCAATCTTCATGATGCCGAGCCAGAGGCTGAGTATGCCTGTTAGGCCGAGGGCGATTTCGAACGCGGTTTTCGACATGTCGAACGCGCCCATGATAGTCTTGTTGAAGATTTGGGTGTCGCCGAAGGCGATCCACTGCACCATGCACGCGATAAACGCGCCAAAGAAGAAGATGAGCCAGATGATGTTTAAGACCATGGCTTAAATGTTAGTAAAAAAAGTAGGATGGGAGTGTGAGATATGAAGTGTGTAATGTGTAATTGAAAACCATTTCACATTACACATCACACATTACACATTTTAATTCGCTGCCGTCGTCGAGCCTGTGGATGCTGAATTTGGCGGGGGAGGCTGCGGTCGCGCTTTCGTAGAGGGCGAAGGTCGGCGGGTTTCCGCCCTTGGGGAGGCTCGTGGAACCCGGATTCACGAGCAGGACTCCCTTGAAGTTCTTTTCGCATTTCCAGATGTGCGTGTGCCCGTAGACGTACGCATCGACGCTTCTGCCGTTCAGTTCCAGGTCGTTCGGGGCGAGCGTGTGGAGCGCATCTGCGGGGAAGCATTCCGGCATAAAGATGTGCCCGTGGCTCAGAAACAGCGTCGTTTCTGCGGGCGTAGCGCCTGCGCGGTCATCTTTCACGACAGCAAATTCATCCTCGATGGGCATGTCGAGCATCATCAGGTCGACATCTGCATCGCAGTTCCCGCGGACCGCGACGATGCGCTCCTTGTAGGGAGCAAGCGCATCGACGACTCCCATGGGGCCGTGACCCGCCGGGAGCGGGTTGCGCGGTCCGTGATAGAGCGTGTCGCCCAGCAAAAAAATTTTGTCGCAGTTGAATTTCTCGAAAAAAGCAAGCGCCTGCCTTGCGGCGATGGCGGAACCGTGAATATCGGAGAGGATAAGTGCGCGCATCTTGTTTCCTGAGCTATCTTATTTCCTTGCCCCGCGTGGGTCGGCAATATCGTGCCTAAAACGCATGGGCTTTAGGTTGTCTATAACGCTTTGCAATTCCTTCGGGAGCGGACAATCGAATACCTTGCGTTCGCCCTGCCATACGAATTCGAGCCTGCAACTGTGCAGGAATAGCCTGTGGAGCCCGAGCGTCTTTTTCACTTCGCGGTTGAGTGCGAAATCGCCGTAGCGGGTATCGCCCAGGAGCGGGTGTCCGATGCTTGCAAAGTGCGCGCGAATCTGGTGCATGCGCCCGGTCTCGAGCTTGATTTTCACGAGGTCGTAACCTTCGTAGTGCTGCTTTACGCGGTAGTGCGTTACGGCCTCTTTCGCGTCCTTGCCGCTCTCGCCGACCTTCATCTTGCTGCCCTTTGCGGCATCGGTGCGGGTAAGCGATTCCGAAATCGTGCCCTTTTCCTTTTTCAGGTTGCCCTTCACGAGCGCGAAGTAGAACTTTTCCACCTCGTGTTCGCGAATCATACGGGTAAAGTCGCGCAGCGTGTCGCCGTGGAGGGCCGCAATCAGCATGCCCGATGTCTCTTGGTCCAGACGGTGCGCGATGGTGGGCTTGAAGTCGAGGCCTTCGCGGCGGCCCCATTCCCACAGGTATTCCACGAGGCTTTCGCCCGGGCGCGTACCGGAACCCGGCTGGCTCGCAAGTCCCGAGGGCTTGTTCACGATGACGTAGTCTTCTGTCTGGATGACGATATCTAGGTCCTTCGCGCCCCAGCCCGCCTGCTTTTCTGCAGGGGAGAGGACCTTGCCCCATGTGGACTTGTTCTTCGCGAAACCGGAACTTGGGGCTGGTACCGGCGACTGTTCCGTTTCGGTGGTTTGCACTGCGGATTCATCCACGCTCTTGAAATTCTCGTAGATGCAGACGGTATCGCCTTCGGCAAGCATCTGGTTCGCCTTGCCGACGACTCCGTTCACGCGCACCTTTTTTTTTCGGATGACTGCGAAGAAAACCGACAGGGATTCGTCGGGGAATGCCTTGCGTAAAAAACGGTCCAGTCGCATGTTGGCGAAGTTGCGGTCGATGATGCGCGTAATCATGTAATGAAAGATAGAAATATTTATATTTGCGCCATGCTCAGATGGGAAACACTTTTATCCGCTACGCGTTACGGACATCCGGCCAATCAGGACCCGAACCGTTCCGATTATCACAGGGATTACGACCGCATTGTCTTTTCGACGGCTTTCCGCAGGCTTGGCCGCAAGACGCAGGTTCACCCGTTCTCGGTGAACGACCACGTGCATAGCCGACTCACGCACAGTATCGAGGTCTCGAGCGTGGGGCGTAGCCTTGCGATTACGGTTTTCCACCTCATCAAGAAGTACTTGCCCAAGTATATCAACGAATACCAGTTCGGGACCATCGTGCAATCGGCCTGCCTCGCTCACGATATCGGTAACCCGCCGTTTGGGCATGCTGGTGAGGCTGCTATCCGCGAGTGGTTCCGCAAGAACCGCCAGAGTGCCCCGCTGAAGGATTTGAACGACAAGGAAATGGCGGATTTCGAGAACTTCGACGGCAACGCGCAGGGACATCGCATATTGAGCAAGCTGGAATACCACTTTCTCGATGGCGGAATGCGCCTTACTTATGCGACTATCGGCGCCATGATAAAGTACCCGCAACTGGCCAAGTACGGTTGCCCCACCAGCCTCTTCTCGACGGAAGCGGACCTGTACGGAATCACTGCCGAAACGCTCGGGCTCCCGCAGATAGATAACGGCAAGTGGGTGCGCCACCCGCTCGTTTACCTGATGGAAGCCGCTGACGACATCTGCTATTCCATCCTCGATGTGGAAGATGCCATCGAACTTGGAATCCTTGCTTTTAGCGATGTGCGCGACATGTTCAGCTACCTCTGCGGCCCCGAAATAAATATCGACAAGGAATACGAGGAAAACGGACGCAACTTCCGCGACTTCCTCAGCAGCATCCGCGGGAAGGCCTTCCAGAACATTATCGACGATGTGGCGGTGACGTTCGTGAAGCACTACGAAGAAATCATGGAAGGCAAGCTCAACAGCCACCTGATCGATATCACGAAATCCGATGCCATGTGGGGAATCCGCATTGCGAAGCGCCTGGGCGTGGAACGTATCTATCCGGATCGCCGCAAGACGGAACTTGAAGTCGGCAGCTACACCACGCTAGCTACCGTGCTCGACGCCTTTATTAACGGCGTTTACGATTACAGGCAGAATGGCAGGAATTCTTACCGTGCCGACCGCATCGTGCGGCTTATCGGGCAGGCGAAAATCGGGCAGAGCGTGACCGCCGCCGAGGCCTACCACCAGGTGCTCGATTTTGTGACGGGCATGACGGACAACTACGCCACGTATCTCGCGCGCCAGATTGGCGGCCTTGCGATGGGCGTGTAGGCGGGGGTCCCTTGAAGGTCTGGCTTTTCGATTACGACCTTACTTTGTATGGCGACGAAGAGCGCTATGTCATCAATTCGCTCGACCACCGCATTTCGCTTTTTGTGCAGAAAACTGTCGGCGGCGATTTTGAATCGGCGCACAGGATTCGCACGGATTACCTGGAAAAGTTCGGCACGACGCTTGCGGGCCTCATGGCGATGAACGGTACCGACCCGGACGAATTCTTCGACTTCATTCACGAACCGGAATATCTGACGTACCCGAAGCGTGCTCCCGAGAAACTCGCGCTGTTGCAAGGCCTGCAGGGCCCCCGCTATGTGTTTACCAACGGGCGGCACGACTGGAGCGAGGCGGGCTTGGCGCACATGGGAATTGCGCCCGCGATAGATGGCGTTTTTGACCTAAAGATGATGGACTGGGTGGGAAAACCGCACGAGAGCGCGTACGAGAAGATGGAGCGGTGGCTTGCGCGTGTTTGGCCGGAGAGATGTGGCGCGATGCCCGGATGGGAATGCTCGATGCCCGCGGACAAGCGCGATATTGTGCTCCTGGAAGATTCTTTGCGGAACCTGAAACCCGCGCATAGGCGGGGCTGGACCACTGTGCTCGTGAACCCGAACGTGGAAGCGCCGGCCTGGGTGGACTACCATATCCCGCATCTGATGAACCTGCGCGACTTGGATGTTTCTGTTTAACTTTTTGTATTTTATACTCGTATGAAACGAACTGTTTATTCTGCACTTTTTGTAACGCTCGCTCTCCTTTTTGCCTCCCTGGCGTGGTCGTTCCCCGCTCCGCAGGCGCGCAACGGCTTCAGCAACATGAACGTGACGACGGAGTATTCCGAACTTTTGAAAGAGAAGAATGCCCGTAACGATTCGCTTTTGCCCGCGCTCGACGGCGACAAGGCCTTTGCCGAGGTGCTCCGCCTGAACCCGAACTTCTGGAGTCTCGGGAGCGCGATGGACAAGGAAGGCTCGCTCGTTACCAAGCTCAATGCGCAAATCGTGTTTATCGACGGTATCCGCGAGGATCCTTTCTGCGAACTGGTGAAGGGCTCCAAGAGCGACGCTTCCACATGGAACGTTCGTATAGGCGTGGACTTCGTTTCGGGCGGTTCCAACACGGTGCATATCCACGTGCAACAGTGCCTTGACTACGTGCGTGACCAGCTGGGTTATGCCATCAAGCAGGGCGACAAGATTGTGGTTATCCCGCCGAAGAAGGTGCTGGACAAGCTCCGCGAAAGCGAGATTCCCGATGCCATCGACCTCGACATGCAGCAGACGCTTTTGAAGGCACATGAGGAGGTGGAACTTGACGGCAAGTGCCCGAAGAACATCGAGGCCTACATCATATTAATGAACGTGTACAACCAGGTCAAGGACAAGAAGATGGATTACGTTGTCATCAATGACCAGTTGAACAAGAACCGCAACGGCGCGGGCCGCGTGCAGAGCTGCGCCTTTAGCCGCGAGTGGAATAAGCGCTACCAGGAAAGTGCAAGTTTCGAGTGCGATATCGACAACGACCGCTGCCTCTACCGCCAGGAGAAAGACGGCAACTCCGAGTGGAGCATCAATTACGAAAAGGACCGTTTCGAGTACATCAACAAGAAGTTCCTGTTCTTCAACCGCAATCCCAAGAGCATCCACAAGGGCGGTTCCATGCTTGACCTGCGCCTTATCCGCCTTTCGACCAAACTCTACCTGGAAGCCTACATCGACTTGAAGGGCGAGCCCGTGACGCTCGGCCTCATCATCGTCCCTGGCGACAAGACTATCGAGGATTACGACGATGGGGAAGACGAGGAAGACGGCGTGATGATGGAATAGCGGAAATTTGCCTGTAAAATGGCGTATTTCTTGTAAAAAAGTCCGTTGATTGGTCCGTTCGTTGTTTTTTATAGTATATTTAGAACAGAATAGTTTACAAGGAGAATCAATGAAAAAGTTTGTCAAGGCGTCTCTTGTTGCTGGCATGCTTGCCGCTCCGATTATGGCCGACGAACAGTTCGGCGGTATCGGCGTTACGATTTACCAGGTGCCCGCTGGCGTGTACGTAGCTGAGGTTATTCCCGGTGGTCCCGCTGCCGACACAAAAATCAAGAAGGGCGACGTGATTGTCGCTGTTGACGGTGTAAGCCTCAAGGGCCAGAACATCGAGTTTTCCAAGGACCAGATTCGTGGCCAGGTGGATAAGCCGGTCGAACTCACCTACGTGAGCGAAGGCGATACGCTTTCCGCTGTCGTGCGTCGTACTTCCATGCTCGTGAAGGACTTCAATGCCGACGACGTTACGGCCTGGTATGGTGACAAGGACGAATTCAACGCCCAGGAACTTGAAACGTTTGCTAGCGGTAGCGAAACGGACAAGCAGCTGCTCGCCGTATTGAGCCGCGGAACGATCGTCGCGGGCGATGCCGAGAAGGTTTCTGCAAGGAACCTGAACGGCGTGTTCGTGAAGAAGGCCGAAAAGGTTGAACCCAAGACCAACCCGAACAAGGGTGTGAAGTCCAACGGGGCTGTGCTGAAGGGCTTTAGCCGTAATGCGATTTCCTTCACGCTCAAGACCGCAGGAACGACTGTTGTCAAGGTTTCTGGTCCGAACGGCGAAGAAGTGGCTTCGGTGCGCGTGGATAACGCTCCGGCCGGATTCAACAGCGTTGCCTGGAATTCCGAGAACGTCCCGAGCGGCCGCTACATGGTAAGCATCGAGCAGTCCTTCGGTGTTGCCGGCAAGTTTGCGGTTCTCAAGTAAAAACGGTTTAGCGGCCGCTCGTTTTAACGAGAGCCGTTCGCGGTAATACCGCTCACTTTTCGCAAATGCCCCTGGTCCAAAGACCAGGGGCGTTTTGCTCACGGGCCGCTACATGGTAAGCATCGAGCAGTCCTTCGGTGTTGCCGACAAGTTCGCCGTCCTGAAGTAAGTACAAATTAACTTTTGTCTGGAAAGTCTCGCGCTCGCGGGACTTTTTTTGTTGCGGTTCCCAAACAGTAATCTCTAATTCCTATATTTGCCGCAACGTGATTTTGTCTAGAACCCATAGTCTTCTATGGGCCGTTTTGCTGTTTGCAATCGGTGCCCTGGATACTCCCGCCGTGTTTGGCGCGGAGATGACGCGTTTTGAACTTGAGGAGCGCGAGCAGCCGGTCGAGGACACTACCGAGGTGGACTGGATGAACGACACCACGGGGACGGATACCGTCGAATACCGCGCCGTGGACCTCATCTACGACGTGGAAAAGGAAACGTTTAATCTGAACAATTCGGCGCAGCTCAAGTACCGTACGGCGACGCTCGATGCGGATACCATCTGGTTCGACCAGAAGAACAGCGTGCTTGTGGCAGGCGGCCAACCGATACTCCGCGAAACGAAGAACCCGTCGCTGTCGGGGATGCGTCTCAAATACAACATGAACAGCCGCATTGGCGAAATCTACTATGCGACGACCTTCCAGGATAACCAGCAGCTCAACGGCATGGAGGTGCGCAGGCTTCCTGACCAGCGAATCCAGATTGCCCGCGGCGACTTTAGCACCTGTAACGATTCGACGCACCAGCACTTTTACTTTTACGGTCGCCGCATGGTGGTGAAACCGAAGGAAACCATCACGGCGCGTCCAGTGGTCTTGAACATTGCCGATGTGCCGGTCGCTGTGCTCCCGATGATTGTTGCACCTTTGAAGAGCGGCCGCAAGTCGGGGCTCCTCACGCCCAAGTTCGGTGGCGACCAGGTGCAGGGCTACTACATGCGCAACATCGGTTTCTACTATGCTCCGAACGACTACTGGGATGCGACCATCAGCGGCGACATCATCGAAGGAGAGGAAGCCCGATTCGAGAAGTCTTCGCTCAAGGGAGAAGTCCGATACAAGAAGCGCGATTTGCTCGATGGAAACCTTTCCTATACGGCATACCTGGACGAATTCGATTTTGGCAAAAGCGACTACGACATCCGGTATTCCCATAACCAAAACCTGACTCCGGATGCGAAGCACAAGCTGACGGGTACGGGCTCTTTCGTAAGCAACACGAAGGTCCGAAGGGAAAACGCCCTCGACGCGGAAACGATTCTTGACCAGCAGGCAAACGCCTGGCTTACCTATTCGGGCAAGTTCGGGACGAACAAGAGCCTTACCGTGAAGGCGGGGCAGAACCATAACTTGCAGACGGGCTATATGGAGCGCCAGCTTCCCGATGTGCAGTTCAACATGAGCGGTCCGCTGTTCTCTTTTGAAACCGATGAGGATGAGACGGCCGTCGAAGATAATTCTTTCCGTTCTTACCTTCAGAAGTTGAACTACAACTTTACGAACCGGTTCAACTACAAGATGGTGACCGCTCTCGACAGCGTCAATGACATGGACACGACTGCCAAGTATGTCGGCTATTCGGGAACGTACTCCCTCGATTATTCGGGGTCGCTTTTCAATGTCATCAACTTGACTCCGAGGGCGACCTGGAGCGGCTACTGGACGGGTCAGTCGTGGATAAACCCGGACGATTCGAGCAAGTACTGGAAACGCCGCACGAGCCTCGATCCCGAACACGATACCTTCGGCGAGTTCGCCTATAATCACAACTACAGCCTTACCGCCGATACGAAACTTTACGGCATCTGGGTCCCCGAAATTGGCCGATTTACGGGACTTCGCCACATTCTTTCTCCGAGCATTTCTTACACCTACGCGCCTGAAATCGATACGGTCAAGTATTTTGCGCCGCATCCGGATTTGGGGCAGTCGCCTTATCAGAAGGAGCAGCAGACGATTGGGTTCTCGCTTGGAAACGACCTTGATCTCAAGTACCTGAAGGTGGTGGGGCACAAGGCGGATACTACGAAGGGAGATACGGCAAAGGCTGTCGAAGACCAGTATGGCAACCGCAGGCTTCTTACGACGCGCCACAGCGTTTCGTACAACTTTGCGGCAGACTCGCTCAATTTTTCCGATATCAATTCATCCTTCGGATTCCAGATTTTGCCGGATTACCTGTTCACCATCACGACGCGCCACAGCTTCTACCACAAGTATTCCATGGAACCGACGAAGGTGCAGGTGCCGGAGCTTACCTACTGGGGCTACGAGCTGAGCCGCAGCTTCAACTGGAGCGGAACGCTCAATGCGGGGCTCCCGTCCCAGATGGGCAAGTACGAGATGCGCAAGTGGTCGCTGGGCCTCACGTATCGCTATTCGTTCTCCAGTACGCGCGTGGGCAAGGACCTCTTTCAAGACAACGTAAACCACTCGACAACGATTACCGCATCGTTCCAGCCGACGATAAATTGGGAAGTCTCCTACAGCACGCAATACGATTACAACGAGGGCAAGTTCGTGACGCACCGCTTCA
The DNA here is from genome assembly GCF_002371935.1 of Fibrobacter sp. UBA3718. Lineage (NCBI taxonomy): Bacteria > Pseudomonadati > Fibrobacterota > Fibrobacteria > Fibrobacterales > Fibrobacteraceae > Fibrobacter > Fibrobacter sp. UBA3718. The sequence goes on along the minus strand of NZ_DFHR01000013.1, from coordinate 366,295 downwards.
CGTTCAACAGGGCCCTCCATTGCTGGCAGCTGGATTTCACATGGACTCCGACGGGGCCTGCTGCGGGCTGGAGTTTCGCCATCTACGTGAGAGACCTGCCCGATATCAAACTCAATGCGGGAAGCACGGAATCGAGCAAGTAGGGGTTCACGACAAGGATATGGAAATGGAAAAGACAAGAATTGTTCTCGCAAGCGGTTCTCCCAGGCGGCGCGAAATCCTGACCCAGATAGGGGTGGATTTCCGGGTGGTCGTCTCCAACGAGGAAGAAAAGCCGACATCGAGCAATCCGCTGGACTTCCCGCGCGAAAACGCGGCGGCGAAGGCGCTTTCGGTCTCTAAAAAGGAGCCCGGACAATACGTGCTCGGTTTCGACACCCTCGTTTTTCTGGACGGACGCCCCCTCGGGAAGCCGAAAAGCCCCGAAAACGCACTCGAAATGCTACAGGAACTGAACGGAAAATCTCACAAAGTTATTACGGGAGTCGCAATCGCAAAAGATTCGCAAGTCCTTGATACTCAACAAGAAGAAACAGAGGTCGTTTTCAGGAACTGCTCCTTACAGGAGCTAAAAGATTATGTAAATTCTAAAGACCCGATGGACAAGGCGGGGGCCTACGGTATCCAAACGCGAGGCGCCCGGCTTATCAGATCGATTTCTGGATGTTATTACAACGTGGTGGGCTTGCCTGTCGCCCTCACACTGGAAATGCTTACAAGGCAGAAGGTAAACGTATGAGTATGAGCCCTATAGAAGACAAACGCCCTGATGAACGCCTGGGATCCTACCTTGCGCGTGCGCGTGAAGCGAAGGGCCTTTCCGTAGAGGAACTCGCCACTGTGACGAAGCTCACAGTGAAGAACATTACCCTCATCGAAAGCGGCGACTGGAAGGCATTCCCGGTCGAGGCCTACCTGAGGGGCTACCTGCATTCGATTTGCGTAAAGCTGAATCTGGATTCCAAGAGGGTCCTGGATTACTACTCCGGCGAAACTGGCGCCAAGTTTTCGAGCCTCCTTTCTCCGTCCCCGGCTAAGCCCGCGAAACCCGCAGCCCCGGTCGACGAAGAGCACAAGCCTCACAGCAAGGCCGTTCCGGTGGTGGTGGTCCTGCTCGGACTGGCATTTGTGGTCGGCACTCATTTCATGAAGAATATGGACGAAGGGACGACTCCTCCCGAGATGAACGAATCCGCTGCGGAAATGGTGGTGGAACCTCCTGCACCGTCGGAAATGCCCTCGGAAATGCCTGAAGGCGCCGAGGCTATCGCCCCGGATTCTTCCTCGGTGGATTCTGCGGCCGTCGATTCCTCCAGCCTGAAGGTGACGCAGGAAGTCGTGGACGAGGCTGTCAAGAAATCGGACCTTCCCGCATCTGCGACAATCTTTATCTCTTCGACGTCTGGCAAGGATGCTCCCGCCGAGAAGACGAACAAGACTCGCATCGAGCTTGTCGCTTCGGGCGAAATGCGTTCTTGGATTGGCCTCAAGCGTCACGAGGAAGACAACGCTTTCCTGAAAGAAGCGAACCTTGCGGAAAAGGGAACGCGACTGATTTACGAATCGGAAGACACGCTGTTTGTCGTCGTGGGCGAACCCCGTGCTATTTCGAAGATGCTTTTGAACGGGAAGGAATCTCCACTTCCCGAAATGAAGTTTGGCCGCGTGGCGCGCTTCCGCGTGTTCGGCGGCGAAATTGTTAAGACGAAGGGAGGCCGCTAATGCGTACTGCGAACATCAAGAGAAAGACCGGCGAAACCGATATCGAACTCTCGCTGAACCTGGACGAGGCTTCCCGCGGGGTCGTCAATTCCGGCAACGCGTTTCTCGACCACATGCTCGACCTGTTCCAGGTGCATGGCGGCTTTACGCTCAACCTCACCTGCAAGGGCGATACCGCTGTCGATATGCATCACAGCATGGAAGACATCGCGATTGTGCTCGGTCAGGCGATTGTGGAATGCCTTGGAGACAAGAAGGGAATCGAACGCTACGGCTTTTACTTTGTCCCGATGGACGAGGCGCTGAGCCGCGTTTGCCTCGATTTCAGCAACCGCATAGGCTTCGTGTGGAAAGTGAACCTGCCTGCCGCCATGGCAGGTGGCATCGAGGCCAGCATGTTCGAACACTTCTTCAAGAGCCTGTGCGAAAATGCCCGCATGAACCTGCACGTGGAGCTCTTCTACGGAAACGACAACCACCACTGCCTCGAAAGCATCTTCAAGGCTTTCGCGCGTGCAGTTGCGATGGCCGTTGCTCCGAGCCGCAATGTGAAGGGAATCCCCAGCAGCAAGGGCGTGCTGTAGAATTTGAGATTGCCGGGAGGGTCTTAGGGAGGGGGTTACCCTCCCTAGTCTTATATCCTAGGGACCTTGACTTTATCCCCGGCGTTCAGCTTTTCGAGGTTGAGGCCGGGGTTTATTGTTTGCAGCGCGGACTGCACAAAAAAGCGGGGGAGCGTGAGCGAACCTGCACCGTAGGTCCGCTTGAGGAATGTGGTCAAATCCTCGTCGTTTGCGACTACGATCTTGTAGAGCTTCGCGTTGTTGGGGTCGGACTGTAGCGCGTTCATCGCCTTCACGAACCTGTCGCCGAAAGCCTCCGCCTTTTTGCCGGAAATATCTTCGCTTCGGCCCTGCGGGGCTGCCCTGCCCGATTCGTGCGCCTGCTTTTCGGCGGCGATTCTTTTGAGCATTTCTGCGGTGCCGGGCTGCTTTGGCCCGTCTTTTTTCCCGGTTACGGAACTCGGCAGTTTAAATACGGGCGCGCTCTTGGAATTGAGCGAGAGGTTCACGTCCTTTTTCTCGTTTGCGGATTTCTTGACAGGTTCAAGTGCGAGGATGGAGTCTAGCGAGTTTACGTAGATGCTGTCGGGCCACTCGATGAGGGGCATCTTTTGGTCTATCTTGATGACGGTGGCCTTGGGGGGCTCGCTTTTGCATGCGGAGAGGGAGAGGGCGATAATGGAGGCAGGAATCGCTAAAAGCAGTCTGTAGCGGGTGTTCATGTCCACAAAGATACTATTTCCCTTGCCAAAAGGCCGAAAATCTTCTAAATTTAGGCTCTCAAAATCAACTACTTCAATAGGAAGTTTAAAATGAAAGAAGGTATCCACCCTAACTATCAACCGGTCGTGTTCGTCGATGCGAATACGGGTAAAGAATACATCACCCGCTCCACGAAGTCTTCCGCCGAAAAGAAGACTATCGATGGTGTTGAATATAGCGTAATTTCTCTGGAAATTACGGCTGATACCCATCCGTTCTGGACGGGCAAGCAGCATCGCGTGGATACGGCTGGCCGTATCGACCGCTTCAACAAGCGTTTCGCTGGCAACATCACGGGCGCAAAGCGCAAGACCCGCAAGGCTGTGCCCGCCAAGGCCGAAGAAGAAGCTTAATTTTAGGCGATTCTCGATGCCCTCCACGCTGCGGGGGGCATTTTTTTTTAAATTCAAATCGGTTTTTAACACAAGGAAAAAAAGATGAAGAAACAACTTATCTCTGCATGTGCCTTCGCTCTCGTTGCCATGGCAATGACTGGTTGCGAAAAGACCGGCACGATCGAAGGTGTCGTTCTCGATCCGTTCACCGAACAGCCTGTTCCGATGCCGACGGTGTGGATGGACTCCACCATCTATACGACGACCAAGGAAAAGTACCCGTTCAAGGAAGACCTCCAGAAGGGTGAATTCAAGTTCCAGAAGGTTCCTGTTGGCAGCTACCGCATTCTCGCCGGCCGTTCCAAGTATATCAAGAGCCGTAACCCGATTGAAACATCCGAAGCCAATCCCAACCTGCAGCTCAAGCTCTACATCTACAGCGACCAGGTGAACCCGGGCCTCTACAAGACGGGTGAAAAGGCTCCGACCAAGATCAACAACGAATGGGTGCTCTTCTCTACCCAGTGCACCGAATCCATCGCCGGCTACCGCCTCGAAATGCCGCAGGCTACCGATGGCGCCAAGATGCCGCCTGCCCCGAAGAAGGAAGACAAGAAGGGTAAGAAGGGCAAGAAGGCCAAGAAGGCTGCCGCTCCCGCTGCAGCTGCGGCTTCCAAGATGCTCGCTCTTCCGGCTCCGCTCGTTGTCGGAAACCAGATCAACGTCCTCTTCGTGAACGCGAACTCCGTTTCTTCTCCGCTCGTCGCGAAGACCTTCGCTGCGGTTGAAGAAAATGTCTCTGCCCACAAGGACTGCAAGGGCTTCGACGCAAATGACAAGAAGGGCATCTTCGTAGACAAGAGCAAGTCCACGGACCTCCAGGTGACCTACGTTGCCGAAAACCTCTTCCGCATCACGGGCACGCTCCCGCAGGGCAAGCAGATCATCCAGCTTTCCCAGGACGGCAAGACGGTCCAGACCTACTACTTCGAGGTGAAGTAATCGGTTAACGTTTTTACAAAGCCTTAAACGTTAAAAGACGGCGCCTGCAAAGGTGCCGTCTTTTTTTGTGCGCGAATTGTCTTCGCCACTCTAAGTTGGAATAAATTCACTTGATATATGTTTTTGTAAAAACAGGAACGAGAATTTTGTTGTAGGATGCCTGTGGAAAGCCTTATTTTTCGGGATTCCCGCGATGGGACCTGAGTTTACATTTCTTATGTTGAAAATTTGTTTACCCGTTCGGGTGAATCCGTTCCGATTTTTCTTTATAGTTTAAAATCAGAGAAGAACAATTTGTCTTGAATCTGAGTGAAGGAACGGATTCGGGAATGGTGTTTTGGATAAAGTAATTCCTTCGGTGTATGTAGTCTAAACATCCTGACATTGTTAGTTTGTGCGAAAGGCTTGGCAGACGAGCCCTTTCCCCGGTATTGCTTTTTGCAAAGAAAAAAGCCTTGACCACAAGGCGATAGCCCACTTTTTACCCCCATAAACATCAACCATCAATTCCCTCGAAAGAGGGGGAGGATAAAATCATGAAACCGATCAAAAAACCACCAAAAGAAAAAGAAACTGATGAACTCGTGGTAGCGCTCATGCCCGATTCCGACGAGAAACTGAGGAACATTACAGGAGTTTCTCTGCTCGTCGCTCTCGCGCTGAGTTTCTGGGCCACGACATATGAGGTTGTTATCAACGATATGATGTTCGAGAAAACCTCCAGTTTGGAAATCGAAACAAAAATCGAAATCGCAGATAAGAAAGAAGAGAAAAAGCAGGAAAAGAAACAGGAGAAGAAGCCAGACAGGATGACAAAACGCGATACAAAATCCACGGGCGGGGGCAAGCCCAAGGGTGCCGGGAAACCGAACGTTCCCGAATCCAGGGGTGTGCTCAGGGAACTTGCTTCGATGACGAAGACCGCCACGGCATCGGCGTATACCCTGATGAACGACCAGAAGTTCGCGAAGGATATCGACAAGATTATCCGGAATGCGAACGTGTTGCGCAATTCGGGCAAGACGCAGATAGGCGAGAGGCGCGGCAAGGTGGACGGCGGCTTCAACGAAGGTGTCGCTTCGGGCAATGGCGGCGGGATTGATGGCGATCTCAGGAACCTCTTCGGGGCACCTGGGGGCGGCTTCAATAACAAGGCGATGAAGGGCAACATGAAGACGCCTTCCGTGCGCGATATCGACATGGGTTCCGGCGGCGGGTCGCGTTCCGCAGCCGACATCATGAAGGTAGTGCGCCAGAGGACTCCGGGGCTTCGCCACATATACAATAAGCACCTGAAGAAGGTTCCGGGCTTGGAAGGCAAGGTGACGCTCAAGTTCACGATTGCCCCGGGCGGCGAGGTTATCGCCATCTCGATTGCCTCTTCCACCACGGGTCACGGCGAATTCGACAACGACATCAAGAATGCAGTCGGTCGCTGGACTTTCAACAAGGTCAAGTCGGGAAACACCACCGTGACGATCCCCTTCACGTTCACCGAATAAGACTCTAAAATCCTGTAAATGATACCATTCCGGTGGTCACACGGCTGCCGGAATTCCTTTTTTTGCCTTGTGGAATAGGCCTCCGCATTTGTGGATGCCGAAAAAATATATAGATTATCTGAAAAATTTTCTGGTAGAGGTTAGGTTATGCTAAAAGCGAAACATGGACTTTCTTTTGTTGTTGCTGCAGTTTCCGTTCTGCTGCTTGTTGCCTGCAGCGATGGCGTCACACCGCTGTCGAGCGATAGCGAGACAAGTGTGTCCACCGGAACTATGACAGATTCCCGCGACGGCCAGACTTACAAGACGGTTACCATCGGCACTCAGACTTGGATGGCCCAGAACCTCAACTACGCCTATACTGATGTTCCTTATAAACGTCTAGACTATACCTCTGATTCCACCAGTTGGTGCTACAAAGACAGTGCAAGCTACTGCACCAAGTACGGTCGCCTTTACACGTGGGCTGCAGCGATGGATAGCGTGGGCACATGGAGCACAAACGGCAAGGGTTGCGGTTATGGCACAACCTGTTCTCCGACTTATCCTGTGCGAGGAATATGCCCTGAGGGCTGGCATCTGCCAACAAAAGCGGAATTCAAAACTTTGTTCACTGCAGTCGGCGGTCATTCAACCGCAGGCAAGATGCTCAAGTCCGCGACTGGCTGGACGGCGTATAGCGGCATCACCAACGAGGATGCCTTCGCCTTCTCCGCTCTCCCTGCCGGCAACAGGAGCTACAACGGGTATTATTACTACGAGGGCAGCAACGCGGCCTTCTGGAGTTCTACAGAGAGCAATAGCCTCAACACGTACAGCATGTACTTGGACTACAGCAGCGACGATGTGGACCTGGACGACGACATCAAGAACTACGGGTTTTCTGTTCGTTGCCTCAAGGACTAGTAGTGAGGCGAGTGAAGCGGCCCCTTTTCAATTTTTTTTGAGCGGGTCCCTGTTCTTGCGTTTGTTTCTCCTTTTTGCTATATTCTCACGCGGAACAAAATGGAGAAATTGAAATGACCGATCCGCGTATTACGAAACTTGCAGAAAATCTGATTAACAACGCGCTTGCCCTGAAGGCGGGCGAGAACATCCTTATCGAAACGACCGACACGCCCGACGAAGTTTCTACCGAGCTCATCAAGGCTGTCGAGAAGGTGGGGGGCAACGCCTTCGTGCGCAACTCCAAGAGCCGCGTGCGCCGCCAGATGCTCCTTTCTGCAAGCGAAGCCCAGATGAAGGTCGAGGCCGAACTTGCCCTTGCCGAGATGAAGAAGATGCAGGCCTACATCGCCATCCGCGGGGCCGACAACTTCATGGAAAACTGCGACGTGAGCGACGAGAAAATGCTCATGTACCGCAAGATGACTAAGGAAACGCTCGACTACCGCGTGAACAAGACGCGTTGGTGCGTACTCCGCTGGCCGAACGCCTCCATGGCGCAGGGCGCGAAGATGAGTACCGAGGCGTTCGAGGACTTCTACTTCCAGGCGTGCCTCGCGGACTACCCGCGCATGGGCCGCGCCGCGCAGAATCTCGTGAACCTCATGAACAAGACGGACAAGGTGCGCCTCGTGGCAAACGGCACCGATATCACGTTCAGCATCAGGGATATCCCTGCGATTCCGTGCTGCGGCAACATGAACATCCCGGACGGCGAAGTTTATACCGCGCCCGTGCGCAACAGCATCAACGGCGTGATTCACTACAATACGCCCACGCTCTACGAGGGCAAGCAGTTCAGCAACATCCGCCTGGAATTCAAGGACGGGAAGATTGTGGACGCCACCTGCGAAACGGGCGATAATGCGCAGCTCAACGCCATTCTCGATACCGACGAGGGTGCACGCTATGTGGGCGAGTTCGCCATCGGTTTCAACCCGTTCGTGAACGCGCCGATGTGCGACATCCTCTTCGACGAGAAGATTGCTGGCAGCATCCACTTTACGCCGGGCATGTGCTACGAGGAAGCTCCGAACGGCAACAATTCCGCCATCCACTGGGACCTGGTGCTCATCATGCGCCCGGAATACGGTGGCGGTGAAATCTGGTTCGACGACAAGCTCATCCGCAAGGACGGCCTGTTCGTGATTGACGAACTCAAGTGCCTGAACCCGGACCAACTGGGAAAGTGACGCTTGGCGTCATCCTATGAAAAAAGCCGTCCTTTTGCGGGACGGTTTTTTGATGCTTGTAATAGAAGATCCCCGTTATGGTTGGTGCGCTTCGACAAGCTCAGCGACCTTGTGCCGAATCACGCGGGGATGACACTCGGGATTACACGCCCTTGGCCAAGATCTCCCCAATCTGCACGGCGTTGAGGGCAGCGCCCTTGCGGATCTGGTCACCGGTGAGCCACAGTGTGTTGCTGTTGTCGTCGGCGAGGTCCTTGCGGATACGGCCAACGAACACGTTGTCCTTGCCTGCGCTTTCGAGCGGCATGGGGTAAACGTAGTTCTGCGGGTCGTCCTTGAGGGTCACGCCCGGGGCGTTCTTCAAAGCGTTGCGGATTTCTTCGACAGAAACCGGACGCTCGGTCTCGAACCACACGGATTCGGAGTGGGAACGCAGCGAGCTCACGCGCACGCAGGTAGCGCTCGTACGCACGTCGGAGTGCATAATCTTACGCGTTTCGTTGAACATCTTCATTTCTTCCTTCGTGTAGTCGTTTTCCGTCATCTTGTCGATCTGCGGAATCACGTTGTACGCGAGCTGGAACGGGAACTTGTTGATGTGCGTGGTGGTGCCCGTCTCGATGATGTCCTTGTACTGCTGCTTGAGTTCTTCCATGGCGATGGCACCTGCGCCGCTTGCGCTCTGGTAAGAAGAAATGTGAATCTTCTTGATGTGAGAAATCTTCTCGATCGGGTTCAAGACCACAACCATCATGATGGTCGTGCAGTTCGGGTTGGCGATAATGCCCTTGCCGCCGTTTTCAGCCTTGTAGAGCTTGATGTCTTCGGGGTTCACTTCGGGCACGACCAGCGGGACCTTCGGGTCCATGCGGAAGAAGCTCGTGTTGTCGACGACCACGGCGCCGTTCTCGACGGCGATGGGGGCGAATTCCTGGGAAATCGCGGCACCGGCGGAGCTGAGCACCAGGTCGATACCCTTGAAGGAATCCTTGTTCAGGACTTCGCACTTGAGCGATTCGCCCTTGAACTTGAATTCCTTGCCCGCGCTGCGCTCGGAAGCGAGGAGCTTGAGGCTCTGCAGCGGGAAGTTGCGTTCCTCGAGGATGGAGAGGATTTCCTGGCCGACGGCGCCGGTTGCGCCCATGATGGCAACGTTGCGAATCATAATTAACCTTTAATTATCTTCTTGTTGAGGTTGGTAGTTTGATTTTAAGTTCTCGATGTCCTTCCAGAAGCGGTCCAGTGATACCCTTGCCTGCGTAATCTGGTTTCTGCACTGACTGTACTGGTTGGCCTGCTCCTGTGCGTTTTCTTGCAGGGTGTAGGTGTACAGCGAGTACGCGGCAAGGCGGACGCTTTCGCTCGCCTGGATGATTTCGGAGTGTGCCTCGCTCGATTCGTGCGGATGGAACAGCCCGAGAGTCTTCTTGTTGAGTGCGGTCGCGTTGTTGTTGATGGCGAGCGCCTGCTGGCTTTTTTGCTCGCGTTCGGATTCGGACGCGTTTGCGGGAATGGTCCCGAAGCTCTCGATGCTCGCCATGATGGAGTTCATGCGGTCGATGACTTTGGTGCACTCGTCGACATACTTGTCGAGTCTGCTCCTGGCGGCATCACTCAGACGCGGCTGCGCGCCTGGGGTGGCCGTCCCGGCATTCGGCGCTGCGGAGCGGCCTTTCGGGGCCTCTTGCCACTTGCCTCCTTCACCGTTCTGGAACGAGGCGATGTAGTCCTGGTATTTCGCGTTCTGGGCGGCTAGCTCGGCGGGCGTGTAGTCGGCCGTAACGAGGAGGGTCGGGCGCTCCCAGTAGGCGATTCCCACGAAAGCCGAAAGCATGAATACGCAAAAAAGGATGTTCGCGACTTTCGCCGGGACATCCTCGCTGCGGATAACGTTCAGAATTCCGAACAAGAGAAGACTTGCAAATGCTAGAAGCAGTCCGCCGTCGGCGTTGTAGCTGATGAAGGAGTTCTTCGTGAAGTAGAAGAGACTGTCCATTACGACGACGAGGAACGAAAGCCCCGCGCCGATAATCTTGTGCATGCGCTCGGGAGCAGCTGCCGTCTGGAGAATAGTGATGAACGTGATCCCGAGCGGGAGCACGAACATCAATGAAATATTGGCTACGTCCTGGTTCATAGTCGAACGCTAGAACGGGAGGTCGTCGTCGCCCTCGGGCATGGCGCTTTCGAAGGCGGGGGCGCTGTTCTGTGAAGAATAGCTGTTGCCCTGGTTGGCGCTTTGGTAGTTGCCGCCCTGGCCGGCACCCGGGGTGCGGGGGCCGAGGAGCTGGAAGGTGTCCATGTTCACTTCGGTTGCGTAGCGCTTCTGGCCGTTCTGGTCGGTCCAGCTGCGGTTGGTGAGGGTGCCTTCCACGTAGAGGCTCATGCCCTTGCGGATGCCGAGCTGTTCGACGATGTCGGCAATCTTGCCCCAGCCGACGATGTTGTGCCAGTCGGTCTGTTCTTTTTGTTCGCCATTGTTGTCGCGGTAACGGCGGCTAGTGGCGAGGGAGAAGGCGACGCGCTTGCGGCCGCCGGTTTGGCTCATGCGAATTTCAGGGTCCTTTCCGATGTTACCAATGAGCATCACTTTGTTTAGATATGCCATATTTTTACCTGTCTGTTGTTTTTTGTTTCTATTCCAAAAATAAAAAAAACATTTTGACACTTTGTGCCATTTTGGGGATTTTTTTTGACTTTGACTACATTATTTTATATTTTGGGACATATGACTACTTTGGCTCTTTCACGTTTTGAAAAGGTTTTTCCCGTAAATCTCCGCGGCAAGCGCCTCGGCGCCGTCCTCCACCCGGCATCGGTCCTCCCGGACCTGCACTACACCCTTGACCTCCTCAAGGAATACGACGGCAAGCTGTTCAAGCTTTCGGCCCTCTTTGGCCCGCAGCACGGCATCAAGGGCCACACACAGGACAATATGATCGAGTGGGAGGGCTACACCGACCCCGAACTGGGCATACCCGTCTATAGCCTGTACGGCGAACACCGCGAACCCACGCCCGAGATGCTTAGCCACGTGGACATGATGCTCGTGGACTTGCAGGACGTTGGCGCCCGCTACTACACGTTCATCTGGACGTTGTTCCTTTGTATGAAAGCCTGCGAGAAGGCCGGCATCCCTGTCATCGTTGTGGACCGTCCGAACCCCATCAACTGTGTGGACGAGGAAGGCCCGGTGCTGGATCTAGACTACACGAGTTTCGTGGGACTCCACAGCATCCGCACGCGTCACGCGAAGACCATTGGCGAACTTGCGGTGCAGTTCAAGGAAGAACGCTTCCCCAAGTGCGAACTCTATGTGCTCGGCATGGAAGGCTACGACAAAAAGATGTGGTACGACCAGACGGGGCTCCCGTGGATTTTACCGAGCCCGAACATGCCTACGCTCGATACCGCCATCGTTTATCCGGGCATGTGCCTTTTCGAGGCCACCAACGTGAGCGAAGGCCGCGGTACTACGCGCCCGTTCGAGATTTTCGGTGCGCCGTTTATCGATGCCGTAAAGCTCTGCAAGTACATGAACGGGCTCAAGCTTCCCGGCGTGTACTTCCGTGAGAACTACTTCCAGCCCACGTTCCACAAGGGCGCGGGGCAGATTTGCGGAGGCGCGCAGATACACGTGCTCGACCGTGACAAGTTCCGCAGTTTCGACATGGCGGTAAAGCTGTTGCAGTACATCTTCAACGAGTACCCGAAGGATTTCGCCTGGAAGCAACCGCCCTACGAATATGAGTTCAAGAAGTTGCCCATCGACATCCTGCTCGGCAACGGCACGTTCCGCAAGGAATTTATCGAAAGTAGCATTTAACCGCGGCACGACCGCAAATAAAGAGGCTTACATGATTCAACCGGTCAATGGAAAATTTGAAATGCCCGCCCTTCCGTATGCGGCGGGGGACTTGGCTCCGGCACTGAGTGCTGAAACCATTGAATTTCACTATGCGAAACACCTGCAGACTTACCTCAACAACCTGAATGCGGCCCTCCCGGGGAGTGCCTTCGAGGGCAAGTCTATCGAAGACATCGTGAAAAGCGCCGAAGGGGGCGTGTTCAACAATGCGGGGCAGTTCCTGAACCACTACATGTATTTTATGCAGTTCAGGTCTCCGTCTGCTAGCAATACGCCGTTCGGTAAAATTGCCGAGGCTATTGTCCGCGACTTTGGTTCCTTCGAAAAGTTCCAGGAAGAATTCCAGGCGAAGGGAGCCTCCCTCTTCGGTTCCGGCTGGGTCTGGCTATCCGCCGACGCATCGGGCAAACTCGTGATTACGCAGGAAGGCAACGCCCAGAACCCGCTCGCCAGGGGCCTCAAGCCGCTTCTCACGTTCGACGTGTGGGAACATGCCTACTACATCGACTACCGCAACCGCCGCCCGGACTACCTCAAGGCGCTGTGGAGCATCATCGATTGGGACGTGGTGAACAATAGGCTCTAGTCGCGGGGATATTTTTCTATCTTTGCGCTCATGAAAGTCCTTTTATACGATACAACCCTCCGTGACGGTAACCAAGACCGCAAGATAAGCCTTTCTCTCGCCGACAAGCTGCAGATTGCGCGAATTCTTGACCATTTCGGTTTTGACTACATCGAAGGGGGCTGGCCCAATCCGAGCAACCCGACCGACGAGGAATTCTTCCGCAAAATCAAGGAAGTGAAGCTGAAACATGCGAAGATCGCCGCGTTCGGCTCTACGCGCCGTCCGAAGGTGTTGCCCGAGAATGACCCGCTGCTGCAGGCGCTCGTGAAGTCGGAAGCCCCGGTCAAGACGATTTTCGGCAAGAGCTGGGACCTGCACGTGACCGACGTCATCCGCACCACGCTAGAAGAGAACCTCGACATGATCGAGTCTTCCGTCGACTACCTCAAGGACCATTCCGAGGAGGTGATTTACGATGCGGAACATTTCTTTGACGGCTACAAGGCGAACCCGCAATACGCTATCGAGACGCTGAAGGCTGCGGAACGCGGCCGTGCGGACTGCATCGTGCTTTGCGATACGAACGGCGGGACGATGCCGTGGGAACTTGAACAGATTGTGAAGGACGTTAAGAAACAGATTTCGACGCCCATCGGCATCCACGTGCATAATGACGCGGGCCTTGCCGTATGCAACAGTATTTATGCCGTCAAGTGCGGTGCGACTATGGTGCAGGGCGTTGTGAATGGCTATGGCGAGCGTTGCGGAAACGCAAACCTCACGACCATTGCCGCCGATCTTCATTTCAAGATGGGCGCAAAGTTCTTTGCCGCCAAAAAAATGGCTCGCCTCCGCCAGCTGAGCAGCAACGTGGACCAGATTGTGAACCTCCCGAGCGACGTGCATGCCCCGTACGTGGGCGATGCGGCGTTTGCGCACAAGGGCGGTGCCCATATCGACGGCGTGATGAAGGTGAGCCGCAGCTTCGAGCATATCGACCCGCACGAGGTGGGTAACGACCGCGTGTTCGTCACGAGCGACCAAGCGGGAGGCTCTCTCGTTGTGGAAAAGCTCAAGGCTATCAAGCCGGGTATTGACAAGAAAGACCCTGTAGTGGGCAAGCTGCTCACGCTCATCAAGGAGCGTGAAAACGCGGGCTGGCATTTCGATTCTGCCGAGGCCAGTTTCAAGCTTTTGGTGTACCGCCACTTGGGCATGGTGCAGGAACCGTTCAAGGTGCTGGGCTACCGCGTCATCGAAGACAAGACTCCGCAGGGTGTGTCCGTTTCGCAGGCGACCGTCAAACTCCAGATTGGCGACAAGATTAGCCATCAGGTGAGCGAAGGCGACGGCCCGGTGAACGCTCTCGACGCGGCGCTGCGCAAGGCTTTGCTCCCGTTCTTCCCGAACATGGCGAAAGTCAAGCTCGATGACTACAAGGTGCGCGTGCTGGGGTCCAACGTGGCTTCTGACGCGACGGTGCGCGTGTGGACGACCTTTGGCGACGAGAAGGGCTACTGGAATGTGGTCGGAGTCTCGAGCAACATCATCGAGGCGAGCTGGATGGCGTTTGTCGATGGGCTTACCTACAAGATTCTTGTGGACAACAAGGTCATCGAGGGTGCCTATAAGCATATCGACGTGAAGCCGGTTGCTTCGAAAGCTGCTGTGAAGGACGAGGAACCCGCTCCTGCGAAGCCGAAGAAACTCTCTGCCCGCAAGGTGAAGAATCTCGCTGACATCACGAGGAACAAGAAGAGGAAGTAGCCTCTTCTGGAAATCTTTATGATAAGCATTACCAAGCTTTTGATGGATACTCCGAACTTCGGGGACCAGCTCCGCTATGAACCGCGGGCCCATGAGTGCAAGAATGGCGTGGCGCCGGGACGCGGCCCCGTGGTGGTATGGAACTGCACCAAGACGTGCAACTTGAGCTGCGTGCACTGTTACGCCCGCTCCGAAGCCATCAAGTACCAGAACGAATTGACCCACGAAGAAGGCTTGGCGCTTATTGACCAACTTGCCGATTTCAAGGTGCCGGTAATCCTCTTTAGCGGTGGTGAACCGCTCTTGCGCCCGGACTTTTTTGAACTTGCGAACTATGCGGCAAGCAAGGGAATCCGCCCGACCATCAGCACGAACGGCACCTGCATTACGCCCGACGTTGCAAAGAAGTTGAAGGACATGGGCGTGGGTTACGTGGGCATTAGCCTGGATGGTTGCGAGGCGACGCATGACAAGTTCCGCGGCAAGGAGGGGGCCTACAGGCTTGCTCTTCGCGGTATCCGCAACTGCGTGGCGACCGGCCAGAAGGTGGGGCTGCGCTTTACGATTACGCGCTACAACGTGCAGGACTTGAATGCGATTTTTGACCTGCTCGAAAGCGAGAATATCGACCGCGTGTGTTTCTATCACCTGGTGTATAGCGGGCGCGGTTCCGCGATGGTCGCAAACGACTTGAATCACGAAGAAAGCCGCAAGGCGATGGACCTGATTATTGACCGCACGCTCGACTTCAAGAAGCGCGGGATAAACAAGGAAATTCTGACCGTCGATAACCACGCCGATGCAGTCTACCTTTACTTGCGCATGAAACGCGAGGACCCTGCCCGAGCAGAGAAGGTGCTGGAACTTATCCAGCGTAATGGCGGTAACCGCAGCGGTATGGCCTTCGGTAACATCGACAGCATTGGGAACGTTCATCCCGACCAGTTCACGCAGTATATTACCCTCGGGAACGTTCGTGAAAGGAACTTCGGCGAAATCTGGAGCGACGAATCGAACCCGATTATGGCGGGGCTCAAGAACAGGAAGCCGATTTTGAAGGGACGCTGCCCCAAGTGCGCCTACCTGAACCTGTGCAATGGCAACTTCCGCACCCGCGCCGAGGCCGTGACCGGAGATTTCTGGGAACAGGATCCGGCATGTTATTTGACGGACGAGGAAATATCCTGACCCCGCTCGAACAAACGCTTCTGGATACCATTCAGGACGCCTTCCCGCTGGAAGAGCGGCCTTACCGGGCGCTTGCGGATGTCCTGAATGGGCGAGGCGAGGGTGAAACCGTCACCGAACAGGCTGTCTTCGAAGCGGTCGAGAACCTCCGCAATTCTGGGATTGTCCGTCGCATCGGTGGCATCTACGATTCGCATAGGCTCGGGTTTATTTCGCGGCTCTGTGCGGGCAAGGTTTCCGATGTGGATAAATTCGCAGCTGTAGTCAACGGGATTTCTGCGATTACGCACAATTACGTACGCAGTCACGAATACAATGTGTGGTTTACCGTCATCGCGGAGTCCGAAGGTGAAATTCGTGCGGTTGTCGAGGGGCTTTGCTCCACTACGGATTTGCACGATGTGCATATCCTTGCCGCAACGAAAAAGTTTAAGATAAACACGGTGATGGGGAAGGGCGCAGACGAAAGAAATGAAGATTCCCGCCTACGCGGGAATGACGATCGAGGTGGGCATTTCATTGCTGCGTTATCGTCGTCCGACAGGGCTCGCATCCGCATAGCCTGTGGCGATATTCCGCATACGCTCACGCCGTTTGCGGACTGGGGTGTTCCTATCGAGGCCCTCCGCGACGACCTTGCGCAAAAGAGGATGCGCCGTTTCGGGGCTATCCTTCGGCACCAGGATGCGGGTTTCGCGTTCAATGCGATGGTGTGCTTTGATGCCCCGGGCTCTGCCGGCGATGTCCTCGCGCAAAAGCCCTATGTATCCCATTGTTACGAGCGCCCTTCCTTCGAAGGCTTCCCTTACACGCTCTATGCGATGATGCATGCCCAGTCTGCCGCGGAACTCGAAACATTCATAAAGGGTGCCGCGGAATCTATCGGGAGTCCCGATTATGTCGTGCTCCATTCCCTCCGCGAACTCAAGAAAACAAGCTTTGATTTTTTCGCCTAGCGGCGCTGTCAGAAATATAGCCTAAGGGGTGGCCTGCAGGTATATTCCCACGCGGTGTCCCGTCTCGAATCCGAAGAGGGTCCCGTCGTGGATTTCGTAGTTGAAACCGATGCCGACCGGTAGCCCGTAGATTCTGAAGAAGCGGGTGGCATCGAATTTCATTTTATAACCCCGGTATTTGTCGTCCATCTTGCGGAAGCGCTTGTCGAGGTTTCTGTTCTCGGAATCCGTGATGCGCGCCTGGTAGAGGAATACCTCGCTAAATTTCCAACCTGTATGGAGAGAGTCGTTCCAGCCGAGTTTCCACACGAAGGACGCCTTGATGCCGATTTCATCGCCCGGCATGTAGTTCTTGTCTTCGAGGAACATGTTGTAGCGCAGGGAGGTGCCTAAAACGAGGTGCCTTGAAAATTGCAGGTAAGTGAACGGTTCGACGTTGAGGCGGTGGAACCGGTTCTTTTGCGATCCTTCGCCGGGCGGGAATCTCCAGCCTAGATCGAGCCCGATGTTTTTATACAGGATCCCGCGGATTCCCGCATACGTCTCGTTGAATCCGTTCACGTGCAGGTTGCAGTAGTTGTGGAGATACCCTTCGGTCGAATACTCGTAGCTGTAGCTCATGAAACGGAAGGAGCCGTCGACATAAAGGCTGATACGCGAAAGCGGGGCGTATTCCAGCGAGACTGCCATGTCTGTGCTGTAGACGTCTTCGTCCAGTTCCTCGGTTCCCTGGATGCTGAGGCTGCTTGCGGGCGGCAGAATCGGATGCAGGACTTCGGTGGCGTGTGCCGCCACGGCGAACAAAAACAAGGTGCATGCGATTGCCGGTTTCATGGGGAGAAAGATAAAAATTGTTATTTTAGATGCAGGATGCGTGAACATTTTCGACAGTGCATATTGCCGGTTGCAGTTGCGGTGCTTCTGTGCTTTGGCTGTTGTGTGGTCGGATGCCAGAACGAGACGACCGACCCGTCTCCCGACTATTTGCCGCTCGACGATTCCGAATATCCCTATGCGGACTTGCCACGTATTGTCATCGAAACCGAGAATTTTTCGGGCATCCGCGACCGGGAAACAATCCATCCTTCGTTCCTTCAAATTTATGGGGACTCGGGCCCCGAAAGCGAAGTCCTGGAGCTGACAGTCCATGGTCGTGGCAATTCGAGTTTCAAGATGCCCAAGTACGGCCTGAAACTGGAATTTAAGGATAAACTCGCCTTTCTTGGAATGCCCGCAAGTCGTGACTGGGTGCTTGTGGCCAACTATGGCGACAAGGCGCACCTGCGAAACTATATGGCAACGCGTCTTTCGGAATGGTTGGGCATGCCGTACACGCCGCGCTGCCGCTTTGTGGAACTTTACTTGAACCGCAGGTATATGGGGCTCTACCTCCTCATGGAATCGGTCAAGGTCGCGAAGGAACGCGTGAACATCGCGGAAAATGACACCTCGTTCCTTTTCGAGAAGGAAGGCGAAAAGAAGATAGATTCACCGTTCTTTCGTTCGTGCACGGGAGAACCGTTCCACGTGAGGTCTCCCAAGAATGTGTCGCAGGAGTCGATGGAGCTTTTGCGAACGCACCTGTGTGACTTTGAACGCTGCCTGCAGCGGGCCTGCACCATAGATAGCGGTGCTGTCGCGGAATGGGTGGATATGGACGATTTTATGCCCTATTACTGGGTCCAGGAATTCTCGAAGAACGAGGATGCCAATTTTGGCAGAAGCATTTTCATGACATGGCAGAAGGGCGGCAAGATTCATTTTGGCCCGATTTGGGATTTCGATATATCTTTCGGCAACGAATCCTACGAGCGGAACCGCGGTTTCGACGGTTGGTACATCCGGAAATACAGGTGGTTCGGTTCCATGTTCCGGAGCCCGGAAGTGAAAGAGGAGGCGAGGCTGTATTGGATGGAACACCGCGAGACAATCCACGCCCTGGCCGACAGCGTCCCCCTGTATAGGGCCATCATCGAAAAGGCCGTCAAGAACGAATACCGGCGTTGGCCGATAATGAGCAATACCGAGAACTGGGCGCTCAAGGAGCCCTACGAGGACTATGCAGAGGCCATTTCGGTCATGCTGGACTGGATGGAACGGCGTTTTCAGTGGATCGATGCCGAATTGAACGATGGATCCTAAGCAAAATTTATTGGAAGGTTGACGGCTGTAATGATGGTTATATAATCAGTCCAAGATTGGATTCGTCCTTTCCGGGGAACATGGATGCTGGGCTTTATTTAGATGAGACTCCAGACATGTCAATGCGGTTTTCTCACGAGTTTAGTGGAAAAATTACGGTTGGTGGACCCTATTCCAGCGTAATTGTGGGAGTAGAAGTTGGTTTGTCGAATCCGATTTTTGGGGGAACGATTTCGTGTCCGACTGTAGAAGTACGTGGTGTGGACTATAGTTCGTCTTCTTCCTCTTCTGGGTCTATCGCTTGTGGCGACATGTGGTGCGGGCTTAAACAAGAGATTAAGGGGGCTTGGACATATAGTTGGGTAAATACAGGACATAATAAGTCTCTAAATGATGGGTATTATATCGTGGGAGCCCGAAAGGGCGCTGATGTTACAGATTGGGATGGTCTCTGTATTGTTTACAAGTCTACGGTAGACTTTTATTTAGAGATTCCTGTCGAGAATGAGGCAGTCGTAGTTGATTATGATAATTTCAACTACAAGTTGCCCAAGACGTCTGAAATGTCTGTTGTAAATATTCCATGGGACAATTTCAAACAGGGCGGTTGGGGCAAAAAAATTGATCGCGCAGAAGCATTAAAAAAGGTAGCAGCCGTCACGTTGGAATTTAATGATGAAGTTGGTTCCCCGCAAGATTTCTTCATACAGTTCGTCGGCCGCTATAATTCGTGCCAGTAATTCCTAGTGCTTGACGCCGTATAGTTTTGCGGCAACTGCAGTAATTTGTTGTCCCTGCCTTTGTGCAGGGATTTCTTTTTCTATCTTTGTACCATGCGCAAAATCTACATGGCAGGCATGAGCCACAAGGTGGCTGAAATCGCAGTCCGCGAGAAGTTCTACATCCCGATGGATGTGAAGACGGAAGCGCTCGGCCATTCTCCGTTTGACGAACTCCTGATTCTTGCGACGTGCAACCGTACCGAAGTCTACGTGGCATCGGACAGGGATATTGCCGAGGCGGAACTCGTGCAGTACGTGTGCAAGCTTGCGGGGCAAAGGTTCGAGGATTTTGCGAAGTTTTTTTACTTTAAGACGGGTGACGACGTTGCGCATCATGTGATGAACGTGTCTGCTGGGCTCGATTCCGTGGCCGTGGGCGAGGACCAGATTCTGCACCAGATTGGCCGTGCCTACGAGACGGCGCACAACCTGCATGCGACGGGGAACAGCCTCAACAAGTTATTCCAGGGGGCAATCCACACCACCAAACGCATCAAGACGGAGACAAACCTGAGCAAGCTCAGTTGCAACATCCCGTTTTTGGCGATGAAGCAGGTGCAGCGCACGTTCGATGACCTCGAAAACCGCTCCGTGTATATCGTGGGCCTAGGCGAGATGGGTTCCCTGATGCTCAAGTACGTGCAGGAATACACCACGAATATCTTTGCGAGCAGCAGAACTTTCGCAAATGCCGAAAAGTTTGCAGACGTGCTCACCCCCGTGAAGCTCGAGGACCGCTACAAGGTGCTGGGCAAGTGCGATGTTGTCGTACTGTGCAGCATCTGCCAGGAACCCCTTATCACGAAGGATGAATTCGAGAAGGTCACTGAGTTGGTTGGTGAGCCTGCCGAACCAGCCGAAGTGACCGACCGACGGAAACGCTTGATTATTGACCTCGGTAGCCCGCGCAATGCGGTAGCCTCCATTGGCGAAATTCCCGGCGTGCAGTACGTGTGCGTCGATGACCTCGAAAAGATTGTTTCGGAGAACCGCCGCCTGCGCATGGTGGAACTCGAGGCCGCGCAGAAGATCTTGAAGGAAGGCCTGGACGAGTTCTTGCAGTGGTACCGCATGGACGAGGTTTCGAAGGATATCCGCGTGCATGCCGACAGGATGGTTGCAACCGCGAACGAGGAATCCGAAAAGCTGTTGCGCTCGATGCCCGACTTGCCGGAAAATGAACGCGAACGCATCCGCATGATGTACGAACGCTTTGCGAAGAAGATGGCGAACGATTACCTGTACAAGGTAAAGGCGGGCAATTCGCCCGAAGACGTGAAGGTGTTCCTCAAGTGCCTGGAGGCAAGCGATGAATAATGCCGTTTTTTCGCAGGGCGGAAATGTGCGCCCGCTGCGGATTGCAACGCGCAAGAGCGCCCTTGCCGTGGCGCAGACTACGCTTGCCGCCAACGCCCTCGTGTCGGCGAACCCGGGCCTCACGTACGAACTCGTGACGATGACGACCGAGGGCGACCGAAGGCTCGACAAGTCCCTTGCGAGCTTCGGTGGCAAGGGCGTGTTCATCAAGGAACTTGAAGTCGCCCTGCTTGAAGGTCGCGCCGATATTGCGGTCCACAGCCTCAAGGATATGCCGGCAGAAGTCTTGCCGGAATTCAGGCTGGCCGCAGTCCTCAAGCGCGAGGACCCGCGCGATGCGTTTATTGCCCGCGGGGGTGCAGGCGGCGTGCATTTTATGGACTTGCCCTCGGGTGCCCGCGTCGGTACGGGCAGCATCCGCAGGGTGGTGCAGCTCAAGGCGCTCCGTCCGGACTTGGAATACGTGCCCATCCGCGGGAACATACAGACGCGCCTCTCGAAACTTGATGAACTTGACGGAGTCGTGCTGGCGGCTGCAGGCCTCAAGCGCATGGGCCTTGCAGACCAGGTGACCGAATACTTCGATACCGACAAGGTCCTGCCTGCATCTGGCCAAGGAATTCTCGCGATTGAAACTTTGGCCGATTGTCATTCTGGAGGGAGCCTTGCGACCGATAGAATCCAGGGCATTCTTTCCCGCGTGAACGACGCTCCCACTTATTGCATTGCCGTTGCCGAGATGGCCTTCCTCAAGGCGCTCAATGCGGGCTGCCAGTTCCCGGTGGCGAGTTTCGCCGAATTCATTTCTCTTGCAGGGAAGGGTGAATTTGCAAATGATTCGCAAATTCATGGCGGGGAGAAAGGCTGCCAGCAGATTATGAAAATCCGCGGCATCTACTGGGACGAATCTTCACAGCGGTTGCTCCGTGCGGAACATGGCGTGCAGTTTGGCGCGCTTGAATCCGGTATGGGCGAATCGTTTGAAAATGCTGTGACGCAGGCCCGCGACGCGGGAATTGCTCTTGCGGGTAAAATCCGCGAACAGCTTGCGCGCTGATTCCCT
This sequence comes from Fibrobacter sp. UBA3718, assembly GCF_002371935.1. Lineage (NCBI taxonomy): Bacteria > Pseudomonadati > Fibrobacterota > Fibrobacteria > Fibrobacterales > Fibrobacteraceae > Fibrobacter > Fibrobacter sp. UBA3718. Next base: position 344,620 of record NZ_DFHR01000013.1, on the reverse strand, counting down.
GTAACTTTCTATTTTTACACTCGATGAAAGGAACCGTTTATTTAATCGGTGCAGGTCCCGGCGATCCCGGGCTATTGACGCTCCGTGGCAAGGAAATTCTGGAAAAGGCCGACGTGGTGGTCTATGACCGCTTGGTTTCGCCTGCAATTCTTGGCATGTGCAATCCGAAGGCCAAGATGGTGGACGTGGGCAAGATGCCGACGCACCACAAGGTCAAACAGTCCGAAATCAACAGGCTTCTGGTGCAATTTGCTTGCGAATTTCCCGGCGGTGTGATAGCGCGCCTCAAGGGCGGCGACCCGTTCGTGTTCGGGCGTGGCGGCGAGGAGGCTTTGGAACTTGTTGCTGCCGGTGTCGAATTCGAGGTGGTTCCGGGCATTACGTCTGCAATCTCCGTGCCTGCGTACGCGGGCATACCTGTAAGCCATCGCGGGATTGCGACGAGCTTTCACATTATCACCGGGCATGAAAAGGCGGATGGAAGAACGTGTCATCCTGAGCGGAGCGAAGCGGAGTCGAAGGATCCAGGCCAGAATCTCTCTCTTGACTTCGAGACTCTCGCGCATTGCCCCGGCACGCTCATATTCCTGATGGGCGTCGCCAACATGGATTTTATTGCCCGCCGGCTTATGGAATGCGGGAAGGACCCGAAAACTCCGCTCGCCTTTATCGAGAAGGGCACGACTCCGTACCAGCGCACCGTCATGGCGACGCTCGAGACTGCGGGGGAGACGATTGCCCGCGAAAACGTGACTGCCCCCGCGATTACGATTATGGGTGGCGTCGTGGAACTCGGGCAAACGCTCGCGTGGAAAAAGAACTTGCCTCTTGCCGGCAAGCGCCTCGTGGTGACCCGTGCCGCAAAGCAGGCCAGCGGGATTACCGCACGCCTCACGGCCCTCGGCGCCGAAGTCATCGAAACCCCGATGATCGAAACCAGGGATGTCATCCCCGCGAAGGCGCGGATCTCCTCAGCCGATTTCAAAGCCCTCGCGAATTTCGACATCCTCGCCTTCACGAGCACGAACGGCGTGGAAAGTTTCTTCAGGCCGCTGTTCGCCGCAGGTTGTGATGTGCGCGTCCTTGCCGGAAAGAAGATTGCGAGCGTCGGCAAAATTACCGAAAAGAAGTTGCTCGAATACGGCATCCGCTGCGACTACGTGCCCGAAGACCATACCGGCGAAGGCCTTGGAAAGTTGCTTGCGGCAAAGGTGACCGCGGGGGAAATCGATGAATCCCGCATTCTCCTCCTGCAAGGCAATCTCGCGGACGATACGCTGTTGGAACTCCTGCCGAAATCGACCCGCTGGGTCGTTTACGAGACACTCCCTGTGACAGAACTTCCCGAATGGAAGCGCGAAGCCGTTGCCGGCGCCGACGCCGTCGTATTCGCGAGCACCAGCGCCGTCGAGAACTTTGTCAAGATGGCGGAAGCACGCCCGTCCCTTTCGTTCTGCATCGGTCGCATGACGGAAACCGCCGCCCGCAAGCACGGCTTTGAAACGGTCACATCCGACGAAACGACGATGGATTCCCTCGTGAAGAAGATTGCGGAATATTATTCCGCGGCTCGTTAACCATCGACTGAAAATTTCGAATAAAGAAAAGACGCAAGGACAGAAATCCTTGCGCCCTATCCGAGATGGCTTCTAGATTTATTCCGCGAAGAGTGCCGTAGACAGGTAGCGGTCGCCGGTATCCGGGAGGAGAGCGACAATCGTCTTGCCCTTGTTTTCGGGACGCTTCGCGAGTTCCTTTGCAGCCCAGAGAGCAGCACCGGAAGAGATACCCACGAGCACGCCTTCTTTTTTGCCGATTTCGCGGCCGGCTTCGAAAGCAGCCTCGTTCTCGACAGCAATAATCTCGTCGTAGACCTTGGTGTTGAGCGTGTCAGGCACGAACCCGGCACCGATACCCTGGATCTTGTGGGAGCCCGCGACGCCCTTGCTGAGCACCGGAGAGCTGGCCGGTTCCACAGCCACGACCTTCACGTTCGGGTTCTTGCTCTTGAGGAATTCGCCCACGCCGGTCACGGTACCGCCAGTACCCACGCCCGCCACGAAGATATCGACCTTACCGTCGGTGTCTTCCCAGATTTCGGGACCGGTAGTGGCCCTGTGGGCGGCCGGGTTGGCGGGGTTCACGAACTGGCCCGGAATGAAGCTGTTCGGGATTTCCTTCGCGAGTTCGTCGGCCTTGGCGATAGCGCCCTTCATGCCCTTTGCGCCTTCGGTCAGCACGAGTTCGGCACCGTAGGCCTTCATCAGCTGGCGACGTTCCACGCTCATGGTCTCGGGCATCACGATGATGATGCGGTAACCGCGGGCGGCAGCGACGGAAGCAAGACCGATACCGGTGTTACCCGAAGTCGGCTCGATGATGACGGAGCCGGCCTTGAGCTTGCCGCTCTTCTCGGCATCGTCGAGCATCGCCTTCGCGATACGGTCCTTCACGGAACCTGCGGGGTTGAAGTACTCGAGCTTCGCGAGAATCTTGGCTTCGAGGTTGTTGGAAGCTTCGACGTGAGTGAGTTCGAGGAGGGGGGTGTGACCAACAAGCTGGTCGGCAGAAGTGTAAATCTTAGACATTTTGAAATTCCTTTTTTTTTTGTGATCCCCGCTAGTGCGCGTAGCCATCAGAGCGGGGATCTTGTTTAAAATTTTGTTGATGTTAAGCCGCGGTCGACGGCCCGAATGAAAAGCCTACTATCAGGGCCAACATCGAACAGAATTAAGGTAAAGTCCGTACATACTATAATTCCTTAGATTGCGTTCAAGGCCTGGTCGAGGTCGTTGATGATATCCTCGTAGTGTTCCGTACCGATGGAGAGGCGGACCGTTGCAGGAGAGATTCCCGCTTCGGCAAGTTCCTTCGGAGTGAGTTCGGAGTGCGTCGTGGTGTAGGGGTGCACCACCAGGCTCTTCACGTCGGCAACGTTAGCGAGCAGGCTGAAAATCTTGAGGGAGTCAATGAACTTGAAGGCTTCTGCCTGGCCACCCTTCACGTCGAACGTGAAGATGGAACCACCGCCGTTCGGGAAGTAACGTTCGTAGAGCTTGTGGTCCGGATGGTCGGCGAAACTCGGGTGATTGACCTTTGCCACCTTCGGGTGCTTCGAGAGGAATTCCAGAACCTTCTTGGTGTTTTCCACGTGGCGGTCAAGGCGGAGCGAAAGCGTTTCCGTACCCTGGAGCAGGAGGAAGGCGTTGAACGGGGAAATCGCGGCACCTTCGTCACGGAGGAGAATGGCGCGGATGTACACGATGTAGGCAGCAGCGCCTGCAGCGGCCGTGAAGGGCACGCCGTAGCTCGGGTTCGTCTCGGTGAACTGCGGGAACTTGCCACTTGCAGCCCAGTCGAACTTGCCGCCGTCGACGATGATGCCGCCGAGGGTAGTACCGTGACCGCCGATGAACTTGGTAGCAGAATGCACCACGATGTCGGCGCCGTGTTCGAGCGGGCGGATCAGGTAAGGAGTACCGAAGGTATTGTCGATCACGACCGGGATCTTGTGCTTGTGGGCGATTTCAGAAATGGCTTCGATATCCGGGATATCGGAATGCGGGTTGCCGAGCGTCTCGATGAGCACGAGCTTCGTGTTTTCCTTGATGGAAGATTCGACTTCCTTCAGGTCGCGGGTATTCACGAAGGTCGTGTCGATGCCGAACGGGCGGAGCGTGTGTTCCAGGAGGTTGTAGGTACCGCCGTAGATGGTGCGCTGGGCAACCACATGGTCACCCTTGCGGGCGAGAGCCGTGATGGCGTAGGTGAGGGCAGCCGCACCGGATGCAACCGCGAGGGCAGCGACACCGCCTTCGAGAGCGGCGATGCGTTTTTCAAAGACATCCTGCGTCGTGTTGGTGAGGCGGCCGTAGATGTTGCCTGCATCCTTCAGATGGAAACGGTCGGACGCGTGCTGAGCGCTGTGGAAAACATAGGAGGTGGTCTGGTAAATAGGAACCGCGCGGGAATCGGTTGCGGGGTCTGCCTGTTCCTGGCCAACATGGAGCTGAAGAGTTTCGAAGTGGAGCTTGTTCTGAGTAGTCATGTGTGAAATTCCTTTTTTCTGTTTTGCCATCCCCGTGCGGGATGCCTGTTAAATAGTGCCCCTTTATTTCAAGCCGGGGCCCAGCCTGGCGGATTTAAGCTCCGCGAGCCTCACTTAGGGTACACATTCGAACTTTCATAAGCTATCCTGCCTTTGCGGCACCCTGCCGCGCTGGTCCGGTTACCCGGTTTTGAACTTGTCTGACGGCTTGTCCGCCCGACGGGGAATAAATTAGAACTTAATTCCTACCTTTTCAATAGGAAAATAACGGAGTGTACAAGAATTTTGCTTATATTTTTCTTACTAATAGTTTCTGTCTATAACTAGATTGTAGGGAAAAGCTATAGGAGGGGGCTTTTGCTAAAAAATTTCCGTATTATCGATGAAATACTTGCTTTTTTGTTCACTAAGTATTATATTTATACTGCACATAAGTTCAAGTGAATGAATGAGTAATATATGGATGTCCGCGAAAAATTGAATATTCTCTCTGCCGCTGCCAAGTACGATGTCTCCTGTTCGTCTAGCGGTTCTCGGCGTTCCGCACCTCCGAGGGGGCTTGGCGATGCTTGTCCGGCGGGAATTTGCCATACGTGGGCGGCTGACGGGCGCTGCATTTCGCTCTTGAAGATTCTGCTTTCGAATGCGTGCAAATACGACTGCGCTTACTGTGCGAATCGTCGCAGCAACGATATTCCGCGTGCGACATTTACGCCAAAGGAAGTGATTGACCTGACTCTCGAATTTTACCGTCGCAATTACATCGAGGGGCTCTTCCTGAGTTCTGCGGTGGTGGGGTCGCCCGATGCCACGATGGAACGTCTTGTGAAAGTCGCGAAGGAATTGCGGACGATGCACAGGTTCGGCGGCTACATTCATTTGAAGAGTATTCCTGGAGCGTCCGAAAAGCTGCTTCACGAAGCGGGCCTTTACGCTGATCGCACTAGCGTGAATATCGAGGTCCCGTCGGAGCGTTCGCTTACCTATCTTGCTCCTGAAAAAAATTACGCTTCGGTTTATGCCCCTATGAACTACTTTGCCGAACGCAAGATTGAGTACGGGGGTTCGCGGGGGAGGTATACACCGAACTTCTTGCCTGCGGGGCAAAGCACGCAGATGATTGTAGGGGCCTCCGGCGAAACGGATTTTCAAATTCTCACGCTGTCAGCAGGGTTCTACAGGCAGCAGCGGCTCAAGCGCGTCTACTTTTCGGGCTATGTGCCGGTAAATGCGGACAAGCGCCTCCCCGCGCTTACGACGAAGCCGCCGCTCTTGCGGGAACATCGGCTTTATCAGGCGGATTGGCTCATGCGATTCTACAAGTTCGATTACGACGAAATTTTGGATGCGAAGCATCCGAACCTGGACTTGAATCTTGACCCGAAGGCGGGGTGGGCGTTGCGTCATCCGGAATTCTTTCCGGTCGACTTGCAGACGGCGGATTACGAAATGATCCTGCGTGTTCCCGGAATCGGGGTGAAATCCGCCCAGCTGATTGTTTCGAGCCGCAGGTATTGCAAGATACGCCTCGAAACGCTAAAGAAAATGGGAGTGGTGCTGAAGCGTGCGAAGTATTTCATCTACCATCCCGACATTCCCGCGGGAGTGCGACAGTTCTATCCCGAGATAATCCGGCCCTTGTTGCTTGCGCCCTCGAAGACCCAGCAGCTCGACCTCTTCGATAGCACGCCTCTGCTGTTGCCTTCCGCGCCCGCAACAACAAACTCGTTGCCATCTGTATTCCCCAGCACGAATGTCATCCCCGCGAAGGCGGGAATCTCCTTGCCAAAGCCACACCTTCTAGCAGCAGGATAACACCATGTCTCTCTGCATTTCCTACGATTCTTCTTTCGACGGCTTCTTGAGCGCCGTTTTTGAAATCTATTCCCAGCATCTGGATGTGGAAAGCTTTGTCCCTGACCGCGACACGGGAGCGACAGGGAACCTGTTTCAGCAGAACTTCCGTGTGGAGACGAACGACGAATCTGCTTCGCGCCTCCGTCGCGCCGTCGTGAATTATGCGGGCGATGACGTGCTTAACCTGTTGTATGCGGCGTTCCTTTCGGAAGAACCGGGGGTCGAGATGAAGATTCTCGCATACCTTCGCAAGTTGTTTGCGGGTGACGATCCGAATTTTGCAAAGAACGTGGCTTCGACGGAAATGCTCCCGCTATACAAGCTTGCGTATTCGGTGCGTCACGAGGCCGGGGGGCTTCTCGGCATGGTCCGTTTTTCGAAAGCTCCCGGGAACTTCTACGTCTCGAAAATCGACCCGAAATATGATGTCCTCCTCCTCATCGAACCTCATTTCCGCAACAGGTTTTCCAATGAGAACTGGGTCATCTACGACGAGAGACGGAAGTATGCTCTTCTGCATGACCGAACGGGAGAAAGTCGCGTTGTGACCCTGCCCGATGCGACCGCCTTGACGGATGCCATCCGAAGCGACTCCTTTACTCAGTTGTGGCAGGATTACTACAAATCCATCGCCATCAAGGAACGCGAGAACCCGAAACTGTTGCGCCGTTGCCTTCCTGTACGCTATTGGAAGAACCTTACCGAGCGGCAGACCGCCTGCGTCCCCGCGCTGTAACTCCGGCCCTCGCCAAACCTCTTAAATGAAAGGACCCGCCGGTTGGCGGGCCCTTTTCGAATTCTAGGCGCTTGGACTTAGTTGATGCGGCCGACGAGGTTGCCGGAGAGCATGAAGTCCCTCGTGCTGCCGTAGCTGTGGAAGCCGGCAGAGAGGCTGAAGCGATCCGTGAATGCCTTCTCGAGGTAGATGGCTCCGAGAACGTCCTTCACGTGCTTGGCTGCGAACTTGCTCTGGAAGTCCTTGTGCTCGTGGCGGTCGCCCACGTATTCGGCTTCAACGATGATGCGGTCGACAATCGGAGTGTAGATGGCTATACCGCCGGTCAGCGGGATAACCAGATCGTCATCGGCACTGATGTTCATGAGGGCCGCTTCACCGAAGAGCGAGATGAAGTTCTCGGAGAGCGGGACGTTGAACTTGAGAGACACGTTGTGCTTTACGGTAGCGTCGGCGTCGTAGACCATGTCGAAGATGTTGCTACGGTAGCCGAGCTGGATCTTCAGGTCCTTGAGGCTTTCGAGGTTGTGGAAGTTGAATACGGCACGGAGGTCACCCTTGTCGAGGTTTGCCGACTGGCTGATGAAGGACACGTTCAGGTCCATCGTTTCGGACGGGGTGATGCCGAGCTGCAGCTGGTTTTCGGAGGGCTGCGTGGACATGAAACCGTTCAGGTAGCCGTCGATGTAGCCACCGAAGTAGTCGCCGTTCTTGTCGGTGTTATCCCAGCGACCGACCTTGAAGTTAATCAGGTCGTTTTCCTGGAAAGCCCAGGCTTCGTCGAGGGAGTAGTAGTCGTCGAGCTTGCCGTTCTCGTCGTTACGGAAGGCTTTCTTCTTGGCGTCCTTGTCGGCGAATCCTTCGTCCTTCAGGTCACCGGGGTAGAACGCTACGGCGATCTTGCCCTTGAAGTTTTCACCTTCGGCGAGGACTGCGAAGTTGGCTTCGCCGTTCCACGTTTCGAGGTTGTCCCTCATTTCGTCTTCTTCGCTTGCCCAGAAGACCTTGCCAGCTTCCAATTCAAAGTCGGCATTGATATCGAACGCGAGCTTCGGGGTTTCGAGCACGGCGTTCTTGATCATTTTCTTTTTCTTGCGGCGTTTTTTCTTCTTGGCGGGCTTCTGCTCGTCGGCGGCTGCGACCTGTTCTTCGGCAGGGGCTGCTTCGGCGACGGCTTCGGTTGCCGGTGCTTCAGCGGCGGGAGCTTCTGCTACGGGAGCGGCTTCAGCGGCAGGTGCTTCTGCTACGGGAGCGACTTCGGCGGCGGGGGCCTCGGCAGCGGGAGCTTCGGCTGCAGGAGCGGCTTCAGCAGCGGGGGCTGCGGTTTCGGCTGCAGGAGCTTCGGCTACGGGAGCTTCGGCAGCGGGTGCTGCTTCGGGGGCTGCTTCCGGGGCAGCAAAGACTGCTGCTGCCAGAACGCAAGAAGCGAGGATCATCTTTTTCATCTTCGGAATTCTCCTTTGTAAATTAATATGCCGAAAGTTTAGAAAAAACAATGGACAAATGGACGAATTGCTTCCGAAAATGGGAGATTTTACCTCAACTTTTACAAAAAAAGTTAATTTTTCGTGCCATGAAGATTAGTCTTAAACGAATTATTTGTTTTGCCACCGCTTTGTTCGTAACATTTGCGCTTGCGCAGGAAACGCTTCCTGTTTATAAGAAAGTAAGAAACGAGGTCAACGAGGCCGCTCCTGTTGGTGAACTTTCCAAGTCCGACTGGATCAAGGAACTCCCGATTCCCAAGGATAAAGTAAAGAAGGTCACCTGGGTCAAGGAAACGGTCGAGGTGACCGACAAGAAGGGCCGCCCTGTCAAGGACAAGAAGGGACGCGTCAAGACGAAGGTCAAGAAGAAAAAGGTGGAAACCTGGGTCGAGGTGGAATCGAGCGAACCGCCGAAGTACGTCCCGATCGAGTGCAAGTACGGAAGCGCCTGGGTGCGCCGCGCGGAACTTGCCCGGTTCCAGCAGGAATCCCTCGACCTGAGTGGCGAGTACGCCTCCGCGACGGGTAGCGTTTATCTGAAAAAGTCCCCGAACAACCCCAAGCGGTTCGACGTGGTTATCCAGAACGGTCCGGAAGGCAACCGTGCTGAAATCGAGATGGGAAACCTCGAAATTCGCGAGGCGGGCCGCAACGCTCGCTTCGCATATCAGGAAGATGGCTGCACCGTGGATGTCGCCGTTACGGGCCGCAAGGTGAAGGTCGCGCAGCGCGGCTGCAACGAGTATAATGCGGGGCAGTACAAGCTTGAAGGCGATTACGACAACTACAAGGGCAATACCCGCAAGGTTGCGAAGTTCAACATGCCTGAGGTCCAGTTCAAGTACAAGAAGTTCTTCTGGTGCGGCAGCGGTTTCGATAGCTGCGAAGAGATGAAGGATGAAAATGGCGCCGTCTACATCACCTGGAGCAAGGGCGGGAACGGCTTCATCGAACGCAAGGCGGGGGAGACCGTGCATACCTACCGCCCGTTCGAACACGTGATTCCTCACAAGCGCGAATTCTACAAGGGTGAAAAGCCTATCGCTATCAAGACCAAACGCACCGACATGGCGGGCGAGTGGATGATCTGGTATTACTACCCGAAGGCCGAACGCTTCAAGATGGTTCGTGCCGGCATGCGCGAAGACATCGCTTACATGGAAATCTACGAGTGATAAGGGATATCGGACAGAGCCGCGTTCTTTTCCTGGATTCCGGCCCGCTGGTCCGGCTGTTGCAGATGCATCCCGATTACTACCCGGCGGTGTCGGGCGTGCTCGACATGGTGTACGAGAAGAACGTTCAGGTTCTTGTTTCTTCCATTACTTTGTTTGAGATTAGCCGCAAGGCGTTCGGTGCGAACGAGGGCGTGCTTGCCCGCCAGTACCGCGAGTTCTTTGAACATTCCGCGAACGTGAAGGTGTGCCCGGTAGATGCCGAAGTTTCCGTAAAGGCCGCTGAACTCTATGCGGCCTCGCAGAAGACGAACCACAAGATTACCGAAGCGGAATCCCTGCGCCTTGCGACGGCTTTTGTGAACGGCGCCGACTGCATCCTTACTGAATGTGCGAATTTCCGCACCCTTACCGACGCCCTCGTCGTGACTTTGGACGAAGTCTAGCAAAAAAAATGCTATCTTTCCCTCCGTAAAATTACGGAGTTTTTATGCCTAACTATTGTCCTGTTATCGGTCTTGAAATCCATTGCCAGCTCGCGACGAAGACGAAGATGTTCTGCGGCTGCGAAATCGAAGTGAATACGACGCCGAACAAGCACGTTTGCCCTGTCTGCCTCGGTATGCCGGGTGCCATGCCCGTGCCGAACAAGAAGGCGGTGGAATACGCGATTCGCCTTGGGCTTGCGCTCAACTGCGAAATCGACCTGAACGCGATGTGGACCCGCAAGAACTACTTCTACCCGGACCTGCCGAAGGGCTACCAGATTACCCAGACGGGCGGACTTCCGGTGTACGACCACCCGATCTGCAAGAACGGCTGGCTCGAAATCGTCAAGGATGACGGCACCAAGAAGCGCGTGGGCATTACCCGTATCCACATGGAAGAAGACGCCGGCAAGCTTATCCACGACATGAGCCCGACCGATTCACACTTCGACGCGAACCGCTGCGGCACCCCGCTCTGCGAAATCGTGACCGAACCGGATATCCGTAGCCCCGAAGAAGCCGTGCTCGTTTTGAAGAAGATCAAGCAGACGCTGGAATACACCCGTGTTTCCAACGCCAACATGGAAAACGGCAACATGCGCTGCGACGGCAACATCTCTCTGCGCAAGAGCGAAGACGCCCCGTTCGGTATCCGCGCCGAAATCAAGAACCTGAACAGCTTTACGAACCTCGAAAAGGCCCTGTATTGCGAAATGAACCTGCAGGCCTCGACCCTCGATGCCGGGAAGGTTGTGGAACAGTGCACCAAGCGTTACGACCCCAATGCGGACAAGACCATCGTCATCCGCTCCAAGGAAGACGCCCACGACTATAAGTACTTCCCGGAACCGGACATGGTCCGCCTCGTGACCGACCCGGCCTTCGTTGAAGAAATCCGCCGCACGCTTCCGGAACTGCCGGATGCCCGCCGCAAGCGCTTCATGGACGACTTCGGTGTCTCCGAATACGACGCCATGGTGCTGACCGAAGACCGCGACGTGAGCGAATGGTACGACACTGCCGCCAAGAACTGCAAGAACGGCAAGGTGCTCGCTAACTGGGTGATTACCGAACTCCTCGCCAAGATGAAGGAACTGGAAGGCGGCCTCAGCGCCCTCAAGATCAAGCCCGAAGACCTCTGCAAGCTCGTGAACCTCATCGCCGACAACACCATCAACGGTAAGATTGCAAAGACGGTCTTCGCCGAGATGTTCGAGACCGGCAAGGACCCCGAAGCCATCGTGAAGGAAAAGGGCCTGGTTCAGGTGACCGACACCGGCGCCATCGAAGAAGTGGTCCGCGCTGTGTGTGCCGAAAACGCCGCCCAGTTCGCCGAATTCAAGGCCGGCAAGGTGGCGCTCAAGGGCTTCCTCGTGGGTATGACCATGCGCAAGTCCGGCGGCAAGGCCAACCCGGGCCTCGTGAACCAGATTCTCGACAAGCTCGCGAAGGAATAGTGCCTTAATGCGTCTTGCGTTCGCTGTCTTGTTTGTTCTGTTTTTCGCGCTTCCTGCCCTTGCGGAAGACGTTCCGAACAAGTGCGACAGCCTCGGCGTGAGCACGTTGAACATGACCGAGGAAGAGATTGCAGAAATCTGCGGAATTGACTCGACGAAACTTGCCCAGGGGCCTACGCTTCAGGAGTTGAACGAAGAAGACCCGAAATACATCAAACGTGATTATGACCACCGGCAGCAGGTCGTTGTCGGTAGCGTTATTATGTTGTGTGTAGCGCTGGCGATGGTCTTGATGAACAACTACAACCCGAAGCGGTAGCTCTATTTTCCCGTAATTTTGTAATACGCTTTGTTCGGCGACTCTTTTGAGTTGCCTTGCGTACGGCCCTTGAGGTCGGTCATGCGGACTTTGTCGCAGCCGTATTTGTTAGAAGCTTCGGTGGCGCTGTTTACGCGGATGCCGCGCCCGATGACGGTGGTGCCTTCCTCGATAAGCCCCGCGATGACTTCGGCGTTTGCGCTGAGATTTGCCTTGTAAGGAATGGTCGCGTCTTTCAAGAGCTTGTCGCCGGTGATGGTGAGTTCGGGCGATTCGCTGTCACCGATTGTGAGGCCCGCGACGGTGAAGGTCGCTTCTTCGCCGGGGAGGAGGCCCTTCAGCGATTTCTCGCTGCGCACGCCGTTTACGGTCACGTAGGCGTTGTGGTACAGCGGTGCGATGCCGATGTTCTTTACGCGCACGGCTGCAGAAATTCCGTTGACCGCATAGCCCGTGATTTCGAACTTGTAGCCCGCATAGGAACTGGCCTCGTATACGCGTTCCTTGGTGGCGTAGCTGCCTTCGGGCGCGTCGTTGCCTATCACGTAGGTCATGTGGTATTTCGCGGCGGCATCTTCCCAGGTGACGCCGTAGAGACCGGCGGGGTTCAGGAATTCGTGCTGGTCCTTTTCAGTGTAGTAGCTGACTTCGCCGCCTCCGGGAGCCGTTTTCCAGCGGTCCGTACCCAGGTCGCGCCAGTTCCGCTCGTTGTCGCCGTTGCCCTGCGAAATATCGTGTTCCGCGTGCATAAATGAGTCGTCGAAGAGCCCAAAATTCAGTGCGAGTAATGTCTTGTTGCCCGCGACAGGCGTGTAGTTGTTGTCTGCCGCATCGATGGAAATGCTCCACGGGGTCTCTTTGAACAAACTATCGAGATGCGTCAGAAATTCGGCCTGGTAATCCTTGGTGGCGAAGTTGACTCCGAAATTGAGTTTGGTGCCGTAGATATGGTATTCGCCCCAGTGCCCGAACCCTGCCTGCACGAATGCGATGCGCGGGTCGTTGTCGTATTTCGCGGCAAAGTCGGTGTAGAACTGCTTGTAGAACCACAGGAGTTCCTTGTTGCTCCAGTCGGCATAGTAGGTGGGGCCGTCGCCGCCCGGGTCTTCGGAATACGTCTCGGTGTAGGACTTGTTCGCCTTGATGTAGTTGGGCACTGCGGTGGCGCCCTTCACCTTCTCGGTGCAGCCCGATGCGTTCGTGATGGTTGCGCTCGGATACTCGATGCGGAACCGCACGATGGCCTGGTGTCCGCGGCTCGCAATGTCGTCGAGCATTTTTTCAAAGCTGCTCCAGTCGTAGTCGATCTTGTCGTCGGTCTTGCCCTTCACCACGGCGCAGGGGAGGCAATACGAGAATTCGAGCGAGATGGATTTTTGAAGGTCCTTCTGGTCTTTTGCCTGGTCGGGCCAGAACACGATGCCCTTCATGGGCTCGAGCGTTTCGATGCTCTTTTCAAGTGCGACGGAACGGTCCGCCGCGAATGACATTGCGGCAAGCATGCCTGTTGCCAATGCCGCAGTTGTGATAACGGGGGCGGCGCCCGCGAGATATTTTTTCACCATATAATCCACACACCTTTCGGGAAAAGACCCGATGTTATTAATCTAATACAGAATATGCGTAAAGTCAAGTAAAAAAACGGGTCCTTTACGGTTCGAAAATACGGATAAACTTCGGTTTGCCTTTCACGCTCTTGCCGAGGGCGTCTACCTGCTTGCCCGTGGCGTTTTGCTGGCGCAGTTGCGGTGTGGCGCGAACCTTGCGGGCGTATGGAATTGCGTCAGTTGAACCGTCGCGCAAAACTACCGCGATACTGTCGAGGATTGGGTTCCCGGTGTCTTCGATGTAGTCGTGCGAGACTTCCCACACCATGATGCCCGCGTAGCCGTTGTCCTTGACCCAGCGGCTCTTGACGGCGGAAGAATGCGGGTCTTCGAAGGTCACGTATCCGGTACTCGATACGCCGTAGGGTTCTACGGAAACGCTGTCGAAAAAGAATTCCCATTCGGGGTTTGTTACGATATCCTTGTACGGGACTTGCTTTGCGGTTCCCTTGGTGAAGTCGGTGCCGGGGCCCGTCGCTCCCTTGAATTCAAACCCGAAGGAGGGTATGCCGAAGACCATCTTTTCGGTGGGGACGCCGCGCTTTTTCCAGTAGTCGCGGGTCTGTTCCCACGACCAGGTGGTGTAGCCGCTGTGCGGGTAGAGCGGCGAATCGAACATGGCTTTTTCGTCCCAGTCGCCGGTGATGTCGTAGGTCATGAACCCGAGCCAGTCCAGGTTTTTCACGAGGACTTCGGGCGTGAAGAATTTGCCGTAGTATTGCGAGCAGGGGAGCGCTGCCGAGAGCGTTTTGCCTTCGGGGAGTGCCGCGCGGAGTTCCGTGAGTAGCTTGTTGTAGGCGATGGTGTCGGCGTCGGGCACGGGATTGTATTCCCATTCCCAGTCCATGTCGAGGCCGTCCAGGTTGTGGTCGGCGACGAACTTCACGAGGTTCGCGATGAACTTTTGACGGAGCGCGTCGTCCGATGCGACGGGCACGAAGTTTTCGCTCTGTCCGCCACCGCCGAGCGATACGATGACCTTTGTTCCTGCGGCATGCCCGAGTGTAACCATTTTGTCGAGAGCGCTCGGGTCGTCTGCGGCATCGCCCTTGAGCGAACCGTCCGTATCCGGCGTGATAAAGCTCCACAGCACGTGAGTCAGCTTTTCGTACGGGACCTTGTCTACGGTGTATGCGGGCTTGTGCCACTTTCCCCAGTCGGGATAGTAGCCGATAAACAGCGGTTCTGCCCACGAAGAGCAAGCTCCCGCGAGTGTCAAAAAGAGGAGAAAAAATACCTTCATATTCCTAATATATCCTTTTTTGGGGCGAATAGTCCCGTGATGTGCTGAAAGGGGTGAAATGTTCCGTTTTTGCGATGGAGAAATCGCGTGTAAGCCGCGTTTTTTCTTGAAAAACGACATTTTGGGGGGTATAATTAGGGTATGCATATCAGGAAGTCATTTTTCTGGTGCATGGTGTGTTTTGGCTTGGCATGCGTGGTGGCATGCTCCGACGACTCCGGAACGGACCCGGTTTCTCCCGATTTGGGTGCCGAAGGCCTTTCTAGCGGCGGTGAGGTAATTATTGGCGAGGACGGCCAGCCCGTCTTGACGAGTTCTGCGGGCGAACTGCCGCTTTCGCAGGGTGGCGACGGGACTCTTGTTCCCTCTTCTTCTTCGAAGAAGGACGATGGCTCGCACGATGGCCCTCTACCCGGTGAAGACCAGCAGATGGTCGCGGTCGATACACCGCTTACCTACGTGGGCAATTTCCCGGTGATTTTCTCCGAAGTTTCGCCCGAGAACGCGAATTTCAAGGATAACGACGGCAACGACCCGGGCTGGGTCGAACTCTACAACACGAGTGACGCTCCGGTGAGCCTCAAGGGCGTTGCGCTCAGTAATGACGCGAAATACCCGCGCCGCTGGGTGTTCGGCAATGCGACGGTCCCCGCGAAGAGCCACATGGTCGTGTTCCTTTCGGGAAAGAACTATGCAGATTACATCGCTCCTTCCGATTCCGTGAACATGATTGGGACTAACTGCAGTTCTGAATCGTCTTCGGGTGGGTTCGGCGCATTCCCCGGCATGGGTGACTGGGGCGGCGGTATGAATCCCGGTGGCGGTGCCGGAGCTGGAGCAACGACTACGAATGCGGAAAATTTGCCGGGCAAGTCTGCCCTGTGCTATAACGAGGGCGGCGTGAACCAGATTGGTGCCGTGGTGAAGGTTTCCCCGAACAAGGGCTCGTACACGCGCGTGGTTGTCAATGCGGCTTCTAAACCGGGCAATGCCGACCAGCTCGTGGTGCGCGGGTTCATTACCAAGACCCACAAAATTCGCCTGAACTTCAAGGAAGGCGATGCGATGAGCGACTGGAGCGGCAAGAACCTTCGCGGTACGGGCGACTCCTCTGCGGTGTACTACGTGAGGCTCAGCGACAATGCGAGCGAGATCAACCGCAACAACATTACCGCAACGACGTTTGCGACCGAGACTGCGGGCAGCGAATCCACGACGATCAAGATTACCTCGTATATCGCGCGCAAACGCGGTCACGAACCGCACACAACCTTCAAGGCCGAAAATTCGGGCTCGCTTTTCCTTGTCAATGAGGATAACGGCATCCTTGATTCCGTGAGCTATTCTGCGGTCCCGACGGGGGCTTCCTGGTCGCGTGATGCTGCGGGCAAGTGGGGTTTTGCGTCTCCTTCGCCTTACGGTAGCACGACAGGCGAGGTGTTTGCCGCACAGGCAGAATCTGGCGAGGTGAACATTCCGCCTTCGGGCTTCTATTCTTCTCCGGTTGCGGTGTCGTTCCCGGCGGGCACGCGCTGCGAGCAGGGCGGTGCCGAAGCTACGGCAAGTTCCCCCGTGGTGCAGTCCCTGAACGTCTCTTCCACGACGGTGTTCCGTTGCCGTACCTATGCCGACGGCAGCTACCCGAGCGACGAGATTATCCGTACCTACGTGTTCGAACAGCAGCCGTCCCTCGCCGCGATTTTTGTGACGACCGACCCGCTTTCGATGTTCAGCGCCGATTCCGGCCTCTACATGACGGGCAATAGCGCAAGCATGATGGACCCGAAGTACGGTGCGAATTTCTGGAGCAACCGCGAACTCCCCGTGTACGTGGAACTCTTTGAACCCGGCTCCCCGAAGACACCTGCGTTCGGCGTGATGGGCGACTACAAGATTTCGGGCCAGTACAGCCGCGCGAAGGAGAAGAAGTCCTTCTCCGTGACGCTCCGCGAGGAATATGGCAATAAGCGCCTCAAATACCCGCTGTTCCCGGATTATCCGGAACTCAAGAAGTTCAAGGCTTTCTCGCTCAGGAACTTCGGCAACAACAGCGGTGACGACTACGTGCGCGACCGCATCGGAACCCAGATGACGGAAGGCCTGGGTGTCGATTACCAGCACGGGCGCTATGTGATAGTGTACTACAATGGCAAGTACTACGGCATCCACGACCTGCGTGAACGCAACAGCGAATACTACTACGAAACGCGCTACGGGCTCGACCCGAACGATATTGACCTTCTTGATGCTAGCAACGAGGCTGGTGCGGGTTCCTCTACCGATTACAAGGCGATGGTTGATTGGTTGCAGGGCAACGAGCTTACAAGCGAAGCGAACTACAACAAGATTGCCGAACAGGTTGACGTAGAAAACTACATGAACTACATGGCGGCAGAAATGTTCGTGAACAATGGCGACTGGCCGCATAACAACTTGAAGAAGTGGCGTGTGGCAAGCCAGAAGAGCAAGTGGAAATGGTTCCTGTACGATGTGGACTTCGGATTCGGCGCCGGCTACAATACGCAGAACAGTAACGTGTTCAGCTACGTGACCAACGCAAGCGGCACGAACGGCATGGGTATGATGATGCCGGGCATGGGCCAGCAGGGTGGTCAGCAGTCGGGCGGTTCCATCTCGGAACACACGATTCTCATGATTCGCCTGCTCGGAAACGAAGGCTTCAAGAAGGCGTTCATCAACCGATTCTGCGTGCTCCTTTCGATGAACTTCGCCGCGGATCGTCTCGTGAAGCAGATTGACGCGCTCCAGAGCCAGGTGCAGTCCGAGATGTCGCGCGATGCTGAGTTCTGGGGCTACAACGCGAGTTCCTTCAGCTCCAACCTCGAGAAGATAAAGAGTTTCGCGCAGACCCGCCAGCAGACGATTATGAGCGAGATGCAGCAGTATTTTGGCCTAGGAGAAAAAGCTCAGGTTACGTTGTCTGTACAAGGGACCGGCGAAGTGCGCGTGCATAACCTCCCGCTCGACCAGTCGACTATTGCGGTAAGTTTCTTCAGGGATGTTCCCGTGACGGTGACTGCGGTTCCGAAGTCGGGCTCGGTATTCGCAGGCTGGAGCGATGGCAGCCAGGAGGCTACACGCACGTTCAATCCGGGCGAAGTGACGACTCTTACGGCGAATTTCCGCTAAACAACTCTCATCTACTCCCCAAAGGGTGCCGGCTCAGGCCTGCACCCTTCTTTTTGGATTGACTGAGGGTTGATAAATATTTATTTTCGTAGCACGATGAAATGTAAAACTTGTATCCCCAGTCTTGTACTCGTGGCGTTTTCGTCCATGATGTTTTTCGGGTGCGCATCCCAGGATCCGCAACCCGCGACGAATCCGTCTTATGGTACGCAGCCTCCACCCAAGGTCTCTCTCATGCAGGAACT
The DNA here is from genome assembly GCF_002371935.1 of Fibrobacter sp. UBA3718. Classification (NCBI taxonomy): domain Bacteria; kingdom Pseudomonadati; phylum Fibrobacterota; class Fibrobacteria; order Fibrobacterales; family Fibrobacteraceae; genus Fibrobacter; species Fibrobacter sp. UBA3718. The sequence goes on along the minus strand of NZ_DFHR01000013.1, from coordinate 326,808 downwards.
GAAGATGCATTCGTGCCCTGAAGGCAGCTTGCAGGGTGTGGGGACTGCAGAAGACTACGACCAGGCGCTCAATATCGCCGTCATGAAAATCGCACAGCAAATCCAGAGCTCCGTAAAGGCGGCCAACACGTCTATCCGAAAGGAGGACATGTCCAGCGACGGCTCGGAAGCTATACAGTCTTCATTTGAAATGAAATCGCAGGTCTCGGCCCAGCTGCGGAATATGCAGGACGTCCATCCCATGACGACGCTTGCGCGCGACGGCATGACGGGTGTCGTGGCCTGTATGTCCCGTGAAGATGCGGCGAAGCCTTATAGGCAGGATTACCAGAGCGCCCGCGACGCGCTGGTCTCGTCGATGGCGGTTCTCGACATGACGACGCATCCTCTTGAAAAGTTCAGCAACTACGACATCATGGTTGATGCCTACAGAAAGTACAAGGCTGCAGTACTCGTCTTGGAATCGATAGGCTTCAAGGACGGCTACGGCGATATTGAGGAAAACTACAAGAAGTCGCTCGAAGGCTACAACGACTTCAAGAGCCGCTACAAGGTCTACTATGATGGCTCGTTGGAAGCGGAGGAGGCGACGAAGATTTTTCAGGAACTTTCGAAGAAGGTCTTCTTGCAGACGATGCTGGATTCGGCATGTGAGGTGGGGCTCGTGCTCAGCCTCGAACTTTCGGATCCGAAATGCAAGGAAGGCGGCCTGGGAATCACTTGCACCGAGGTCGTCGCCCTGAACGGCAGTTCCTGCTCCGGAGAAACTTACTTTACTCTAGGCGCGACCCTCAAGGGGGTTGGCCGTTTTGACGAAAACGAAGCCAGGGGTAAGATTGTGAATAGCATCGACAAGGGCGACTTGATTGCTGAGTGGATGAAAGAACTCGGTCGATGGATTGCGAGGTAATATGAAAAAGCTGTTTGTGGTGTTCTTGGTTCTTGCTGCATTCTTTGCTCCGGCGTCTTTTGCTGCCGATTCCCAGAAATTGCCTCTCCCGGCTGAGATAAAGGATTCGGTCCCGTGGTTTGCTGTGCGTGAACTCAAGAATGATAATACGCCTTTCACGAGGACTCACCTTCAACGTCTGGTGCAAAAGTATGACCGTGTCGCGCTGGTGTATTTCGCTACGTGGTGTGTCCCGTGCCGTGCGGGACTGAAGCAGATTGTTGCTCATCAGGCTGAACTTGCGCAGGCGAAAACGGGAATCGTATTGGTGAATGTGGGCGAAAAGGAACCTTCCAAGGTGCAGTCGTTCCTTCAAAAGATTTCTGCCGACAAGCTTCCCGCCATTACCGATCCATTTGGACGGATGACGGAAGGTTTTGGACTCATCAAAGCGGGCCAGAACATCACTCTTCCAAAGACGATAGTTGTCGACAAGAACCTCAAGGTGAAAATCCTGGTGGGTGAGGAAGGGGATGACTATGTCGAACTGCTCAAGGGGAACGGCCTTTAGCGCACAATATTTTTAACTTCGGGGGATTGCCGAAATGAAAAAAATCAAGGGCTCCTTTTCGTTTTTTGGACTTGCGTTTACCCAGGTGGCGGTGTCGACTGCGCTGGTTGCTTACACGGAACTTGTGCTTTCGCGTATGGGATTTACGGCGACGGGCTCGTGGCAGTTCTATGTGCTCCATTTGCTTTTCCTGTTGCCCTGCGTGCTCTTGCTGACTCCTGCGGGCTTTGTTTCGGACAAGTATCCCAAGGAACGCATCCTCCTGTGGACGTCCTTGCTCTCGCTCCCTGTGGTGGGCCTGTTCTGTGCTGGCGCCTACCTTGATGACCTCCGCATGATGTTCGGGGGAATCGCCCTGTTCTTTGTCCTGCAGGCGTTCCAGAGCCCGGCCAAGAATGGCTACCTGAAGGAACTGGTCGGCGTGCGGTTCCTTGCGGGCGGCAGCGGCACCTTGATGATTGTCACCTTCCTCGGGCTCATTTTTACGGGCGTGGCTCTTGCGTTCGCTGTCCGCGAAAATATGATTCTGCAGGTTCTTTACACGCTTGGTGCTCTGCAGCTGTTCGCTATTTTCTTTGCCGTTAGGCTCCCGTCAATCGGAGCTTACGACAAGGACCTCAAATTCCCCTGGAAGTATTACCTGTCATCCAAGTATGCGCGACGCAAGATGGCGAAGGCGTGGAAGAACAGGTCGCTCCGTCAGGCGATTATCGGTCAGGCGATGTTCTGGGTCATGATATTCCTCATGGTGTTCGTCATCCAGGACCAGTTCAGCTCGGGGTCGCTGTTTAATCAAGATATCCTTGCGAATTACGCCATTTTCGGTGCTGCGATTGGCTTGATTGCGGGGTTCTTCTTCGCAATGCGTATGTCGAAGGACTTTATCGAGATGGGCCTGATTCCGATGGGGACGGCCGGGGCGTCGATCCTGCTGTTCCTTATCCCGCTCATTCCGAGACCTTACAATGCAATCGCGTTCGCGCTTCTCGGGTTCAGCGGCGGCATTTTCGCCCTCCCGATGTTTGCGACGATGCTCTACAACACGAAGCCGCGCTCTGCCGGACACGTGCTTTCGCTTTCGAACGTGGTGCAGAACCTTTGCATTATCGTTATCGACGTGCTTGCGATTGTGGCGATCCGCTATTTCGCATTCGACCGGATGAACCTCTTCTTCATCCTCGGGGTCGTCTGCCTTGCGGGGACAATCTGGGCGCTTTGGGCCATGCCGCAGACTTTGCTTCGCCAGCTGTTGCGCTCCGTGCTCTCGATACACTACAAGTTCCTGGTGACGGGCGTGCAGAATATACCGTGGGAAGGTCCGGTGCTCCTGGTAGGTAACCACATCTCTTATATCGACTGGGCCATGATCCAGATGGCGAGCCCGCGTCCGATGCGTTTCGTCATAACGCGCCGCCCCTTCGAAAAGTGGTATGTCAAGTTGCTGCTTTCGCAGATGGAAACGATTGACCTCGATATCTCGAATCCGGGGCCAGCGATGGAGGAAGCGAGGAAGGCCCTCCTGCGCGGGGAGGCTGTGGTGATGTTCCCCGAAAATGCGATGACTTCGACCGGCAACATGAACCGCTTCCGTTTGGATTATTCTACGGCTATCAAGGATGTTCCGCGCGTGAAACTTTTGCCGTTCTATGTGCAGGGCCTGTGGGGTAGCAGCTATTCCATGGCCGATGCCGGCTTCAAGGACATGGTGCATAGCGGCGGACGAATCGTGACGGTTGCCTTTGGTGATGAACTTCCGCTCGACTCGAGCCCGATGATGGTGAAGCGCGCCGTGCAGGAACTTTCGATTACCGCGTGGACCACCTACATCCGCAAGCTGCGTCCGGTGGCCTCTGCCTGGATTCGCACTGCCAAACGTGTCGGTAGCGGTCCTGCCGTGTTCAGCCCGGATGGAAACCACCTCTCGGCATATGCGCTCGCCGCTGCTGCTCTTTCGTTTGCTGGGATGATTGAAAAACTCACGAAGGGCGAAAAACAGGTGGGCGTGCTTATTCCGCCGTCCGGTCCGGGCATCATCGTGAACATGGCGTGCCTCCTCAAGGGCAAAACCGTCTACAACCTGAACTACACGAATACGCCCGACACGATGGATTATTGCTGTGGCGTGGCCGAAGTGAAGACGATTATCACGGCCCGCGTGTTTGTCGAGAAGTTGAAGCAGAAGGGACTCCCGATGGAAGTGTTGCTCGACAAGTACAAGGTCTACTACATGGAAGACCTGAAGGGGCAACTGCACAAGTCGACGCTCGTGAAGAACTTCCTGCGCGTGATGCTCTTGCCCGCATGGTACCTGGAGCTTCGCTTCTTCAAGAAGGTCTCGCTTGATGACGTGGCGACTATCATTTTCAGTTCGGGTTCCGAAGGCCGCCCCAAGGGTGTGGAACTCACGCATCTTAATTTGATGGGCAATATCAAACAGTGCGAAAGCGTGCTTCTGCCGACCGCGGAAGACGTGTTCCTCGGTTCGCTCCCGCTGTTCCATGCGTTCGGGTTCTCCATCACGACGATGCTTTGCCTTGTGGAAGGCGTGCCGGTGGCGACTTGCCCCGACCCGACGGATGCAAGGCTCGTGTCGCGCATGTGCGCCCAGTTCAAGGTGTCTATCATGGTGGCCACGGGCACGTTCTTGCGCATGTGGGGCCTGAACAGAGCTGTGCATCCGCTGATGTTCTCGCATGTGCGTAGCATTTACGCCGGCGCCGAGAAGATTCGTGAGGACGTGCGCCAGCTGTACCGTACCAAGTTCAAACTCGAGATTTTCGAGGGTTTCGGTTGTACGGAGACGACTCCGGTGGCGGCGGTGAACACGAAGGACGTGCTCATGGATGACTACAAGACGGTTATCGAGGGCAACAAGCCAGGTACCGTCGGCGCTCCGCTTCCGGGAACGCAGTTCCGCATTGTGGATCCGGATACCATGGAAGAACTCGGCGTGGGCGAGGACGGCCTTATCCTTATCGGTGGAGCCCAAATCATGAAGGGCTATCTGAAGAATCCGGAAAAGACTGCGCAGGCGATTGCGGTCATCAATGGCAAGCGCTGGTACAAGACGGGAGACAAGGGCCATGTTGATGAGGACGGCTACCTGACAATCGTGGACCGCTACAGCCGATTCGCGAAACTCGGTGGCGAGATGGTGAGCCTCGGGTCGGTGGACTTCAAGATTTCGGAATGCTCGCTGTTCGACGAGATTGACCACTTCGCGGTAGCTGTCCCCGATGGCTCCAAGGGCGAAAAAATCGTACTCGTGTATGCGGGCGAAAAATCCGAAGACGAAGTCAAGGACATGCTCAAGCAGGTGGGACTCCCGCCGCTGATGCTCCCCGGTGCCGTGGTGAAGGTTGACGTGCTTCCGAAACTCGGTAGCGGCAAGAGCGACGTGCAGACCGGCAAGAAAATTGCGATGGAACGGTTGGGAATACAAAATTAGGAGTGAAACATTAGGATTTGTATGAGTGCAAAGAGTAGTGAAAATACTGTTGTAAAAGAAGAAAAGAATAATCGGAAATCGGTGGCGGAGTCCCTGCGCGAATGGGTGAAATCCCTTTGCCTGGGCAAACCGCAGGCGGTAATGCTTGCGACGACGCTTGTCGTGATGCTTGCCGCGTTCCTCATATTCAATAACCTTTCCGTTTCGTTTGCAAGGCGCTGGGATATCGACTGGGGCTACTACGCCATCCTCTCGACATTTATTCTGCTGGTTGCGGGTGTCGTGGTGAACATGCCCTTCGTTGCAAAGAACATAAAGGGCTTTTTGCCCGAGGGCAAGAGCTTATGCGGTTTGCTAGTGCTGCTGATCCTCTTTTCGGTGTTCATGTTCGGCAACATCAGCAACACGCACCGCGTGCTGAGCGACGAGACGAGCTGGGAATCGATGGGACTCCAGATGTATTTCCGGCATACGGGCGGCATCTGTAACGAAGGCGTATGGACCGACGGTGTTCTTGACTGCAAGACGGAAGTGAACAACTTCAAGGGCAAGGCGCTCGGGTTCGTGTATTCGCTCGTGTTTAACTTCATGGAACCGAATCGCGATACGGCGCTGCTTGTGAACTACCCGTTCTATATCCTGAGCCTCATCGCGTTCTTCCTCGCGCTCTCCAAGTGGTTCAGGAGCGGCAGGCTCGCGCTGGCGGCGACTGCGTTCTTGGGCGGCATGCCCATTTACCTGCTGCAGGCCCGCTCGGCATCTACCGAAGTGCTCTACATTTGCCTGCTCGCTTTCCTCATGGCGTGGTATGCGTTCGTACCTACGAATAAGGTAACGTGGAAACACTTCTTGCTGACGGTCCCGCTGCTCGGATTCTTTGCGCAGACCCGCCAGGAGACGGTGTTTGCGTTTATTCCGTTCGCGCTCTACTACTACCGCTACTTCCTCGAAAAGCCATACCGCCTGCCGGCCTTTGTTGCCGCCGTGATTGCGGTGAGCTGGCCCAGCGTCAACAACATGGCTGCCTATCGCGGCTACGACTTCCAGGGCGGTGAACATGCGGCGCACTCGTTTGAGAACCTGTGGTTCAACCTGAAAACCAATTTGGAAGTCATGCTGAACATGAACCTGTTCGAGGGTCCTGTAAAGATGATGCAAGACCCGAACTTTGGTGGAATCCTCCCGAACCCGTTCTATACGACGTTCACCGTGATTCTTCTGTTGGCGACGATTTGGCTCCTTGTCCGCATGGTTGTATTCCGCCGCTATGTGCGCGGATTTATCCTGGGCATATTCTTCTGCCTCCAGATTTTTGTCATCATGTTCAATGTGTCGGGAACGTTCACGATTGATATCAACCAGCGTTACGTGCTGGTGGCGCTTCCGATGTTTGCACTCTTGATGGCGCTCGGTCTCTATGATGCGCTCGAGTTTTCGACCAAGATGCGCAAGGACGCCGCCGCGACGATTGTCATGGGGCTTGCTTGCCTCCTTACGCTTGGGCTTATGGTGTACCATGCCCCGAGTTACCGCAACAACATGCTCTATTACAAGAACAGGTTGCTTGGGGAAGAGGAATTCCTGAATACGGAACTATCCAAGTTTCCCAAGAATTCGGTGTATATCTATGCGCGCCCGTGGCAGATGCTTGCGCAAGGGCATAGCGCTTTCAGCGAGCGCACCTTTGAAGGCTGGAGTACCGAAGTCTTTGCGGAATGGATGCAGAAGTCCGGTGGTAACATCTACCTGGTGCGTGGTCAGGACGGCTACGGCAAGGTGAACCGGGACAGCCGTGTGGTTGGCTTCAAGACGACCGACCAGATTGACCAGATTCTGGAAGGCTACAAGCACGAGCGTGTGTTGGTGAATTCCAAAGATTTCGGCTATCCGCTGGTCATCTACAAGATTATTTCGAAGAAGGGCGTCTCGCACTACACGCAGAACTTCATCGTGTCGGAACAATCCGGTGGCCGGATTGTCCTGAACAAGCATTTCCCGGAATCTATCGCCTGTGACTACACGCTCAATGGCGAACACTACGGAGAATTGCTCTTGACCGTCGATTCGGATTCGCTGCTGCTTGATTCGACGAAGGTGCGTGCAGGCATGAACAGGGCTTTCTTCTCGTGCTCCATGCCCGATGGGGATACCCTTCCCGTTTATCGCGATTTCTTTGTCGAATCGGAATCGGTGGCGTTGCTTTCGTCTATCAAGATGGGTAGATTCTCCCAGGATTGGGGCGCGCCGCAGCTCAACGAGTCCGTGGAACATCACAAGCTGACACTTGACGGAGAACCCTTCCGCTACGGAATCGGTAGCCATGCGAATTCTGTCCTGGAGTTCACGCTTCCGCGTCATTTCGATGTATTGCATGCGGTTGTCGGGCTGGATGACGAAAGTGCCTGTGGCGACGGTGCATCCTTCGTTGTCGAGGCTGGGGGTCGAGAGGTCTTCCGTTCCAAGAGGCTGTATTCGACAGAAAAGCAGAAGATTGACGTGGAAATCAGTGGTGCGACTTCCCTGGTGCTCCGTATTGATATGGGCGAAAACAAGGACTGTGACCACGGCGACTGGGCGGACGCCTGGCTGGAGGCCCGGTGAAAATCCTGGTAGCCCCTTTGGATTGGGGGCTGGGGCATGCGACGCGTTGCGTGCCCGTCATACGGGAGTTCATGGCGCAGGGAGCCGAGGTGGAAATTGCCGTAGTCAAGGCGAATGCGGCTTTCTTTCGCGAAGTTTTTCCCGGATTGCGGCAGCGCCTTGCTCCCGGATACAACGTGGTCTATCCGAAATACGGTGCCAACATGGGGCTGTGGCTCCTGAAAAACACGGCGCACTTGAATGCGGTCATGCGCTACGAGCACCGCTATGCCGAAGAAATGGTCGATCGCCATGGCTACGATATCCTGTTTTCGGATAACCGTTTCGCGTTCTATTCGAAGAAAGCCTACAATGTCTACATGACGCATCAGAGGCGAATCGCGTTCCCGCCTGCACTTTCGGCGTTCGAAGGTGTGGGAATCCGTTGGCACGAGGCCCGCATGCGGCATTTCGATGAAGTGTGGGTTCCCGATGTGGCGGAATTTCCCGGTTATGCGGGGGCGCTGTCGCATTTGCAGTCCCGTAGTGAGCCTAACGTCAAGTTTGTGGGCCCGCTTTCCCGTTTTGGTGTGGATATGGCCAAAGCCTCGGTGAGTCCGTCTGGTATGGCCCAGTACAGTTCCGTCGCTGTGGTTTCGGGAGTGGAACCCGCTCGTTCCCGGTTCGAGGCGAACTTGCACGAAATACTGCGTGCGCTTCCGGGGCGACACCTGATGATTCTCGGTAAACCTCAGGTTCCGCGCAACTCCTGGACCGAAGGCAATGTCGATTTTTGCACGCACCTGCCAACGGAGGCTTTTGCGGAAGCCGTTCGCAATGCCGACTGGGTCATAAGCCGTGGCGGTTACAGCACCGTGATGGACATGGCATTTTTGGGGGCTCGCTGCATCTTTGTCCCGACTCCAGGCCAGTATGAACAGCTTGTTCTTGCTCGTGAACTCGCTTCGGCGGGTTATGCCGTCCATATTCCGGAACACGGGTTGTCGGTCAAGTCGTTCGAAGAATCTTTCAAGAAAAAAGTCAAGCTCCCGAAGCCCGGAGAAAGGGGTCTGTTGCAGGGAGCTGTTGAAGGGCTGCTTGCCCGAGGATAAAGTATGAATCAGTTCGTTCTCGCATTCCCGATTCCGGTTCCCGCTTCCGAGATTTTCAAGTTGACGGATACAGTATCCGTATTGCCCGAAGCGAAGTCGCTGCTTGTCCCCGGCTGCAGCGTAAGTTTCAAGGTTGCCCGAAATGGCGCTGCCGCGGGACTCTCGGATATATTTAAGGAACACAGGGACATTTCTGGAGAAGAGGCGTCGGCTATCGATTCCCACAAGTCGCTCCTGTTCTTGCTTGGCACCTTGAAAAATACCGATGACCTCCGCATGGTGAATACGGCTATCTTGAAGTTGCTTTCTGCCGGCGCGGCCGGTGTCTACATGCAGCATTCCGGTACTGCCTGGACTGCGGATGCTTTCCGCGAGGAACTGGGCGATGGCGAATTCCCGATGGATCCCTGGATTAACTTTGTCGAAAACGCTGATACGCTCTATACGCTTGGACTTGAAGTGTTCAACTCTCCGGACCTTTGTATTGCGAAGGGGGCCTTGTCCGAGAATGCGCTCCGTGATGTCCTTGCGGTCGCGGCCGATTCCATATTCTCGGGCGAGGTTTCCTCGAAGTCGGGAACCGAGATCGATGCGGGAGAATCCGTCGCTTTCGTCCTCCGTAGCGAAATAAAGAATCCATTTCCGAAGGATTCCCCAGAATACAACCGTCAAGGAATCATGCGTCTGATAAGGAAGTAGAACAATGCCTATCGATAACGAATACGTCAACCTCGCTTTCCTTCTTTCGGCAATCGCGTTTCTCTACCTTGCGATCTATGCGGTCATTATGCCGCTCCTGAAGCATTGGGCAAAGAAAAACCCGAGCGCATTCAACAAACTCCTGGTCGAGCGGCATGTGGCCTCCCGCCTTTTGCAGGTGATTCCCGCGACGGCGTTTTCGACGACTGTCACGCGGATTTTCGATGCGGAGGGATGGATTTACGATTTGTGTTCCAGGGTGGCGAACATCTGGTATACGCTTCTCTCGTTTGCAATCGCCTGTTCGGTTCTCGATGTGGTGGAACATTTCAACGGCATCAACGAACGGACAATGAAGAGGCCGCTCCATGGAATTTTCCAGGCGATAAAAGTCGCTCTATTCTGTATCGCGGCAATCTTCATCGTGAGCCAGGTGACGGACAAGAGCCCTGTCATCATCTTCTCCGCGCTCGGTGCGATGGCGACGGTACTCATGCTCATTTTCAAGGATTCGATCCTGGGGGTCGTCTCGGGCGTGCAAATCAATATTTCTGATTTGCTCCGCAAGGGAGACTGGATCGAAATCGAGCGTCACCATGCCGACGGTACGGTCATGGACATCACGCTCACCTCGGTAAAGGTGCGCAACTGGGACAATACGATTTCGGTCATCCCAGCCTACGACCTCATCACGAATTCGTTCCGTAACTGGCGTGGAATGCAGGATTCCGGTGCTCGACGCATCAAGAGGTCTCTGTTTATTGACCAGAAGAGCATCCGTTTCCTTACTCCCGCCGAAATTGAAAGCTTATCCAAAATACAGATTCTGGCTCCGTATCTGGAAAAGAAGACCCGAGAAATTGCTGGAGAGCCTTCCAAGGCAAACCTGCTCGGCGTGGACCAGGGAACTCTCAAACCCGAGATGCTCAACAGTCGTCATCTCACGAACATTGGCACATTCCGCGCCTACTGCACGGCTTACCTGCGTTCTTGCGGGACGATAGCCCAGAATTTGACGCTCATGACGCGCCAGCTGGAGCCGACGCCGCAGGGGCTTCCTCTTGAAATCTACGCTTTTACCAATACGGTCGTGTGGGAAGATTACGAAGGAATCCAGTCGGATATCTTCGACCATATCCTTGCCGCCATGCCTGAATTCGGGCTGGAGCTATACCAGCGGCATTAGCACTAGGCTTTCTTTTTACTTTTCTACGACGTTCCCGAGAATCTGCTGGATTTTCCGCTGCATGCGGAAAGCGTCGGAATTGGCGATGGTGTAGAACATGTGGTCGACGAGCGCCTGCGTGTTGAAATCGTAGGAGGGAAGGCGCAACAGGTAGCTTTCGGCGGAATTGTCGAATGCAAAAATCTCGCCCAGGTTGTTAAGCGTCCCTTCTTCCTGCATTTCGAGAAGCATGCTTGCGGTGTCGTCGTTCACGCATACGATCGGAATGTTCCTGTAATCGCGGTCGTGCATCATCGAAGATATTTTTTGCTTGAGCAAATCGCGTGCGTAGGATTCTACGGCATGTTTTTCGACCTTGCCTCGCGCAATCTGCTTGAAGTCCCAGGGACTCGCGAATTCGCTGTCGGTGTATTCGATGACGTTGAGGCCTGCAATTCGCAACCCCTCCAGTCGGTCGATGGACCATGAACTGTTGTGATATGGCGAAAAGAACGCAGCCTGGTTGATTCCGTGGGATATCAGGAACTTGCCCATTTCGACACCCGGGGATGTTCCGAATGTGGAATTGAAGAAGGTCCAGTTTTCCTTTTGCAGGTAGCGTGGAGGGAGGCCTCCCAGGGGGTGCTCCCACCAGACGGCGACGGGGTACTTGACGCCGGCGAACATTTGAAGCAACTTGAGCGGTTCCATCACGAGCAGGGTTGATAGCACTGCTCCCACGGCATTCTGGAAGTCGGTGAGTTTTCGGGGCTTGCCGCTTCGGTCAATGAGCGTGTCGCTGTTTTCGTTGATGCCGAGCAAAATAAGCTTGTAATTTTCGGCGCCCGCCTTCTTGTAGACCATCCGCAAGAAATCCATTTCTCGTTCACTCTCGGCGGTGAATCCGCCCCAGCTGTTGCAGCGGGTGACGAATACGATTTCGCTGAGGGAAGGCTTGCCTGCAGTTTCCCTTTTGCGGATAAAGTTGTATAGCCGGCCGGTCCGGTTTAGGATGCCCTGCTGGACTTTATCGTTCAGGAACTTGCGAAGGACCGCCTGCGAAGTATTGTAGCGTAGCACGAGTTCCTTCATCAGGGGGAGGGGCTTGTCAAGGCGGAAGGTGCCGCGGTCCCAGTCTTCGTTGAAAAGCCGCTCCAGTTTTTCGGAGGCGGATTCCCGGACTGTGGGGACGACGTTTCTGTCATAAAATTTTGCGATGCCGCCCTGGGTCCAGAAGCAGCCTTTTCCCTGGATGCGGCAGATGAGTTTTTCCTTTTCGAGGTTCCGAAGGGCGGCTTGGACGGTTCCCGATGAAATTCCGTAGGCTTTCATCAGAGCGCGGACGCTAGGGAGCCTGTCTCCGTCCTTGTGGGGGAGTTCAGTGATGATTTTCTCCAGTTCCTCTCGCATACTTTTCGAATATAGAAAAAAACAGACCTACGCAACAATTGCTGCGTAGGTCCTGTTGTTTGGGGGGTGTTGTTATTTAAAAGCTGAAGTTGACGCGGTAGCGTTTGCGGGGGTCATTGGCGCGGGTCTCGTTGACGCGGGCGCCCTTCGCATTCACGGTTCCGCGGATTTGCTTGTTCTGCACCTGCATGCGGACCGGCTGGATTGCTTCTGTCGCGCTGGAGGAGCTGGTCGGTACCGTGATTTCGCTGCTACTGGAGAATGTCGGCGTCGGACCTGGTTCAGTGTCTTGGGGAACCTGGCCGGTGAAACTTTCCTGACCCTTGCGGGTGAGGGCGAGAATCAGCATGCCGTCTACGGAGTAGATATTGTTCGGAGTCAGGTCAACGCGGTTACCGTCGAAGCTCCAGTTGCCCTTGGCCCAGCGATTGGCATCAAAAGTATCGAAGTTGTCTATCCAGTCGAGGGTGAAGTCGCTGCCGTTTTCTCCCTGGCCCGGGGTGTATTTGTAGACCTTGACCCAGTTGATGAACTGGAAAATCGGGAGCTTGGATTCGTCGAACTGGCCAACCCAATCGGCGCTTTCGGAAGACCAGAGGTTGAAGCGGAGGCCCTGGGTGCCGATGAGGTTCTCGACCTGGTTCTTGTTTTCGCCCTTGACAGTCTTGCGGACTTCTTCACCGTCGAGAGTCCAGCGGACATAATCAGGAGTCCATTCGATACCGTAGGTGTGGAAGGCCTGGTCTGCGGCGGGGTTGACAGCGTGATGCTTTTCGGAGGTCTTCTGGGCGCCAGCCTTGCCGGTAATGATGTTGGACTGGAAGCTGCTGGGGTTCTTGCCGAGCACTTCGATGTCGACTTCGACCCAGCGTTCTGCGGAGGCCTGCTCGGAGCCGTTTTGGTAGAGGAACATGGAACTGACGGTCCCCGAAATGGCGGCCATTTTCATACGGGCTTCAAACTTGCCGTAGGTAAACTCGTTCTTGGTGTAGAGTTCTGCACCGCTAAAGTCTTTTGCGTTGACGGATGCTGCCATGGCTAGTACCGCTAGAATTCCGATTGTTTTCTTCAGGTGTTTCATAGTTGGTCTCCGATCCATACACAAGTAGAAAATAGAATCGAAGCCTGCGTTTCGCAATGCTTCGAAAGCTCTAAATGAACAAAGTGTGTCAAGTGTGTTTGTTGCGGGCCGGTTTTGGCTGTGTTTTGGCCGTGTTTTGGCTGGGAAAAATGCAAAAATGCCGAAATTGGGGACTAAATGGGGTGAATTTGGGGCGTTTGGTCCCCATTTTGTTAGTTTGTGTGTTAAAAATATTAGTTTGTTGTAAAAGAACGGTGCGAAAAACGCCTGTTTTTGGCCTGGAAATAACCTGAAATCATCCTTTCGCGGGTTTTTTCGGTGGAATTATGCTACTTTGTTCTAGAAATTGGGTACTAAAAGTGCGAAAAAGGGGGCGTTTAATCCCCAATTTTTGTGAAATTGCCCCTGTGTGGCGTGCGCGGACATAAAATTACCCTCTTTTTTCTATCTTTCGGCACATGGATTCCCATATGGAAATAGACGATTGGCGCAAACGCATCGATGAACTCACCGATACGATTATCTCGCTTTTGAACAGGCGGGCGGAATTCGCGACGGAGATTGGCAAGCTCAAGAAAGAGAAGGGCCTGCCGGTGTTCGACGCGGCCCGCGAAGAGGCGGTGCTAGCCGCTGTCGCCGAGAAGGCGGTTAAGGCGGGTGGCCCGCTTCCGCCGGAATCTATCGTGAATATTTTCCGCACGATTATGGAAGAGACCCGCAAGGTGGAGGAATGATGAAGCGTATTGCCCTGGTGGGTTTTGGACTCCTGGCGGGTTCTATTGCTTCTGCGCTTAAGCAGGCGAAGCGCCCGACGGTCATCCGTGCGGTGAGTTCGCCCACGACTCTCAAACGTGCCCGCGAGTTGGAACTTGCCGATGAATTTTTTGAATACGCGCAGGTAGAAGAATGGTCCCGCGACTGCGACCTCATTTTGCTGTGTGGCCCGATTCTGCATATTTTGAAGACGATTGATGCGCTTTCGCATGTTTCTTGGGTCAATGAGAAATTAAACGGCGCCGCGTGCCTCGTAAGCGATATCGGGAGCACGAAGGTCGAAATCTGCAGGGCGGGTTCCAAACTGCCGGTCCCGTTCAAGTTTGTGGGCAGCCATCCGATGGCGGGTTCCGAGAAGCGCACCTGCGAATACAACGACCCCGCTATTTTCGAGAACGCCTACTGGTTCGTGTGCCCGCCCGAGGGTACTGCCGAGAACGTTTACGCGCCGCTCCTGGACCTGGTGAAGTTCCTCGGGGCCTCTGCCGTAGTGTTCCCGCCGGAGCACCACGACCGCACTATGGCGTGGGTTTCGCACATGCCCCAGATGCTCAGTTCTACTCTGGCGGCAAGCATCCCTGACCGCCTGCTGAGTCACAACTACCAGCACTATGCGGGGCGCGCATTCCGCGACATGACGCGCATTGCGGCAAGCGGGTGGGCGATGTGGCACGATATTGCCGTCACCAACCGCGACGAGACGGTGCGAGCCTTGACCGAGGTTCGCGATGGCGTGAACACGACAATCGAGGCGATGCAGAAACTCGACGTGGTAAAGGACGGCAGGCCTGCGGGTGGTTCGTTCGATGCGACCCGCGGTTCGGTAGCCGGTGGAAAATGCGCCGACCGTTCCGATTCGCTGGAAGAAATTTTCAAGGCGGGCAACGAGGGGCGTGCGAGCCTGTTCGCTCCTGGCCGGAACGCCGCTGCCGCATTCTTCGAGATTACGGTGCCGCTCAAGGACAAGCCGGGCGCACTCCTGAGCGTGTTGCAGCCGCTCGCCGAAGAGGGACTCAACATCCGCGACATTGAACTCATGAAGGTCCGCGAGAACGTGGCGGGCACATTGCTGATTGCCTTCAAGACCGAGGACGAGGCCGCCCGCGCGGTCAAGCTGCTCCGTTACCTGGGTTACGAAGTTAAGGAACGATAATGGAATTTGCGTTGAATCCCGACAGGGAACGGATGGACCTTACGCTTTTGATGGGCCTGTTGGTAAACGGGCGCACCGTGCTCGACGATTTTGCCTGGGCCAGCGGTTCAGAACGTTTTGCGCAGGCCCTCGCCGAATTCGGGCTCTGCTATGAACTGCACGGGCATCAGCTGGTGCTTGACGGCAGGGGCTTCCAGTATGCGCTCCCGTCGATGCTCCCGTATGATTTTCCGGAGCAGGAGAACGTCCTTTTGTGGACGCTCGCGAGCAAGGATTCCGAACAGGTCTATACCTTTGCGGCTGAAAATGACGGAACGGGTGCCGCTGCGGTTGCCGCAGCAAAGGTGACCCTCCAGAAATATTTCAAGGTGGAACTCGAATCCGATGAACCTGCAAGGCTCGTGTTCCGCTTTGCGCCCGAAGAACCCGCGCTCAAGAAGGATTCGCTCGGGAACGTGCCGTTTATTATGCGCAACAGGGTGCTGCTCCGCACGCTGGTGCGTGGCGAGTACGTGAGTTTCGAGGAACGCTCGCTCGTTCATGACCAGTGGACGAAGATGCTTATGTACTTTGGCGTGCCCCTCCGTTACGAGGGGCGCGGCATGGAGCAGCTGAGCGAGTTCGAACGCCGCCTGATGATGGCGCAGGGCAAGAAGATTGAACGCACCCAGATGACGGAGCTTGCGGAAACCCGCGTGATTACCGGGCGCGATTACTACGTGCCGGGCGATACGACCGAGGCTACAGCCTTTGCCCTGCTCACGACCATCGGCAAGGTACCCAAGGGTAATGTGGTAAAGCTTTTGAACGTGGACCTGAACAGCACCCGTGCGGGGGCGCTCACTTGCCTCAAGCGTATGGGCGCAAACATCGAGACCGTGACCCGCAGGGAAAAGTTCGGCGACGTGTACGGCGATGTGGAAATCTACCCGATGGAAGCGGGCAAACGGCTACAGGGCAGGCGCTTTGGCGAAGACGCCATCGCGACGTCGCTTTCAGATTATGCGTTCCTCGCGGTGGCGGCGTGCTTTGCCGAGGGCGAGACCATCCTCCGTATTCCGAAGGAAATTCGCTCCGAGATGCGCGTGTCAAACGACTTCTTGGCAGAAAACCTGCGGAAGACCGGCGTGGAAGTCGGCGTGTACGATGACGGGCTCGTTATTCGCGGGATGGAAACCATCGTGAACGGGAGCGACTTTGACGGCGGAAATTCACCCGAGGCGGGGCTTGCGCTTAGTGTGCTTTCTATTGCCCTCGAGAACGATGAACCCGTCAAGAATGTTGACACCGTGGAGGCGATGTTCCCGGGCGTTGTCGAGAAGCTGAAGCAGGTGCTTGTCTCCGAGGCTCCCGCGAACGAGGGCAAGGAATAGGGGGAGGAACATGAAGAAGTTTTCGAAAATCGGAATCGTCGGTTTCAAGGACAAGAGTGCCGACCTCGCGAACGCTCTCGACCAGATTGCGGATTGGGCCGTGACGCACCCGAAGGTGGAATTCTTTGCGCTTGATTCCCTGAAGGGGCTTGCTAAGAAGCCGATTCACGTGATCAAGGAATCCGGGCTTTCGCGCATGGACCTGCTTCTTGCTATCGGCGGGGACGGTACGGTGCTTTCTGCCGCGCATATCGCGCTCGGGCACAATATTCCCATACTCGGAGTGAATGCGGGCCGCGTGGGGTTCCTTGCCGAAAGTCGCGTGGAAGGCCTTGCAAAGACGCTCGATGACTTACTTGCGGGTGACTTTTCTACCCGCGAACGCATGATGATTGATGCTGTCGTTTATCGCGGTCGCAAGGTGGTCGCAAGACAGACGGTCTTGAACGAGGTCCATGTCCGCGCGCACATGCCCGACCGCATGGTGAACGTGAACGTGGCCTACAACGGCACGTGCCTTACCGAATACTGGGCTGATTCCCTGTTGGTTTCTACACCGACGGGTTCTACTGCCTATAACCTCGCGGCGGGTGGCCCTATCATCCACCCGAGCACTCCTGCCGTCGTGCTCACGCCCGTCGCTCCTAGCAGTCTCTCCGTGCGCCCGCTCGTGCTTTCGCTTACCGACAAGAAGCTTGAAATCGTTTCTGCGGTGGAGCGCCCGCTCGACCTCGTGTTCGATGGCCGTACCGCCTACGAGATGAAGGTGGGCGAGAAGGTCGTGCTGAGCGAATGCAAGGCCGTGACGACGTTTATCCGCATGCGCCATACCGGATTCGTGGGCGCACTCCGCGAAAAACTTGGTTGGACGGGGAAACCGCGCCTCGCTTAATTTTTGAAATACTATATTAGGTTATATGAAAATCCTGCGCTCTTTATTATATGTTTTTTTGATGGCCGCGATGTGCCATGCCGGTGCTGTTGCCGACAAGCAGATGGATAAGGTCGAAAAATTCCTTAAAAAGTCCAAGTACAAGGATGCCGCCTCGTCTTTGTTGGATTATGGCATGGATATGAGTAAAGAACAAAAGGCGGTGGGAGTTTCGCAGTACGCCGGTTATTTCGAGAAATTTGTCAAGCAGCATGGCAAGGTGCTGAACCATACGAAACTGCGTACCCGCCGCCTGTCCAAGTCCTATGACGAGACTGTTTACCAGATTAACTGTGAAAAGTCTGCGTGGCTGATTGTGATAACGGAATACGAATCGCTAAACGGTAAAAGCGCGTTCAGCGCATTGCGCGTGGTGACCGAGGAAGACGTATTCAAGTATTATGAAAAAAAATAAAGGAGAAACTATGAAAATCAAGTCCTTAATTCTTTGCCTTTTGCTTTGCTCGTTCGCATTTGCAGGCCCGCACTCCAGCGAATGCGTCAAGGCGATGGTCGATCACCTGAAAGCAGATAAGTACGACAAGGCTTTCGATGCCGTGCTCGACGATAGCCCCTTCCTCAAGGGGAACGTGAATGTATCGAACCTCAAGATGCAATACGCTACGATATTCCAGAATATCGCGGCGCAGTACGGCAAGCCCGTGGGTTTCGAAATTCTTGGCACGAAGACTGTCGGAACGCTCGAACGCACCGGATTCCTCATCCAGTGCGAAAAGAACGCCTGGGTTATCGAGGTCTTTGAATACAACAATCCCGTTTCGAAGAAACAGTACATAGTCGATTTCAAAATCATCGGCGAAGAAGACGCCTTCGCTCGTTACGGCCTGTAATTTCCCGGGACGAGACCCGAACCGTTATATTTGAAACGAAAACCCGCGGTTTGAACCGCGGGCTTTTTGTATTTGAATTGGCGACGGCGCTGTTTAACGTCAGCGCTGTTTATCGCCGGCCTAGAACAGCGTCGGGTCTTCGGGCTCGGCGCCTGCGTCGTCGCTCGTGCCGTCGTCGAACGGGTCGGGAGGCGTGATGCGGCTCGTGCGTTTCACCTTCTTCGCGGTGAACTTGCTGCCGAGCGCCTTGTAGCTCTTGATGTCGGCGACTTCTGTGAGGTCGAGTTCTTCCTTCTGGACTTCGCGGCCCACCTGGTATTCCATGAGCTGGCGTGCGTCCTCGGTGGCGAAGAATTCAATCATCTGCGAATCCTTGTGGTCGCTGATGAGGCTGAATTCCGTCGTCATGGGGCAGCCTTCTAGGTTGAAGCGCTTCACCATGTAGTTGAAGTTCCCGCCCTCGAAGTAGAGCACGGTAAATACCTGCGCGGGGTCGAACTTGTGGACGTATTTCACGCCGGTTCCCACGAGAATCGGGTCGGCCATGTCGTGCACGCGGGCCGTACCGTTCTCCTTCACGATAAGGATCTTGTCCTTCTCGCCGAATTCGCCGATGCGGTCGCCCTTCTTCTGCGTGCTGATGAGGCCGCTGGGGGCATCGAAGTAGAGCACGCGCGCCCCGAGGGTACTTACGCCCTTGCGGATGCGCTTGACGCTCTTGACCGGGTACTTGGTGACGATGTTGCCCATCGCGCCGCGGCCCTTCACCTCGATGGTGCTGAAATCCACCTCGAAGTTGAGCTTGGTGCGCGGGCGCGGCTTGAGCGTCACTTCCACGACTTCGGCCTCGCCGTTCATGTTGCTAGAAAGGTAAAGCAGGCGGCTACCGGGCTTGTTCTTGCCCATGAAGTAGTCCTTGTCGCGGGTCACGCCGCCCACGTTGAAGCGCTTGATGTAGGCAGTGCCTTCCTTGCCGTCCTGGTGGATGACGTTGTAGATGTGGCGTTCGTCGTCCTTGTTGAACTTTTCCACGAGCACGATGTTCTTGCCCACGAAGTCCTTGTCGGAGACCTTCACCACCTTGAAGCTGCCGTCGGCCTTGAACACGATGAGGTCGTCGTATTCGGACACGTCGAAGAGGTATTCTTCCTTCTTCATGCCTGTGCCGAGGAAGCCTTCCTTGCGGTTCACGTAGAGCTTCTGGTTCGCAAGAGCCACGTGCACGGCGCTCACCTGGCCAAATTCGCCGATTTCTGTCTTGCGGTCGCGACCTTCGCCGTACTTCTTGAGGATATTCTTGAAGTAGTTCACGGCGTAGTCGGTGAGGTGTTCCTTGTTGTAGTTTACCTCTTCAATCTTCTTGTCGAGTTCTTCCAGGAACTCGTCGGCTTTTTTGCGGTCAAAGCGGCTGATGCGGCGGACCGGAATTTCGGCCAGCTTCAGGATTTCTTCGCGGGTCACTTCCCGGCGGAGTTTTTTCACGAAGGGTTTCAGGCCTTCGTCGATGAGCTCCACCATCTCGTCGTGGGTCTTTGCCTTCTTGATGACCTCGTAGACTTCTTTCTCGATGAAAATCTTCTCGAGGCTCGTCATGTGCCACTGGTCTTGCAGGTGCTTGAGCTCGTTGTCCAGTTCCCAGTCCAGCAGGTGCACCGTGTGGTCGGTGCTGAGCTTCAAAAGTTCGGTGGTGCTGCTGAAACGCGGCTTCTTGTCGATAATCACGCAGCTGTTGGCGGCTAATGTCGTCTGGCAGTCGGTAAAGGCGTAGAGTGCGTCGATGACGACCTGCGGGTCGGAACCTGCCTGCAGGTGGATCTGGATTTCCACGTTTTCGGTGGTGTGGTCCACAATCTGCTTAATCTTGATTTTTCCCTTGTCGTTGGCCGCCACGATGGAGTCGATGAGGCTATCGGTGGTGGTGCCGAAGGGAATTTCCCGGATGACCAGCGTCTTGTTGTCGAGTTTCTCGATTTTCGCACGGACCTTGAGGCGTCCGCCGCGCTGGCCGTCGTTGTATTCGCTCACGTCGATGATGCCGCCCGTGTAGAAGTCCGGGTAAAGCGTGAACTTGCGGCCGCGCAGGTAGTCGATGCTCGCCTGGCACAGTTCCTTGAAGTTGTGGGGGAGAATTGTAGTGGAAAGGCCCACCGCGATGCCGTCCACGCCCTGGGCCAGGAGAATCGGGAACTTCGCGGGGAGCGTCACCGGTTCCTTGGAACGCCCGTCGTAGTTCGGGATCCATTCCGTAGTCTCGGGGTTGAACATCACGTCGAGCGCAAAGTCGCTGAGCTTGCCTTCGATGTAACGCGGGGCGGCAGCCTCGTCGCCCGTAAGCGGGTTGCCCCAGTTACCCTGCGGCTCGATAAGCAGGTTTTTCTGGCCCATGTTCACGAGGGCCGTGTAGATGGAGGCGTCGCCGTGCGGGTGGTAGTGCATGGTGTCGCCCACGATGCCCGCCACCTTGTGGAAGCTGCCGTCGTTCATCTCGTACATGGTGTGGAGAATGCGGCGCTGCACCGGCTTGAGGCCGTCTTCGAAGTAGGGCACGGCGCGGTCGAGAATCGTATAGCTCGCGTAGTCCAGGAACCAGCCGTTGTAAAGCTTTTCCAGGTGGTTTACGTTCGAAAGTCCTAAAGTTTTCTGTTCTTCGTCCATGATATAGCCTTGTCGCGCCTATTAAAGTTCTTCCACAGCTTCGGTGCGCAGGTTTTCTACGATGTAGTCCTGGCGCGCCTGCGTGTTCTTGCCCATGTAGTATTCCAGCAACTTGCCGAGTGATGCGTCGCTTGGCATGGTGACGGTCTCCAGGTGCATGTTTTCGCCGATAAGCAGCTTGAAGTCCTCGGAATCCATTTCACCGAGACCTTTGAAGCGCGTGATTTCCAAATCCTTCTTGTTGATTTCCTTCGCGGCCTTGTCGCGTTCCTCTTCGTCGTAGCAGTAGAAGGTCTTCTTCTTGTCCTTGCGGTTGCGCACGCGGAAGAGCGGCGCCTGCAATATGTAGAGGTGTTTTTCCTGCACGAGTTCCGGGAAGTACTGCAAGAAGAACGTCATCACCAGGAGGCGGATGTGCATGCCGTCCACGTCGGCATCGGTCGCGATAATCACCTTGTCGTAGCGCAGGTCCTCGAGCCCGTTTTCGATGTTGAGTGCGGCCTGGAGCAGGTTCCATTCCTCGTTCTCGTACACGATTTTCTTGGAGAGGCCGTAGCTGTTCTTCGGCTTGCCGCGCAGGCTAAACACCGCCTGGGTCTTGGGGTTGCGGGCCGTGGTGATGGTACCGGAGGCGGAATTACCCTCGGTAATGAATATCATGGTCTCGCTCTTGAGCGGGTTCTTGGCGTCGGTGAGGTGCACGCTGCAGTCACGGAGCTTCTTGTTGTTGAGGTTTGCCTTCTTGGCGCGCTCGTTGGCGAGTTTCTTGACGCCGGCCAGTTCCTTGCGCAGCTTTTCGTTCTGGTTGATGCGTTCCAGGAGCTTCTTGGCCGTATCCTCGTTCTTGTGGAGGTAATTGTCCAGCTCGCGGGCCACAAAGTCCACAATCCAGGTACGGAGTGCGGGGCCGTTGGGGGCCGTGGTGGTGGAACCGAGCTTCGTCTTGGTTTGGGATTCGAAAACCGGTTCCTGGATGCGCACGGAAACGGCACCCACGATGCAGTTGCGCACGTCGGATGCGTCGTATTCCTTCTTGAAGTGGTCGCGCACGCCCTTCACCAAGCCCTCGCGGAATGCCGCCTGGTGGGTTCCGCCCTGGGTGGTGTGCTGGCCGTTCACGAAACTGAAGTAGTGTTCGCCTTCCTGGTTCGAGTGCGTGATGGCGAACTCGATGTCCTTGCCCTTGCAGTGGATGACCGGGTAGCGGATGGTGTCGTCGGTACGGCTGTGGAGCAGGTCCAAGAGCCCGTTCGGGCTGTTGTAATCCTTCCCGTTCATCACGAGCGTAAGCCCGTTGTTCAGGTAGGCGTAGTTCCAGATCTTCTCTTCCATGTAGGCGGGGAGGAACCGGAAGTTCTTGAACAGGTCGTTATCAGGCTCGAAGTAGATTTCGGTGCCGTTTTTCTCGGTGGTGGAGGTAATCTTGAAGTCCTTCACCAGGATGCCCTTGCTGAATTCGGCGCGCTTGACCTTGCCGTCGCGGAAACTTTGTACGATAAACTTTGTAGAGAGCGCGTTCACCGCCTTGGTACCCACGCCGTTCATGCCCACAGACTTCTGGAAGGCTTCGGAATCGTACTTGCCGCCCGTATTCATCTTCGACACGCAGTCGATGACCTTCTCGAGAGGGATGCCGCGGCCGTAGTCGCGCACGCGGCAGCTGTGGTCTTCCATGTCGATTTCAATCTTCTTGCCCGCGCCCATGGCGAACTCGTCGATGGAGTTGTCGATAACTTCCTTCGCGAGCACGTAGATGCCGTCGTCGGGGCTCTGTCCGTCGCCCAGCTTGCCGATGTACATACCGGGGCGGAGCCTAATGTGTTCGTACCAATCTAGAGTCTTGATGCTGTCCTTGTCGTACTTTACAGCCATTATCTACCTTTCAAAACTAAAAAAATGCCTTTTTTCGCCAATTTTAAGAAATTTCGCGAGATTTCTTGCGGAAGGAGCCCGAACTCGCGGCTCCGGTCCGCCCTTTGCCACCAATATAGCAAAAATTTTTGTCAAAGAGTGACAATTTGTGCAGTAGGCGACCTTTTTTATATTTGTCCATATATGCGCAAGTTCGTTCCTGTATTTCTCCTGTGGCTTTCCCCGTTTTTGCTCCTTTTGTCCATTGTCTTGGCCTGTTCCGAAAACGACAAGTTTCTTGCGCATGGCACGACCGAAGAAGAGAATGCCCAGATTATCAAGGATACCGTCGCTTATCTCAAACTCCTGAAAACCTGGGAGCCGGAACAATCCGCCGATTCGGAAAAGGTCGTGCTCGAAGGGGATTCGTCCGTTTCGTGGTACAATGTTGTTTTCTTGAGAGCTCCGAAGCCATACTTTAACTATACCGATATGGGGGCCGACTCTGCCGTCTGCACTGTGAATGTCTATGAAGATGAAAACGGCGTCCGGCTTGTGGTGGACCTTGATTCTGCCAGGGAACTCTTTACGCAGCTTTTGCGGCGCGATTCCATGATGGCTATTGTCGTAGACCGTCTTGACAAGACCTATGATATGGACAATCCGGTAGCCGGTTGCAAGGCGGATTCCCTTTCCTTCGTGGAACGCTGTGAAAATGCAAAGGGATCGGTCGAGGATCAGCTCGGGCTTGCATGCAATGAACTCCACTTGATCTGTACCCAGGAAATCATGCCGAACAAAACGGCGGAAGAGTTTATGGACAGTACGGCTACGGAGCTGAAGAGCCGTTGTGCGGATGCCCTGGGACTTTCCCTCAACGAAATGGGTAACGGGCGCCTCGACGGAAAGTTCTCGTGGCGCTACCTGAACCCTGAACTTTCTTATGGCGAGGTCGTGGACGAACGCGACGGGCAGGTGTATAAGACGATAGCCATCGATTCCCTTGTTTGGATGGCGGAAAACCTGGGCTATGCGGATAGCGATTTGACTCCGAGCCTGCTCGGGAAGAACTGGTGCTACGACAATGAACCGGATAGCTGTATAAAGTATGGTAGGCTCTATACGTGGGGCGCGGCCATCGACTCGGTCGCCCTGGCGAACGATCCCGAAAATCCGCGGGAATGCGGCAACGGGACTGACTGCCGTGACTTGACCCATATCCAGGGGCTTTGCATGGACGGTTGGCATTTGCCGTCATCTTCGGAAATACATATCCTTGAAGATGTGGCGGCAACGGGAACGCCTCATGTAGCTGTCGTTGGGTCGGACGATGAGTGGCCTTATGGTTCCATTACGCTCAGAAGCGCTTACCTTTGGGAATATGGTATCGATGCTTACGGTTTTTCGCTGCTGCCGGGCGGCTATTACCTTTTCGATACGGATGAATTCAAAAAAGTTGGCGAGGAGGGCTATTTCTGGTCGCTTGACTATGCCGAAGAATATGCCTGGATGTTTATTATGTACGATGGGAAGGCTGCTACCGGGTCGACGAACCTGGGAATCAACGAAAAGTACAAGTTCGCCATTCCGATCCGTTGCGTGAAGGATTAATCACAGGCTAGCGGAATTTGCTGAAAGAATCTGTCAAAAAAATTATTTTTACGAGAAAAGCATAGGAGGAATTATGAAACGATATTTTGGTGTTCTGTTGGCTTGTGCCGCGATTCTTGTTGCTTGCGGTGACGACGACAGCGACTTTGCGACCCGTCCCGATGGGAGAATGTCTTCATCCAGTGCCACGCCGAATTCGAACGGCAGCACAGAGGATTTCGATGCTCCCGTGAAACCCTGCAAGATGGGAAATGTGGATAATTGCGAGTACGGCACGGTGAAGGACGAACGCGATGGTCAGGTTTACAAGACCGTAAAAATCGGTGACCAGGAATGGATGGCCGAGAACCTCAATTTCGTAACAGACTCCAGTTTTTGCTATACAAACTCTGCGGACTCCTGCGCCAAGTATGGTCGCCTGTACTCGTGGAGTATTGCAATGGATAGTGCGGGAACGTGGTCTACGAATGGCGTGGGATGTGGGAGTAATCCTCCTTGTTCGCCAATATATCCGGTACAAGGAATATGCCCGCAAGGTTGGCATTTGCCGGATACCACGGAATGGGCTGCCCTTTTCACGGCTGTGGGTGGAAGTAGAAATTCTGAACGCGAATGGATATGGGATGGGGTGTGCAAGAAACTCAGGTCCGAGACCGATTGGCTAACCGAAGATTTATTCAGTTATGCACTCGATAGTGGCACTGATGCCTACGGGTTTTGTGCTTTACCGGCAGGTTTCAGGTATTCCAGTGGAGATTACACAAAAGAGGGTGGAGCTGCGTCCTTTTGGACTTCTAATCCGGACGATTACAAAAATGCGTACAATGTGGAGCTGAGCTACGGCTTTGACTATGCACGTATGACCAACCCCTATGGTGCGCCTTGGCAATCAGTCCGTTGCGTCAAGGACTAAAAAGAAAACCGCCGAGGAGGCCTCAGCGGTTTTAATCTTTATATAGGCGCAGTTTAGCGGAGTACGATGTCGCCGTTCGCGACGAGCTTGTCACGCAGTTTGTTGTGCGCCTTGTTGACTTCGTCGTCGGTAAGTGTGCGGTCCATGGCCTGGTAGGTGAGGCTGTAGACCATATTCTTCTTGCCGGCTTCGATCTTGTCGCCTTCGTAGATGCTCTTGAGGGTAATCTTCGCGAGGTTCTTGGGGTTGAGCCCCTTGATGCGGGCGACGATTTCTTCGTGGGTCATGGACTTCGCCACTTCGAGCGAGATGTCGCGGCTAGACGGCACCTGGCGGCTGAAGGCTTCGAACACGATTTTCTTGTGGGTGGCGTGTTCCATCTTGTCCATGTCCAGCTCCATCACGTAGGTGGTGTAGCTGATGTCGTTAGCGGCCATCACGGAGGGGTGGAGTTCGCCCATGGTGCCGAGCACCACGCCGTCGGCGAGGATTTCGGTCTGCTTGCCCGGGTGCAGGAAGATTTCAGGCTTGGCGGGCACGCGGAATTCCACCACGAGGCCCACGCGCTTGAGGAAGCTCTGCACGAATCCCTTGAACGCGGCAAAGTCAATCTGGGCGGGCTTGTCGTTGAGCGGGTTCACGTCGAAGTTCCCTGCAATCGTGAGGGCGACGAGGTTCGATTCGTCGAAGCCCGGGTCGCGCACGTCCTTGCGGTCGCGCTTGAACTGGCCCTTGGCCACTTCGAACAGGCGCACGGAACCGGGGCGGTTCTTCTCGTTCTCGGCAACGCTCTTGAGGAGGTTGGGGAGGAGGCTCGTGGGCACGGCACCCAGCTCTTCGGAAAGCGGGTTCAGGAGCAGTGCGGGCTTGCTGCGGCGGTCGTCGCTTTCGGGGCCGAACAGGGCCTCGGTGCGGGCCTTGCTCGTGAAGCGCAGGCTCAAGCATTCATGCAGACCCATCGCAGAGAGGGTCTTGCGAATCTTGCGGTTCAGAACTTCAATCGGCGGGAGCTCGTTCGGCTGCATCTTGAAGGAGGGCAGCGTGTACGGGATGTTGTCGAACCCGACGAGGCGGGCGACTTCTTCGATGAGGTCCACTTCGCGTTCGAGGTCGGGGCGGAAGCTCGGAATCTTGAAGGTGATGGAGTCTGCCGTCTTGGAAACGACTTCGAGGGCGATGCCCGTGAGGAACTTTTCCACCTGGGCCATGTCAAGCTTCATGCCGATAACGCGTTCGGCCTGCGCGATGCGGAGCGTGACCACGTTGTTCTCTTTCTTGTGGTCGTCGCCGGTGTATTCGACGGTGCCCTTGAGAATACGGCCACCCGCGACTTCCTGGATGAGGGCGCAGGCGTACTTGCTGTATTCGTCCTGGGTCGCGAAGTCGATTTCGCGTTCAAAGCGGTAGCTGGAGTCGGTCGAGATGCAGAGGCGCTTCGCCTGCTTGCGGACCACCGTCGGGTTGAACCAGGCGCTCTCGAGGAACACGTTCTTGGTGGCATCGACGATTTCGGATTCGACGCCGCCCATCACGCCGGCAACGCAGGCCGGACGGTCGCCGTCGCAAATCACGAGGTCGTTTTCGACGAGTTCGTGAGCGGTGTGGTCAATCGTTTCAATCTTTTCGCCCTTGGTAGCACGGCGGACCTTGATCTTGTTGCCGTGCAGCTGGTCCATGTCAAAGCTGTGGAGCGGCTGGCCCACGTCCATCAAGATGAAGTTCGTGATGTCGACGACGTTGTTGATGCTGTTCATGCCCACGGCGTGCAGGAGCTTTGCGAGCCATGCCGGGGACTTTTCGACTTTCACGTCCTTGATGACGCGGCCCACGTAGCGGGAGCAGCCGCAACCGGGAACCACTTCGAGGCTGATGGCGGAACTTGCCGCCTCGGCATCTTCCTTAAGTTCGTAGGCGAGGGGCTTCAGCGGGCGGTTGAACTTCGCGGCCAGTTCGCGGGCCACACCGCGGTGGCTCAAAGCGTCCGGGCGGTTCGGGGTCACGTTCAGTTCATAGCACACGTCGTACATGCCGAGGCTCACGAACGGGGTACCTGCCGGAATGCTGTCATCGAGAACCATGATGCCCGCGTGGTCGTCGCTGAGGCCGATTTCGTCTTCGGCGCAAATCATGCCGAAACTTTCCACGCCGCGGATCTTGGACTTCTTCATCTTGAGCGTGCCGCCATCGGGGAGCGGAAGTTCCGCGCCAATCGGGGCGAGAACCACGGTCTGGCCTGCAGCCACGTTCGGGGCGCCGCAGACGACCTGGAGCGTTTCCTTGCCGTCGTTCACGGTGGTGATGTGCAGGTGGTCGCTGTCCGGGTGGGGTTCGCAGGTGAGCACCTTTGCTACAACGAGCTTCTCGTAGACCTTGCCCGGTTCTTCCATGCCTTCGACTTCGAGGCCGATGGAGGTGAGGGCCTTTGCAACTTCTTCCGCAGATTCCGGAAGATCAACGTGACGTCTGAGCCAATTCAAAGAAACTTTCATCTTTCAATCCTTTATAGCATGGAACTTGCGACGAGCGCAACCCCCGTGCCTGCTTAAATTTTCGCGGGAAAATGTAGAAAAAATGGAAAAGAAAAGGAGAAAATATCTTAAACGGAGGCGCAGTTTGAGAGGTATTTCTGCAGTTCCTCGACGTAGCGCTCGCCCACAAGCCCGAGCAGCATGTTGCGCTTTGCAATGTAGCCGATTTCCATGACACGGTGGGCTTCCTCGCTCTTGTCCTTGAACGGGACGGCTAGGTAGTCTGAGCCGTTCAGTTCTTCGCAGATGATTCCGGAGCAGAGCGTGTAGCCGTTGAGGCCAATCATCAGGTTGAGCATGGTGGCGCGGTCGTTTGCCTTGATAGTGCGCTTGTATTCGTTTGTACTTAAAATTTCTTCGGCAAAGTAGAACGAGCTGTTGTCGCCCTGCTCGAAGGAGAGGCACGGATATTCCGCAAGTTCATCAAGCGTAATGAACTTGTTTTTTGCAAGCGGGTGGCCCTTCCACAGGTAAACATACGCCTTGCAGTCGATAAGCTTGTGGAACGCGAGGTCGCGGGCGTTCAGCAGGTTCGTAATGATCTTGCGGTTGAAATCGCTCAGGTAGAGGATTCCGATATCGCTTTTGAACGAGGCCACGTCCTCGATGACTTCCTTGGTGCGCGTTTCGCGGATGGCGAACTCGTATTTCTCGGTATCAAACAACTTAACAGTCTCGACAAAGCTCTTGACAGCGAAGGAGTAATGCTGCGTAGACACGCCGAACTTCTTCTTGCGCTTGCCAATCTTGCCGTACTTCTCGAGCACGGTTTCATAATGGTGGTAGAGTTCCCGCGCATACGAGATGAAGTCCTCGCCCTCGCTCGTGAGCTTGACACCGCGGCTCGTGCGGTTGAATATGAGGATATTCAGTTCGTCTTCCAGGTCGCGGATGGCGGCAGTGAGTGACGGCTGCGAGATATAGAGTTTTTCGGCGGCCTTGTTGAAGGAGCCTGTTTCTGCGATGGCGATGGCGTAACGGAGCTGTTGTAAAGTCATAAATTCCTACTAATTTGATAGGAAATATAGAAAATTTTCGAACGATGGAAAGGGGTAATTATAAATTTTCCCTATAATCCGCAGTTCCAGTTCTTGTCTTCGGGAATCTTGCCTTCGGAATTGGGCGTGTTGCGAGTGAACTGGTCGAGCTTTACGCCGTCCAGGTAGTCGCGGATCATTGTATCGAGCTCCGTCCAGACCGGGAGGGTGACGCATGTCTTGGCGCGAGGGCAGAGGTTTATCTTGGTGTCGAGGCAAGAAACAGGCGCAACGGAATTCTCCATGAGCGAAAGGATGCGCCAGACGCTGCATTCTCTGGGATCCACCTTCAATCGGTATCCACCGCCTTTGCCACGGGCGCCTTCGAGGAGTTTCCCGCGCACAAGCGTCCCGAGTATGCCTTCGAGGTATTTTTCCGAAATTTGCTCTCGTGCAGAAAGTTCCTGTAGTTTGGTGTATGTATCCTTGCCATTACGGGCCAGGTCTATCATCACGCGGAGTGCGTAGCGTCCTTTGGTCGAAATCCTCATGCCTTGAAAAATAGAACTTCTGAAACCGAACCGATGGTGGAGGCCTGTTCGAAATCCCCTTTTTTGCTAAATTTTGCACCATGAAATACACAGACGAAGCAAAACAGAATTTCAAGGCCCTCTCCAACAACCCTTATCCCGGACGCGGAATTATCCTCGGCGAAAGCGCCGATGGTAAGTCCTACGTGCAGGTGTACTGGATCATGGGCCGTAGCGTCAATAGCCGTAACCGCGTGTTCGAAATTGAACCCAAGACCGGCTTCATGAAGACGAAGGCCTTCGACGAATCCAAGCTCACGGACCCGCACCTGATTATCTACTACCCGGCACGCCACACGGCCGACGTCCAGATTATCACCAACGGCGACCAGACCGACACGATTTACGACGCCATCAAGCTCGGCGGCACCTTCGAAAGCGCTCTCCGCACGCGCCAGTACGAAGATGATGCCCCGAACTTCACGCCGCGCATCTCCGGCATCCATTACAAGAACGCAAGCCCCGCCGTGTACAAGCTCTCCATCCTCAAGAGCAGGGGCAACAGCGAAGAAGCCGGTTGCGAGCGCATGACGTTCGAATACGAGAAGGCCCTGCCGGGTCTCGGCCACTTCATCAGCACCTACGAAACCGACGGTAGCCCGATTCCTAGCTTCAACGGTTTCCCGAAACTGATGCCGATTTTCGACAACGCCGAAGATACGCTCAAAAAATACTGGGCCACCCTGAACAAGGACAACAAGGTTTCCTTGATGGTCAAGTGGATCGACAAGAAGACTTTCAGGGCCAAGACCCTGATCGTCAATAAGAATAAATAATTTATTCTAGTTCTAACTCGTTCTGAATGGCGCCTTCCATGCACAGGAGGCGCCTTTTCAAATCGGTGCCGAGCGCGTAACCGCCGATTTTTCCCTTGCTCGTCACTACGCGGTGGCAGGGGATGATGACCTGGAGCGGGTTGTTGTGCAGCGTGTTCCCGACAGCGCGTTCTGCGTTCGGGTGCCCGATGGCTTCGGCGACCTGCTTGTACGTCCACGTCTTGCCGTAGGGAATCTTGCGGGTGGCCTCGAGGACGCTTACCTGGAATTCGGTACCGTGGATGGCGATGGGGACGGTGAATTCGGTAATCTTCCCGGCGAGGTATTGGTTCAGTTCCTTGACGACATTGTTGTAGGCTTTCGCAGTGGAACGCTTCAGCGGGATGTCGGTATCGGCTGTCGCGTAGGCGCAGGCCTTGACCGAACTCGGGACAATCGACGATTCGCCCGAGCCCGAAAAGCGCAGCCCGCAGAGGGTGTTCCCTTCGAACGTGAAGGTCCATTCGCCCCACATGTTGCGGTGCTGGATGGTCTGGATGTTTTTTTGCGCTTTTCCCATGCCTGAAATATACACAATTTGGAGGTGTAGCTGCGTTTTTTTATATTTATGACAGGTGGTGTCGTGGGAAAATAGGAGGAATTATGGAAAAAAGATGTGCCCGGCGCGGTATCCAGGCGCTTTTGGTGGCGAGCCTGGCTTCTGCAGCACTTATTGCCGGATGCGGTGACGACGAGAGTTTCTCTCCGGTCGCCAAAAACCGAGGCTATGACTACGCATTCGTAAAAACAAATGATTTTGCGGAATACCCCTGCAACGAGATGCGCGAAGGTCGCGAGGCCGTTGTCGGACGCGACAAGGACCGCTACGAGTGTATTTTCGACGAACGGGATTCCGTCTACCTGTGGGCGGGCGAGTCGGACACTCTTACGGCGAAGGGTCATGAATTTGTCCGAGCCGAATCGTCCAACAGCGAGGAAGAATCTTCCGATAGCGACGGTTTCTCGTCGAGCCGGTATTCATCCAGCAGTTCGCTGTACAGTTCCTCTAGCTACTCCAGCAGTTCTCGCTACAGCTCTTCCAGTTATTATTTTGATACCACCTGGACTTTTAGTGAAGACCATATCGGCCTGGCGTCTATCCCCTTTACCCTGACCACCAAGGACGAGCTGCTCAACCCGGACGTCGAATACGGAACAATGTTGGATGAACGCGACGGCCAGGTCTATAGGACCGTAATCGTTGGGAACAGGGTCTGGATGGCCGAAAACCTCAATTTTGCAGGCAACGACGATTATCCGCTTGTGCTTGAACGTTCGACGTGCCTTAATTTCGATGATGACAACTGCGCCTTGCTGGGCCGATTGTATTCACGTGAAGCTGCCATGGACAATGTCTCCTGCATGTTTGGAGTCTCCTGCGATATAGGGGATACCTTGGTTCGCGGTGTATGCCCCAAGGGATGGCACATTCCATCTAACGCCGAGGCCTTGGCTCTAGTAAACGCTTTTGGCGATGAACTTGGTGACGTCCGCTCTGCAAAGGGTTGGTCCTCTTATAAAGAAGGGGTTAATACCTCGGGCTTTTCGATGCCGGCATCGGGGTGTCTTGATTTCGGGGATGATAGATTTGAAAGCCCCGGAAAGACAGGATACGTTTGGGCCTATATAAAAGGGTCGGATATGAGATACCTGATTTTCCGCGGGCCGTCGGATAATGATGTTATTATACATTCCGGTTATTCGAGCAATATTTTCGTCTCGGTTCGCTGTATATCGGATGACACGTTGAAAGTAGCCTTGTCTTCTTCTTCAAGAGTATCATCTTCGAGCGTGTCTTCGTCGAGTAGCGTGAAGTCATCTAGCAGTTCTGTGGTTTCTTCTGCGTCCAAGGATAACTTCTTCAACTCGGATGTCACCTACGGATCTCTGAAGGATAGTCGCGATGGGCAGGTGTACAAGACCGTCGAAATAAATGGTACTACCTGGATGGCGGAAAACCTGAACTTTGCAGGAAACAGCGACTGGCCGCTCCCGAAGAGCTATTCCTACTGTTACGGCGGAATCGCCGCCAACTGCGAACTGTATGGAAGGCTGTATGACCGCGCCGCAGCCATGAACAGCACCACTTGCGGTTATGGAAAGTCGTGTAGCTTATATGATGGCTTGAATAGGGGCGTGTGTCCAGACGGGTGGCATATTCCGTCAGAAGAAGAAGTCGACGATTTGATGGACTTCACTTTGGGCAACAGGAAGACCTTGCGATCAGTGGACGGATGGGTTGATAGGGAAGTCGGTGCGAATGAATCAGGTTTTTCTCTGGTGGGCTCCGGAGTCAGGGCCGACAAGAACTATGTAAATCAGGGCAGGTTTGCTGCGCTCTGGTATTATTCCACCGGGGTTGTCCAAAACTATCTGGTATTTTCGGGTGTCGAGGACAAGATGTATTTGACGGAAAATTCGAAAGAGACGGTGTACATTTCGGTGCGTTGCGTGAAGGGTGCTGGTGCCGAACCCGCTTCTTCGGGCAGTACAAAATCGTCAAGTAGCGGGAGTTCGTCGAGCGTCGAAAGTTCCTCGAGCGAAGAATCTTCGAGTTCGTTCGACAAGGCGGTGCTCTTCAATTCGTCGGTAAGTTATGGCGAAATGACGGACTCGCGCGATGGACAGACGTACAGGACGTTGAATATAGCGGGGCGTACCTGGATGGCGGAAAACCTGAACTTCGCGGATTCTTCGAAACTCCCCATCCTGGAGGGGAACAACCGCTGCTATGATGATGACCCGAGCGAATGCGAAGCCTTTGGGCGCCTGTACAGCAGGGAGGCCGCGCTGAACGACAGTCGTTGCACTTGTTATAACGGAACGTGCCCCTCGATGTCTGGCAATGTTCAGGGCATCTGCCCCAGCGGGTGGCATATCCCTTCGAAAAGCGAGGCGGAACAACTGGCGAACTTGAACGGGAATCAGGCTAGTAGTCTGAATTCGTCCTATGGGTGGGCTACAGACCGTAGAGGCAACAATTCTACGGGCATGTCCTTTGTGGGAGCCGGTGTGTATCAACGCCAAACTGGCTCTGTCGGATTTAAGGGAAAGGGAAACTATACCAATCTGTGGGTTTACGACGTGTCGACCCCGAATGAAAATTGGTATCTGATGGATGTAGGAAAAAGCGCATCGGGAAACGGGACCATAGCGGTCATGGATGACGCCGGATATGATCCGTTTTATACTGTCCGCTGCGTTAAAAACTGACGGAGCCCAAGGAGGGGATAAGAAGCGCCATTCTAGGAGCATAATTGCCCCAAAAACTGTTTTTTAACTATCTTTCAGCTTGAAGTGCAGATTACAAAGCTAAAGATTTTTGGATTCAAGTCCTTTGCCCAGAGGACGGAAATTAACTTCCCGACGAAGGGGCTTACCGCCGTGGTAGGTCCGAACGGTTGCGGCAAGTCTAACATTACTGACGCCATCCGTTGGGTTCTGGGCGAACAGAAGGCCGCCCTCCTGCGCATGAGCAAGATGCAGGACGTGATTTTCAGCGGTACCGAGGAACGTGCCGCGATGAGCCTTGCCGAGGTCTCCATCGTCATCGACAACAGCGACGGTACCCTCGCTTCGGAATATTCCGAAGTAATCGTCACTCGCCGCGTCCACCGCGACGGGTCGGGCGAATACCTCATCAACAACCAGGAATGCCGCCTGCGCGATGTCCATGCGCTGCTATTCGACTCCGGTCTCGGTTCGAGTACCTATTCGCAGATGAACGCCGACATGATCAAGTCGGTGCTTAGCGATAAGGCGGACGACCGCCGCGTGCTGTTCGAAGAGGCTGCGGGCGTGAGCAAGTACCGCCAGCAGAGGAAGGAGGCCGTGCGCCAGCTCGAACGCGTGCAGATGGACATGGAGCGCGTGGAAGACAACCTGCGCTCTACCCGCCGTTCCGTACGCCAGTACGAGACCCAGGCGGAAAAGGTCGAGGAATACAAGAAACTCAACAAGCGCCTTCGCGAACTGGACCTCTCGGTTAGCCTCGACAAATTCGAAGATTTTAAGGAAGGTCTCGAGACCCTGAATACGTCGGCCCGCCGCATGGAGCACGAGGTCGAGTCATCCAAGACGAAGGCGACCGAACTCCAGACGAAAATCGAGGAAAAGAAGCTCGATATCAGCGAAGACGAGAACGCCTACCGCGAACTGGAACGACAGGTCCAGGCGGCGACCATCGAACTCAATAACCTGAACAACGACATTGTGCGCTTGCGCGATTCCATTTCGGCCATGGAGGCCGCGAACGAGAAGGCGCAGGAAGAAATTACCCGCAGCAACTCGAAGGTCGATGAACTCATCCGCGAACGTGAACGCCTGGAAGAAGAAAACGCGGTGCTCGGAAACGACAGCGAGATGGACGAGATGAATTCCCTCCTGGAACGCGAACGCGAAGCGCTCCAGGTGATGCGCGACCGCCTCGATGACTTGCGCATGCGCTCCAGGGAACTTTCCAACGAGCGCCTGCAGACGGCAAATGCCGTGAACGCGCTGCGCGGCCGTTTTGAACGCGCGGATGCCGAAACCGATATGCTGCGTTCGAACGTCGAAGGCTACAACGCCGAACTCGAAAGTTTATATGCAAAGAAATCCGAAGCCGAGTCGGCTGCCCGCGATATCCAGCAGGGCATGGACGAATCCCGTTCGGCTATAACGTCTCTCGAAGAACAGCGCTCCGTGCGAGAAGAACGCATCGAGTCGCTCAAGGCCGACCTGCAAGGTTTGCAGGCCCGTATCGCCGAACTCAAGAACGACGAGGCGAGACTCCAGTCTCGGATCGACGTGCTCCAGAGCGTGTCGCAGGATGCGTCCGATGCGAACCGCTGGATTGCCGAAAACAAGGCCGATCTTGCGCGTGGGCTCCTTTCGGAGCGCCTGGATGCGCCTCCCGAATATGCGTCCCGTGTCGAAAGTGCCCTTGGCGACATGCTTGATTCCGTCGTGGTCGAAAATTCGGCTGCCGCAAAATCCCTTGTCGAAGCACTGCGCGAACAGAACGTGGGCCAGGCTCTCATGGCTCTCGTTTCCAATCCGCGTCCGCCTTATGCCGGCACGGTGGAAGGGGAGGGCGTTGTCGGTCCCGTCTCGAATTTTGTCAAGACGGATGATACGACCCGCGCATGGCTCGATGGAGTCCTTTCCCGCTACATCCTGGTCGAATCTTTTGATGCTGCCCTGAATCTTTCGCTCAAGTACGGCAGTGAGGACCTTTGCTTTGTCGCTCCCGAGGCGAGCATCCGCACGGCGGGTCTTGTCTCGACTGGTGCCCCCACGTCCGGTTCGCTCAGCCGCAAGAACGAGATTGCCGAGGCCGAGAAGGCGCTCGCCGGGGCCTTGGATGAACTTGGACAAAAGCAGGACGAAGTTGCTCGCCTGCAGGAGACCTTGGACGAGGAACAGCAACTCCTTGTCTCGCTCAACGACGATATCCGCGAAATGCAGAATTCGCTTCTCGGAGGCGATGCCGCCATCTCTATCCAGAAGAATACGGCGGCGACCTGCGAGCTGCGCATCGCACAGCTGGAGCAGGCCCGCGAGCAGGCCACTCGTCGTATCGACGAGGCCCAGGCGACGCGGGAATCGGATGCCGAACTGTCGGCAGCCGAAGTTGCCGCCGAGCGTGCAGAAACTGAATATTCCCGTGTGAACGATGAACTCCAGGAACAGGAGACGATGTTCCGCGAAAAGGATGAGGAAGTCCGCGACCTCGAACGGAGCGCCCTCGACAAGAATGCGAAACTTGCGCAGAATACGAGCCGCCTCGGCAATATCGCCGACCAGATTGAATTCCTCGGAAACGTCATCCAGTCCCGTAATGACGAAATCGCGAAGAACAACGAAGCTTCGGAAAAATTCAAGTCCGATATCGAAGGCTTTGCCGACCAGCTTCAGACGAAGGATTCGGCGCTCCGCGAACTCGAAAGCCAGCGCGACCTGGCCCGTGAAAAGTACGAACTCGTATCGGGAGATCTCGAAGAATGGCGTTCCGAGGTGAACCGCCTCCGCGACGACATGATCGAGAAGATGAAGGACTTGAACGATGTGGGCCGCCGACAGGAAGCCTTGCAGGCGAACGTCGAGAGGCTTTCGGAACGCATCACCAACGAATATTCCGTTGACCTGGCTAATCCCGAAGGCGTCGAACGTGTGGAGTATAGCCAGCCTGAGGCCGATCGCGAAATCCGTGAACTTCGAGGCAAAATCAAGGACCTGGGCCCCATCAATGTGAACGTGATGGAAGACTACGAAGACGAGAAGAAGCGCCTGGAAGAAGTCGAGAAGCAGTTCGACGACCTCGACCGTGCCCGCGCCTCGCTCGACCGCACCATTACCAAACTCGACGATATCGCCCGCACGCGCTACCTCGAGACGTTCGAACGCATCCAGAAGAATTTCCAGTTCGTGTTCAGCAAGCTGTTCCTGAACGGAGAAACCAAGATGAGCCTCGTGGAAAAGCTCGACGAGAACGGCAAGCCGATGGACATTCTCGATGCTGACATCGAAATCAACGTTCGCCCGACCGGCAAGAAGATGCGTGGTATCAAGGCGCTTTCCGGCGGTGAACACGCGCTTACAGCAACGGCGCTCCTGTTCGCAATTTACATGGAAAAGCCGTCTCCGTACTGCGTGCTGGACGAAGTGGATGGTCCGCTTGATGACGCTAACGTCGGTCGCTTTATGGCGCTCCTCCGCGAATTCAGCAAGCAGACTTTGTTCATCGTCGTGACGCATAACAAGCGTACCATGGCCGAAGCCGACATGCTCTACGGTGTGACCCAGGAAATCAAGGGTATTTCCCGCATCGCCAGCGTTCAGCTCGCCGACGCAACTAAGTTCGCGATTTAGTATGCCCCGTATTCCTCATACAGTCATCCCCGCGAAGGCGGGGATTTTCGCTTTCAAAGGTTTCGTCTTCGCCGCTCTTTCTGCGATTTGCTACGGCACGAATCCGTTGGGCGCCCTGCATCTGTACGCCCAGAATTACTCGCCGGAGACGGTCCTCTTTTACCGATTTTTCACGGCGGCGATTCTCCTTTTTGTGGTTATTCTCGCGAAGGGTTCGCATTTTAAAATCTCGTTTCGCGAGTTCCGTGCTCTTGTCGCGTTCGGATTCCTCTTTGCAGTGAGTTCGCTTACATATTATGCTTCGTTCAAGTACATGGATGCGGGGCTTGCTTCATCGCTATTGTTCCTGTACCCGCTCGAAGTCTCGGTGCTTATGGCGATTTTCTTCAAGGAGAAAATCAAGGCGTGGACCGTCATTTCTATCGCGGTTTCGATGTCGGGCGTGGCGCTCCTGTATCGCGGCAGTGACGGTACCGCGCTTAGCTCGGTGGGGCTTGCACTCGTTTTTGCGTCTTCGCTCTCGTATGCGATTTACATGGTGATGGCAAACCGCATCAACCTGCAGATGGGGGCGGTGAAGATGACGTTTTACGCCATCTGTTTCTGCCTTCTCTTCTTGTTGCTTTATTCGGTAACGCTCGGTTCTGGCCTCCCGCCGCTTTTTACGCAGGCAAGTTCGTGGGGCTGGGGCTTTATGCTTGGCCTCGTGCCGACGGTGCTTTCGCTAATCTTCATGGTCAAGGCCGTTAAAATCATCGGCTCCACGCCCACGGCAATTCTTGGCGCTTTGGAACCCGTGACCGCCGTGACGATTGGCGTGACTGTGTTTGCCGAAACGCTGACTACGCGCATCATGGCTGGCATCGCCTTGATTCTTGTGTCTACCGTGCTTATAGCCATCAAGCGAAAATAGCGTCTGTGATTAATTTCGCGACCACTTTTTACTATATTCCTGAACATGCAGACAACCTGTTCAAAATGCAATAAGGAATTCAATGACAAGGTGGGAATGTCCCCCTTGCAGAGCAACATGGCTATCCGCGTGCGCAACAGGGTAGGGAACATCTGCCCCGAGTGTCGCGAGGAAATTTGCAGGACGCGTCGTGGATGGTGGAAGATGTGGTTTTACGACTTGAAGGTCGCCGCACTCTGCTTCTTGATTCTCTTGCCGATGTTCCTGCTGTTTGCTGCGCTGACTGCGTTTCTCGCACTATATGTGCTGTAATCTAGGCTTGGCCTCAATCGGGTAAAAACGTATAAAAACGAAAACGCCTCTCTATTGAGAGACGTTTTTCGCGGGATAGACGAGGCTTGAACTCGCAACCTCCGGCGTGACAGGCCGGTGCTCTAACCAAAATTGAGCTACCACCCCAAATCGTTTCCGATTTTCGGTAGTGGGCGATAACGGATTCGAACCGCTGACATTCTGCTTGTAAGGCAGACGCTCTGAACCAACTGAGCTAATCGCCCGAAATTTTAATCCTGCTTGTCCTGCTTTTTGCCGGTCCAGAGGATTCCGAGAGGAATCACGACTACGTAGGCAACGACCAGGATGAGAGGAGCAACCGTGAGGCTTACCGGATTATCTGCCGGGCCGGTGGCGAGGCAAAGGAATCCGATTGCGAGCAGTAAAACGCCGATTGCAATAAGAACAAAATTCTTTTTATTCAACATTTACTACCATCCTTTGGGTTACGTGCCAAATATAAAAATATTTCGCTTGTTGTCAAGTAAAAACGCGCTTTTCACACGAAAAAGCCCGGTTTTGTCCGGGCTGCGTTTCGTTTAGTATTCGTTTGGTACCAAGGGGGCGGGGGGCTCGGCGGGCGCCGTAGGCCCGGTCGCCGGTTCGGCGTTTACCTCGCTATTGCTTGGCGAAGGACCCTTGTCCCAGACGCTTTCACTTTCGGAGAGTGGCGAAGTGTCCCATGGACTCTTCTGCCCTGACGGAGATTCTGTTTCCGAGTAGTTCCTGTAGTTGATGGGAATGAAAACTTCGTCGGGGTATGCCTGATACAGATACAGCGAAGTGAAGTAGGTGCAGAAGCCCCAGAGCACGCTGGCGGTCGTCATTTCGCGGCGGATGGACTTGCTGCCCACGATTTTGCCGTTCTTGACGAGTTCCAAGTCTAGAGTGTGCGGACTTCCTCGCTGTGAAATCTTGCAGTCCTGGCTACTTTCGCAAAGAAGTGCTCCGTTACCGTACACTTCGTAGTTGCGGCCATCTGCAGCCATGATCTTTGTCTGGCTGAAGAAGCAACCGCAAAGGCTAAGCGATGAGGCCAGGCAGGCTACACATAAGAACCTGCTTGCGTACTTCATTAGAACCCGTAGCCCAGTTTGAGGTTGAACATGAATCCCTGGAAGAGCTTGCGAGACTTGCTGGGCAGATCGCTGTCGCTATCCCAGCTGTCGTATTTGTTCCATTCTTCGTCGGTAATCTCATCCTTGGGTTCTGCCAGCTTGTAGAAGTTGACGAAGTACTTGGCTTCGGCGAAGAGGACGATGTTGCTTGCGCGGTTGAGCATCACGCCGCCGCCGACGAAAGCTCCGATGCCGGATTTCGAATCCGAGTAGCTCTTCTTCGTGTCTTCTTCGGTCGTCTTGTAATCCTTAATGGAAGAATCGTAGCGTGTGACCTTGGAATGGACCGTAACGTCGGTATTGTAGTCGACGGCCGAGTAGTTCATACCGCCACCGATGTAAGGAGCAATAAACTTGCGTCCGAAGGCATAGTAGGCGGAAATGGCGAAGTCTAGGTAGTTGTAGCGGGAATCGTCGCTCATGCCCCAGAAGTTCGCATCAAGGCCGATGAGGAAGCTCTGGGTGTCGTACATGCCGAATACGTTGAGACCGGGAGCCATGTCGACGGAGGGGGAGAGCGGAACCATGCCGCCAAGGCCCAGGCCGAAGTAAGAATACGCTTTCATGCGCTTGGGCTGCTTGGTTTCGTTCTGGGTGACGTTATAGATATCCTGGTCGTTGGTCGCCTTCTGCTTTGTGCCGATGGTGCGGGCCACGCGCTGGATAATCGGGTCGAAGTCATCGGGGTTTGCTGCCTTGAGGCGGTCCTGCCAGATGGGGGCTTCGCTTCCGGTATTGTACAGCTTGAAGGACAGGATTACGTTTTCGCCCAGGCGGGTGAATTCGGCAATGAGGATCTTGGAGCAGCCCTTGGATACGGCCTTGTTGTTGAGGGTTTCCGGCTTGCTGATGTCGACACTGTCTTCGACGGTTCCTTCAATGAGAATGAAGCGGCCGTCGTCTTCAATGTAGGTCTTCATGAGCTTCTGGGCTGCAATGCCGTAGTCGCTGTGGATGTTCGTTGTGCCGACTGGCGGCATGTAGACTTTTTCTGCGGCGGTCGCATAGGCTGCGAAAATAGCGGCAGAAATCAAGATGCTTCGAATGAACTTTTTCATGGTGTTCCTCCTTGTTTATGCATACAAAATATAAAAAAAAACGGTAAAAGCAAAGGCCTTTCCTATGGAACGGCCTTTTTGCTGATTTGTGTGCGAAAAATGACGATAAAATGCGCCATTTAGGGGTTAATCTTTTATTTTTTCCTTGTTTTTTTGCTTTCGAGCCATTCGTCGAAGGTGATGCTGCGGTCGATGACGCCGTTCGGGGTCAGTTCGAGTACGCGGTTCGCGATCGTCTGTACGAATTCGTGGTCCTGGGAGCAGAAGATGATGGGGCCCTGGAATGCGGTGAGGCCGTTGTTGAGGGCGGTAATCGCTTCGAGGTCGAGGTGCGCGGTCGGTTCGTCGAGCAAGAGGCAGTTCGCGTTGCTGAGCATCATGCGGCTGAGCATGCAGCGCACCTTTTCGCCACCGCTGAGCACGTTCGCGCTCTTGAGGGCTTCTTCGCCGGTGAAGAGCATGCGACCGAGGAACCCGCGGATGAACGTTTCGTCCTGTTCCTTGCTGTACTGGCGCAGCCAATCCACCAAGGAGAGGTCCGTGCCGAAGTAGGCGTCGTTGTTCTTGGGGAAGTAGCTGTAGCTGATGGTGTTGCCCCACTTGAGCACGCCTTCGGGCGCCTTGGTCTCTTCGGCGATGAGCTGGAAGAAGGCTGTCTTGAGCGTGTCGTATTCGCCGACGAGCGCTACTTTGTCCCCATTATTGAGACTAAAGTCAAGTCCCTTGCAAATAATTCCGTCACCGCCGTCGATGGTCGCGTTCTTGACTTCGAGCACGATCTTGCCCGGTTCGCGGTCCATCTTGAAGTTGACCCAGGGGAACTTGCGGCTCGATGCCGGCATCTCTTCGACGGTCATCTTGTCAAGGAGTTTCTTGCGGCTGGTGGCCTGCTTGGCCTTGGCGGCGTTACTGGCGAAGCGGCGGATAAACGCCTTCAATTCTTCAATCTTTTCTTCGGCGCGGCGGTTCTGGTCCTTTCTCTGCTTCTGGGCGAGCTGGCTTGCTGCGTACCAGAATTCGTAGTTACCGCCGTAGATGTTGATCTTGCCGTAGTCGATATCGCAGGTGTGCGTGCAGACCGCATTGAGGAAGTGACGGTCGTGGCTCACCACGATCACGATGTTTTCGAAACGTTCGAGGTAGTCTTCGAGCCAGCCGACGGTTTCCAGGTCAAGGTGGTTTGTCGGTTCGTCGAGCAGGAGGATGTCTGGGTTGCCGAACAAAGCCTGCGCGAGGAGGACGCGGATTTTCTGGCCACCGTCGAGGTCTGCCATCAGGTTGTAGTGCAAATCTTCAGGAATGCCGAGGCCCTTCAGAAGCACGGCCGCGTTGGAATCGGCTTCGTAACCGCCGATTTCGCCGAAGCGTGTCTCGATTTCCATGGCCTGCATGCCCTGTTCTTCCGTCATTTCGGGGAGCGCATAGAG
This sequence comes from Fibrobacter sp. UBA3718, assembly GCF_002371935.1. NCBI lineage: Bacteria > Pseudomonadati > Fibrobacterota > Fibrobacteria > Fibrobacterales > Fibrobacteraceae > Fibrobacter > Fibrobacter sp. UBA3718. Next base: position 285,130 of record NZ_DFHR01000013.1, on the reverse strand, counting down.
TTCGTCGCGCTTCTTGCCCAGCTCGTAGAGTTCGGGGAAGCCCATCATGACGGTTTCGAGGACGGTGTTCTGTTCGTAGGCGAAGTGGTCCTGCTTGAGGACGGCGATGCGTTCTCCTGGGTCCTTGGTGACTTCGCCGGTGTTGGGTTCGAGTTCGCCCGAAAGGATTTTAAGGAACGTGGACTTTCCGGCGCCGTTGGCACCGATGACTCCGTAGCAGTTGCCGCGCTTGAAGGAGAGGTTCACTTCCTTGAAGAGGACGCGGCTACCGTATTGAAGACTGACATTGGAAACGTTGAGCATGTATTATATATAAATGATAAATGGGGTTAGGCTTGATTTGCTTTTTCAAGTTCGCGAGCGTTGATGATGAGCATCTGCAGGCGGTTCTCGATGTTCGCGAAACTGGTGTCCGGGTCGTAGTCGAGCGAAAGAATCTGCACGTGCGGGCAACGCTCCTTCACGGCCTTGGTGAGGCCGCGGCCACTGATGTGGTTTGCAAGGCAGGCGAACGGCTGCAAGATGATGTAGCTGTTCACGCCATGTTGCGCATTGTACAGGATTTCGCCCGGGATAAGCCATCCTTCGCCGGTGTTGTATGTCGGGTCGATGATGTCGGTGACATAGTCCTTGAGCTCGTAGCAGTCTGCGTGGTGTTCGTAGAGCTTGAACTTGTGCATGGACTTGCGGGCGGTTTCTACGGCATGCGTGTAGACCTTCGCCGTCACGCCGCCTTCCACGCGGTCCATGAGCGGGTTCGCCGAGAATCCGCGTTTGATTTTTTCGCTACGTACGACTTCGTCGACGCGGAAGAAGTCCGTCATGCCCGGGAGGTAGACTTCCATCCCGTTGTTCATGAGGTATTCTTCCACGAACCCGTTTGCACTCGGGTGGTAGTTCATGAGGATTTCGCCAAGTACCGCTACGCGGGGCTTACGGATTCCGCGTTTGCGATCTTCGGTAATCTCGACACCATTGAACGCTTCGATGCACTGCTCGAAGACCTCGATGAGCTTGGAGGGGCGCACCAGCTGCGTGGTGGTGAGGTGACCTGCCACGGCGATAACCTTCGGCATCCACTCGTCGTAGACTTTTTGCGTGTCGCCCTTGTTGACTTCGTAGGGTCGCAGGGCTCGGTACATGGTCTCGATGGCATCCATCGTGACAAGGCCCCACAGCATGTGGAGGCGGAAGTCGAGCCCGAGCTGGAAGCCCGGGTGCATGCCTTTGTAGTCCACGCCGGTTGTGATGATGGTGACGTCCTTGAAACCGGCCTCGTCGAGGGCCTTACGGGCGAGTACCGCGTACTGCACGGCACGGCAGTTCTCGCAGTTCTTTGCAAGGCACATGGAGACAGCGTTCTGCGGCACATCCGGGTGATTGACGAGCCACTTCAGGGCTTCGCCGATGTTCACCTGGCAGGGGAAGCAGATATCGTTGTGCACGAATTTTTTGCCGAGCTCGATGGCTTCCTTGTCGGCCACGGGCAGGTATTCGGCGATGTAGCCTTCGCGCTTCATGTACTCGCTCGCAAGCACGGTAAATGCGGGGGAGAGGTTCGGCGTAAGGATACGGCGGCGCTGCTTGTCTTCGGCGACGAACGGAGTGTGGTATAGCGGTTCGTGGCTTTCGGGCTTGTCGGGGAGGTTTGCCGCACGGCGTGCCTTCACCGTCTCGATGAAGCTCTTGATGCGGATGCCCACCGGGCCGCGGGCGTCGCCCTCGTCGAGCTTGAGCATGAGCATTTCCTTGTTGGAATCAAGGTGCAGCATGCGCATCATTTCGTCGGTCAAAATTGAGTCGTGACCGCATCCGAAGCTCACGATTTGCGCGAGTTCGATGTTCGGGTCCTTCGCCGCAATCATGGTGGCTCCAATCATGCGCAAGTGGAAGGTGTTCTTGATTTCGATACGGGTGTGGCTCGGCACATCCTGGTCGTACACGCCCGGGAGCGATTCGGTGGTGAGCACCGGGATGCCCATGGCGGTAAAGTGGCTCGCGATGTTGTGGTTGATGAGCGTATCCGCATGGTAGGGGCGGCCCGCAATCACCACGGCAAAACTGTTCTTCGCGCGTACGTCGTCGAGAATCTTCTGGCCTTCTTCCAAAAGGGTCGTGCGGTAGCTGTTGAGAGCCTTCTCGCCTTCGGTCACGGCCTTGTCCAGGAGCTTCTTGTCGAGTTTCCAGTGTTCGTGGAACCAGTCTACGGTCTGGCTTCTGCGGAGCTTGGTGTTGAACCAGTGGAAAATCGGCTGGTCCATGGGGACGCCGTAATTCTTTTCGGGCTCGTCGGTGTTCTTGCAAACGTTCGGGTAGGCCTGCACCACCGGGCAAACGGATGTTGCCGTGAACTTGGTGTGGTCGCTCGGGATGGCAACCATCATCGGGAAGAAGATGCGGTCGACCTTCTTTTCAATGAGGCTGAGCACGTGACCGTGTACAAGCTTTGCCGGGAAGCACACGGTGTCGGAGGGCACGCTGTGGAGGCCCGCTTCGAACATCTTGTAGTCGCTCTGGCGGCTTACCACGACGGTATAACCGAGGCTCGTGAAGAACGCCTTCCAGAAGGGGAGGCTTGCCCAGAATTCCAGCACGCGCGGGATACCGATGGTCTTGCCCGTATTCTCGACGAGCTTCGCCGGGGCATAGTCCTTGACCAACAGCTGGTTCGTGCGCTTGATCATGTCGGGCACGGAGAGCATCTTCTTGTTGATTTCGGCGATGAGGGCCTTCGTCTTCGGGTCGTTCGGGTCGGCAGTGACTTCGCCACGTTCGCAGCGGTTGCCCGTCACGAAGCTCTGGCCGTCGCTGAAGGTCACAATCGTGCGGGAGCAGTGGTTGGTGCAGTACTGGCAGAGCTGGCCCGGCTGGTTGTGCCAGCTGAAGGTCTTCATGGCCTCGAGGCCGATAAAGCTCGACTTGAGGTCTGGGTTCTGCTTGCGCTTCTCTTCCATGAACTTGCGGGTGAGGAGCGCGATACCGATGGCGCCCATTTCGCCCGGACGTTCGGGACGGATGGGCTTGAGGCCGGTGTATTGCTCGAAGGCGCGGAGGACCGCGTTGTTCTTGAACGTACCGCCCTGCACCACGACCTTCTTGCCGAGGGTGTTGAGGTTACGGATACGGATAACCTTCGTAAACACGTTGTTGATGATGGAGCGGCAGATACCCGCGATGATGTCTTCGGGCTGCTTGCCGTCGCGCTGTTCCGTGATGATGGAACTGTTCATGAACACGGTACAGCGGGAACCGAGCTGCGAGGGGCTCTTTGCGTTGAACGCGAGTTCCGCAATCTTTTCCATCGGGATGCCGAGGCTGCGGGCGTAGGTTTCGATAAAGGAACCGCAACCCGAGGAGCAGGCCTCGTTCAAAATGATGCCGGTGACGACGCCGTCCTGCACGGAGATGGCTTTCATGTCCTGGCCGCCGATGTCGAGGATGAAGCTTACGTCGGGGCACAGGCGCTGGGCGGCGTTCGCGTGCGCGACCGTTTCCACGGTATGGTAGTCGGCATGGACGGCCTTTGCGAAGAGCTGTTCGCCGTAGCCGGTGGTGCCCACGCCCAAAATGTTGAGCTTGCAGCCGTATTCCTCGTAGCGGTCGGCGAGCTCGTTCATGGCGCGCTTCAAGACGGCGAGCGGTTCACCGTCGTTACTGGCGTAGAACCCGTCAATCACGTTGTCCTGCTCGTCCAGGAGCACGAACTTCGTGGTGGTGGAACCTGCGTCGATACCGAGGTAGGCGTTGATGGTCGAACCCGAGGCCGGCTGCGGGTAGTGGTTGTCGGCCATCTTGTGTTCCTCGAGGAACATCTTGTATTCGGCTTCGTTCTTGAAGAAGAGGTCGGCGGCGGCCTTCGCCTTGTTTTCGGCCTGGCGGACTTCGTTGAAGTGCACCAGGGCGTCGAGCGAGCCTTCCATGCGGTAATGGCATTCCTGGCCCGCGAACATGGAGCCGAGCGAGAGGGCTGCACCCATGGCGACGAGCACTTCGGAGTGTTCCGGCACGATTGCCTGCTCGTCGTTAATACCGAGGCGTTCCTTGAACGCGCGTACGAGCGTCGGGTTGAACGTGAGCGGGCCGCCCTCGAAAATCACGGGCGGTTTGATTTCCATGCCCTGGGCAAGGCCACCGATGGTTTGCTTCGCGATGGCGTGGAAGCTCGAAAGGGCGATGTCTTCCTTGGCGATGCCGTTGTTGAGCATCGGCTGGATGTCGGTCTTCGCGAACACGCCGCAACGGCCCGAAATCTCGTAGACCTTCTGGCCGCGCTTGGCGAAACCTTCGAATGCTTCCGTCTTGATGCGGAGGAGTTCGGCCACCTGGTCGATAAATGCGCCGGTACCGCCCGCGCACACGCCGTTCATGCGCATGTCGCTTGCGATGAGCTTGCCGGTTGTCTTGTCCTTTTCGAAGAAAACGACCTTTGCGTCCTGGCCGCCGAGTTCGATGGCAACGCGCGATTCGGGATAGGTGGCGCGCACGGCGAGGGCGTTTGCCACCACTTCTTGCACAAAGAAGGCGTGCGTGGCTTCGGCGAAGGGCTGGCCGCCGCTACCGCAGAAGGCTACCCTGAAATTTTTGTCCGGGAAGAGCCCGTGGGCTTCCCGCAGGACCTCGTAGACCTTTTTCGCCTGCATGGCGTTGTGGCGCTGGTATGTGTAATGCAAAAGCTTGTTGGTCTCGGGATCGACGACCGCAATCTTCACGGTGGTGGAACCTACGTCCACGCCGACCCACAAATCATTCTTCAAATTGCTCATAGTGGTCGTAAAGATAGAAAAAATGGGGTGGGGCTTATAGGCAAACGGGGCCGTTAAATACCCAAATGCGCAAAAAAAGGAAATTGATTTTTTTTGTTGACATCTGCTCGGGCCATTGTTATTTTTAATGAACAAATTCACAAACTTTTCATGAGGAGAATATCTATGAAGAAATTGACAGTACTTGCAATAGCGCTTGGCTTTGCTTTTGTTCCTTCGTTCGCCCAGTACGACGACGAGAATTACGGCGAAACCCCCGCTGAAACCGAAGAAAGCAGCTACTCGACAGAGGAATCCACCCAGGCTGAACCCGCCGAAGAAGCCGAGACCGCCGCTCCTGCCGCGGAAAAGTCTTCTGACGATACCGACTACAAGAAATTCCGTCTTGGCGGTCATATCGGCGTCGGCTTCGGCGGTCTTGGCGATCTTTCTGCCATTGGCGGCTATGTGGGCGGTTCCCTCCGTTACTACATCAACAAGCAGTTGGCTGTCGCTCCCGAAGTGAACTTCATCTTCCGCTATTTCAGTGAAACCACCGACCGCGCTCCCGTTCCCGGGGCCTCGGGTTACGAATACGAATTTGAACAGGGCATCTCGCAAATCCTCATGGACGTGCCCGTGCTCGCCCGTTTCGAACCGCTTTCGTTCCTCTACGTGGAAGGCGGTCTCCGTCTTGCGTTCTGCCTTGCTGACATGTACTCGTCGCAGTACAACTACTATGATTCCTACGGCAACGAGACTGACGCCTACGCAAGCGCTCTTGTCGCCGCCGAAGACATTGAGACCAGCGGCGTTTATGTATCGCTTGTTCTCGGTGCCGGTGCGCAGTTCCACCAGGGTGGCCGCGACATGAACGTCGGTCTCCGCTTCATGTACGACTTCAACGGCGTAAGCGATGCTGTTGAAGACAATCCGAGCGCCTGGAACATCCAGCTTTCGCTGACCTACCTCCTCTAAGATAGGTCTCGCTGAACGGCAAGTCGGCCCGGCTTCTAGCCGGGCTTCTTGTTTTTTAGCGGGCTTCTTTTTTTATATTTCGTCCTGATGAACTACTTGGCTCTAGATTACGGAGAACATCGCGTCGGGGTCGCTTTTGCCGATTCCGAGCTGCGTATGGCATTTTCACGCGAAACCATTGACCAGAAGACGACAAACTTGTTTGTACGGCTCGATGAACTCGTGAAGGTGAACAAGATTGATGCGTTCGTGGTGGGAATGCCGTATCACCCCGATGGCCGTACCGACGGCAAGAACGTGGTTGTGGAAAAGTTCGTCGAGGATTTGAAACTGCGGTTTCCGGGCCTGCCCGTGTACACGCAGGACGAATCTTACTCCAGCGTGCAGGCGCAGGAAAAGACTTCTTACTTTAGCAAGAAGAAAAAGCAAAAAAATAAGGCGGTAATCGACCAGTTGGCCGCCGCCATTATTCTGCAAAGATGGTTGGATGAGAACGGTTGAAAATAACGGTCGGGTTATTTTTTCTTGCGGGTCTGTTCCACGTAGGTTTGGTATTTTTTCTTGTCGGCCGCTTTACGAATCGGGGAGGCGTTGGCTTCGAATTGCTGGTGCAGTGTGGCCCAGAATTCGGACGGGTCCTTGTAGAGAATTTTGAGAACGTTGTAGAGGTCGAAACTGATTGGGGTCTTTTCCCCGCGTTCCCACTTGCCGATGGTGATTCGAGTAACGCCGGAATGTAAGCTTATGTATTCTTGAGTAAGGTTGAGTTCGCTTCTTCTGGCTTTAATAATTTTAGAAAGTTCCAGGTCAAAGGCCTTTTCTTCATCGTTCTTCAGTTTCATGGTAGAACTATTTAAAAAAAAACAACTAGCGGTTGTGAAAACATAAAACAGCATGTTGTGAACACAAGTTTTTGCTAATTGCCTTTTCCTGTAAACACTGAATTACAAAATATGTAAAACCAAGACCACATGTTTACAAAAAAAGGTGATTTTCCGTGAGGAAAGAAGATTTATTCTGCTTTTTTTCTATTTTCCACTCCAAAAACAGGAGTTTTTATGTCTGTACAAGTAATGGTAAATGGAATTCCGGGCAATATGGGCCGTATTGTGGCCGAAACTTGCGTTGCACGCGGCTTGGAACTTGTCCCGTATTCGTTGACGGGTGAGATTATCGTGGAAAACGAGGCTGAGGTGGCGGGGAAGACCATCCAGCTCTTGAAGCCGAGCAACCGCGAAGAACGCATTGGCGAGGTACTGGCCAAGTACCCGAAAATGATTTGCATCGACTACACGCACCCGACGGCTGTAAACGACAACGCCGCATTCTACGTGAAGCACAAGATTCCCTTCGTGATGGGTACTACCGGCGGTGACCGCGAGGCGCTTGCGAAACTCGTAGCCGAAGCGAACCACCCGAGCGTGATTGCCCCGAACATGGCCAAACAGATTGTCGCCTTCCAGATGATGATTGAATTTCTGGCGAAGGAATTCCCGACGGCGTTCAGTGGCTACAAGCTCTCCGTTGTGGAAAGCCACCAGAAGACGAAGGCCGACACGAGCGGTACGGCGAAGGCCGTTGTGGGAGATTTCCAGAAGATGGGATTCGATTTCTCCGTGGACGATATCGAGAAGGTTCGCAACGAAAAAGAACAGATGGAACGCATGCACGTGCCCGAGGAATACCTCGGCGGTCACGCCTTCCACACGTACAGCCTCGATAGCGCCGACGGTACGGTGCATTTCGAGTTCCAGCACAACGTGTGCGGCCGTAAGATTTACGCCGAGGGCACTGTAGATGCCGTGAACTTCCTCGCCGAGCAGATTGCCGCCGGTACCGCCAAACCCTTCAACATGATGGACGTTCTCCGTTCCGGAAAGATGAGGTAAATGCGCTCGTATATCCTCCGACGCTTGCTGCTCATGGTCCCGACGCTCATCGGGATTTCGCTGGTGTGCTTTATTCTCATCCAGCTGTTGCCGGGCGGCCCCGTGGAGGAAATGATTTCGCGTGCGCAGCAGGCCGCCGCCATGAAGGGTGGGGTAGATGCCTCCAAGGCTCTCTCGCCCGACCAGATAGCACAAATCCAGGCGTACTTCGGTTTTGACCAGCCCGCCTGGAAGCGCTACTTGACCTGGCTCTGGAACGTACTGCACCTGGACCTGGGCTCGAGCTACACTTACGGCCTCCCGGTATGGGACGTCATCGTGAGCCGTTTCCCGATATCGCTCTTCTTCGGAATCACGTCGTTCTTCCTGAGTTACCTTGTATGTATTCCCCTCGGCCTCTGGAAGGCGGTGCATCACGGGAGCAAACTTGACTCCCTCAGTTCGGGCGTAATTTTCTCGGGCTACGTGATGCCGGGGTATGCCCTGGGTATCCTCCTGATTATCTTCCTTGCGGGCGGGTCGTATCTCGATATTTTCCCGCTGGGTGGCCTCACGAGCGATGACTTCGAGGACTTCACTTTCTTCGGGAAAGTTGCGGACCTCGGGCACCATTTGGTGCTCCCGATTTTCTGCTACATGATCAGCGAGTTCGCGTTCCTCACCTTCCTCATGAAGAACTCCGCGCTCGAGGAACTGGGCAAGGACTACATGCGCACCGCTCTCGCGAAGGGAATGAGCTTCAACCAAGCGCTCGTTCGCCACGCGCTCCGTAACGCGCTCATTCCGATTGCGACCCGCCTTTCCGAAATCTGCACACTCATGTTCGCGGGTGCGCTCCTTATCGAGAAAGTCTTCGATATCGACGGCATGGGCCTTTTGTACTACAATTCCATGGTGAATCGCGATTACAACGTGGTCATGGGCATTATTTTCTTGAGCAGTCTCATGGCCATGGTGGGGCGCCTTTTCAGCGATATCCTCTACACGCTCGTGGACCCGAGAATCAAGTTCTCGTAAAGCCAATGACCAATGTCCGATGACTAAATTTTCATATTTGCTATATTAAAAATCATGAGTAACGAATCCTTGCAAATTTCTCCTGTTATTAAAGACTATCTGCTTTCTCGCGGCTATTCCGAGAATTTTACCGTCTCCTCGATTGCGGGTGCGGGCTCGGGCCGCCGGTATTTCCGCATTTCCGAAGGTTCCAGGTCGTGCGTGTTGCAGGTCTGTGCCGAAGTGAACGATGACTTTAGGCATTTTGTGGATTATTCCAAGACCTTCCGCGATTTTGGCCTGCCGGTGACGCGCGTCTACTGCGTGGATGAAAGTTCGTGCCAGGTGCTGCAGGAGGACTTGGGCAAGCGTAACCTGTTGGACGAGGTTTCTCCGGTGAGCCCGGGTGTGCGTTCGGGCAACGAGCGCATTATCTACCCGACGGTCATCGATGCCCTCGTGAAGTGGCAGGAGGCGAGCCAGCCGATTTTCAGTAGCCACACGGAACTCTGGATTCGCCGGTTTGACTTTGCCGCCCTCAAGTGGGAAACGGATTATTTTACGGACAATTTCCTCAAGGCCCATTGCGGGATTACCGAGATTCCGCAGAGCGTGATGAACTTCTACTCGCTTCTGGCGGTCTCTGTGGATGCACAGCCCAAGGTGCTCATGCACCGCGACTTCCAGAGCCAGAACATCATGGTGCGTCCGAATTCCGAAATTGCGTTTGTCGATTTCCAGGGTGCGCGCCGCGGTTCGGCATTCTATGATATCGCAAGTCTCCTTTGGGACCCGTATGTGTGTTTGCCTCTTTCGATGATCAAGGACTTTTACGAATACTGGCGCATGCAGAACAAGCGTGTGCAGGCCTATTCCAAGGAAGATGCGTGGGAGAGCTTTATCCATGCGAGTTTGCAGCGCGTGATGCAGGCGCTGGGCGCCTACTGCTTCCTCAGCAAGGTGAAGGGCATCGAGAAGTTTAAACAGTATATCGAACCTGGAAAGGCACAACTTCGGACTTTGTTTGGCGAATTCAAGAAGATTGCGAAGGCGACCGAGCCCGAGGCCATCGAGTTTATCGAGAAGGCTCTGAACGGCTAGATTTTCAGCGTCGAGAACCATGCTCCCGCTCTATTTTAAGCAATATTCTGCTTCCGAGCCTTTTAGTCGAGCGCTTGGTTTTGCCTATGACGCCCTTGTTCACTCGGGAGTCTCGTTCGATGCGCATGCCGTGTGGAATAGCCTGAGCGAACGGGTTGCGCAGGGAATCTACATGGGAGATGGACTCCTGTTGCCGCATACGCGCGTAAAAGGGCTCGCTGAGCCGCTGGCCGCGTTCGCCGTTTGCCCTGATGGCTTTGCCGGTGTGAATACGCGAGGTAACGAAAGGGCTCAGTTCTTGTGCGTGTTGCTTTCGCCCGCGGAGTCGGCCACGGCGCATACGCTCGTGATTGCGCAGTTGGCGAAAATGCTTCTTGATCCTGAATGGAAAGCGCGGGCGATTGCTGCCAAGAGCGACGAAGAACTCAAGTCCTTGTTCTAGGTTTTGTTGTGGCCTACCATTGCAGGGTGCCGGTGGCGTAAGCGCGGTAACCCTTGTAGTCGCCGAAGTAGCGGGCGTATCCGGCTCGGAAATCCATCCATCCCCAAGGAGAAAGCGAAAGCCTTGCGCCAAGCTCGGTGTATTTCTGGGTGGTCTCGTCGTTCAGAAACTTCTTATCTATGGCATCCTGGGGACCATGAATGTCGTCGATGTTTCCGCCGAATGCGGTGTCCTTTGCCACCTGGCTTGCAAATAGAGTCGCCGTTATGAACTTGTATGAAGCGCTCAGCTCGGTGTGGATTTCCTGGCTGTTGGGTCCGAGGTCGCTGCCGAGGTCTTGCGAGTAGCTGGCATAGGTATAGCCTCCGCCCTTGTGGTGCGTGTAAACCCAGGGCTCGATGCGCGTGTATTCGGAGAACATGTCGAGGCGGACGGGGCCGATGTAGAGGCTGTCGCGGGCGACGCCAATTGTCGCAGCCCACTTGTTGCCCCACCAGCTGTCATCGAACATGCTTGTGGGAGTTTTCATGTCATCCCAGAGGAGTTCGCCGTAAAATTCCCAGTGCGGTATCGTGCGGACGCTCAGGTCGAACGCGAGGGAGATGTTGTCCTGGTCTCCCTGTATGTGTTCCTGGAAGTTGTACATGATGAACGGGATGACATAATTCCATTCGAAGTCGCGGTCGGTGCTGTCGGCATCGGCATTGGGATTGGTGTTTGCGGGTTCCGTTGTAGAACCGTAAATGGCGGTTTCGGAAAGCCCCAGCGTGATGCGTGCGGGAAGGCTGATGTCGAGCCTGTGGGCATGCATGTACTTGCCCTTGTTTTTTACTTCGAACAACTTGGCTGCATATTGCGTATAGTCTATAGGGCCAATCGAGAACTTGTAGCCGAAGTAGGGCGTGGGGGCGGGAATCCACAGTCGGCTCGAAGAATCCTGCCATGGGCGGTAGAACGACCTGTCTCCGCGTAGGATGACATGGTTGTGGCGCGCGGGTCCGAATTCGATGTAGTCGAATCCGGCTAGCAGCGTAAACGGTTTGAGCGTGTAATCGACCTTGGCTGCGAACTGGTCCCACGTGCGCCTGTTTTCGCTCTGCTTGTTGTAAGGGAGGCCTTCGTTCGGATTGTAGAAGTTGTCGAAGATTTCCCTGTTGGTGAAGTCGTTGTTTACGTTGACTTGGGCTTCGAAATGAAAAGCGTCCGTGAAGTGTCCGTCCAGGAAAAGGCGGACTGACATCTCGTTGTCGTAGTGCGTTGGCGCATTCTCGAAGTTCGTGATGGCGACGGAATCGACGAGTTGCGCCCGGATGTTCACCTCGTGGTTGCGTGCGGAGTCGACAAACGTGAAGTGAGCAGGCGTAGGGGGCGCACTTGCTGTTGCGCATATTGTTGCAAGAAGGATGAGCAGGGTTAAATATTTCATAAGCGTTACCATAGAGCCTCCTTGAGGAGGGCTAAGTGATGCTTGACGTAGGCGCGATTTCCCGAACCGTTCTTCCCGAGACAGCGGGGAAGGCTTGCCGCGATGCGGACAAGGCTTCGGCAGAAGCGGAACGATTTCGACAGCAGGTATCCGCGGAATCCGAAATGCTTCTTGAATACGTATTGCTGGGCGCGGTCGTGCTGAAGGGCGCGCTTGAGGTTGCCTTCGGATGAGCCGCCTCCGAGGTGGGTTAGTTCGACTTTGTTGCAGATGAAGAATCGTGCGCCCAGTTTGCGTGCGCGTAGGGCAAGGTCTGCATCTTCGTAATACATGAAAATCCGCTCGTCGAAGAATTCGCCCTCTTTCTGGAGCTCGTCGTAGAGGCTTCTGCCGAGCATCCAGCAGACCCCGCTTGCCCAGTGCGTTTCGGCATAGCCGCCTTTGTATGCAGGCTTGCCCTGCAAGATTCTTGCCGCCTGTGCTTCGTTGCGGAAAGCATTTGTGAAGAAGGGAATGCTCCCGATTCCTTCGGGACCGAGACCCGCAAAGTAGTTGGGCTGTTCGCTTCCGTCGGGATTTTGGACACGTGGAACGACGATGGCGTATTTGCAGGTTTTAATTTGCTGGTCGAGTGCGTTTCGCAGTTGCGGAATCATTTGGCTGTCGAATCGCGTGTCGTTGTTCAGGAGGCAAATTGCGTCAAAGTTCTCGCCGTCGCGAATGAGAGAGCGGATGGCAAGGTTGTTGGCCCTGCCGAACCCGAGGTTGCCTTCGCATGGGTATACATGGACCGAAGGAAAATTTTTTCTGATGTTTTCTGGAGTTCCGTCTGTGCTGGCATTGTCGGCTACGGCGACAACATAATTTTTTTTGTCTGCCAACTGTGCGGAAAGGTCGCGCAGGCAGTTCTGCGTCATTTCCCAGCCGTTGTAGGTGACGAGGATGATGGCGGTTTTCATTTTCCTGCCTCGCATGATGGAACTAGCTGGTCGAATGCCTGTAGCAGCAATCGGGCTGAATTTTCCCACTGGTACTGATTCAGAATCTCGATGCGCTCCTTTTCCTTGTCTAAGGGAATTTCAAATTCGCCTTTATTGAGGAAGGACTCGATGACGGCGGCAATGGAATCGGGATCATGTGCGTCAAAATAAATTCCGCACCCTTTTGCGATGCTTTCCATGACGGAATCTTTTGATGTGAGTACGGGGGTGCGGCATTTAAGGGCTTCTAGGACAGGCAGGCCGAATCCTTCATAGAAAGAAGGGAATATGACTGCAGCGCTTGTTGAATAAAGTTCCTGCAGTCTTTCATCGCTGACGAATCCGAGGTGGTGGATGTCGCTTGCGATTTTTGAATTCTGGATGAGTTTGTTTTCGCTGCTGTTGTTCCAGCCTTTGGGGCCCGTGAGGTTCAGGGGGACGTGTATTCCCTTGTCTGCCAATTTTTCCAAAGCGACAACCAGGTTCTTCAGGTTCTTGCGGGGTTCCAGGCTTCCGACAAAAAGGAACTGCTTCTTTCTTTCTGCGGGTGGCGGCGGGAGCGTGTTGCTGATGCCGCATGCGATGACCTTGACTTTTTCCATCGGGAAATCTGGCAGGAAATGATGGAGTTCCTGCCGGGTGAAGTCCGAGTTGACTGCGATGAAATCTGCGTACCGGATAGATTTCTCCCCAATGAGGGTGTTGATCCAGCGTACAGAGCGGCGCATGGTTTCGGGGTAACGCCGATAAACGAAATCATGTACGGTCAGAACTTTCTTGCATCTGGTTTTCCGTAAGGGAATCGTCTGTTCTGGGCCCCAAAAAAGGTCAATGAGGTTTTCGTCCAGCAATTGCGGTAGAACCTTCTGTTGCCATAAGATTCCTGGCAGTTTCTTGTAGAGCCTGTTGCCTGGATTCGGACACGCCTTGAAACGGGGATTCGTAAGGGGGTAGTCTATGGGTTGCTGCGAAAAGAGAAAATAATCGTTCTTTGAGTCGATTTCCTGGAGTGCATTGAGCAACTGAGTAAGATAGCGGCCGATGCCACTATTGTTGTAGCGCAAGCACTTTATGTCGATCCCGATACGCATTAGTCTTTACCAAAGATTTTATGGGCGAGTGGAAGCCCTACTGCAGAAAACAGTTCGCGTTTTAAAGTCTTGATGGGCGAGTCTTTTAGGAACAGCTTTCTATGGTGGCGGATAATCCAGGGAAGTTTCGAGAGAACGAGCGGTTTCTGTAGACGAGTTCTGGAAAGATCTATCAGCTCGTTTGCGAACAGAATCTCTGCTTCGGTCAGTTTGAGTCGTTCCCTGTGGGTGAGCAAAGTCTCTACCCAACGGATGCGTTCTTCCAGTGTCTTTCGCATTGACTTGTCCGGAACACCGCCTACGGCATTTGCTCCATGGATGCGGTATTGGATGACGGAAACGTCGGTTGCCGCTATTCCGCCGTTTTTATCGGCAATCATCGCAATCCAGCGGTCGTGAACCGAGACTCCTTCGGGAATAGGGAGTACCGCATCCAGAAGGGAAACCCTGAAAAGCGACATGCAGCCGGTCACGTTGTTGATGCCGGCGATTTGATGCTCGATAGAAATGTGTTTCTCGATTTTTGCGAATTCACGCCAAGAATCGGCAATCTTGTTTCCGTCTCCGTCGATAACTTCGGCATCGCCAAAGACGAGCGAGGTCTTGGTCGAATCGATTTTCTTCTCTAGAACTTCGAGCTTTTGCGGGAGCCAGACATCGTCCTGGTCGGCAAGAGCGATCAGGTCGTCTTCGGTAATAAACTTCTGGGCGAGGGTGAGCGCATGCGAGAATGCGGCACGATGGCCCGTATTTTGCGGGAGCGCTTCGATTTGTAGGGGGAGTGTATCTCTGTATTTTTCAAGAATTTCACATGTCGAATCTTTTGAACCGTCATCGACCGCGATAATGACATCTGCCGGCCTGCTTTGCGCCACGAGAGAATCAAGCATCTTCGAAAGATACTTTTCGCCGTTGTAGGTTGCAAGGACTACGCAGATTCTGGCCATAATCCGAATATAGCAATCTTTGTTATTTGGGCTTATGCCATGCAGTTAATTTTTTTATTTTTATCGATATATGCCCGGCATGCCCAAGATAGTGTTTATTTGCGACAAGAACGAACGCACGAGTTTTGGCCGTTTGACCATGAACTTGCTCGATGCCGTATGCGGAAAGTTCGATGCGCATGTGCTTTGGCTCAAGACACCGAAGTTTTTTCCGGATGAGGTGAATGCGGAAAAATCGGCAAAGATGTCGGTCGCGGATACTCGCGGGTTTACGGCGCACGAGGTATGGGCGAAGTCGCTCTATACGGGATTTTTTGCATTCCGTTCTCCCCTGAAAAAGGTGTTGCGCGAAATTGCCCCGGATATCGTGTTCTTTATCCGTCCGGAACTCGGATTCCTGGTCCCCATGGCAAAATCGGCATGCCCGTCTGCTAAATCGGTGATGTTCGTGCACGATACGTTTGCCGAGACGCTCTACCCGCACAGTGTCAAGTTCAGGCTGTTGAACATGTTCTTTATTCGTCCGACAGTCTGCGCGGATTCTTTTGTCTATAATTCCGAATGGACCCGGGGCGAGGCTGCCAAGTATTTTGGCAAGAAGATGGCTGATGCGCCGGGGAAGGTAATCGGCTGCCCGATTGATTCCGCATTGTTCAATATGCCGGATTCACCCATGACACAGGAAGAACGTGCCGCGTTCCGCAAAAAACATGGGATGCGCAATTACAAGGGCATGTGCCTGAACGTGAGCCTTGACGAGCCGCGCAAGAATATCGATACATATTTCGAAATGGCTCGCCTTCGTCCCGATGTGGCCTTCGTGCGTGTAGGCAAGTTCTCGGAGCGGCTCAGGAACATCGTGAACGAGAAGAAACTCTACAACGTGTTCCATTTTAACGAGTTCAAAGCTTTGGAATTGCGTGAGTTCTACCGCCATGCCGACTTGATGGTTTATCCGAGTTTTCTGGAGGGCTTCGGGCTTCCGCCTATCGAGGCTATCGCTTGTGGCACGCCTGCGGTCGGGGCCGCGACGTCGGCTGTCAGGGAAAACCTTGCTGGCGTATGCCCTCTTGTTGATCCGCCGACCGATGCCGAGGCTTATGCCGCAGTTCTTGACCGCGTGCTTGCTGGCGAAAATGTCGTTGAAGAAACGGCTGCGAAAGCCTTGCTGGAACGCTGTTCCATGGAAAAATTTGCAAGCCGTGTTTGCGAGTTCCTAGAAAAGTTTGTCTAGACTCTCTTTTCTTAGCTTACTGAGAAGGGTTGCTTTTTCGCGTTTTTCTTGCAGGGCCCTGCGGTTGGCCCATAAATGGTGGATGCAACCGGCATGTCGCAGCAGAAACCGCCGTGATTTCCACAGTCCGAATGATTTGACCATGGCGTAGGCAAGGTCGTTGATGTTGCCGTAGGGGGTTCCTGCGGCTGTTCCCGAAGCGACTAGGTAGGGAACGGAAAACATCGATCCTCCGGCATGGAGCATGCGGAAGGAATAATCTGCAAGCTGTTCTTCCGTCGAGAGTTCGTCATCGAATCTGCCGGTGCGCTGGACGATGCGGCGCGAAAATGCTGCTAAATAGGGGTGCGGCGCGGCCACGTATCGGAGCGGGGCGTTTTCTTCGAGCATAGCAATCCCTGTGCGCTTGTCGAACCTGAATCCCGAAAGGAATTTCCCGGTAGTCGTGTCGTGGATGCGCGGGGCGAATGCGTCGACCATAGGAAACGAGGATATTGTCTCGGCGAGGTCGTTCAGGAATTTGCGGTCGATTTGTATGGAACTGTGGGCGAAAACGATCCATTCGGCATCGCTATCTAAAAGCTGTTCGTTAAATCTGTCTGTGGAAAACCACCCTAGAGCCTTGTCCGTGAAGGGAGGCGCCATCCTGTCGCCCCATACAAAAACATCGAACTGCCGCATGGGTCACTCCGCTACAGCCCTACGCGAAGACCGATGCGGTGCTCGAAACCGAGCCCCTGGGCGAGGTAGGAGAAGGAGTAGTCGAGGGAGAATAGTTGACTCGTGTAGCCGAGGCCCGCACTGAGCATGCGCCCGGACTGGGATTCGTCGGGCCTGCTGCTTGCCGAGATGAGCTGCTTGAAGTCGCGGGTGATGTCGAGCCAGGCGCGGGTGAAACCGGCGCGGACGAAGAAGCTTCCGCCAAGAGCGTATTCCCCGCCAAGTTCTAGGCGGGACTCCGCATAACGCGGGAATTCGCTCGCGGCTGTGACGGTGAGCCTCGGAAGGATGACCGGTCTGTAATACCCGGCAATGGTGAATGTCTGCGACATTGGGTAGTAGTCGTCTTGCGAATCGTCGGTGTAGTCCCGAAGGAGAGAACCGAAGTCGCGCGCCGTGAGAGCGAATCCGAATAATTTACTGGACGATTGCCACGAGATGCCCCAGTCGAAGGCGGCGCCCCAGGCAGTGCGGTCGCCCTTGTCGTCGGCGAGAGTTTCGGTTGCGAACTTGGCTGTAGCACCGACGTGGATGTGGGTCATCGGAAACGCAATGGTTGCTGTCGCGAGCTGGCTGAAGGGGTTGTAGTCCTTCCCGGTTTCGTTTCCGTATTCGTCGTAGCCGTTGATTGTTCCGTAGTCGAGCCAGTTGTATGAAATCTGGTAGATAAACTGCTTGTAGGTGGACGTGTAGGAGATGGACCCCTGGTTGTCTGCCATGTCGCCTGTTTGCCAGTGGATTTCACCGATGCGCTTGATTCCGTCCGGCATGCGCAGTGCTGCCGGGTTGATTTGAACAACGGTTGGGTCGGTGGAGGGAACAGCCGCTGCTGATTTTTCGAGGGCCGCGTTACGGGGACTGTCAAAAGTGCTCATGAAAGAGAACACTTCGTTTCCCTGGTCGTCTTGGGAAAAGTATGCGCTTGCACTTGTCGTTGACAACAATCCACATGCGACAAACGAAATGACTTTACCCTTTAGATTCATGTGCTAAATTTACAAAAAAAGCAAAAAACGAACCGCCGACCTTTACAAAAAAGCGTTTTTTTCGTATATTTGGTCTGCTCGGGCTATTAGCTCAGTTGGTAGAGCAACGCCCTTTTAAGGCGTGGGTCGAAGGTTCGAGCCCTTCATAGCTCAGTGAAAAACCGGTTCCGAATTGTCGGGGCCGGTTTTTTCGTCCTTGCAGACTAAATAAAAAACCGAATGGGTTTGTCTCATTCGGCTTTTGAGTAAGCATTTGTTTGATCTACTCCCATTGCGACTGCGCTTTGCTGTTTACTCCCACTCAATAGTTCCGGGGGGCTTGTGCGTCACGTCGTACCACAGGCTGCCAGCGCCTTCGGCTTCGAACTTGCGCCAGAGTCCAGCCAGCATTCCCTGGTCGATTTCGGCGAAGTTTGCGGTCATGGCTTCGGTGGAGTTCACCGGGCGCATCACAATGCAGGGCTTGCCCGCCGTGCGGAGCGGCACGAGAACGACCGGCATCTGCCAAATCTTTTCGTACAGGTCATTTGCCTGCAGGAATTCGGTGCAAATGTTGTCGAACTTGCGGAGCGTATCGAAGTTTTCGCGGGTGGCGAACTGTTCCACAAGCTTCGGGTCTTCATCGGCCACGCTACCAATCTGGTAGATGACGCGGTTGATTGCCTTGAAGCGGTTCGCAAGTTCGGTGGAGAACTTTTCGCAATCCTTCCAGGAGAGACCCGGAGTGGTGATAAGGAACGGCTGCGCGTAGGTGCGTCCGTCGCCTTGCACGCCCACGCTCTTGATGGGGAGCAGGCGGCCTGCAATCTTGTTCGCCTTCAGGTAGTCGGCGAGGGACTGACCGGCGGTGTCCTTCACGTCTTCGAACTTCACGAGGTCGTCGGTAAGCTTGCCCTCGCTACAGAGCAGGCGCACGCCGAGGCCCGGGCCCGGGAACGGGTGACGCCACACTAAGTTGTGCGGAATGCCGAGTTCTTCGCCGAGGGCGCGGACTTCGTCCTTGTACAGATCGGCGAGAGGTTCCAGCACGAGGCCCTTTTCCATAAGGTCCAAGACTTCCTGCACGCGGTTGTGGTGCGTCTTGATCTTGTCGGCGTTCTTGGTGCCGCCGCTTTCGATGGTGTCGGGGTAGATGGTGCCCTGCGCCATCATCCACTGGTTCGGATCGAGGTTGAGCTTCGCCATTTCCTCGTCCTTCACCGTCAGGAATTCCTTACCGATGATGCCGCGCTTGGTTTCCGGCGCGGTCACGCCCTTGAGCTTAGCGAGGAAGTGTTCGCTGGCGTCGCGGACCTTGAGGTTGTTCATCCCTTCGGCCTTCAAGAATTCCATAATCTTTTGGGATTCGCCGAGGCGCATCATGCCGTTGTCCACGTGCAGGCCGAGGACTTTTTCCGGCCCGAGCACGCGGTTCAAAAGCACGAATGCAACGGTGGAGTCTACACCGCCGGACACAAGCAAGAAGACCTTGCGGTCCTTGACCTGGTCCTTGATTCTCTGCGTGATGAGCGGCAGGTAGCTCTTCATGTTCCAGGTCTTCTTCGCGCCCGTGAAGTCGATGAAGTTTTCGAGCAACTTCATGCCGAACTTGCTGTGGGTGACTTCGGGGTGGAACTGGATACCGAAAATCTGGCGTTCGGGCTTGTCGCTGTCGAAAGCGACTGCGGCGATTTCACAGTCCTTGGTGCTGGCCACAATCTTGTAGCCCTCGGGGAGCTTGGTGACCTGGTCGCCGTGGCTCATCCACATGGGGCTGGCCTTCGGGAGGCCCTTCAGAAGTGGGCACTTTTCGTCGCCCACAATCAGGTCGGCGATGCCGTATTCCTTGACCTTGCCCGGTTCCACATGCCCGCCCAACTGCTGGGCGATAAGTTGGTGACCGTAGCAGATGCCGAGTTTGGGCACCGGGAGGTTCAGAATTTCGGGATTGTATTCCGGGGCGTCGGCCGCGTACACGCTACTCGGGCCGCCACTGTAGATGATTCCCTTCACGCCTTCGAGTTCGCTGACGGGAGCGGCGGGGGAATGGATTTCGGTAAACACGCCCAGGCGGCGCACGCGGTTAGCAATCAGGTGGGCGTACTGCCCGCCAAAGTCCAAAACTGCAATAGTATCGACGTTTTTCATACGGCCCAAAAATAGAAAAAAATTTCTATCTTTGGCCCCATGTTTAAAATTGGAGTGATGGCTTCCGGTGGTGGAAGCAATTTTAAGGCAATTATCGACAAAATTGGCTCTGGCGAACTCGATTGCCAGTGCAAGTTCTTGATTACCAATAACGGGAATTGCGGAGCTGTGGGGCACGCTTCGGAATATGGCATCCCGGTTCACCATATTTCGGGCAAGACGCACCCGGTTGTCGCGGATTACGAGGCCGCGATGATGGATGTCCTGGACAAGTATGACGTTGACCTGCTGATTCTGGCGGGCTACATGAAGGCGCTCCCTTCTTGCATGATAGCCCGTATGCCCGACCGCATCATGAATATCCATCCCTCCCTCCTGCCCAAGTACGGGGGGAAGGGCTACTGGGGAATCCACGTGCACGAGGCGGTGATTGCCGCGCATGAAAAGGAATCCGGCCCGACAGTCCATCTGGTGAGCGAAGAAATTGACCAGGGACGCATCCTCTCGCAGGTGAAGGTTCCCGTTTTCGAGAATGATTCTCCCGAGGTGCTTGCGGGCCGCGTGCTCGAACAGGAACACAATCTATATTGGAAGACCATCCGCGACTATGCGGGCAGCCTTGGACTTCACTAGGGTCTATAGGGAATGGTATGAGATTCAGGCTGCCAGCATTCCTTGAAAATGTCGAAACTCCGGTAGAAGGGGAGAACCTATTGCGGAGGTTTGTCGCCGACCCTGCATCTGTTGGCGGTGAAGAGACGCTTGACCTGTTCTCGCTTGCAGAAACCGGCGCAAGGAAAAACGTTGTCGTTGTCGGCATCGACGAGGTGGGCCGGGGCCCGCTTGCAGGGCCCGTGGTGGCGTGCGC
The DNA here is from genome assembly GCF_002371935.1 of Fibrobacter sp. UBA3718. NCBI lineage: Bacteria > Pseudomonadati > Fibrobacterota > Fibrobacteria > Fibrobacterales > Fibrobacteraceae > Fibrobacter > Fibrobacter sp. UBA3718. The sequence continues at coordinate 264,603 of NZ_DFHR01000013.1, read as the reverse complement.
GGCAGTGTTGAAAGCGCCCGATATCATGCCGGAACTGAACGATTCCAAAAAGCTTACGCGCAAGAAGCGCGAGGCGATGTTCGATGCCGTGAAGGACGCGTGCGCCTGCTATGCAATCGCGAGTGCGAGCGTGGAAGAGATTGACCGCCTGAACATCCTGGAGGCCGATTTCCTTGCGATGCGGCGGGCTTTGCAGGCGCTCGGAATGCCGGGACTCGATGCTCCTCTGCCCGAGATTCCTTTGGAAGTGAAAAGTTCGTTTGCGGAAGTCTCGGGCTCGCCGGTTCCTTATGTTTTCGTTGCGGTTGATGGCAACCTGAAAATCCGGGGTGTCCCTGCCGAGATGCAGATGCCCATCGTTAAAGGGGACGGCCGCATTGCAAGTATCTCCGCTGCGTCTATCCTCGCGAAAGTATTCCGTGATCGCGTTATGGACAAATTAGCGGAAGAGTATCCGGGTTATGCGTTCGAGGTGAATGCGGGCTACGGCACGAAGGCGCATCTCGACGGCATCCGTAAATTCGGGTTTACACCCGCGCACCGCAAGAGTTTTCACCCGAAAGGGCTGGAATGACAATTTGGGGGGCTTTTTGCCCGTTTAAGTTGGTCTAAAAAATATCTTTTTGCTACATTGTGCACGGGGCGTATGTTTTCGCCCGGAATTTTTTCTGAGGAGGTTCTTTTGAACAATTCCATCCCTCTTGTGCAAATGGTTTTGCAGTCCGATATCGCGACTATCGTGGTTCTCTGCATCCTTGCCATTATGTCGCTCGGTTCCTGGGGCATCATCATCGTAAAATTCTTTACATACCGCAGGAGCAAGCATGCGAATGCCGAGTTCTTCCGCAAGTTCAGCACGGTCACGCAGTTCGTGCAGCTGCAGGGGCTTTGCGAGACCGCCGAGGACAGTGCGCTCCGCCGCCTTACGGCCGAGGTGCTGAAGGAAGCCTCCAAGTTCAGTAACTTTGTGAGTTACGATTCCATTCAGCACCGCGCATCGCTTTTGGAAGACACCATCCAGCGCTCTATCGAGGGCCTGCGCCTTACCGAAGACCGCTACCTGAGCTTCCTTGCGACAAGTTCAAACCTTGCCCCGTTCTTCGGCCTTTTGGGTACGGTGTGGGGCATCATGATTGCGTTCTTCCAGATTGGCCAGCACGGTTCTGCCGACCTCTCCGTCGTCGCTCCGGGTATCGCCATGGCGCTTATTACCACGGTGGGCGGTCTCGTGGTCGCTATCCCTGCCTCTGCGGGCTACAACTACTTCACGAGCTGCAACGGCCAGAACGAGATTTCGTACTTCAACTTCGGTTCCCAGGTATTGAGCCTGTTCAAGCGCGGCGACCTGCTCGCCCTCGAAGAAGTTGCCGGCTAGGAGGCCTAGGTGAAGCGTAGCCGCGGAAAAGAACTCAAGCAGGAGATGAACCTCACGAACATGATCGACATCGTGTTCTCGATCCTTATCGTGTTCATCATCTCCGCTCCGCTCATGAGCCAGGGCGTGAAGGTCGACCTCCCGAAGGCCGAAGCCCCGACGATGGAGCAGGAAAAACTTTTGAAGGTGTCCATCACCAAGGACGAGAAGATCTACATCGCCGACATGCAGGTGGATTTCAGCAGTTTCAACAACGTGTTCAAGTCCCTCTGGAACGGAGAGATGGCGGTCGTCATCAATTCCGACGAGAACGTCCATTACGGGCTCGTGATGAAGGTCGTTACGCAGGTGCAAAAATTGGGCGTGACAAAACTCGGGTTCCTTACGATGAATCCTAAAGAAAAACCGGGTAAATGAGCAAGGAAGAAGAAAGGATAAAGTACTTCAGCTCGGACGTGGATTCCACGCTCGTGAAGATAATCGTGGTTGCGGTTGTCTTCCATTTTGCCGTTGCCGCGTTCTTCATCGGGCTGCATTACGTGAACCTGAAGCCTGAACCCGAGAAAATTCCCGTGTTCGAGATGGTGCAGGTGGCCCAGCCACCTCCGCCCCCGAAGCCGGTACAGCCGAGGCCTCCCGAGCCACCGAAGCCCAAGGAGCCTCCGAAGCCCAAGGTGAACAAGGAACTCCCGCCAGAGATTAAGCCCGAGCCGGAGCAGAAGCCCGAGGAGGTGCACGAAGAGGTTCCGCCGGAACCAGAACCGGAGCCCGAACCGGAACCGCAGGAGGATTTCCCGGTCGACGATCTCGACCTGCCCGTTGCAGTGGAGGCCCCGAGTCTGAATCCGGTGGGTTCCGTGGACATGGATCCGCTGATGCAGGTCTATCTCGAACAGCTTAAGAAGATTATCATGAGCAACTTTAAGCCGCCCAAGGACTTGAAGGTGGGCCGCGATGCGAAGACAACCGTGCAGTTCCAGGTGGACCGCTTCGGCGGTATTACCGCAGTGATTCTCAAGAAGTCGTCGGGCAACAAGGCGTGGGACCACCTTTCCGTGCGCGCGGTGCAGATTTCGAAGGTGCCCGAACTGCCGCCGAACTACCGCGCCCCGAGCCTCGTGCTGCATTTTAACTTTACTCCGAACTGACGCTATGAAAAGATTGTTTGTCCTGCTTGCTTTTTTGGTATTCTCCGCGCCGTGCGTATTCGCGTCTATCGATACGATTGCCGTCGACGTGGGAATTTCAGTGTTCAAGACGACTCCCATAGGCATTGTGCCTTTCGAGGAAAAACCTGGAATCGAATGGATTGAGGAGCGTCCGCACCAGATTCTTACACGTGATGCGAATCTCTCCGGTCGATTTGACGTTGTCGCTTCTGAAAAGTTCAACCTTGCGCTTTTCAGCCGTAGCCATGCGGATTACTACATGACGGGGAAAGTTTCTCCCCTGGCGGATGGCCTGCTCAAGGTGGAATGCTTTCTCTACGTGTCGAAGTCGAAGACGCTCCGCCTCGGCGAAAGTTACACGGTAAAGCAAAAAAATCTGCGTCGCGCAGTCCACGATTTTTTCGACAAGGCGACTCTTTGCATTACGGGTGAACGCGGCGTTGCGACGACCAGGCTAGCCTTTGTTTCCAAGATCGACGGCGTAAAGCAGGTGGTAATTTCTGATTACGACGGCTTCCACCGCAGCCAGGTGACGCGTGACTCGACTATCAGCATGATGCCCGTGTGGATGCGTGGAAATGCAGGCCTTGTGTACGTAAACTTCAAGACGCGTAGGCCGCGCCTGTATGCGAAAAAGTTCGGCGGTGCGGAATATCCGCTATTCGCCCAGTTTGACCAGACCTACAGTCCCGCCGTGAATCCCAGGACGGGGGAGCTCCTTTTTTCTTCGACCGTGGATGGAAAAACGGATCTCTATCTTGGCAATATGGAAACGGGCAAGGCGAGGAAGTTTGCGTACCTGAAGAGCAACCAGACGAGTCCCGCGTGGAGCCCGACCGCAAGCGAAGTGCTGTTCACGAGTGACCGCGGGGGAAGCCCGCAGATTTTCGTGATGGAGAAGGACGGATCTGACCTGCGCCGCGTGACGTTCATGGGTCGCTACAACGAGCGCGCCAGTTGGTCGCCGAATGGGGACCGCATCGTGTACACCTCGATGGACAACGGCAAGATGAACATTTATACCTGCGCTCTTGACGGGAGCGACATCGTGCAGCTCACGAACAACGCGGGCAACAACGAACACCCGACCTGGTCGCCCGATGGCAAGCTGATTGCTTTTTCGAGCAACCGTAGCGGGACTTACCAGATTTACATTATGCGGTTCGACGGCGCGAACGTGACCCGCATTACCCAGGGCGGCGAGAACACTGCGCCTACGTGGTCCTGGTTCAACGAAGATATTAAACAACAAAAAAAGGAAGGTAATCAATGAAATTCGCATTTAAACTCGCGATGATTTCTTGTGTGGCGAGTCTTGCCCTCGTGGCGTGTTCGAAGAACCCGCCTCCCGAGACTGCTCCGGCTCCCGCACCCGCCCCGGCTGCTGCGGCAGCTCCCGCTGCAGAGCAGCCCGCCGCTCCTGCGGAACCCGCGTTGAATGCGGATTCCCTCGCTGCAGAGCAGGCACGGCTCGAAGCCGAACGCCTTGAAGCCGAACGCGCCCGCCTCGAAGCTCTTATCAACCAGATCATGAGCGAGGATGTCTATTTCGACTTTGACCGCTCCGAGCTTACCGAAAAGGCCAGGGAACTCTTGGCTCAGGTGGGTGAGCTCCTGCTGAAGGAAACCCGTTTCACGATTACCATCGAGGGCCATACCGATGCTCGCGGTACCGAAGACTACAACTTTACTTTGGGTGCAAAGCGCGCCATGAAGGTAAAGGAATTCCTCAATACCTACGGTATCGATGGCAAGCGCATGGAATCCGTGAGCTACGGTAAGGAAGCTCCGAAGGCTCAGGGCGAAACGGAAGAAGCCTATTCCCAGAACCGCCGTGCGAACTTCCGCGTGAACATCCAGCCGTAATAACAATATAGAGTCATAGTTTCTAGCAACACTCGTAGAATATGAAAAAAATCATAGTAGGAATTGCCTTGGCGGCGCTCTCGCTTACGGGCTGCTCGCAGATGACGGTGCTCCGCACCGAAGAAATGCGTAATGTCGGTACGGACGTGCAGGTTGCGGTTCTCAGCAACCTCGATTCCGCCATGCATAAGCTCAGGGCCGACAACAAGAACCTCCGCAAGCGCGTGGATTCGCTCAAGGCTGAACTTCTTGCCCAGCAGGAAGCGTCTGCCTTGCTGCAGAAGCGCATGATGGCGGAACTCTCCATCCTTTCGCGCCGTGTGAGTGATGAATCCGAACGCAACGATTCGCGCCAGGAAGAAATCATCTACCGGCTCGACATGCTGCTTGGAAAGTCCGACAAGATTCTCGCGAAGAAGGTCGTGGTCAGTGGCGCCCCGCAGGCCCCGATTTCTATGGATAGCGTCGAACGCGAGGCCGAACGCCTCGTGGAAGCCGAAGCCATGTTCAATACGGCCCGTTCCGATTACCATCGTGGCGAATACAAGCTTGCCTATACGGGATTCAAGCAGGTCTATGAACAAATGAAATCTGGCGAGCTCGGTGAAAACTCGCTCTACTGGATGGCGCTTTGCCTGGTCGAAGTGAACCAGATTGAAAAGGCGAAGAAGGTTCTCGATGCCTTGACGCAGAGTTTCCCTGACGGGGGCAAAACCTGCACTGCTCTGTTCAAGCTAGCGGGAATCTATGGCGACGAATGCAACATTGAATCGCAGAAGCAGTACTTGCAGAAGATCTTGGCGAACAAACTTTGTGAAAAGTCCGCCGAGTTCGAACAAGCCGCCGAAATGCTGCAGTTTATTTTGGAGCGTGAAGAAAAAAAGGCCTCGGGAGCCCCGGTCGAAGCTTGTGAACCCGTAGTGCGCGATGTGCCGAAACCTTCCACGGCCGCGCCTGCTGAATCACAGCCCGCCGCAGTGCCCGCGTCCGCGCCGTAAGGCGCCCACGAAGAAACTTGTTTCGAGTGACGAGAGGGTTTTAGGGAGGGCGGAGCCCTCCCTTGCCGTACTAAGACGCTTACGAAGAAACTTGTTTCATCGCCGAAGTTTATTTCTCAAAAAGCATCGTCGTCTTCGTCGTCGCTGTGGCGAATCACGACGCCGCCGATCTTAGCCATCTTGTTCTCGAAATCCTCATAACCGCGGTCGAGGTGGTACACGCGGCTCACGGTGCTCTCGCCTTCGGCGATGAACGCGGCGAGTACGAGCGCTGCCGTCGCTCTCAGGTCGCTACCCATGATTTCGGTGCCTTCGAGCTTGGTGCCACCCTTGATGGTCGCCGTGTTGCCGTTGACCTGGATGTCGGCGCCGAGACGCTGCAGTTCGGCCACGTGCTTGAAGCGGTCGTTATAGACGGTATCCTGGATGACGCTGTTGCCCGGTATCGAGACGAGGGTCGCCATGAGGGGGGCCTGCATGTCAGTGGGGTATCCCGGGAAGGGGAGCGTCTGGATGGTGATGGGCTTGAGTTCTACATTGCGGGCGTCGACTTCGGCCCAGTCCGCACCGACACTCACCTTGCAGCCCATGTCACGGAAGGCGTCGAGCGTAGAGGCGATGTGGTCGGGGATAATCTTCGTGACCTTTACGCGGCCTCGCGTGATGGCGGCTGCACAGAGGTATGTGCCCGCCTCGATGCGGTCGGGAATCGTGAAACCTTTGCCCGGGCGGAGGCTTTCGACGCCCTGCACGGTGAGGGTGCGCGTTCCGCGGCCCTGAATCTTGGCGCCCATGCCGATAAGGTAGTCGACGAGGTTGTCGATTTCGGGTTCGAGCGCCGCGTTCTGTAGAACGCTCGTCCCCTTGGCGAGTGTCGCTGCCATCAGCACGTTGACCGTGGCTCCCACGCTCGAAATGGGGAAGTAGAAGGTGCCGCCGGGAAGCCTGCCTTCGCAGGTCGCCTCGACGTAGCCGCGCGTGAGCGTAATCTTTGCTCCGAGCGCTTCGAGTCCCTTGAGGTGGAGGTCGACCGGGCGCGGACCCCATGCGCATCCGCCGGGGAGAGAAACACGGCAGCGTCCGAACCTGGCAACGAGCGGGCCAAGGACGTAGAAACTTGCGCGCATCGTCTTCACAAGTTCGTAGGGGGCTTCGAGATGGTCGGCTCCGCGCGTGTCGATTTTGAGGTTGTGGGCTTCGCCGCTGATGCGGCATCCGATGACGCGCAGCACGTCGCTCATGGTCTTCATGTCCTTGAGGTGCGGCACGTTCGTGATTTCGGAAACACCATCGGCAAGGAGCGCTGCTGCCATCACGGCAAGTACGGCGTTCTTCGCGCCCGAAACGGGGACTTCGCCTTCGAGGGGCTTTTTTGCCTGGTGAACTTCAAAACGGTACATTTTTAATTCTCCTTGGACTCGTCGTTGGATTCGCTACGGGGTGCTTTGGAAATCCTGGCTTCTTCGTTAAAGACAACCGATGTCCTTGCAATCCAGTCGTGAAGCGCCCTGCGCCTTGGGTCGATGCAAACGATTAGGTATCCGAGTCCATAAAAAAACAGGGTCATTTGAGTGAGTATACTGCAAAGGTAGCGCGCGGTGGCTCCGCCCCATCCGATTTTAGCTCCTTCGCGGGTCTCCACGTGGATGTGGACAAGCATCTTGCCCGGGGTCGCAGAATAGATGGCGTGAAAAATGATAAAGTAGAGCGCCTGTATGACGTTCAAGATGCCCATGAACAGGGAAACTCCACGTATGCTTGGCAGCTTGGACACGGCTTCCGTAGTCGATGCGGAATCTGCGAGGCTGTTGAGGGCTTCCTGGAGCGCGGGGAAGTCGACAACTCCAGTGGCAGAGAGAATGAAGAGTATTCCTCCGCAGATAAAGCCGAGAATGAGGTTGTCTACAATATAGGCGGCGGCTCTCGTGAAGAACCCTGCGTAGCGGTACCTGGCGAATTGCTCTTTTTTCATGACCTCTTCGAGGGCCTTTATAGTATTCTCCAAAAGTTCTTCGCGGGCGAGGTCCGCATCGTCGGGGGCGGAAAATTCCTCCTTGTAGGCACTCCAGGGCTTCCAATCTTCTTCGCCGCTATGCCATACGAGCGTTGTTTCCGTTATTTTTCCCTGGTTTACAAATTCGCGGATTTCATCGATAGAATAAGGACCCTGCCTACGTTCTCCATCGGTGATGCTCTCGTCAATAAAATACCATTTCATACAATGTCAAAGTTAGAAAATTCGAAGGCCGTTTTCTATGAAAATTACTAAATTATCCCCTATGAGTATGTTTAAGCCGGGGCAACGTTTCGTTAGCCAGTCAGAGCCGGATCTGGGTCTTGGAATTGTATCCGAGGTGCAGGGCCGCACCGTTCAGTTTTCTTTCCCCCTAGTTGGTCAAATTCGTATATACCGTGTCGATTCTTCTCCGGTTGACCGTTTTATATTGCAGCCGGGCGAAACCGCCAAGAACGAAAAGGGAGTCTCCTTTGTCGTCGAAAGCGTCCGCGAGGTCGACGGCGTGGTCATCTATGTAGGTCGCGGCGGTCGCGAAATGAAGGAATCGGACCTCACGGCGAAGCAGATGGCAAGACCATCCGACTTGTTCCAGAGCCTCATGAAGATTGGCCGGGACAAGGTGGACGAGGTGTCTTCGGGGAATGTTTCCTCGAAGGCTTTTGAACGCAGGCGCCGTGCCATGGAACTTCTGTGCCACTGGAAGTCCTCTCCGGTGCGTGGCATGATCGGTCCCCGCGTGAGCATGATTCCTCACCAGTACTACCTTTGCTATCGTGCCTGCGCAAGCTCGATGCTTCCGCGCCTTATGCTTAGCGACGAGGTTGGCCTTGGGAAGACGATTGAGGCGGGTATGATTTGGCATGCGCTCAACGCCCGTGGCCGCGTCCAGCGTTCCCTCATCATTGTGCCCGAGACTCTCAAGCATCAGTGGATGATCGAGATGAAACGCCGATTCAACCAGCTGTTTACCCTGGTCGACGAAGGCTTTATCCGCGGGTTGTTCCTTTCTGTGGCAAAGGATGAGGTGAAACCCAATCCCTTCATGCAGAGCAACAATATCATCGTCTCTATCGATTTCTTGATGAGCCAGCCTGCGTTGATCGAGGACCTGCTCAAGACGCAGTGGGACATGACCATTATCGACGAGGCCCATCATCTTGTTTGTGAAGATGGCTTTACCAGTCACGAATACATGCTCGCGAACGCTGTGCTCGCCCGCTCGAAGGGCGTTCTCCTCTTGACGGGAACGCCTTTGCAGCTGCATCCCGAATCGCAGTTCAACCGCCTCAAGATGCTCGACCCGGCCCGCTTCTCGGACTATGGCGAGTTCATCAAGGACCAGGAGGCCTACCGCAAGCTGGTGAATGACCTTTCCAAGCTGCCGACCGACCCCAACCATCAGATGAGCTGGGAAGACCTGTACGAATCGGTTCCCAAGAATTCCAAGATTCGTCCCTGGCTTGAACAGGAAAATTCGAAGTCGATGACTGCGGGCGAATGGATTCGCCGCATCGTGGACGGCATGGGTACGGGTTCCGTGGTGTTCCGCAATACGCGAAAGGGCGTGGGCGGATTCCCCAAGCGCAAGCTGGATGCCGTTTGTCTGGAGCCGAACCCGAAATATCGTGAAATGGTTGAAATTGCGGCCGAGAAGGACCTGGACGCCTCGACGGACATTCAGGAGAACGGCCTCCTTTGCACGCGATATTCGGACGCCTGGGACTTGGATGAACGTATCGTATGGCTCAAGGAATTTCTCAAGGAACATGCAAACGACAAGGTCCTACTGATTTGTGAATCGATTGAGGTCGTGCTGGCGCTGGAATCTATCCTGACGGACTACCTCGGCGAGGGCGCATTCTCCATGTTCCACGAGGATATGACCATCATGGCGCGCGACAAGGCTGCCGCGAACTTCAGCAAGGAGAACGGGGCGAATCTTCTCATCGCGTCTGAAATCGGCTCGGAAGGCCGCAACTTCCAGTTCGCGCACCACCTGGTGCTTTTCGACCTTCCGTTGGATGCCGCTCTCGTGGAACAGCGCATCGGCCGTCTCGACCGCATCGGCCAGACGAAGGACATCGTGATGCATGTGCCCTACGTGAAGGGCTCCGGCCAGGAGGTGATGTTCCGCTGGTATAACGACGGCCTGAACGCTTTCGGCGCCCCGCTGATGAGTGGCGGAGAGCTGTTCCTCAAGTATACCGATAGCCTCATCGAAGCCTTGGCGGACCCGCGCCACTCGCTTGAAAACTTTGTTGAAAACGTAATCCCTCAGGTCCGCAAGGACTGCGAACAGATGCGCAAGAATATCGAGAAGGGCCGTGATCGCCTGCTTGAATTCAACAGCCGCAATCCCGAGAAGGCGAAAGAAATTACCGACGAAATCGAACGTATCGATGCGGAACCCGAGCTGCGTGAACTGTTGCTTGATTCGCTCCGTTCCAGGGGGCTGGAAATCGACAAGAGTGCCGTTGCCGGGTGTGAAATCATCACGATGGGTCCGCAGATAGAGGAAGGTTCTATCGCCGGGATGCCGAGTCGTGGCATGGTGGCGGCCCAGAGCGAAGAGGAAGAACAGGGCTCCGATAGCATCTCCTTGACGGTGACGTTCGACCGCAAGGTGGCCATGGTTCATGACGAGGTGGACTTCATGAGCCTAGAACACCCGCTTGCCCAGGGCATGATCGACTTCGAAACGGGGGTCAACCATGGCAATGTCGCGTGCTGTATCTGGCCTGGCTCCGGATTGCATGGACTCATGATGCAATACAACTTTGCGATAGAACTTCCTGTGCCCGAAGAATGGGGCGTCTCGGACATTGTCGGTCCGCGTTATGCGTGCGTGCTTGTTGATGCTGCCGGCGTGGACCAGTCGGCCCACTTGGCGGAACTGCAGAATGCGGAAGTCCGTGATGTGAATGTCCCGCAGGGAAACAAGGCGGTCGATGCGACAATCCGCTATTTTGCACATGGCGGTCTCGCCGTCGCAAAGCAGTGCGTGAACGGACTTGCCAAGGAATACGCGGAGAAGGCTGCTGCAGCTGTCGAGGCGCGTTCGGAACAGGAATACCAGCGCGTGAACCACCTGCTTACCATGCGTGGCAAGGCGGGGAACAATGCTGAACTCCAGCAGTTGCGCAAGAATGTTTTCGACAGGAAGAAAATCGTTGCAAACCCGCAGCTCCGCTTGGATGCCATTCGTCTGGTGGTTTGCAGGTAAAGAATACGGATTACGAAAATGAGTGAACTACGTAAGAATATCCTTGATGAGGCCCGCCGTATCGTCGTGAAAATCGGGTCCCGTATTTTGGTGGATTCCGAAAAGGGCGGCGTGCGCACCCGCTACATCCAGAAACTTGCCGATTCTGTCGCGCGTCTCATGGAAGCGGGCAAGGAAGTCGTGATTGTCACAAGCGGTGCCGTGGGAACCGGCATGAGCCAGCTGGGCTACAAGGAAAAGCCGACCGTGCTTGCCGAAAAGCAGGCCTGCGCCGCCGTGGGCCAGATCGACCTCATGTACGCCTACCGCGAAATGTTCCGCTGGGTGGATCTCTCGGTGGGACAGATTCTTTTGTCTGCCGATGACTTCCGCGACCGCACCCGCTACAAGAACTTGCAGAACACCATCAAGGCGATGCTAGCCCGCAAGATTGTCCCGATTATCAACGAGAACGATTCGCTTGCGGTCGCCGAAATCAAGGTGGGCGACAACGACAAGCTTTCGAGCGACGTGGCGCTGTTCCTCGATGCCGATTTGCTTTTGATATTCACGGACGAGGACGGCCTTTTTGACGACAACCCGAAGAAGAATCCGAACGCTCGACTGCTCCGCTTTGTGCCCGAAATTACGCCTGCAGTGCTCGCCCTTGCGGGGAAACCCGGCGAGGCTGGCTCTGCCGTGAGTACCGGCGGTATGCGTAGCAAGCTTGAAGCGATTCGAAACGTGACGCGTAGCGGTGCAAACGCCTTCCTTGCGAACGGCATGAAGGTGTTGCCGCACCAGGTGATTTTTGAGAATGCACAGGGCACTCTGTTTGCGGGTTCCAAGAAAAAGCTCAACAGCCGCCAGCGCTGGCTCAGTTTCATTACGACTCCGCGCGGGGCCGTGGTGGTGGACGAGGGCGGCGTGAAGGCGCTCCGCGAAAAGCATTCCAGCCTGCTCCCCGTGGGCGTGTGTGCCGTCAAAAAGCATTTCGACAAGGGCGACCTCATCGAGGTGTTGAGCCCGTCGGGCGATGCGGTTGCGCGTGGCGTGGCCGGTTTTGACAGCGAGACGCTCAAGCTCGTGTTGCACAAGAAGACGGCTCAGGTTCACGAGATTCTAGGTAAGGACGTGCCCGACGAGCTCATCCACAAGAACGATTTGGTCGTGTTCTAGCAGGTGACAGGAGGAATGCGGATAATGCGATTTGTGTGTAAACTAAGACGTATGGCGATTGCGCTTTCGCTTGCGGCGACGGCTTCGCTTGCCGATGCGATTTCGGTTGAGTCGCTTGTCGGTGCGGGAACCTGGGTGCGTGACGACCACCTGCGCGAAATGAGCGATATCTTGCTCTTTGGCCAAGGCTCTTTCATTGATGTTGGCATGTATTATACGCCGCTCCCGTCGCAGATTCCCTTGAAGAGCGAATTCGGCGAACACCAGGGCTTTGCCTTCCGCCACCATTTTGCTGGTTTTTCCAGTACCGAAATTTCGAAGGGCTATTTCCTGGGACTTCTCCTCTGGTTCGACCGCTACGGCTGGGACGGCGAGGACTTCTTCTTTTTCCCGCGCTACAGCGATTTCGGTCACGTGAGCTCGGTGACGACATGGGGCATCTCGTTTACGGATGCTAAACACGACTGGACGGTTGCTGCAGGTATGCAACACCAGAATCTGGAATTTGCCGGCGACTTTTTCCCGGCCGAAAACGATTCGCTGCTCTACACATGGGCGGAACTCCGCTACTGGAAATTCAGTGCCCAGGCAAGCCTTCATCGTGCGAACGTGAAATCGATTCGCCTCTCGATGGACCTTGAAGACCGCCCCGTTTATGGCGGCAAGTCCTCGGGCATCAGGACCTACCTTCCGAATATCGACGCCACCATCTACAAGCGTGTCATCGGCGGTTTCGATGAAGACTTTGTCCGAGTGCATTGGGAACAGAACCTTTTCGCCCAGAGGCTCTACGCTGAAGTCTCCTACGATTTCCCGGACGACGGTTTCCATTCCGCGGCAATCAAGTATTATCCCGACCCGTCGCGCCTTGTCGGCATCGAGTTCACATGCCTCCGCCGCCGCGTGTACGATGACGGATGGGATGACCTGATGTTCGGCTGGGCTATCGAACTGCCCGTGCTCCGCATTGGCTACAATTCTGCTACCGACTACGACAGGCTCTTCCATGCGAAGGGAACTTGGATTGCGGAGCTGCAGTTCAACCTGCAGTCCGTGGGTGAATTCCTCTTTGGCCGCGGCGGCCGTACGACGGCGCCCATCGAGACGAATACCGTGAAGCAGAAAAACAAGCAGGCGGCGCCCCAGAACTCCGGCATAACGCTGCCCACGTCGTCGCAGACGCAGGCTCCGCTGACAGCCACGGGCGTCCGCTATGAGAAGGTCGATGCTGGCGCAACCCTGACGCAGGGAGGTAGGTAATGAAACGCTTTTCTATAATCGCTTTGCTTCTTTGTGCGCTTACCCTTACGGGTTGCCTCAGCCACTGGTTTACCGATTCCTCGACGCGTCTCCAGGTGGAGAACAAGACGGAGCGTGTCTTTGTCGGGCTCGATATCGTGTCGGAGGATGGATATACGACGATTCCCTGGATTCGCGAGACGCTCAAGCCCGGCGAACGTAGCCGCGTCTACGAGCAGGATTGGGTGGGAACTTTCAAGATAAGGCTCCTGTTTAAATCCATTCATGAAATCTGCGCGATAAATATCGAAACCAAGGAAAGGGATTGTTCTGCGATGTACGAGATTGTCTCCCATACTCCGCTCGAGTTCGAGTTCGATGGCGGCAGCAACTACATGATCCTTACGGATAACGAAGACGGTGGCGTGCACATTTTGATGCACTAGTGCTGAGTTTGCAATGAACTTAAAAGAAGCCGACCCGTTGGGTCGGCTTTCTCGTATTACTTGCGTTTACCGCAGAGGATTTTATTTGTTCAGCGTTTGCCGCCTTTGGCGTCCGCTGTTGCGTTCGGTCATACCGTCAAGTAAACTTGACGGTGCGACACTCACTTTGCAAGCTTTTCGGTTGCGGCGGCGACGCTGAGCAGGTCCGTTTCCTGGAACGGCTTGCCAATCCACTGCAGGCCCACGGGGAGTCCTCCAGCCATGCCGCACGGAACGCTCACGCCGGGGAGGCCCGAGAGGTTCAGGCTCACGGTGTAGATATCGGAGAGGTAAACGGCCATCGGGTCGGACTCGTTCATGCCGCACTTGAGCGGGAGGCCCGGCATCGTGGGGCTTGCGATTACGTCCACGCTTTCGAACGCCTTGTTGAAGTCGTCCGTGATGAGGCGGCGCACCTTCTGGGCCTGCACGTAGTAGGCGTCGTAGAAGCCGGCGCTGAGCACGTAGCTTCCGAGAAGGATGCGGCGCTGGACTTCCTTGCCGAAGCCTTCGCTGCGGGACTTGGCGTACAGGTCGAACAGCTTGCGGGCTTCCTTGCTGCGGTATCCGTAGCGCACGCCGTCGTAGCGGGAGAGGTTGGAACTGGCTTCTGCAGTTGCGATGATGTAGTAGCTAGAGACTGCGAAACCGATGTGCGGGAGGCTCACTTCCTTGAGCGTGGCGCCTTCGGCTTCCATCTTCTTGAGCATGTTCTCGATAGCGGCCTTGCATTCCGGGTCGAGACCGTCGGCGAAGTATTCCTTCGGGACGCCGATGACCTTGCCCTTCACGCCGGCATCGAGCTTCGCGCCGAAGTCCTCGGGTTCGCGGGTGCTCGTGGTGTTGTCGTGCGGGTCGATGCCGCAGATGGCGTTAAGGAGCGTGGCGCAGTCGGCGACGGTAGTGCCGAAGGGGCCAATCTGGTCCAGGGAGCTTGCGTATGCCAAAAGGCCATAGCGGGACACGCGGCCGTAGGTGGGCTTGAGGCCCACAACGCCTGTGCAGGCGGCGGGCTGACGGATAGAACCACCGGTGTCGGAGCCGAGCGCACAGGCGACCGTGCCACTGGCAACGGCTACGGCCGAACCGCCACTGGAACCGCCCGGCACGCGGGATTCGTCGAGCGGGTTCTTCACCGGCCCGTAGTACGAGGTCTCGCTGCTCGAACCCATCGCGAACTCGTCCATGTTCGTCTTGCCGACGATAACCGCACCTGCCGCTTCGAGCTTTTCGATGGCTGTCGCAGTGTAGGGGGCCACGAAGTTGTCGAGAATCTTGGATGCGGCCGTGGTGCGCGTGCCCTCGAGGCACATGTTGTCCTTCACGGCGACGGGAATGCCGTCCAGCACGCCGAGGCTCTTGCCTTCGGCACGGCGCTTGTCCGATTCCGCGGCCTTCGCGAGGGCGCGCTCGTTCAGCACGCTGATGTAGGCGTTCAAATTCTTGGTAGCTTCAATCTTTGCAAGGGAGTCCTGCGCGAGAGCGACTGCCGAAGTCTCGCCGCTGGCGAGCTTGGCGCTTAAATTCTTGATGGTTTCCATTACCGGTTTCCTCCGGACCATTTCATGATGTAAATGGCCACGATCATACCAACGATGCTGACTACGTTAATCTTTAGACCAAAGCCAAGCGCGAACTTGACCATGTACAGATCCAGGACGACCGGATTTGCCTTGTCCCCGAGGAATCCGAGGTTCAGGTCGAACGAGGCCACGAAGAAGTTGCGCACGATGTTGTCGTAACCGCCCGCGTTCATGAGTTCGCCGAGTTCCCCGAAGAGGAGCCCGAGGCATTCACCGAGCACTCCGCCGATGATGAGGCCGAGCACGATAAAGAGGATGAGTCGTCCGAAGGTGTTTCTGTTAGTCATATGGGCAAATATATAAAAAAGCCGTTCGTTTGTTGTTACTTAATGCTCCAGTCGATGGGTTCTAGACCCTTGCTGACGAGGTATGCGTTTGCTTTGCTGAAATGCTTGCAGCCGAAGAACCCGCGGTAGGCCGAGAGCGGGCTCGGGTGTGGCGCGGTGAGAATCAGGTGGCCGCGGTTCGGGGCCACGAGCGCCTGTTTTTTGATGGCGAAACTGCCCCAGAGCAAGAATACGAGGTTCTCGCGCACTTCGGAGAGGCGCTGGATGACGGTGTCGGTGAACTGCTGCCAGCCGATTCCGGCGTGGCTTGCCGCCATGTGGGCGCGCACCGTCAAGGAGGCGTTCAGGAGAAGGATTCCCTGGTGCGCCCAGCTTTCGAGGTTGCCGTGCGGGGGTGGCGTGATGCCCAGGTCGTCGTGGAGTTCCTGGAAGATGTTCACGAGCGACGGGGGAGGCTCGATACCCATGGGCACCGAGAAGCACAGCCCGTGCGCCTGGCCCGGATTGTGGTAGGGGTCTTGCCCGATGATGACAGCCTTGACCTTGTCTACGGGGCAGTAGTCGAGCGCTGCGAAAATCTTGGAGCCGGGCGGGTAGACGACGTGATGCTCCGCCTTTTCCTGCAGGAGTTTGTCTTTAATTTGTTTAAAATATGGCTGCTCGAATTGGTCGGCGAGCAGGTTCAGCCAGGATTGTTCAAGTTTGACGGTCATGTTATCATGCCCGCGAAGGTGGGCATCTCCTTGTTAAAATTGCGGTTTTCTCGCCGCGGAAGCGGGTGTAGAACAGGATTGCGGAATTCTTGCCTTTGGGCTTGAGTCGCTTGGTTTCGGCGTCGGGGTCGAGCTTTACGCCGCGCAGCTTGAGCGTGATTTTCCCGATGTCGTGTTCCTTGAGCATGCTGCGGACGGCTCCTGTCGCGATTTCGGTATGCGCGAGCACTTCGTAGCAGGAAAATCCCGGTGCAGGGAGCGGCTTGTCGCTCGAAACATACGCGATGCCTTCCGAAATCAGGTGAGCATTCGGGTCGTGGGCGAGGGCCGCCTCGTTGAATATGCGGCTCCGGATAAGTACTGGCGCGGGTTCTGCGATGTACTTGCCAATCTCCCCGAGGGGCAGGTCGCTCCGGCTCGTCGCCGTGCGGTAGGTACGGTCCTTGCCTTCGAGGCTGTCGTTCCGGTCGAGTTTTTCCTGCAGGTCGTCGTCGAGGGTCTCAAGCGAGCGGTCGCGCCTGCGGGTCCATTCTGCAAGCGTTTCGCCCGCCTTCCCGACAATGATTGCGCGGACGGTGTCCGGGTGTTTTGCGAGTTCCCCGAAGAGCACGAGGCATTCGCGGCAGTCGCCGTGCCCGCCCAGGTAGAGGATTTCGGTTCCGTCCGGGATTTCGGCGGGCGGGTAGCCGGGCGGGAGTTTCGCCATGCCGCCCTTGTAATGCTTGCTGATTTCGACGACTTCTTCGAGCGTGGGCGTGAGGTTCTTCAGGTCGCGCTGGTTCTCGCCTTCAATGGCGCGTCTTGCCGGGTCGATTGTGAAGTAGTCCGCGCCTTCAACGGAGCGCACGTCGGCGCAAATCGTTTCGGCGTTTTTCCCGAACGCCTGCATGTTGTGGCTATACATCGCGAGACGGTTTTCGTCCAGGTCGACTCCCGTCACTTTTAGGCCCGCAGGCAGGTAAAAACTGTCTCCGCCCATGCCGCAGCACAGGTCGTGAACTTCCGCGCCTGTGCCAGTTGCATTTTCGGTTGCGTCGCTGGTCGCGTCGTTCCCGCATGGCCAGAGTTTTGCCTTCCAGCGCCCGATATCTTGTGCGGTGCTCTGTTCCAGCGCGAGCTTGTCGCACAAGAGGAACATCCCGCGGGCGGTCTCGTTATTTGCGAACTTTTCGCGGAACTTGGGCACGAGCGCCATGTAGTCCATGATAGCAGCGCGCTCCTCGTTGCTGTATCCCTGCTTGTTCAGTGCGGTCGAAACCTGCAACGCATCCAACTTGCGCGTAAGGGCCTCTTCGATAAAGCCCTGTACAGTGTCGGATGCGAGCAAATTCCACGGTTGCATATTGTAAATTTAAATTATTTGCACGATTTTATGGGTTCCGGCGCACCGCTTGCCAAACTTTTAGTTTAAATTTAAGGCATGGGATACAAACAGGGTTGTTTTAGAGTACGGCACTTGTGCCGTTTTGGGTGTGTCGCGGCGATGGCTGCGGCTGGGGTTCTTTTCGTTGCATGCGGCGGTGATTCCGACAGCGGTGCCGGTTACGACTACGAAATAGTGGGGGAGTCCTCCGCGGGTTTTACGCTTCCCGATTTCAGCAGCTCGTCGGATGCGATTGCCTCGATATCTTCTTCCGATTTTGCGCTGTTGCCGTCGTCGGGTGTATTCGATGCTCAATCCTCTTCCGACTTTGTGTCTCCCGAATCTTCCGGAGACAGGCCTCCGCGCTCTTCGTCTGCGGTTGAACCGCCCCGTTCGTCTGCAGGGTCCGAGCCGCAAACCTCTTCAGCGCATAATCCTCCGCCCTCGTCCTCGTCCGAATCTCCTAAATCTTCCGCGACCCAGCAGCTTCTCAATTTTGACTTCTACATGGGCGCCGACATTTCGACCGTGCAGGAATACGAACGCAACAGGACCAGGTTCTACGACGTGGATGGCACCGAGAAGGATATCTTCACGCTTCTCAAGGACCATGGTTTCAACGCTATCCGCCTCAAGACATTCGTGAGTCCCAAGGCAAAGTACGGCTATGCCGCTTCGGAATGCGGTCACGATGCCGAGGCTTACGGCGACAAGGACCATATCGTCGCCTATGCGCAAAAGATCAAGGCCGCGGGCATGGCTTTCTTGCTCGACATCCACTACAGCGACAACTGGGCCGATCCCGGCAAACAGATTATCCCTGAACGCTGGCGCAAGGTGAACAGCTCCGACGCTCTCGCCGATTCCGTTTACGCCTACACCCTCGATTTGATGAACGCGCTCAAGCAGGTGAATGCGGTTCCCGAGATGGTGCAGATTGGCAACGAGACAACGCCGGGCATTCTCGTCCACGTGCCGAACAGCAAGACGGATTGCTGGGGCAACAATGTAGACAAGGCCTCTACCGCAATCAACGGCGATATGGGGACATCGAGCGGCAAGGCGAACGCGGCCAAGTATTTCAAGGCGGGCATCAGGGCGGTCAAGGAAGTCTCGCCGAATACCAAGACCGTGCTGCATATTGAACGCATACGCCAGGCGAATACGGTCACCTGGTGGATGACGGAAATCTTCAAGAACCAGAAGGTCCCTGCCGATGTGATGGGATTTTCCGCCTACACGGCTTACGGCGACGGCGCTCCCGATAACTGGAAATCGCTCTTCCAGACTGTCACCTCGAGCTATCCGAATCTGGAATTCATCGTCGCGGAATATAACGGCGGTGACCAGGATAACCACTACAATTTCGACGGCTCGCGCAAGCGCACGAACGAGATGGTGAAGGGAATGGACCGCTGGATAGGCTCATTCTTCTGGGAACCGACGCTCAGCGGCGCCTGGGGAACGGCGCTCTTCGACTGGAAGGGAAACGACATGCAGGCGAACAGCAATGCCTTCGAGGAATACCCGATGCGGTAGGGAAATATTGCCTATTGACGGGAGTATCGTTCGGAGCGGGATATTTGACTGCGTCCGCATGCAGAAGTCCCTCCCGGCCAGGTAGTTTTTTCTAAATTTATCCTCGCAAAAATTCAAAAAAGGATAAATCATGCGCGATCAGTTCGAAAGCCCGCTTATCAAGCGTTACGCCAGCAAGGAAATGAGTTTCATCTTCAGCCCGCAGTACAAGTTCCAGACTTGGCGGAGGCTGTGGATTTACCTCGCCGAATCCGAAATGGAACTCGGCCTCCCGATTACGCAGGAGCAGGTGGACGAACTGAAGGCCCACGAGAAGGACATCAACTTCGAAGTCGCCGAAGAAGAAGAAAAGCGCCGCCGTCACGACGTGATGAGCCACGTTTACGCTTACGGCGTCCAGTGCCCGAAGGCGAAGGGCATCATCCACCTCGGTGCAACGTCTGCATTCGTGGGCGACAACACTGACCTTATCCAGATGCAGCAGGCCATGATTCTCGTGCGCAAGCGTCTTTGCCGCGTGATGGACAAGCTTTCCAAGTTTGCGATGGAATACAAGGACATGGCCCAGCTCGGTGCAACGCACTTCCAGGCCGCCCAGCTCACCACCGTCGGTAAGCGTGCTTGCCTCTGGCTTCAGGACATGCTCATCGACCTCGAAGAATTGAACTTCCTCATCGAAGTGCTCCCGTTCCGCGGCGTGAAGGGCACCACCGGTACGCAGGCTAGCTTCATGGACCTGTTCAACGGCGACGAAGAAAAGATTATGGAACTGGACCGCCGCGTGACCGCCAAGGCAGGCTTCAAGCGCGTGCTCACCATCACCGGTCAGACCTACACCCGCAAGTGGGATAACCGCGTGAACCAGGTGCTCAGCTCCATCGCTCAGAGTTTGCACAAGTTCGCTACCGACATGCGCCTCATGCAGGGTGTGAAGGAAGTGGAAGAACCGTTCGAAAAGACCCAGATCGGTTCCAGCGCCATGGCTTACAAGCGTAACCCGATGCGCAGCGAACGCATTTGCTCCCTCGCTCGTTTCGTGATGGCCCTGGTGAACAGCACCGCCTTTACGCAGGCGACGCAGTGGTTCGAACGTACGCTTGATGACAGTGCGAACAAGCGTCTCGCCATTCCGGAAGCGTTCCTCGCCATGGATGCCATGCTCATCATCGCCGAGAACGTCACCAACGGCCTCGTGGTTTACCCGAAGGTCATCGAGAAGCGCATCATGGCCGAACTCCCGTTCATGGCCACCGAAAACATCATCATGGAAGGCGTCAAGAACGGCGGCGACCGTCAGGAACTCCACGAAGAAATCCGCGTGATGTCCATGGAAGCAGGCAAGGTCGTGAAGGAACAGGGCAAGGACAACGACTTGCTCGAACGCGTGCTGAAGAACGAAAAGTTCCAGAAGCTCGGCATCACCGAAGCGAAGCTCAAGGAAATCCTCGACCTCCGCAAGTTCGTGGGCCGCGCTCCGGGCCAGGTTGTCAAATTTGTCTCTGAGGAAGTGCGTCCCGCCATTGAGGCCGTTCCGGATTGGAGCAACATTGATGCTGGAGAATTGAAGGTTTAATTATAAACCTCAATCCTGAATTGTCACCCCCGCCTTGAGCGGGGGTCTTTGTTTTGTATATGAAACAAAGTGTATAATATGCGGTGTTGTGACATGTTTTTGGTGCTTTTCTCACGGATTTTTGCGAATTGAGCCTCTTGACGTTTTTGTGGGCGCTTATTAATTTATATTGTGATAAAATAGGAGGACACAATGGACATTTCGAAAAAGAAGGTGGAAAAGAACCTAGCGTGGTCGCCTTCCACGCAAAAGAAACTCGCCTCGATGCTTGGGGTGTCGGCGGCTACAGTGCTTGCCAGTGCGGCGCTGACGGCATGCGATACGACTTCGGCAACCAGTGGAGATGTTATAGAGCCCACTTCCTCTGAGCAGATGACTTGCGGGGAAATGCCTTGTGATGGCGATATTAGGCCGGAATCCAGCAGTTCCGAGGAAAGTCCGAATTCGTTCGGCATCGAACCTACGAGCGGAATTTCGTCGAGCAGCATGGCGCCGAGGCCGTTATCCAGCAGTTATGAAATAGATTCGCTTGATGTGACTTCGGGCGAGGTAATTCCGCCGGAATATATTGAACCGGAATCGGGCTCCAACATTGATACCGGACATCTGGAATCTTCTAGTTCGTCATCCTCTAGCGATGCAATCCTGCCGTCTTCCTCTTCTACGGAGTCGGGACCGCTTGCGGGCGATCCGGTTGTAACTGAACCGGTTGTAGAACCGGGACCGATTTTAGCGGGGGTCATCGAGGATACGCCGGTGCGCATGGATGAACCGAAGCAGTAATTTTCGCCAATGAACTTGGTTCTTTCTTTAACGGAGCGGTGTAACCTGCGTTGCACCTACTGCTACTACAAGGTGAGCCACGAGGCTCGCAGCCTGGTGATGTCGAGTGACATTATGGAGGCGGCGATTAGGCTTGCTTTTGAACGCACTCTTTCGCTGAACCAGCGTTTTTTGAACATCACTTTCTTTGGCGGGGAGCCGTTACTTTGCATGGACGCCATCCGCAGGGGAGTGGAACTTGCGAAAGGCTTGGTGCATGAACGATTTGGCGAAGAAGTTTTGCTCGGGCCGCCGACTTCGAATACGACGTCGCCGAAGTTTCGCCTGCGTTTTGCTGTCAACACGAACGCCACCTTGCTGAACGAAGACATCATCGAGTACCTGAAGCGCGAAAAGTTCCGTATCTACCTCTCGCTTGACGGCCCCGAGGCGCACCACAACATCTGCCGCAAGCAGGTGGGCGGGGCGGGCTCCTTCAAGCTGATTGAACCGCATATTCCTGTGCTCACCAAGCTCGATACGGTCGTGCTTTCGGTGGTGACCCGCGACAACATGCGCTCGCTTTCCGATGCGGCCCGCTGGATACAGGCGCAGGGGTTCAGGAACATGACTGCCGCCGTGGATTTCGACGGCAAGTGGACGGGCGAGGAATTCGATGTCCTTGCTGCGGAGTATGTGAAACTTGCCGAATTCTGGCTCGAACTCAAGCGCAAGAAAGTCCCCTTCTACCTGGGAACCATCCAGGACAAGTTGAAGTTCAGGCTTACTGGGCAGCGCCACCGCACGTCCAGTTGCCAGGTGGCCGAGGGCATTGTCGCCTGTGCTGCGAACGGGAACCTTTTCCCCTGCACGCGGTTTATCACGAGCAAGCCGGATGCTCCCTACATTTTGGGCAATGTCTTTGACGACCCAGCGCAAATCTGGAACGGAGCGGTGGCCCGCGATATCCTGGACTTCTTCAGTCGCGACAAGGAAGACTGCAAGGGTTGTGCCATACGCTTCCGCTGCCATGCGCACGAATGCGCCTGCACGTCGTTCTATTCTACGGGTAGTATTCACGGGGTTTCGCCCGAGGTCTGCACGCACGAACGCATGCTCGCCGCAATATGCGACGATGCCATTTGCGACGATGCCGTTTGCGATGACGTCATAAGCGGATGATTCCTTTTTTATTATCTTTCGGTAGTCCCTGAATCGAGGAACTGCCCTATGAAAAAATTTGCGTCTATCCTTATGTTTTCCGCGTTGTCGGCCTTTGCCGACCCGCAGGTCTCCAAGGTTTCTTTCTTCGCCATTGGCGATGTGCTGATGCATTCCGCCATCTACGATGCCTGCGAAAAGGATGCGTCCAAGTGCGTGTTCGACAGGTTCTTTGCCAAATGGAAGGCCGATATCGATTCGGCGGATTATGCGTGCGTGAACCAGGAAACGGTCTTTGTTCCGCGCGAGGATAAGTATTCCTCGTATCCGACTTTCGGTTCGCCCGAGGAGGTCGGGCTTGCCGAGGTGAATGCGGGCTTCGATATCGTGACGCATGCGACCAACCATACGATGGACCGCAAGGCGAAGGGGGTCGACTACACGCTAGATTTCTGGAAAGGCAAGCCCATGATGGTACTCGGGATCCACGGGACCGCAGAAGACCAGGCTCAGATCCGCTATGACGAGAAAAACGGAATCAAGTTCGCGTTCCTCAATTTTACCTACGGCCTGAATGCCCAGAAGATGCCGGATGACCGCCAGTACATGGTGGACATGCTCGATTCCGAGGGCAAGTGGCTGAAGCGCATCGCCGAGGCGGACCGCAACGCCGAAGTCGTGGTCGCCTTCCTTCACATGGGAACGGAATATACGGAGCTTCCGGACAAGGAATCGCTCGCGAGGGCGGAGAAGGCTATCGATGCCGGCGCCGACATCCTGGTCTGCGCGCACCCGCACGTGATCGAACCCTTTGGCGTATTCAAGACGAAGAAGGGCAACAAGGCTCTCGTGTTCTGGTCGCTCGGGAACTTCATCTCGAACCAGTTCCGCCTAGGGACGATTCTCGGAGGCGTCGCAAAGTTCGAAGTCCAGAAGACGGTCGATGGAGACAAGTCGAAGATCGAGGTGACCCGTGCGAACATGGAAGGTTCCATCACCTATTTCGACGAGAACGGCCACAGCACGGTTCCCCTGCGCGACTATACGGAAGAACTCCACGCGAAGCACCTGTGGCGTGAGACGGCCAAGGGTTTCACGTTCAAGTCGGTGAACGACCTTTACAAGCGCATTGTCAATAGCTATGCGAAGAGCAATCTGCAACCCGTGTCGAAGGCGCTGCCTATCCGCGTAAAGCAGCTGCAGAAGTAATCCGCCGGATTGCGGATAGAATTAAGAGCACTGGATGTTTTGCCCGATCCTCAGGATGGAGGTTCGGGTAATCTTGTTTAGCTTGCAGAGCTTTTCGACGGTCGTCCCGTACATCTGCGCGATTTTTCCGAGTGTGTCGCCGGGGCGCACCCTGTGGAAGCGGTGCTTCGAGAGTTCGGCCTGGATGGCGTTGTGGCTGTCGATGGCGGGGGCGAGGGCGTAGCGGTCCGTATTCGGGAGGAGTTCGCCCTTTTCAAAATCGAAGACGGTGGCGGGGTCGATGTTGACTTCGCCGTAGCGGATTTCGAAATGCAGGTGTGGCCCGCTGGAGCGGCCGGTGTTTCCGCCCTTTCCGATGAGCTGGCCGCCTTCGACGATAGCGCCCACTTCTACAAGTCGCTTCTGGAGGTGACCGTAGAGGGTTCGCGTCCCGTTGGCATGTTCGATCATCACGTAGTTGCCGTAGCCGCGCCTGTTGTATTTCGAGACGACGACCTTGCCGGGGTAGGCGGCGACAACGGAGTCTCCGATGTGGAGGTGGAGATCGACACCCCGGTGCAGGCGGTGCTTGCGAATTCCGTAGGGGGAATTGAGGAGGGTGCCGTGGAGGGTCGGGAAATGCGCCCCGCTGAAGTCCAGGTATTCCATTTCGGCTTCGGCCGCTTCGACCTCGGAAGGATCCTGCGTGACGGCTTCGCTTACGGCAGAATCGGGTACGACAATTTCGGAATTATTTTCGGGAATGGTTTCGACGACTGTTTCCTGGATGGGGGCCTGTTCGGCGGCGGGTGCCATGGCTATGACTTCGTTGCCGGCAGAAAGCGCTGGCAGCATCGCAATAATCAAGGTGGAAACGCTCGAAACTTTCATGGCCCGCCAAGTTAGAAATTTTTCGGCGGCGATTCAAGATAGGGTGTGATGTGCGTTATGGACGGGATGTCTAAAATGTCGTTTTTTGCTAAAAAAGGCGGATTCTCCGGAATGCGGAAAGTGATAGGTGGAGAATTATACTAGTATTCCTGACAAAGACTTCAAAAAAGCATTGCTTTTCTTACGTAATGAATATATATTACTTGCATGATTCGTTTCTTTGGAGTGTCCGGCATGTCGGCGGGATAACCGTCGCCATCAGGAAAAGCTATTCTTACAGCATGGCGGACGAACTGCTCTCCATGTCCTGGTCGCAATGGGAAAACGTGGCCTTCGTCACGAAGGGGACCGTCTCCTATGCGTACGACTCCTACGGCAGGCCTGTATCCGCCACGGAAACCGGCGGTGCGCGGGTGGACTATACCTACAGTCCCTACGGCAACGTGCTGACTACGCAGCGCAGTGACGGGAACATGGAAATATCGTCCTACGGCTCCGTGCACGATATCCACGGGCGGCCGCTCTCGCGTACCTATACGCGGGGTGGTGCGGCATTGTATTCCGAGGCTATCTCTTACGCGAATCCTGTGTCGGACCGCGTGGACGGCGTGGCGCACGACTACGGGAATCTGCAGGGAGCCGGGAACGTCACGCGAGTGTCGTCGTATACCTACGACTACCGGGGCCGCCTTGCCTCGGCGCAAGGCCCTCTTGCAGGGGCATACAGGTACGACCGCTTCGGACGTTTCTCCACGAAGGCGGAGGGGGAATCCTCTGTCCACTATTTCTACAATGCGGACAGGTTCCGGCCGACGCTCGTCTCCTTCGGCCAAGGTAGGGATGAATACTACAGCTACGACGCCTCGGGACGCATGTGGCTCGACAGGCAGGGCAAGGCTGCCTACGAACTGAACGCGTCAGGGCTCCCGGAAAAGGTCAGGATGTATTCCGAGGTGCCCGACAGCATTTCCATCGAAGACATCGGCGGCGACTTCATCTATGACAGCGAGACGGGTTACGAACGCTACGTCTACGGACTCGGTGGTTCCCGCATATACCGCTCTCGGACCTTGCGCCCGGTCGGCCTGCAGTACGAGGAGTCCGAGGTCCAGGGCATAGGCACGTGGCGCAAGAACCGGTTCGATGCCTACCAGTCCATGCTGCGCGAGGTCCTTCCTGGCGGCGGCTACCGCGACGCGGCTACATCTTCCGCAGTCTACCCGCTGGTGGACCACCAGGGCAGCGTCCGTGCCTATGCCGGGACGGACGGCATCGTGGCTGCCTACGACTACTACCCGTACGGTGCGGTGGCTGAGATCTATCCGGGAGGGATCCTGCCCGACGAGAGGCGTTGGCAGGACAAGGAACTTGACGACGCTACCGGCAACTACTATTTCGGCGCGAGGTTCTACAACCCGCTCCTGGGCATGTGGCTCACGCCCGACCCTGCCGGGCAGTACATGAACCCCTACGGCTACGGCGGCGACCCCGTCAACCTGATTGACCCGTCCGGGCTTTGGGCGATAGGCGCCGGTCTTGTGGTCGGCTACGACAGGGCGCACGGTTTCAGCGTGGGCGTCGGGGCCGCCTACGACATCGGCGTTGGGAGCTCGTTCAACGCGAGCTATTCGTGGAACTCCGATGGCTCGTACACGGCGAATCTCTCGGCTTCCATGAGCGTCCCACTCCCGGGTGCGCCGCTCTGGGCTAATTTCGGCGGAGCCTACTCCTACAACTCGGAGACGGGCCACGCCCTGACCGGGCAGATGGGCACCTGTGCGGGTGTCGGCGACCTGCTCTGTAGCGGGGTTAGTGTCGGCAGGGGCCTGTACTGGTCGAATAGCGAGTTCCTCGGCGGCACTGCGTATGTGGAGGCCTATGCAAGCGTGGGCGGAGTTTACGGGGCGTCGGTCGGCAGGGAATGGGGCTACGGTGACGTGACCGGCCGCGGCTGGTATATGGGAATCAATGCCGCGGGTGCCTATGCGGGCGTGTCCCGCAACGGGGGGCTGGACTGGGGATTCCAGGAAGGTTTGTATTATAAGCTGCAAGATTTGGGAAAAGATCCCAATGGAAGAAAACGTCAATATGCCGGTTTGAGCGTTCCCACCCTTGGTATTTTTGGCGACTACTTCATGTATGATCACGGGAACAGGAATGAAAATCCAATACAAAAAGAGGTGATGGGAGAAAACGGGAAAGGGATAAACAGGAAAGATTTTGAAAAACTTGCTAAAGATAGGGGAATGAAATATGGACATTATTCTTTATTAGGGGCAGCTTTGCATGAACCGAATTCAGGAGATTTTATTTGGGGGCTTGTTAAAGGCTTCTTTACTGGAAATTATCCTAAAGCGACCGTTGACAAAATGTGGATGCAGAAAGGAAATATGCATTGGTGGCAGGTGCCCGCAGTAGAAGGTCTTTTTACTGTAGGAGGAAATATTATCCTGCACCAAGCTATAACTATGGTAATAACTGGATTTCACATTTCTTTTTGGATATAATTCCTTATTGGGTATTTGATGCTTCGGGACTCTGATTATGAAAAAGTTTTTTTTCTTGCCATTAATGCTTCTTTTGACCTCTTGTTTTTACAGTGAAATGCGGGTAGAGTATGCTGTAGAGGGGTGTGATGAAAAAAAATTTTTTTGCATAGCGGACTATCCCTATACCCAAGAAGAAGTGGGTGATACAGTTGTTCCATATCATAGGTATTTTATTATGGAGATAGAAGATAATGATAAATATGGAATATATTTGCCTAAGGAAATAAAAGAGGAAGTATCGGCTGAAAACGTCGCTCTTGTGGATGAATATGGAGAAAATGTAGTAATGACGGTGATGCTGAAAAAAGGGTTAATGAATTCGAAAATTGAATTGAATAAAATAACATTTGAGCCGTCTTCGGTTAGAATAGTACAATTCTTTATTACAGTCCAAACACCATCTATCCAGTCTTACGAGATTGAGTTTCGGTTCGAGAAGAAGGATGGAACGGCTCATGTCTTTAATTTTAGAGTGAATCAAGAACGTAAAAAAAAGTGGTTTTTTATTCCTGTTGAATTGTTCAGAATGTAGAGATTAATTGTAATGTGATAGTAGAAATGCAGCCTATTTTTGGAAAATCATACAGCTAATTATTTTTGAAGATGCGTGAGCGAATAATCCTTGATTTGCATTGAATGAAGAAATCGCAAATACATTCTCTGCCCGGTGGCGGCTACCGCGACGCGGCTACATCTTCCGCTGTCTACCCCCTGGTCGACCACCAGGGCAGCGTCCGCGCATATGCGGGACCCTCCGGCATCGTCGCCGCCTACGACTACTACCCGTACGGTGCGGTGGCTGAGATCTATCCGGGAGGGACCCTGCCCGACGAGAGGCGGTGGCAGGACAAGGAACTTGACGACGCCACCGGCAACTACTATTTCGGCGCGAGGTTCTACAACCCGCTCCTGGGCATGTGGCTAACGCCCGACCCTGCCGGGCAGTACGTGAACCCCTACGGCTACGGCGGCGACCCCGTCAACCTGATTGACCCGTCCGGGCTTTGGGCGATAGGAGCCGGTCTTGTGGTCGGCTACGACAGGGCGCACGGTTTCAGCGTGGGTGTCGGGGCCGCCTACGACATTGGCGTGGGTAGCTCGTTCAACGCGAGCTATTCGTGGAACTCCGACGGCTCGTACACGGCGAACCTCTCGGCTTCCATGAGCGTCCCCCTCCCGGGCGTGCCGCTCTGGGCTAATTTCGGCGGAGGCTACTCCTACAACTCGGAGACGGGTCACGCCCTGACCGGGCAGATGGGCGCCTGTGCGGGTATCGGCGACCTGCTCTGTAGCGGGGAGAGTGTCGGCGGTGGCCTGTACTGGTCGAATAGCGAGTTCCTCGGCAGCACTGCGTATGTGGAGGCCTATGCAAGCGTGGGCGGAGTTTACGGGGCGTCGGTCGGCAGGGAATGGGGCTACGGTGACGTGACCGGCCGCGGCTGGTATATGGGAATCAATGCCGCGGGTGCCTATGCGGGCGTGTCCCGCAACGGGGGGCTCGACTGGGGATTTGAGGAAAAAATGTATTATAAGTTGCAAGATTTGGGTAAAGATCCCAGTGGAAGAAAACGCCAATATGTTGGCCTGAGCATTCCCTCCCTCGGTATTTTTGGCGACTACTTCATGTATGATCACGGGAACAGGAATGAAAATCCAATACAAAAAGAGGTGATGGGAGAAAACGGAAAAGGGATAAATAGAGAACAATTTGAAAAATTGGCAATAAAGAACAATCTTGATTATGGAAAATATCCGTGGATAGCTAGCCTATTCCATCCCGAAAATACAGACAAGATGTGGATGGGACGGAAGAGTGTGCTTAGTTTCCTGTATGGCTGGTTCCTGATTCCGTCGGTTGAAGGGCTTTTCTTTCCGGGTGGTGACTACGCATCTGCTCCGAGTTACAATTATGGGCATAACTGGATTACCCATACCTTCTTGGATGTTATTCCTTATTTGATATTCGACATGGCGGGCCTATAATGAAAAAACATGCATGTCTAATCTTCTGCTTTTTTTTGTGGAACTGTTGCCCGATTTGCGGCAGTGATTGTTTCTACACTATCGAAAAATCGGTGGACATTGCTGCGGTCGGTAAATATTACGATATGCATTATGGCCTAAATGGAAAATGGTATACTTTTGTTGATGATACTCTTCAAGAACACTATTATAAAGTATTTTGTCTGTATATAGATTCTGCGAATGCATATAATCTCAGTATGCCCATTTCTGTGGATGCTTATATTACACATGAAAATATGACAGAAAAGGTTGATCCGTTTCTTGTGGATACATTGACTGCTGTAGAGGGGATGCTGGCGATTATTGTAAAGAGGAGAATTCCTGAACCGTCAAGTCGCCTCAAAATAGTTATCATGAAAGATGGAATAGAAAACGTATTTGAGTTCGATATCGTCCAAAAGGCGTACAAGTCGAGACATTCTCGAAAATGGATGTCGTTTATATCTATTTAATATGTTATTCTTTGAACCAAAAAAAGTTTTAATCCTTTTGGGCTTCTGCTGAGAGGAGATCTCGAGCTCCAAAAAAACAATTCGTTAATCTCCCGCAAAATGTTTGTTTCATGAAAAAATTTTTTGGCGGGACCGCCTACTTGGAGGCATATGCGACAGTTGCAGGCAGACTTGCTGGTGGCTCGATTGGCGAGGAAGCTGGGTTCGGCTCTATGCATGGACGGGGCTGGTATTCGGGGTTTGACGTTGCGGGATTGTACGCGATTTCCTCTGTCAACGGGGGCTTTAGTTGGGGATTCTTGGAAATCTTGTATTTTTCCTATGGCGACAACACTAGCGTTGCTGCTGCAGACGGTAAGACAACAAGCCTTGTTTCAGCTGAGCTTTGGTTGCCTACCCTTGGACGGTTTGGAGATTTTACCTTTGGCAACCAGTACGATGCGAGCAGAGAGGGGATACGTAAAACTCAGTTGTCAGAAATTAAGTCTATATTACAGAATAGTTCAGATCCGGAGGATGTTGCTGTAGTAGGAAGGTTTGGAGGCCCTTTTGAAGGATAACGATGAAAAGATTTTCTGAGAATAGGACGCGCTTTAAGAAGGAATGGTTCCGGACTGGTTGACCGTATGGGGGACCATAATGATAAATCAACAAAGTTTACATTTAGGAGAGCTGGCTCTTCTGAATATGGCAACATTGAATTTATGTTTCAAGTATGGAAAAATGAGGCGTATTCCAGCTACTTTTTTCTAAATTATTGTTGTTGAACTTATTACCGGTGAATGCCTAGATGAAATTTCTGAAATACACGGTTCCCGTATTTTTTGCCCTGTTCCTCGCCCTGTTTTCCGGTTGCCATGAGGAGGAAACTCTGTCGAACCTCCAGAAGGATGTCGCCGTTCTCGAAATGCGGGCGGATTCGCTGTACCAGGAGATTGACCGGCTCAAGAAAACGCCCTCCGATGTGGTGCTTCTCAGCGATACGGTCCAGCCCGGTAATGGTCCCTACGCGGTCCTGGAACGCATGAACATCTCCCGGAAGGAAATGGCTCAGTTGGTGAATACGCTTCTCGACAGTGTTGACATGGGTAAGCTGAAGGTGGGGCAGCGCTTTTACGCGCTGGTGGATTCTGCGGCGCATGCGGCAAAGGCTGAACATTCGGTGAAGGTCTTCCGTTTTCAGGAAAACGCGATTCTTGTCCACCTGGTGCACTGGGTGGATTCCGGATTTGTCTACAAGAAGGTGGAAAAACCCTTTGTCCGCAAGCAATCTGTGTATGAGGGCGTGCTCGAGAAGGGCGGCACCCTCGACGGCATGCTTTTCAAGTCGGGCATTCCGCAGCGCATGCGCGGCGTGGTGAGCGGCGTGTTGCAGTGCAAGATTGCATTCCAGAGCGCACAGCCCGGAGACCGTTTCCGCGTGCTTCTCGAGGACACGTTCGACAAGGATGGCATTTGGGTGAGCGGCAAGGTCATCTACGCCGAGTTCGATGGACGCGTGGTGGGGCATCACGAGGCTTTCCTCTATTTCGATGGCGACCCGAAGAGTTCCTTCAATGCGCACTATACCGAGAATGGCGAGGCGCTGATATTCAACGGGCTCCGCTACCCGCTCGACAAGATCCAGATCGGTAGCCGTTTCGGCAAGAGGCTGCATCCGATTCTTGGCGAATACCGCCTGCATGCGGGCGTGGACTATCGCGCGAGCATGGGTTCCCCGGTGTATGCGGTGGCCGATGGCGTGGTGACGGTTTCGGGCTATGACGATGCGAGCGGAAACAAGATTGCCATCAAGCACAGCGACGGTTTCGTGAGCTACTACATGCACCTTTCACAGAGGAGCGTGAGCGTGGGGACGCATGTGGCCGCCCGCCAGTTCATCGGGAAGGTGGGGTCTACGGGCCGCAGTACGGGGCCGCATCTGCATTTTGGTTTCAAGAACCCGCAGGGGCAATGGATTGACCCGCTCACGAAGACGATGATTGCGACTCCGAAGCTTGCGGGCGAGCGCCTCGCAAAGTTGCAGGGGCAGGTGAAGGATATCCGCAAGGAGATTGAACTCACCTTGCAGACGCCCGCGGTAAAGGCGAACGACACGACGGACGTGATGGTCCACGTGCGCGCGTTGAACTAGGAGAGCCCTTGCATAGAGCCTTGGTGACATTCCTGCTTTTGGCACTTGCTTCTGCGGCTTTTGCCGAAGACGGCGCAAGGTCGGAGTTTACCGACAGCCGGGACGGCCGCGTCTATCGCACGGTGGAAATTGGCGGCCAGGTCTGGTTTGCGGAAAATCTGGCGTATGCGGCCAAGGGAAGCTTTTGCTATGGCGGTGCCGCGAAAGGCTGCTCGGAACGCCTGTACCCGAAGGATGTGGCCGAGAAGGCCTGCCCTGCAGGGTGGCGCCTGCCGTCGAACGACGATTTCCAGAAGCTCTACGGCTATGCCGGAAAGACGGGCGTGAGGAGCGTCGGCAACGCGCTGAAGGCGAAATCCGGATGGGACAGGAACGGCAACGGCTTTGACGATTTTGGTTTTGACGCGAAACCCGCGGGCTATTGCGAAAGCCGCAAGAAGTGCGAATACCGCGACTGCTTCCTCAGCATGTGGAGCTCTACCGAGAATATTTCCTGGAGCCTCTACTGTGTCGACGAGGATTTTAACAAGGGAACATATTCCAGGACGGCTGCCTTGTCGGTTCGCTGTATAAAGGAGTAGAAGATGAGATACGGGATGAAGATTGTGGTTGTCCTTCTTGCGGGAATATGTTCCGCTTGCAATGGCGAATCGGAGCAGAAGCAGGAGGCCGTTCCTGTTGCCGATGTGAAACCGGCGCCCGTAGAGGCAGCCCCTGCGCCTGTAGAGGAGAAGCCAGTTGTCGAGGAGCACTTTCCCGATACGATGATGGCCTCGGCGCGCGCCCTCGAGTATGTCGTCGACGACGCTTCTACCGGGGTTTCCGGGACGATCGATTCGTTCGAGGACGTCTACGAGAAAACTCCCGGAATCTTCACGTTCCGCGGTGGCCTCAAGCGCAACACGCCGCACGAGGGCAAGGTCAAGGGGACTCCTTCCAAGATTACGGTCGCGTGGAAGTTC
Source organism: Fibrobacter sp. UBA3718 (assembly GCF_002371935.1). Taxonomy (NCBI): domain Bacteria; kingdom Pseudomonadati; phylum Fibrobacterota; class Fibrobacteria; order Fibrobacterales; family Fibrobacteraceae; genus Fibrobacter; species Fibrobacter sp. UBA3718. The sequence continues at coordinate 231,891 of NZ_DFHR01000013.1, read as the reverse complement.
GAAACGGATTTCGACAGCGAGCCGACCAAGCTCGGCACATGGGGTGGCGGTTCCGGATGGACTGGCCAGCCGGTCTACGTGAACTGGCCGGACAGTATCGCCGACATGTTCAGGAATTCTTCCTTTGGCCTGACCGAGAATTTCAGCAATGAAGAAATCATGGTGGGCTCGCTCAGCAGCCACATCTACTTCATCGACTTCAAGACGGGCAAGGCTTCGCGCAAGGCAATCGACGTGATTAACCCCATCAAGGGGAGCATCTCGCTAGACCCGTCGATGAACGGCAACCTCTACTTTGGGCACGGCGTCCCCAAGAGCGACGAAGTTCCTTTTGGTGCGGGAGTTATCGACCTCAAGAAGCACAAGGTGACGCTCATGTACGACCGCGACCGCGACGCCTGGCGCGGCTGGGGGGCCTACGATTCTTCGCCGGTTGTTGTCGGTCAGTTCCTGATTCGCCCCGGCGAGAACGGCAAGATTTACAAGTTTATCCGCGAACAGGGTGGCCTCAAGCTCCATTCGAGCCTCAAGTACAAGGTCAAGAAGCAGAAGGCGGCTGGTGTGGAATCCTCGATTGCCGTGTACCGCAACTACGGCTACTTCGGAGACAACTACGGAAACATCATCTGCATCAACCTCGACACGATGAAACCCGTATGGCGCTATGACAACCACGACGATACCGACGGTTCCGTGGTGATCGATGTCGAGGACGGCGTTCCGTTTGTCTATACGGCAAGCGAAATGGACAAGCAGGGCGACAGCGGAATTTCTTACTTCGTGAAGTTGAACGGGCTTACGGGCGAAAAGGTCTGGGAACAGAAGTTCAAGTGCAACAAGGCAAAAATCGCGGGCAAGAGTTTCGACGGCGGCATGTACTCGACACCGCTTATCGGGCGCGGCGACTGCGATAGCCTCATCATCGTGCCCATCAGCATCCATAAGCCGGTCTTCAAGGGAGACCTTGTCGCCATGAACCGCTACACGGGTAAGGTTGTCTACCGCGTCCCGCTTGAACATTACGCCTGGTCTTCGCCGGTTGGGTTCTATGACGAAAACGGCAAGCTGTATGTGGTGCAGGGCGACTGCACCGGCAACATGTATATCTTCGAAGGGGCAACGGGCAAGCGCCTGTTCTGTGAAAAAATTGGCGACAACTTCGAATCTTCGCCTGCCGTCGTGGACAATGCGCTCGTGGTCGGTTCCCGAGGCAAGGTCATTTTCAAGATGCTTGTGGAATAGTTTTTTACGGGACCTTGTGCCATGATGCTTGAAGACGATGAATTCCGCGAAATCAGGACGACGCGACGGGCGCACCGCTCCCGCCGAATCGACGCCATGCGCGAATGGGATTCGGGAATCGTCGACGAGCGCCCGACCAAGGAACGTTTTAGCCGCGAGTTCAAGAAGGCTAAAATCAAGCGCATCAAGGACCCAGTCGAAAACATCGGCGAGGAAAACTGCGTCGAGGGCCTGGTCGTGGAAGTGCACCGCCGCACATGCGAGGTGCGCCTTCCGGAAGAAACAGTGACCGCCATGTACCGCGCGACGACCTCAAAGGCGCTGGGCGAGTTCCCGGCCGTGGGAGACCGCGTGCTCGTCGGTCTGGTGAACGACGGCGAGGATACGGGCGACGGCGTGGGCTCCCAGAAGTACTGCGTGGTGCGCGTGCTCCCCCGCAAGAGCGAACTCAAGCGCCCTGGCCCGCGCGACAGTTTCTACAAGCAGCAGACGCTTGCCGCGAATATCGACCAGGTGGTGATTGTCGCAAGCGTCACGCAGCCCGAATTCAACTACGGGTTCATGGACCGCTTCTTGCTTGCGGCGAACCTCAACAATTTGCCGTTTGTCCTTGTGCTTACCAAGATGGATTTGCTGGAAGGCGAACTTCCGGAGTCGATACGCGACTTTGCAAGCATTGTAGACAAGTTTATTCCTATTTCCGTAAAGAACGGGGAGGGCCTTGAAACGCTGAAAGCCGAGCTCCAGGGCAAATCCTCCGTATTCAGCGGTCAGAGTGGTGTTGGCAAGTCGACTCTCGTAAATGCGCTCGTTCCCGATGCGGGCCTTGAGACGGGCGCCGTGCGCGAAAAGGACGGCAAGGGACGCCACACGACGATTTCTTCGAGTCTTTTCGATTTGCCGGGCGGCGGCTATGTCATCGATACCCCGGGTATCCGCAGCATCGGCCTCATGGACATGGATGCGGAATCCCTCGCGAAAATCTTCCCCGGGTTTTTCGAGAGCGATCTTTTTACCTGCAAGTTCAGCAACTGCCTCCACGTGAAGGAGGTGGGCTGTTCTGTGCTCGAAAAATTGCGCGATGGCAGGCTTTCGAAAGCACGTTATGAAAGCTACCGGCGCATTCTCGGTTCAAAAGATTGATTATATTGTAATAAGAATCCCACTATGAAACAAGATATCCGAAAATTCCTAGTCAGCCTCCTTTGGCTTGTCGCCACCTGTTGCGGTGGCGCCTTTGCGCAGAGCTCGAACGCCCCCAAGACTTCTGCCGCCCCTGCGGCGACCGGAACGTCTACCACCAGCATCCGGACACCTATTTTTGTGGGTGGAGCGCTCGGCTTTGGCTCGGGAACGGGTGTCGGTTCGGAGAAGGGACTGGGGTTACGGCAGATTGAACCCATGCTGGGCATCTGGTTTCCTCACGTCGCGTTCTTCCGTGTGGGCTATGGATTCTTCGATTGCGATGAAAAGACGGATGACGGCGACAAGGTGGAAGTCGAACATACGAACCTCGATGTCGAACTGGGCGTCCAGCTGTTGGGCGATGTCTATCTTGTCGGCAACTATTCGAGACTCAAGGACCTTTCCGACGAGGGCGATGTCGCCTGGAACGAATGGGGAGTTGGCGTCGGGTCGCTCCTGAATATCTTTTCGAAGACGATGCTTTTTGCGGAAGTGGGCTACAGGAGGGTTCTGGAACATTACGATCCCTTCCTGAACAAGAAAGTCTCGGGTAGCCGCATCCAGTTAAATCTCGGATTTGCGGCTTACGTCTACTAGGCGGAGCGTGATGTCTGGTTTGAAGAATATTGCCATCATGGGGGGCGCGTTTGATCCCGTCCATGAAGACCATGTCAAGGTGGCACGGATTTGCCTTTCGCGTGGACTTTGCGACGAGGTGTGGTTCGTGCCGAGCCCTGATCGTTGGGACAAGACGCTGAACGCCGCGCCCGAAGACCGTTTTGCGATGCTTGAACTCGTTACTTCCGACGAACCCCGCTTTGTCCTTTCGGACCTTGAAATTGAACAGGGAGATTTTCGCGGTTCCTACGTATTCTTGAAAGGCCTTGCAGAAAGGTTCCCCGACAAGAATTTCCGCCTCCTGGTTGGTGCGGACAGCTACGAGAATATTCCGCACTGGCGCGACCCGCTTCATTTCTATGGCACGGAATATAACGGCCACCTCCTGCTTCGGGACTTTGAACTGATTGTCTTTGCGCGCAATGGCTACGTGCAGCCCGATGTCGCGGAACACAAGGCGAAGGGATATGCGGACCTTTTCTGGATTGGGGAAAAGGAAAATTTTGTCGGCCGGATTTCGAGTACGGGAATCCGCAAGAGCCTGCTTTGCAATCGTAGCGAAAGGCCGGACGGGCTTGCGCCAGAAGTCTACCGCTATATTCTGGAACATGATTTATACAGGGATTGAGTTGGAGTAACGATGCAACTGGTTGACAATTTGAGGCAGAAGCCTCTAGTTCAGAAAGTCGAAAAGTTTTTTCCGGCAATAGCCTTTTTGGCGGGGTTCAGCTGGGATTCCATAACGCTTGGTCAGCAGATTGACCAGTCCGATTTGCTCTTCCTTCTGGCGTACTATATCGGCGCGTTCATCCTGGTGATTCTTTTGTCGGCACATCTGGAACATCCCGAAGGATGGACGAAGGAACGCCTGCAGGCTGCGAAATCGGCTTCCCCGGTGAAGGCGGAATCGAAGGTCCCGGAGAAAACGGATGCGGTAGAAGCGCCTGCCGCTGCGCAAACAGAGGCTCCTGAGCAGGTGCCGTCGCAAAACCCGGCTCCGACCTCCAAGATTTCGGCTGTTGCCGGTAAAATGGCGAATTTCGCGAAACCCGCAACGACAGTGGTCGCCTCGAAAATCAAGAACGTGGCTGATGCCTCGGCAACGAAACTCAAGAATGCTGCGGACGCCTCGACTGCGGAAGCCAAAAAGCTGGCTGACAAGATTGGTTACGAGTCTACCGCCATCCCCAAGAATGCCATCGTGGTGGAACACCGCTTTTTGGACCGAGAATGGAGCGAGGTGTGGAAAGACCGTTTCTCCTGGATGGTGCAGTTCTGCTTCGGAAGTATGTTCAGCGCACTGGTCGTCTGCTACTTCAAGAGCAGCGGTTCGCTGGCCTCGTTCCTTCTGGTGCTGTTTTTGGCCGTATTGCTGGTCGGTAATGAATTCCTCAAAAAAAAGTATGAAAGCTTCGGCGTGAGCCTCGCGTTTTTTTGCCTGCTCGGGACGATGTTCCTGAATTTTGCGATTCCGCACCTGGTACACCGAATAGGATTTATCTGGTTCTTTTTGAGCACGCTTGCGTCATTTGGCATCTGCGTCGGAATCCAAAAGCTGTCGCACCACAAGAGGCGCGTGCTGATTGCTCCGGCTCTGATCAGCTCGGCCTTGGTCATCGCCTATATCATGAACTGGGTCCCGCCTGTTCCCCTCGTGCTGAAGCAGCAACTGGTCTGCCAGAATTTTGATAAGAAGAACTACTCCTGCGATATCGACAAGCCGACATTCTTGCAGACACTCGGGTTCAAACTTCCGTCGGTTCATCGAATCGACGGTGCGGAAGTCTATTATCTTTCGTCGGTTTATGCGCCTGCGGAATTGAAGGCGGAACTGGAATACCGCTGGTACGTGAAGGATGAGGCGACAGGGGAATACAGGCTTACGGATAGAGTTTCTTCTGGCAGGATGGTCATGCGGGGTGGTCGCGAAAACGGCTACCGGAGCTACACGAAAAAGAAGAAGATTCCGGCTGGACGCTACCTTGTAGAAACGGCTTACAAGAATGGCGCTGTCATCGGCTCGCAGAAGTTCGAGGTCTTCGAGGATGGCCCGGCCCCCAAGGGCTTCGAACGTGATTCCTTAAGGTAACCTGTGCGTGCTCCGAGCGACATGTATTTCGAGAGCGAAGTCCGCCCGGAACAGGATGGGCGCCTTTTGCTCGATTCCCTGGTGGAACGCTTTACTTACCACAGCCGCGACGAATGGGTCGATCGTTTTGCTCGCGGGCTAGTTTCCCTGAACGGAGCTGTCGCGAACCTTGAAACCGTTGCTCACAAGGGCGACAAGGTCGTGTACCATGTTGAAAACTACGAGGAACCCGAAGTCCCGACAGATTTCGACACCGTGTTCGAGGATGACGAGTTCCTGCTTGTCGCAAAGCCTGCCGGAATCCCGGTGCACCATACCGGACGCATTTTCTACAACACGTTTACTGCCGTGGTGCGCCGTGCGACCGATTGCGAGACTGCGGTTCCCATGCACCGTCTGGACCGCGATACGGGCGGGCTCATGCTCTTTGCGAAATATGCGGAAACGGCGGCGCGCTTTCAGAAGAACCTGGACCGCATTCTTCTCCGCAAGTTCTATCTGGCGGTGGTGCGGGGGAGCTTTCCCTATGAGGAATACCGCTGCGACTTGCCCCTGCGCGAAGATCCGCAAAGCGCAATCCGCCTGAAGATGTTCCATTTCGAGGATGGAAAGCCCTGCTCGACGGTTTTCCGGACGCTTTCGCGGTTCGAACGCGACGGCGAGCAGTTCTCCGTGCTGGAATGCGAACTTTTGACCGGCCGCAAGCACCAGATCCGTGCGCACCTTGCCGAACTCGGGTTCCCCATCGTGGGCGACAGGCTTTACTGGCGCAATGGCTTCTATTACGAGAAAATGGCGACTTCGGGGCTGGATGACGAGGATTATCGCGTTCTCGGCGCGCATAGCCACATGCTCTATGCGTACAAGGTTGAACTTCTCTTGCCCTATTGGGACAGCCCGCGCACGTTTGTCAGCAAGAATTTCCCCGTCGAGATGAAGACCCTCCTGGTCGACATTGACTAGCTTTTTGTTCTTGTGAATTTTTGCAGGATGCCCCGAGGAGTTTGCCCCTATCTATACATAAAAACGGATGAAACGTCCAAATGAGCCCAAAAAGGCCTAAAAATTTTGTTTACGCTTCGGTTTTGCGCTGTTGGGATAAATTTATAGCGTCTCCCGTATCTCGAGCACGTATTTTTTTTATTTTTTGTCCGTAAAATTTTGAACATTGGTTCAAGGAGTTGAAAAATGAAATCTAAAGTGCTGTTTGGCCTTGCGTCTGTTGCCATGATGCTTGCCGCCTGCGATATGCAGGGTGGAGCCCAGTCCGAAGCCAAGATTACCCCGAATTCTACTGACGATCAGAAGTTCGCCTATATGTTGGGTGCCCAGTTCGGCCTCCATAACTTCAAGATGATTCCGTTGCAGATGGGTGAAGAACTTGACGAAGATGCCGTTGTCCAGGGTATCAGGGACGCCTACAAGTCCGAGAAGGATACGAACTTTAGGCTCCAGGTCGAACCGGATACGCTGAGGGATATCGGCTTTGACTACAATTCCAACGCCCGTGCCCGTATGGCGTCCATCCGCCCGGATAGCGCGACGAACGCCTCCTTCAACGGAGACCAGGCTAAGTTCCGCGCCTATATGGATTCGGCTATGAAGGCCCTCCCTGTTGTGAAGGCTCCCGCCCCCAAGAACCAACCCGTCGTTCTCGGTGCCGAGGCTACCCGCAACCAGAAGTTCTCCTACTTCATCGGTGTGCAGTTCGAAAACCAGTTCAGCAGCATCGGTGCGCAGTTCCAGACCGAATTCGACTTGAACTACTTCGTGCTTGGCTTGCGTGAGGCGTCTGCGAATGTCCGCGATACGACTGTAGCTCTTGCACTCCCTGAAGATTCTCTCAAGGCTGTTGGCGAACGCTACAACGAAAAGATGAAGGTCCTTCGTGAAGAGGCTATCAAGAAGGCTCAGGAAGCCGAGGCGAAACTCAAGGAAGAGGTGAAGGGCCTCCGCGGCGATACGCTTGTTAACGGCATGCCTGCCAAGATGAACTACAAGGTGAAGGTCACCGGCATCACGAACAAGGCCGAAAACCTCGAAACCTGGGCCGGCAAGCCACTCCTGATTTTCTACTTCTCCGCGACCTGTGGCCACTGTGCACACGCCGCTCCGCAGATTCTCGACATCGCGAAGGAATTTGCCCCGAAGGGACTTACGACGGTTGCCGTTGCTAGCGGTGGAAACAACAAGCCCGGCATCCGCAAGTTTGCCGACAACGCGAAGTTCGACGATACCGTCAATATCGTGTGGGACGAATCCCGCCAGTTCGGTGAACTCTACAGCGACGGTTACGTTCCGAAGGTCTACCTCGTGAATCCGGATGCCTCGTACAAGGAATACACTGCGTTCGAAAGCGAGAAGGAAACCCTCAAGCAGGAAATCGCCGCCCTCATGGAAGGCAAGAACGTTGAGTGGAAGATTGACCCGCCCAAGCCGGCAGTGGTCGATACGCTCAAGCCTGCTGCAGCCCAGGCGCCCGAAGCGAAGCCCGCTGCCAAGTAATGTCTCTCATTGCAGAATTCGATGTCGTCGTAGTCGGTGGCGGCCATGCCGGCATCGAGGCGACTCATGCCGCCTGGAAGCTCGGCGTTAAGACCGCCATGCTTACGATGGATGTGAACGCCATCGGACGCATGAGCTGTAACCCCGCCGTGGGTGGCGTGGCGAAAGGCCAGATCGTGCGCGACATCGATGCGCTCGGCGGCCTGATGGGGCTCCTGACAGACAAGGCGGGTATCCAGTTCCGCATGCTCAACATGAGCAAGGGACCTGCCGTATGGGGCCCGCGCGCCCAGTGCGACATGAAGTATTATAGCGAAGTTGCCCGCGAGGTGATTACGAACCTTCCGGGGCTTTCGGTAATCGAGGGCGAACTGGCCGCATTTGAACGCATGCCCGATGGCCGCCTGGAACTTACGCTTTTGAATGGCGAACGCTACGTGACGCGTGCACTCGTGATTACGAGCGGCACCTTCCTTGCCTCCAAGATGTTCACCGGGCTTGAAACGAGTATCGGTGGGCGAGTGGGCGAGCCGAGTGCAGATAAACTTTCGGAATGCCTTGCCGCAAACGGCATTGTGCTTCGCAGGCTCAAGACGGGTACGCCGAGCCGGCTCGACCCGGATTCCATAGACTTTGATGAATGCGATGTGCAGTACGGTGATGATGTCGCCTGGCCCATGAGCGACCGTCATTTGGAAAATACTGTCCCCGGCCGCGATGCGGATTATTTCTGGGGCGATGCTGCAAACAAGTTTGTGCGAAACGACTGCGTCTGCTGGATTACGCGCACGAATATCAGGACGCACGATATTCTTCGCAGCGGGTTCAAGGATAGCCCAATGTTTAGTGGTCGCATCCACGGCAAGGGGCCACGCTACTGCCCGAGTATCGAGGATAAGATTAACCGCTTCGGCGACCGCGATGGTCACCAGCTTTTCCTGGAACCGGAACAGGCAGATATCGGGCGTGTCTACATCAACGGGTTCAGTTCAAGCCTGCCTGCGGATATCCAGCTTGCTGCAATTCACACGATTCCGGGCCTTACGCGAGCCCGTGTGCTGCAGATTGGCTATGCGGTTGAATACGATTCCGTTGATGCCACGCAACTTTTCCCGACGTTTGAATGTAAGAAGGTTCCCGGACTCTATTTCGCAGGCCAGGTCTGCGGTACGAGCGGCTACGAGGAGGCTGCGGGTCAGGGGCTACTGGCTGGCATCAACGCGGCTCTCAAAATAAAGGGCGAAGGGCCCTTTATTTTAGGTCGTTCCGACAGTTACCTGGGGGTAATGGCGGACGACCTCACGAACATCCTGCTCGACGAGCCTTACAGGATGTTCACGAGCCGCGCCGAATACAGGCTCTTCCTCCGGAGCGACAATGCGGAAAATCGCCTCAAGGAACGTGCGCATGCAATCGGGATGATTTCGGATAACGACTTTGCCGACTGGAAACGCCGCTGCTCCCTTGTGGAAACGGCCCGCATACGCCTCGCCGAAGAATCCGCGCTCCCCGAGCAGGCGAATTGCATTCTCGAGGCTGGTGGCCAAGCCCCCGCGACCGAGCGCACCCGCTGGATTAACGTTCTCCGCCGCCCGGGAATCGACCCCGAACAGCTGTTCAAGGTTGCGCTTCCGGACTTGCCGCTGACGCGCCGCGACCGTTGGTTCATGTACGCCGAAGAAATTTACGCAGGGTTCTTTGACCGTCAGGCCCGCGAAATCGACGACCAGAAGAAGATGGAATCCGTTCGCCTGCCCGAAGATTTCGACTACATGCAGGTGACGTCGATTAGCATCGAGAGTCGTCAGCGCCTGAACGCGCACAAGCCGCTCACATTGGGCCAGGCTAGCCGTATTCCCGGTGTGCGTCCCGCCGACATAACGGTCCTTTCGCATTGGCTCGAAAACCGGGGCTAGAGGACGGCTCTCCGAAAGACCGTACTTGCAAAATTAGCGTTTTTTTGCTATCTTTGCGCGCGTCAAATTAACATCATTGTCGATAGACATTTTCCAAGAGGTACATCATGGCAGAAGAAACAGAAATCAAAACCACAGAAGAAGTCAAGCCTCAGGAACCGAAATCCACAGAAAAAGCTCAAGAAAAGAAGGCCCCGGCCAAGAAGAAGCGCCCGTTGAACGCCAAGCGCAAGGGTGCCGCTCCTTCCGCCAAGAAACCGGCCGTCTTCAGTGATTCCCTGGAAGACCGTTTCCCCGCCCTCGCCGCCAAGCTCAAGAAGCAGATCGAGGACGGCATCAAGCAGAAGATCAAGGAAGCCCAGAACGACCCTAAGGTCAAGGCCGCTTCCAAGAAGTTCGCTGCTGAAAAGTAAAACCTTGACACTTTTGAAAAAAGAGACGCCCCGTGGGGGCGTCTCTTTTTGTATACCGAATCTATTTTTCTTCGGGTGCCTGTTCGGTGGCCTCGGCTTCGGCCGAAGCGTCTGCCTTGTCCTTGTCGCGGATGGTGGCGCGGCGGATTTTACCGCTAATCGTCTTGGGCAGTTCCGTCACGAAGTCGATGATGCGCGGGCTCTTGTAGGAGGCCGCGACGTTCTTCGCGAAAAGCTGCATTTCCTTCGCGAGTTCCTTCGATGCCTCGTAGCCCTTCTTCAAGACGACAGTAGCTTTCACGGCCTGGCCGCGGTCCTTGTCCTCGACGCCCGTCACCGCCACTTCAAGGACGGCGGGGTGCTTGTGGAGCACTTCTTCCACCTCGAAGGGGCTGATGCGGTAACCCGAACTCTTGATGAGGTCGTCGGTACGGCCCACGAACCACAGGTATCCATCCTTGTCGCGGGTGGCGGTGTCGCCCGTATGGTAGACTCCGCCCTCGAACACCTTCTCTGTGCGTTCCGGGTCGCGGTAGTAGCCGCCGAACATGCCGAAGGGTTTACCCTGGTCAATCTTGATGATGAGTTCGCCCACCTCGTCGGTGGCGCAGGGCTTGCTTTCGGCATCCACGATTTCCATGCGGTAGCCCGGGGAGGGCATGCCGATGGAACCCGGACGCGGTTCGGTGAACCCGAAGTTGCCCGTGGTAAGCGTGAGTTCTGTCTGGCCGTAGCCTTCCTGCAAGCGTATTCCCGTCTGCTCGTAGAACTTGTTGTAGATGTCGGTGTTGAGCGATTCGCCTGCGGTAGTGCAGTACTTGAGGCTCGAAAGGTCGTAGCGGCTCAGTCCGTGGTGCAATATGTAGCGGTAGACGGTGGGCGGCGCGCAGAAGGTGGTCACCTTGTATTCCGCCATCTTTTCGAGCAGCTTGCCCGGGATAAACACCTTCATGTCGTAGGTGAACACTGCGCTACCCGCAATCCACTGCCCGTATATCTTACCCCAGAGGGCCTTGGCCCAGCCGGTCTCCGCGACGGTGAGGTGCCTGCCCCCGTCCACTACGTGCTGCCAGTACTTTGCCGTCACGATGTGGCCGAGCGGGTAGGTGAACGTGTGCGCCACCATCTTCGGGTTCGAACTCGTGCCGCTCGTGAAGTACACGATCATGATGTCGTCGTTGTGGGTCGCCTCTTCGCCTTCGGGGCGCGGGAACCTGGCGGGGAATATTTCGTAGTCGTCGTAGAAACTCACCCAGTTCTGGCGTGCGGTCTGGCCTACGGTTACGAGCTTTTCGACGGACGGGCATTTTGTTTTTGCCTTGTCCACTTCCTTTTGCAGCGAGGGTTCGTCGTAACTCACGACCATCTTGATTTCGGCCGCGTTGAAACGGTATTCCAGGTCTTCTTCGGCAAGCATGTTCGTCGCGGGTATTGCAATCGCGCCAATGCGGTGGAGCGCCAGGAGGAAGAACCAGAACTCGTAGCGGCGGCGCAGGATGAGCATCACGCGGTCGCCCTTCTTGATTCCCTGTTCCTTTAGGAAGTTCGCCGTGCGCATGGAGGCAAGCGAGAGATCCTTGAACGTAAAGATGTGGTCTTCGTCGTTGTCGTCGCACCACACGAGGGCTTCGCGCTTGGGTTCGGTCTTCGCGTATTCGTCAACCACGTCGTAGGCGAAGTTGAAGTCTTCCGGGATAGTTATCTTGAAATTCTTGTAGAGGTCCTCGTACGAATCGAATTCGATACGGGAAAGAAACTTGCTTAACATCATGTTCGAATCCTGTCGTATTGGTTTTAGAGATCCCTGTACATGATTTTTTCGCGCATGGTGGAAATGTAGCGGACCATGTTCAAAATGCGTTTTTCGCCGATGGTCCTGAAATCCTTGTCGTGGAACACCAGGCGGTGCGTGCCACCCGGCAGGAGCATGCGGAGGCAGGCGTAGGTCTGCACGATTCCGAGCATCGCGGGCGGGTAGATGGAAAAACTGAGCGGCCTTGACTTGGTCTTCTTGATTCCGTTTTCCGTCTTCTGGTAGATGCCGTGGTAATCCTCGTAGTAGTCGAAGATGTCGAGGGCGAGGTTCTTGAGGTACTTGTTGCCGAACCAGATGGGCGGAATGAACCCGGAAGGCTTTTCTGTGCCGTGGGCGTTCCAGAGGGCTAGGCTGCGCTTGAGGAGCGTCTGCGTGAGTCGCTCGTTCAGGCCAGCGAATTCGGCCTCGTTGTTCGAAATCCAGAGGGCGAACTTGCCCTGCAGGCTACGCTTGATAAAGAGGTCTGCGCGGTGGCGGGCACCGTGGAGCATAATCTCGTAGCCTTCCTGCACGAACTTCTCGAGTTCTTCGCGGAATTCGTCCGCCTCGGATTCGGGCACGGCCCCGATGGAGGGCACGACTGCGATGCTTATGGGCGAACCTGCGGCGTCCGCAAGTTTACGGATTTGCGTGCGGGCTCTCTTGAAGTTCGTCGCGCTGAAGCTGTGGTAGCACAGGATGAACTTTTTCTTCTTGTGTTGGTTCGCTTCGGCCGCCTGGATGTCGAGGATGTCCTTGTTCTGTTCCATGGGTTACCTACTTGTCCTTGCTAGATGTGAAGGATTCTTCCTCGAGTTTCTGCGAAATGAAAAGGTGATAAAAGAAGAACAGGATTGCCGTCAGTGCGGAAATCTTGAGCCACGATTTAAACAGCCAGTCGGACATATGTCGCTCCTTGATTCTGGTTATTCCTTGAATTTCTTGATGACGACCACGCCGTTGTGGCCGCCGAACCCGAGCGATGCGGATACGGCGACGTCGATGTTGCCTTCGATGCCCTTGTGCGGCACGTAGTCGAGGTCGCATTCCGGGTCGGGGTTGTCGAGGTTGATGGTCGCGGGGTAAAACGAGTCCTGCACGGCGAGTGTCGAGATGATGGCCTCGATGACGCCTGCGGCGCCCACGCAGTGGCCGGTCATGCTCTTGGTACTCGACACCTTGATCTTGTAGGCGTGCTCGCCGAGCGCGATTTTCAGCATCTGCGTCTCGGTGAGGTCGTTCAGGTGCGTCGAGGTGCCGTGCGCGTTGTAGTAGTCCACGTCGGTGGGGTCGACACCGGCATCCTTCAGGGCGCGGGTCATGGCCTTTGCGCAGGTTTCTCCACCCGGGCGCGGGCTCGTGATGTGGTATGCGTCCGCAGAGGCGCCATAGCCTGCGAGTTCCGCATAGATCTTTGCCCCGCGGGCCTTCGCGTGCTCGAGTTCTTCCAGCACCATCACGGCACCGCCTTCGCCCATGACAAAGCCGCTACGGTCTTTGTCGAACGGGCGCGACGCCTTCGTGGGGTCGTCGTTGAACTTGTCGGTGAGGGCGTGCATGCCCGCAAAGCTCTTGATGGAATATTCGGTAATCCCGCTTTCGGAGCCTCCTGCAAGGCACACGTCGAGCCTGCCCGAGCGGATGGAATCCAGTGCGACCCCGATGGCGTCTGTGCCGGAGGCACAGGCGGTGCAGACCGTGTGGGCGAGTCCCGTAATCCCGAGGGCGATGGAGACGTTCGCGCACGCCTCGTTCGGGATGAGTTCCGGCATGGCGAGCGGGGAAACCCTGCGCTTGCCGCCCTCGATATACTTGTTGTAGGTTTCGTCGAGGATGTCCATGCCGGATAGACCGTTGCCGGCCACGATTCCGGTGGTGTCCTCGGCGAGCTGTTCGCGGCTGAGGCTTGCGTCCTTGACCGCCTCGTTGGCTGCCCCGACTAGGAACTGCGTGAAGCGCGCCATGCGGCGTGCTTCCTTGGGGTCAATTCCGTGTTCTTCGGGCTTGAAATCCTTCACTTCGGCTGCAATTTTCACGGGGCAGTTGCTTGCATCGAACTGCGTGATGGGGCCGATACCGCACTTGCCTTCGCGGATGGCGTTCCACATTTCGGGGACTGATTTACCAACGGGGGTCACGGCGCCGAGGCCGGTAATGACAACTCTTCTTCTCATGGAGATCCTTGTTTCTTATCAATCCAAAGATAGTTTTTTTGGGCGAATGGCGGATTTGGGGGCGTTCAGAAGATGAAAATGGCGAAAACGATGCGTGTGTAAGATTTTTGAAATGTTTTTGTAATTATATGAAAAATTGAAAAAAGGAACGTGCGGGCTTTTTTTTGGTTATATTTAGTCTCGAACAACTTAAAGGAGAAACATATCATGAAAAAATTATTGATTTGCACAGCAATCGCCGCTGCAGCCATGTTCACCGCCTGTGACGACGACGATTCTACCAGCGCTTCTGACAAGACCTACTCTTGCGAAGTCAAGGCCAATCTGGGGGCGCTTCTCGGAGACCTCAACATTTGTGCAGAATCTGCTGACCAGACCAAGATGACTAATGCTTGCGGCAAGGCTGGCGAAATGCTGAAAGCCCTTGGCATCGATGATGCCGCCAAGACCGGTTCCAGCTGCCCCAGCGGTTCCAAGAAGTCTTGCGATGGCAAGCTTGATGGCGTTGACTACACAGTTTATTCCTATACCGAGGACGATGTGGAAAAGTCCTGCGATGAAATTACCGCGCAAGTGGATCAGCTCTCCAAGTAAGAGCGATGCTCCTTCTTTAAAGGGCCCGGCGGTAATGCCGGGTCTTTTTATATGGGGTAAACTAATATTTTGCCCCTGCGCATACGCTTTTTTTTCTAAATGGCGTCCTTTCAGGACGCATATAGATCGGCTCGGCTATGCCAACGCAATGCTTGTGTTGGCGCAGCACTCGCCTTTTTCTATATTTGCCGGCGTATGTTTACGGGAATTATCCAATCTACCGGCGAAATCGTCTCGATAGAGTCTCGAGGCGATGCGCTTTCGATGCGCCTCAGGTCGCCGGGATTTTTCAAGAATTGTAAACTGGGCGATAGCGTCGCGAACGACGGTGTGTGCCTTTCTGTTGAATCTTGTACCGATGATGAAGCTGTTTTTTGCCTGATGCACCAGACGGTCGAAAATACCGCCTTCAAGCAGGCCGCAGTCGGTAAATTGGTCAATCTGGAACTTCCGTGCCGTGCCGATAGCTTTATGGGCGGGCACTTCGTGATGGGCCATGTGGACTGCGTTACCGAGGTCATCCAGGTGGTTCCGCGCGAAACGGGCGTGGAAGTCGACCTCAAGATGCCTGCGGACCTCAAGCGCTACATTATCCGCCGCGGTTCCATCTCCCTGAACGGCATCAGCCTTACGGTCGCCGAGAAGTTCGAGGATTCCATCCGCGTGTGCATCATACCGGAAACCCTTGCCCGCACGAACCTGCGTAACTGGGTTGCCGGGACCATCGTGAACGTGGAAGTCGACATGCTCGGCAAGTACATTGAAAATTATCTGAAGGAACGTGACCTTGCTTAATACGATTGAAGAGGCCATTGAAGATTTTAAGAACGGCAAGTTCTTGATTGTGGTCGACGACGAAGACCGCGAGAACGAGGGCGATTTCGTCATCGCCGCCGAAAAGATTACGCCCGAGAAGGTGAACTTCATGCTCCACGAGGGCCGTGGCGTGCTTTGCTGCCCGCTGCCCATCCAGCGCTGCCATGAACTGAATTTGACCCGCCAGACTGCGGAAAATACCTCGATTCTGGGTACGCCGTTCACCATCATGGTGGACAAGATTGAAGGCTGCACTACGGGTGTTTCCGCCCACGACCGTGCGGCGACGATTCTTGCCCTTTCGGACCCTGCTTCCAAGCCGAGCGATTTTGGCCGTCCGGGGCATATTTCGCCCCTCTACGCGCAGGAAGAAGGCGTGCTTCGCCGTGCAGGCCATACCGAAGCAGCCGTTGACCTCGCAAAACTTGCCGGACTAAGGCCCGCCGCCGCCCTTATCGAAATCATGAACGAGGACGGCACCATGGCCCGCATGCCGCAACTTCAGGAAGTGGCGAAGAAGTTCGGCTTCAAGATTATCTCCATCCGCGACCTCATCGACTACCGCCTCAAGAACGAGAAACTGGTGCAGCGCGTGGCCGCCCCGCATGTGAGTACCAAGTACGGCGACTTTACCGCATACGCCTACAAGAGCAAGACCGACGGCGTGGAACACGTGGCGTGGGTCGCGGGTAACCCCGACTTCAGCAAGCCTGTTTACGTGCGCGTACACAGCGAATGCTTGACGGGCGATATTTTTGGCAGTCTGCGTTGCGATTGCGGCGAACAGCTCGCCGCCGCCATGAAGTTCATCGGCGAACACGGCGGCGTGTTCCTGTACATGCGCGGGCAGGAGGGTAGGGGCATTGGCCTCTGCAACAAGTTGCGTGCCTACGAACTGCAGGAAAAGGGCATGGACACGGTCGAGGCGAATCTGCACCTCGGGTTCAAGTCGGACCTCCGCCAGTACGGTACGGGCGCGCAGATCCTTGCCGACCTCGGCGTGAAGGAAATGCGCCTCTTGACCAACAACCCGAGCAAGATTTCGGGCATTACCGCCTACGGGCTTAAGATTGTGGAGCGCGTTCCCATAGAAATCAAGCCGAACAAGGAAAACCTGTTCTACCTGCTCACCAAGCAGAAAAAAATGGGTCACCAGCTGCATATCGATGGCGCGGTGCCCGAAGAGAATTTGAAAGAGGAAAAATAAGATGGCTAAAGAAATCAAGAATTCCCTGAATGGCTCTGGCCTCAAGATTGCAATCGCGGTCGCCCGCTTTAACGAGGTGGTGACCGACAAGCTCCTGGAGGGGGCGCTCCGCCAGCTCGAACTGCTGGGCGTTGCCGAGAAGGACGTGACTGTCGTGCGCGTTCCGGGCGCATTCGAACTCCCGGGCGTTTGCCGCAGGCTCGCCGATTCCAAGAAGTACAGTGCAGTGATGGCCATCGGTGCCGTAATCCGCGGCGAGACGAGCCACTACGACGTGGTGGTGAACGCTTCTACCGGCGGTGTCGCAAGCATCGCTGCCGAAGGCAAGCTCCCCGTGATTCTCGGAATCCTCACGACCGATACCGTGGACCAGGCGATGAACCGCGCTGGCCTCAAGGCGGGGAACCTCGGTGCAAACTGGGCTTCCACCGCAGTGGAGATGGCAAACCTTTACAAATCTATCTAGAGTCCATCTAACAATTAAAGACTAAAAGATTACGATTATGCAGAAAAGTTTTCGACCAGCCCGAGTCTTTGCGATGCAGCTCCTGTATTCCATGGAAATCACGGGCCAGACGGCGGGGGAGGCGCTTCCGGGAATTCTCGAAAGCCAGCCCCTGGATGACGAACAGAAAAAATATGGGATGAAGCTTGTGGACCTGGTTCAGGCGCACCACGACGAACTTGATGAGAATATCAAGACCGCCTCCGCGCACTGGGAAATCGAGCGTATGGCAAAATTGGACCGGATTGTAGCCCGGATAGCGATGGTCGAACTTCTTTACGTGGCGGATATTCCGATGAAGGTTGCGATTACCGAGGCCGTTCAAATCGCGAACAAGTACAGCACGGATAACTCGGGAGCATTTATCAACGGCCTCATGTCTGGGTTCATTCAGGCGCATGGAATGGTTTCTAAATCTCAGGAAAAGGAGAATTAGTGATGATTAAGGAAAAATGGATGAAGCATATCTTTGCTGGGATTGCAGGGCTTGTCGCTCTCATTGTCTATGCATTGACGATGGCTCCTACGGTCAGTTTCTGGGATTGTGGCGAATTTGTCGCTTGCGCGAATACCTTGGGCATCCCGCATCCTCCTGGAACGCCTTTCTTCGTGTTCTTGGCCCGTGCGGTCATCGTGTTGCTTCCGTTCGTCGAAGAAATTGCGAAGCGGGTGAACTACATCTCGGTGTTCAGTTCTGCGGCTACGGTCTATATCACGGCCCTCTTTGCTTGGGAGCTCCTTGCCTCCGTTATCGATTCCGTCAAAACGGATGCGGACAAGCTCGGTCGTCCCATCTTTAGCAAGCTGTCCGACAAGTTAGACGGCAAGGCTCGCACCATCGTGCTCGGTTCTGCAGCCCTTGTTGCCGGTTTTCTTCTCACCTTCTCCGATACGTTCTGGTTCAACGCGGTCGAAGCCGAAGTTTACGGCGTTGCCATGTTTATCCTGATGCTTATCTCTTACCTCGGACTTCTGTGGTACAAGAATCGCGAAGACGAAGGCAGCGACAAGCTCCTGATTTTCATCTGCTATATCGCCTTCCTCGGTGTGGGTGCCCATCTTTATACGATGCTCACGGTTCCTGCAGTGTTTGTGCTCCTGCTTGTTGCCCAGCCCAAGAAGATTTTGGAACGTCTGCCCATTTGGATTACGGGAACGCTCCTCTGCTCCGTGATATACATGGTCTCGGCTTTCATCGAAATTTCCTTGGCCTGTCTCATCGTTCTTGCTGTGTTGACGTTGGCGAAACCGTTCTCTCCGAACGTGAACAAGGCTATCCGCCTTTCGCTCGCCTTTGCGTTCTTTGCGCTTGTCGGCTACAGCACGCACCTCTACATTCCCATCCGTTCGGAACTCAACCCGATTATTGACGAGAACGACCCGGAAATCAACATTCGCGATGACCAGGGCAACCTCCAGCTCGGCAACCTGTTCAAGGGCGAAAACTGGGTCGCGTTCAATAACTTCGTAGAACGTAAGCAGTACGGTTCCGAAAGCATGCTCACCCGTGCTTTCTACCGTCGCTCGCAGCTTGCGCACCAGGTGCTCTCGTTCCCGAACATGAGCTACGGTGGTTACCAGATGGCTCAGTATCTGCCTTACAAGGTGGGCGGTGTCAATTATTCGAACGGCGTCTATAGCTTTGATAAGTCCGAGAATGTGCCGCTGGAAAGATTAGGCCTCAAGTTCTCGACGCAGATGAGCACGATGGGCGACAAAATATTCCCGCAACTGCTCATATTCCTTATCTTTAATGGCCTCCTGGTTCTTGTCTGCGTATTCGTCTATAGGCATAATAAGCATCTGGGCATTTACCTCTCGGTGCTTTATGGATTGTGCAGCCTTGGGCTTCTGTTCTACATCAACTTTGCAGACGGAACCCGCATGGAACAGCGTGAACACGATTACTGGGTAAGCGTGATGACACGCAATGTGTCCGATTTGAATGCTGTTGGTGCCGGAATTTCGAAGGTGCCCGACCCGAACGAGCTCATCGACCTCCGTCAGGAAATCGAACACGCCAAGTTGAGCATCGAATCCCTGCGCAATCGTGGGGCATCCGCTGCGGAAATCGCAAAGTACGAACGAGTCGTCGACAAGGCAGAGCATTCGACGGCATGGGTCAACTGGAAGAAAATCGAGAGCGGTTTTGCTCAGCGTGGCCTGCGCGCTCCGTTCCCCGACCCCGTGCATATGGAAGTGCGTGAACGTGATTATTTCTACACGCCCGCATTCATCTTCATGAGCATGATTTTGGGCGTCGGCGCGGGTATCCTGGTGCTTACGTGTGCTACCGGTGCCTATGCTTCGTTTGCGGCTCCCGTGGCCGCCGCGCTTGTCCTGGTGTCCTTCCTTGTTCCTTGTGTTTCGAACTACAAGGAACACGACCGTTCTGGTCTGTGGGTCCCGTGGGATTACGCCTATAACCTGCTCAACAGCTGCCGCCCGAACGCTATCCTCTTTACGAACGGCGATAACGATACATTCCCGCTGTGGTTTGCTCAGGAAGTTGCCGGTGTCCGCAAGGACGTGCGCGTGGTGAACCTCTCACTCGGCAATACCGACTGGTACATCAAGCAGATGCTCGTCAACGAACCGATTCTCAAGTTGTCTTACGACAAGAAGACGATTGACAGCGACATGGTGCTCGACAACAGCTCCGCCCAGAATCCGAACCATTCTGTCGCGACTTGGGTGAACAGGGCTAACCGCCTCATGCCGCAGCTCAAGAGCCGCATCGAGCAGATGGAAGGTCAGCAGCTTTCGGCAGAAGATTCCGTGAAACTGTATACGTTCAAGACCCACTACCAGATCTGGGATGCCTTTGTTGAATGGGCTGCCCGCACCCGCAGTGGCGTGATGCTTACGCAGCACAAGCTGGTTCTTGACCTCGCGCTCCAGAACATGGACAAGCCCATCGAGATTTCGACGACGGTCGGAACCTCCAATTTCATGGGCCTCGAAAAGTACATGGTGCAGGAAGGTCTCGTCTACAACTTTATCAAGGGCGATCTCAATCCCAAGCGTAACGAGTTTGATGTTGCCTACGCCTCGGGCTTGATTGACAGCGTTTTCAAGTTCCGTGGCTTAGGTGATGGTACTGCGTTCATCAACGACGAAACTTCAAGGCTCCTTTCGAGCTATGTGTCGCTCTACCTCCAGATATCGTTCGCTGCCCGCGAAAAGATTGCGGCTCTTCGCGTCCAGAAGCCGTTTACCGCGGAAATGAAGGCCGAGGCGGAAAAACTTGCGGCATCGTCCGTCAAGTATCTGGAACTTGGCATGAAGCAGTTCCCGCAGGAATGGCGCTGCTACTGGGCCGCCGGTTTTGTCTATGACATCGTGGGCGAGAAGCAGAAAGCGCTGGATGCTCTGGAACAGGGCTTGAAGAGCGTTTCGGAGTATGACGATGTGGGACTCTACCGATTGAAGATGAGTGTTGAGCAAATCAAGAACAGTCCTGCGAAGCCGATGACGGTCGATGAAATTGTCCCGGCCGCAGCAGATAGCGTTCAGGCAGATTCTGCGAAGGTGGATTCACCCACGGTCGTTGCGGCGGTGAAGTAGTCCGGAGGCGAAAATGGATTTAAGCCTAGTCATTCCTGTCAAGGAAGAGAGCGAGAATCTTCCGGAACTCTTTAAGGAAATCGTTGACGCGCTTGCGCCGACGGGCTTCGAATATGAAGTCATCGTTATAGATGACGGAAGCCGCGACAATACTTGGGAAGTGCTGGAAAACCTTTCTAAGGAATATCCGTTCATGCGCGGTATTCGCTTCCAGTTCAACTGCGGCAAGGCCGATGCCCTTGCTGTCGGTTTCTCGAAGGCCCGCGGCCGCTACGTGGCTACCCTCGATGGCGACCTGCAGGATGACCCGCTCGAAATTCCGAAGATGATCAAGATTCTGGATGATGGCTACGACCTGGTTTCGGGCTGGAAAATCCGTCGTCTCGATCCCTGGCACAAGACGTGGCCCTCCAAGCTGTTCAACCTGACCGTGTCCATGGTGTGCGGCCAGCGCCTGCACGATTTTAACTGCGGCATCAAGGCGTACCGCAGTTCCGTGGTCCGCTACATCGAACTCTATGGCGACTACCACCGCTTTATTCCCGTGATGGCCAAGTGGCAGGGCTTCCGCATTACCGAAATGCCGGTTGCACACAGGGCCCGCGTCCACGGGGTGTCGAAATACGGCGTGTCGCGCCTTGTGTCCGGGTTCCTGGACCTGATCTCGCTCATGTTCATGCGCAGTTTTTCGACCAAGCCTCTACATTTCTTCGGACTTGTCGGGCTCGTGTTCATGCTGCTCGGCCTGGGCGTTTGCGGCTATTTCGGCTACGAGTGGCTGCAGACGGGGGCCATGCATGTGCGTCCGCTCCTGCTTGCGGGTGGCTTTTCGCTTGTGATGAGCGTGCAATTCTTCTCGCTGGGGCTTCTGGCCGAGATGTTGAATGGCCGCAAGCGGCGGATTTATCCAGTTGCCGAAACTTTTGGCGGTGCAGATTTGTAGATTGTTGCGTATTGGAGTTAGAATATGGCATTCCCGAAGAGCTTAGTCATTGTCCCTACCTATAACGAGAAGGAAAACATCCTTCTTATCATTTCGGCGATTCTCGAACAGAACGCGTGCCTCGAGGTGCTCGTTGTCGATGATGGCAGTCCCGACGGTACGGGCGACATGGTCGATGAGGAGTCTAGGAAGAATCCTCGCGTGCACCTGATTCGCCGAAAGGGCAAGATGGGGCTCGGTTCTGCCTATGTGACGGGTTTCAAGTGGGCGCTCGAACGCGACTACGAACGCGTATTCGAGATGGATGCCGACTTTAGTCATGCTCCCACGGACTTGAACAGGTTCCTCGAAGCCGCCGAGGAATCGGACCTGGTTCTCGGTAGCCGCTACCAGAATCACCGCATCAGCGTGGTGAACTGGGACTTGCGCCGCCTTATCCTGAGCTACGGAGCGAACGTGTACACGCGCATCGTGACCGGGCTTCCGATAAGCGATGCTACCGGCGGCTTCAAGTGTTTCCGTCGCGAGGCCCTGCAGGCGCTGAACCTCGACAAGATGAAGAGCGATGGATACTGCTTCCAGATAGAGACGACCTTCAAGATTTGGAAAAAGGGACTCCGCGTGAAGGAAATTCCCATCGTGTTTACCGATCGCACGCGCGGAACCTCCAAGATGAGCGGTGGCATTATCTCCGAAGCCTTCTTCCTGGTTCTTAAGCTCAGGTTGGGACTCGCATAGCGCATGTATTCCTGTTCCATTATCATTGTTGCCTACAATTCCTGCGATTTCATTCCTGCATGCCTGAAATCGGTCCGAGATGCGTGCGAGGGAATCGATGCGCAGGTGATTGTGCTTGATAATGGCTCGGTCGAACCGATTCTACCCGAAATCAGGCAGTTCTTCCCCGAAGTGGAATGGATTGATTCCAAGGAAAACCTGGGCTTTGGTAAAGGTTGTAACTTTGCCGAAAAGCATGCGACAAAGCCGTACCTGTTCTTCATCAATCCTGATACGATTATCTCGAAGAACGCCTTCCGCGAAATGCTCAAGTTCATGGAAGAACACCCGGAAGCGGGTACGGTCGGTTGCCGCATCTTGAACGAAGACGGTACGCTACAGTGGGCTTGCCGCCGTTCTTTCCCGACAATTGTTTCCGCTGTTTCCAAGACGATTGGCCTTGCGGCACTCTTCCCGAAGAGCAAGACGCTTGCCAGCTACAACATGACGTACGCCGACCCGGACGAGATGATTGAAGTCGATGCCATTAGCGGCTCGTTCTTCTGCATCCGTCGCGATGTCTACGAAAAGTTGAACGGCTTTGACGAAGATTTCTTCATGTATGGTGAAGACCTGGATCTATGCTTCCGTACAAAGCAGATGGGCCTCAAGAACTATTATACGCCGGTCACGAACATTCTGCATTTTAAGGGGCAAAGCTGCCGCACGCGCCGCTGGGGGTCCTACGTGGACTTCTACAAGGCGATGCTTATCTTTGTGAAAAAACACAAGGACCTTTACTTTGTCCCGAATTTCCTCGTGTCGTTCGGTATCATGTTTGCTGCCTTCGTGGGCATGTTCTCGCGCCTGATTCCGAAGTTCTGGAAGATGTTCCTCGATTTGGGCGTTGTGGCGCTGTGGGCGTTTTCGTTCCTGAACTATGAAAGTGTCGTGTCGGATGTGTGCTTCCAAGATTCCAGTTGCCTTGAAAGTGAATGCGCAGGGACTAGCACGATTATAAAGCACTCCATTATGGATTTTGCCCAGTTTGAAGACTGGTGGCTTGTCGCTCTGGTGGTTGTCGTGAACTTTGCGTTCCTCATTTTCCGTGGGGAATATACGGAATCGAGCCTCAAGGGCGAAAAGTTCTTGCGCTACCTTGTGCCGCTGAACTTGCTTGCTGTAGGCGGGTATGAGGTTTTCCGCTACTTTACCCAGATGCCTGTCGTGTCGAATGGCAATAATTTCTGGCCGTACGACCCGCATTTGATGGCGTGGATTACTTGCTCCAGCCTCTTTATTCCGTTTGCACTTTTGGCCTGGCGCCGCATTGCATTCTGGATAAACTATTTCTACCGCATCTTTGCCAAGAAGCGCCACCGCTCCATATTGCTCGGCGGTCGCGAGGATTCCCTCAACAACTGGTTCGACAGCTACAACGTGATTCCCGGCATCGAGATTCTCGGCTGCGTGAGCGGTGAACCCGAAAAGCTCTCCGAAGAGAACCGCAAGCACCTGCTCGGGCCCCTTTCGGACATGGAAAGCATCTGCAACCGCACGGGCTGCCGCGAACTTCTGGTCGTCTCCAATTTCTCCGGTTATCGCGAGGATTTTGACATCAATTGGCTCGATAAGCTCGGCCTGAGGGTATATTTGCTCATCGGAAACGGCAAAAACGGCAATTTTGCCCTCGTAGACCTCAAATATCTGCACTAAAAGCCCTCTCCGGTTATCCTTTTCTCGAAAATAGAGTTATTTTTATATCAACTATAAGTTGTTGATTATAAAGGCTTTATGTTCGACTATAAACTCTTGGATATTCTTTGCTGCCCCGAGACTCGGGGTAAACTCCGTATGGCAGATGACGCCCTTTTGGCGACCATCAACAAGGCCGGTGCCGCAGGAACCCTCAAGAATGCGGCTGGCGAAAAGATTTCTGAAACTTTGACCGAGGTCCTTGTGAACGAGGCGGGCTCCCGTGCCTATATCGTTCGCGAAGGAATTCCTGTTCTTTTGACGGACGAAGCGATCTTGCTTCCCCTGGAGGGATAAATGGCCGTTACACTGGATACCCTGAAAAAGTCTATTGGCAAGAAGAAGGCGAAGTCTATGGCTTTCTCCTGGCTTGCCGACTATGAGTTCATGGCGGGAGACGTCGACAATGCGCTTGCCCGCGTGGATGCCGGTTTGCAGCTTTATCCGGGCGACATTCCCGGCATGCTGGTTCGCGCCAAGATTTTGTTCCAGCAGGGCAAATTCCTGGATTGTGTCGAAGAATGCAAGCGTGTCCTGGAAAAGGATCCGTTCTGCCTTTCGGCGCAGAAGCGCATGGGCGATGCTTACGATCAGCTGATTGGCCTTGCTGCCGGGGAAGAGGAAGCGCAGGAAAATACGGGAAACCGCAACCGCTGCTATCGCCGTGTTCACGATATGGATCCGCTCGATACGTTCTGGAAAGAAGAATACGAAGCTGTTCCTGAAACCTTGGGTGCTGCCGCCGTTGCCGGTGCTGCAGCCCTGGGGGAGGCCGACTTTGCGATGCCCGATATGGATGCAGCTGCAGACGTGGCTGCCGAGCCCGAGATGGAAACGGCCTCTGCCGAAACCGAAGCGCCTGCTGCGGAAGAATCGGATTCCCTTTTCGACAAGTCCCTCGACATGGATATCGATACTCCGGCCGAGGAGCCTGCTCCGGAATTTACGCTGACCGAGGAACCCGCCGAACCAGCCAAGCCGGCCTCTCCGTTCTCCATGGCGGACGACGATCCGTTCGCTTCGTTGAAGTCGCTTGGTGTTGAAGATGACTCCGTCGATGAATCCGCGATGGATACCCTGGAGAACTCGCTGAATTCCGCGCTGGATTCTGCCGAGACGGACATTACTCTCGACGAGGATGCCGCTCCGAGCGAAGAAATCTCCGGCAATGACGTGGATTCCGCGTTCTCGAATTTCTTTGGTGACGAAAGCGATGATCTTGAAACTGAATCGTCTCAGTCTTCCGCTCCGTCTTCTCCGTTTGCACAGATGGATTTGCCGACGAGCCTGGACGACGAACCCGTGGCTCCGCAACCCAAGGACGAGGATGTTTTCGGTTCGGAGAATGTCGAGGACAAGCCGCAGAGCATTGACGATGCGTTTGGCGATATCTTCGGCGAAGACGAACTTCCCGAAGAATTGCCCTCTTCCGCTCCGGCACTGGAATCTACGCCTGCTCCTGAAGAATCCTCGTTTGGTTCGGGTCTCTTCGAAAAGTCGGCGGATGCCGATATGGGCGTGGGCTCTGATGAGAATTCTCTGAAACTCGACG
The DNA here is from genome assembly GCF_002371935.1 of Fibrobacter sp. UBA3718. Lineage (NCBI taxonomy): Bacteria > Pseudomonadati > Fibrobacterota > Fibrobacteria > Fibrobacterales > Fibrobacteraceae > Fibrobacter > Fibrobacter sp. UBA3718. The sequence goes on along the minus strand of NZ_DFHR01000013.1, from coordinate 206,298 downwards.
AGCCCGAACTGGAGGAGCCGGAAGCCGACAAGCCGCAGAGCTTGGACAGCGCGTTCAACGATATCTTTGGCGAGGATGAACTTCCCGAAGAAAAGCCTGCTGAACCGGCTGCCGAGGATGCTTCTGCAAATGAAGATGAATTCTCCCTGGGACTTGATCTGCCGGTCGAGGATGCTCCTGCAACTGAGGCTCCCGCTGCGGATGACGTGTTGGATCTCGATAGCGAAGACCTGACGTTCGGCGAGGAAAAGGCTTCCGAGGACGAATCGCTCGAACTGCCGGCCGAAGAAGAAGCGGTTCCCGAGGAACCCGCTGCTGAAGAGACCGCTGTGGAAGAACCCGCTGCGGAAGAACCGGTTGTCGAGGAAACGAATGCCGAGGAACCTGCTGTCGAAGAACCTGTAGTTGAACAAACTATTGCCGAAGAACCGTCTGTTGCAGAGCCCGAAGTAGCTGATGATGGCGGTATCCATGTGCAAAGTGCTCTTGACGCTCTCTTTGCCGATGATGACGAACTTCCGGAAGAACATGCCCCTGCATCGGATATGCCCGAAGCTGTGGCCGAGGACTCCCTTGTAGAAAGTGCTCCCGAAGAAGAAAAGGTCGAATCTGTTGCTGATGAAAACAAATTAAATGATGAGGATTCGCTTTCCAAGGAAATGGGAGACGCCTTCTCGACGCTGTTCGCCGATGACGATGATTTGCCGGTAGATGAATCCAATGCTGATGCGTCTGCGGAACTTCCGGAACAGGAGGCTGTGGCTTCGCAGGAAGACACGGGTGCTGCTATTGAAGAAGCGCCGCTTGCCGATCCGACTCTCGAATCGGATTTGGACAAGTCGTTCAGCAGCCTGTTTGGTGAAGACGATTCTGTTGCAGAATCTGAACCTGCCAAGGATATTCCCGCTGAAGAATCTGCTCCGACCGCGGATGCCGATGTTGCGCAGGAATCCGTGGAATCTTCGACGGATCACGAAAGTCTTGAATCCGAATTCTCCGGTGCGTTCAAGGAACTCTTCAACACCGATGACGATTCTCTTGATGAAAAGGAATCGCTCCCGAACAACAAGGGGATGGATTTCCTGATGTCGGGGGATTCCGATGACGAAGTCGTTGCCGGACTTGTTTCGGATCCGAATGTTCCTTTGGACAAGCTGCCTTCCGAAATAGACCCGAGTAGGAACACGCAGACTCTTGCTGAAATTTATTTTGAACAGGGCTACTACGACAAGGCTCTCGACATGTACAGGGACTTGGCGAGCAAAGATCCCGAAAACGAGGCTATAGCCAAGCGTTTGACCGAAGTCCAGAAGGCCTACGATTCCAAGTTCGGAGGCGAACAGAATGGCTGATTTGAGAATCGAGCAGCTGCTCCGTGCGATGGTCGAGAACAAGGCTTCCGACTTGCACATCCGTACGGGCGTTCCCCCGATTTACCGTATTAACGGTGCACTGACAAAGTTGTTCGAAACCCGCGTGGATGCCGGCATGATGGATTCCTTCATGGACGACATCATGAACCGCGACCAGAAAAACCGTTTCGAGACGAACAAGGAATGCGACTTTGCCGTGGGCGCCCGCGACATGGGCCGTTTCCGTGTGAACGTTTTCCGCCAGCGCGGCACGATTGCCATGGTGATTCGTCACATCAAGGCGAAGATTCCTGCGTTCGAGGAACTTCACCTGCCCGAAGTTATCCGTGACCTTGCGCTTACTCGCCGTGGCCTAGTGCTTGTGACGGGTACGACGGGTTCGGGTAAGTCGACGACGCTTGCTTCCATGCTGGATTACATCAACCAGACGGAAGCGGTGAACATCATTACCGTCGAAGACCCGATTGAATACCTTTACCGCGACAACAAGTCCATCATTTCGCAGCGCGAGATTGGCGTGGATACGCTTTCGTACGCGAATGCCCTGCGCGCCGCCCTCCGTCAGGACCCGGACGTGCTGCTGGTGGGCGAAGTCCGTGACCTCGAGACGATGCAGATTGCGCTGACTGCGGCCGATACGGGCCACATGGTGTTTGCGACCATCCATACGACGAACGCGACCGAAACGATTCAGCGTGTGCTTTCGATGTACCCGCCGCACCAGCACGACGAAATCCGTATTCTCCTTTCTGAAGTGCTTGCGGGTATTATTTCGCTGCGCTTGTTGCCGACTGCCGATGGCAAGGGCCGTGTGCCCGCTGCCGAGGTGCTCGTGAATACTGCTGCCATCAAGGAATACATCCGTGACAAGGACAAGCTTTCGCTGGTGGAACACGCCATTGCCGAAGGCCACATGCAGTATCATAGCCAGACGTTCGACCAGGCTCTGCTCGAACTTTACAAGACGGAGCAGATTTCGCTCGAGACGGCAATGAATGCCGCCACGAACAAGGATGACTTCGATCTTAAGATTCGCGGTATTTCTGGTACGTCCGACCGCGGCTGGATGTAGTTTTACTCAGAGTCATACCGCAGCCTTACGAAGTAAGGCAAGTGTATCTACTAGAATCATCATGCCTGCATTACTGCGGGCATTTTTCGTACACGAAGGGGTTGTGGTCGCCTTGCACTTTGAAGATGCGGCGGTCGCGTTCGCATTCCTTTTCGGTGACGGGGTACATCTTGTTCCAGGCTTCGAAGAGCTTGCGGTCTTGATTCGATAGCTTTACGCCGTAGGTCTTTTCCATGTAGAAACTTGCGCGGGCGATGATTCCGCGGGCCTCCTCGCGGGGCTGCGCCTTCTTTTCCTTGAAGTCGACGATGGTCTTGCAGCCGCCGTACATGGGGGTGGGATTGTTGGTCCACTGGCTATACATGAAGTTGTTGCGGTCGCCGTTCACCTCGCCGATGGCGGGGTAGAGGTTGTGCATGTCGCCTTCCATCAGCTTGAAGGTCGTGTCGTTCGCGCTGCAGTTCTTGCGGCCGCCGTCCTTCCAGCACGGGCGAAAGTGCCCCATGTTGTGCGCGGTCACCATGTGTTCCCACTCGATGCGCTCGGCACGCTTGAAACTCTTGCGGTTCGGGTTCTCGCGCGGCTTGAAATCGCAACTGCTGAAGTCGACGTTCTTCTTGTCGTCGTATTTGCAGCCGCAGTAGAGCGTCTCCTGCAGCTCGCCGTAGTACACGCGCCGCAACTGCTTGCTCGCGTCGCGGTAGTTGTAGTGCTGCGGTGCGGCGGTCGGGTCCACGCGCGCAAAGGCAACGGCGGAAAAAGCCGCCAGGACGAGGGTAAGGCTCAATAATCTCATAATAAAAACCGTTTGTCGAACTTCGAAGAATATAACAAATGGCCAATATCTAAATTTGTGCCCATGCAAAATGCCGGTATGGAATATCTGGAATCGCGCCTGATGTTCGGGATGGTTCCCGGGCTTGAATCGACGCGTGCGCTTTGTGATGCGCTGGGCAATCCCGAAAGGAAGTTCAGGTCGATCCATGTGGTCGGTACGAACGGGAAGGGCTCTACGAGCTATTACCTTGCGGGCATATTGCAGGCGCATGGGAAAAAGACGGGCCTTTACGTGAGCCCGCACCTGGTAAGCCTGCGCGAGCGTATCCGGATTGACGATACGCCCATTTCAGATGAAGACCTAGACCGTCTATTGCTGCGCGTGAAGTCTGCGGCGCAGTCCGTGGCGGTGGAGCCTACGTTCTTTGAAGTCCTGACGCTGGTCGCCTTCCTCTATTATGCGGAACGGGGCGTGGATGTCGCTGTGCTCGAGGCGGGCATGGGCGGCAGGCTCGATAGCACCGCGGTCGCGGGTGGCGAGATTGCGGTCGTGACGAGCATCGGGCTTGAGCATACGGAAGTTCTCGGGCCTACCGAGTCCGCGATTCTTCGCGAAAAGATGGGTGTCGTGGGTGAATCGCGCGAGGTTGCATGCGGGAAAACATTTGTCGTTGGCGGAATCTCGGGCTCGCTACTTGCAGAAGCGCGTGAATACGCATCTGTACTCGGCTGCGACTGCGTTGTCCCTGAAATCCGCGACGACATTGAACTCCCGAACCTCGGCCATCACTATATCGAGAACGCGAGCCTTTCGCTTGCGGCCGCTGAGATCTTTTTGGACGGCGCGTATGACGATGTACTTGCGCGCGAAACGCTTCGGACCCGCTCCTGGGCGGGCCGTATGCAGCAGCTTACTGGCAAGGACTGCAAGACGCGTGTAATCCTGGACGGGGCGCACAATTCGCATGCCGTCCGCCGCCTGGTAGAATCGCTCGATACGTATTATCCGGGAAAGAAGTTCCATTGCCTGTTCGGCGCCCTCAAGGATAAGGACGTGGGGGAGATGCTTAAGCTCATGGCGCCGCACGTGTCGCACTGGCACCTTACGAAGACGCCGTACCCCAGGTTTCGCGAGCTTTCAGACCTGCGCGCGGAACTGGAATCGCTAAACCTTCCCGTGGCAAGCGAGGGCGAACTTTCGCGCGAATACCTGGACAAGGTTTTGGCCGCCTGCGATCTGGATGCGCAGAATGCCGACATGCCGCTCCTGATTACGGGGAGCCTCTACATGATTGGCGCGAGCATCGAACTGCTCCGCAACGATTACGGGGAACTTGCATTTTTCCGCGGGCTCTCCGCCACGACGAACGAACACCGCTAGCGTACGGTCGATTCTACGGTTCCGTCCCTGAACTTTGTCCGCAACGTGTCGCCGGACTTGAGCTGCGATGCGTTCCGCACGAACTTCCCGCTCGCATCGAGGGTGAGCGTGTAGCCTTTCGCAAGGGCCGTTTCAGGATCGGCGCTCTTGACTCTAAGCTCCAGCAACTTGTACTGGGAGTGAGCGAGGTCGAGAATCTTGCGCGTTCCCTGCCTCAGGCCTTCGCTGTTTCGGTCGAGCCTTGCGGTTTCGCCCTTTAGGATAAACTGCGTGTCTTTTTTCAGGTTGGCCGCGAATAGCGCGTGCTTTGTGCGTTCGGCGTGGATGCGGGCGGTCACCTTCTGCTGTAGCCACGAGGCGTTCTCGCTTAGCTTCTGGCGGCTCTCGGTGAGCATGTCGCGCGTGGAAATCGAGATGTTCCTTGCGACATCGACGAGGGCGTTCCAGCTTTCGCTGGCGCGTTCGACAAGCCGCTTGGCGCAATCCGTGGGCGTGATGCAGGAGAGGTGGGCCACCTCGTCGAGCAGGCTCTTGTCGATTTCGTGCCCGATGCCTGTAAATACCGGGATGGGGTAGTTCGCGACGGCACGGCAGAGCGCCTCGCTGTCGAAGTAGTTGAGGTCTGTCTTGGATCCTCCGCCGCGCACGATGCATACGACATCGATTTCGCTGTCGGCGATGAGTTTGTCCAAAGCATCGAGGACGCTGGATTCCGTGTCGTTGCCCTGCATCTTGGCATAAGCCGTCACGACGGTAAAGCGGAATGGCGATGCGGCGAGTCGCGTCGTGAAATCCTTGTAGGCGGCGGTCGATTCCCCCGTGATGAGCCCGACGCGCAGTGGCATCTGGGGTAGGGGTAGCGCCTTGTTTTTTTCGAGCAGGCCTTCCAGGGCAAGCTTCTTCAGGATGGCTGCCTTCGTGACGGCGAGTTCGCCCAGCGTATAGACCGGGTCGATGTCGAGGATCTTTGCCTGCAGCTTGCCGAAGGGAATGTAGACGTCTGCCTGGATGAGCAGGCAGACCTTGAGCTGTTCGCGGATGGTAAAAGGCGTGGGCGCGGTCTCCGTCTTGTGGCGGAGGGCGGCAAACTGGCCCGAAAAGCAGCTGAGGGCGATTGTCGCGATGGGTTTTACGTCCCCCTCCGCGAAATCGGCGATACTCATGTAGACAACCTTCTGTTTTTCGGTAATTTGCGTAATGACCCCATGGACCCACACTGCAGGGGTGTCCCTAAGCTTGTTGCTGATGGAGGTCATGTATTGCAAGACTGAAAATGTACGGGCGGGCTGTTCCATGATGGGAGAAGAATAGCAATTTTTTATATATTTCCCCATAAATGCGGGCGGACTTCGCCTGCCGGACTATTTGTTTCAACTAGAAGGAATAACATGAAACGTATCTCTATCGTCGCTATGGCAGTTCTTGCCGCAAGTCTCGTCGCCTGCAACCAGGCTTCTGCCGGTGGCTCGTTCAACCAGCAGGCCCGCCTCGACTCCCTCGAGAAGAAGGTTACCGAGCTGGAATCCAACCTGGAAGCTGTTGGCTACATTCTTGAAAAGCGCGCCGGCATGTCTATCGAGGATGCCAAGAAGGAAATGGAAGAGGCCAACAAGGTCTGGGACATCCCTGACGAAGACAGCCCGGTCTTTGGCAACACCAAGAACCCGAAGCTCACGATTGTCGAATTTACCGAATTCCAGTGCCCGTACTGCTCCCGTATCGCTCCTGTGATGGAGGAACTCAACAAGAAGTACCCGGACCAGATCAAGTTCGTCTACAAGCACTTCCCGCTCAGCTTCCACTCCAATGCCAAGGCCGCTGCCGCTTCCGCCATCGCAGCCCAGAAGCAGGGCAAGTTCTGGGAATACCGCTACGCTCTCGCTCCGCATAGCCGCGAACTCTCCGACTCCACCTACCTCGCCATTGCCAAGGAAATCGGCCTCGATGTCGAGAAGTTCAAGAAGGACATGGTTCTCGACTCCGCCATGAATGCCCGCATCGACAAGGATTTCCAGCTGGGCGTGAAGGTCGGCGTGCAGGGCACCCCGAACTTCTACATCAACGGCAAGCGCCAGGACCGCTTCAGCCCGGACCTCGTGGAGAAAATGCTCAAGGAAGCCAAGTAGTGTTTTCGGGCGTGCACGCAAATGATGCGGGCACGTCGCCGTTTTTGGCGGCAAAAATTTAAATTCAGAAAAACAAACAACAAACAAGGAAACGACATATGATTAAGCATACATTGAAAGTCGCGACCGTCATCCTAATGGGTGTCAGCGTGGCAGCAATGGCTCAGCCGAAACCTCCTCGCGTAGTTCCTTACAAGTTCTTCAACGAAGAGATGCCTGAAGGCGGCGATACCTATGCATACGGCGGCAAGAGCAAGGGCTTTACCGTTGATGACAAGAATGGTTACAAGTCCAAGGCGGCTCTCAACCTCAAGCTTGATCCTAGCGAGTACTCTGGTGCCCAGATTTGCTTGAAGAACGACTTCTTCTTTGATATGGAGAAGGTTATGCTTGACGGCAAACTGGAACTCATGGTCAAGGGCAAGAAGGGCGGTGAATCCCTTATCGTTGGTCTTCTTGACGAAAAGAATTCCGACGGCAAGGAAACTCAGGTCAAGCTCACTGTCAACAAGTACATCGAAGGCGGCGCCATTACGACGGATTGGAAGAAGGTTTCCATTCCTCTCGTGGACTTCCCGGACCGCGGCAAATACTGGGACAACACCCGTAAGTCCGAATTCCCGGCCCGTATCGACTGGAAGAAGATTTACGCAATTCGTCTTTCTATCGACAAGGGTTCCGCCAAGGATTTCGAAATCTGGGTGGACAACATCGAAATCGTGAAGACGGGCAAGAAGGCTCCTCCGAAGAAGAAGATTGTCTACTGGGATGAAAACGAGGACGTTATCAACGGCCCGAAGAACCCCGAAAAGCTCGACGGCAAGGTCAAACCTGTTGCCAACGGCGTGTTCTACGACAACCGCGTCAAGGGCTTCAGCTACAGCTACGGTGGCCTTTCTGCCCAGCGCGAAGCTGAATCCAAGACTGCGGGCAACCCGAACGTGCTCGCCCTCTACATCGATAACAACGACTGGTCCGGCGTGACCTACTCCATTGGCGAAGGCAAGTACATCGACCTCTCCAAGGTGCGCAATAAGGGCGGTCTCTACTTCTGGATCAAGGGTAAGCTCGGCGGCGAAAAGGTTTACGTCGGTATCCTCGATAACCAGGGCAACGACATCAAGAGCCAGACCAAGATCAGCCTGAACGACTGGATTGAAGGCTCCAAGGTCGGTACGGACTGGAAACTCGTCAAGATTCCTCTGAAGAAGTTCAATGACAAGGGCAAGGCTTGGGACGCCAACAAGCAGGCCGAAGTCGCTAAGGACGTGCAGTGGAACAAGATTCAGGAAGTCCGCTTCTCCGTCGGCAAGGGCGAGAACCAGGGTGAACCGGGCAAGCCGGCTCCTGTGACCATCTTCGTCGACCAGATCACCTTCACCGAGACCATCGACTGGGTTGACCCGGATATCAAGTGGGACAACTGGAAGTCCAAGGCTCCGGATGTCGTGATTTCCGACTTCGAAGGCAAGTTCGCCAAGGATAACTGGGAACCGTCCAAGGGCCCGAAGTCCAAGGTCGAAGTTGAAATGCCGTTCAAGACCTCCAAGCTCGACGGCAACTCCCTCAACGTGAAGCACTTCGAAATGTCCGACTGGGTGGACGTCGTGCTCGACTTCACCAAGAACGGTGCTAACCACGATAACAAGCAGCGTGACTGGACCAACCACTGGGGCCTCATGTTCGACGTCTACTCTGAACGTGCATGGCAGTCCATCACGGTCCAGATCGGTGATGCCGGCAACGAACTCTTCGTGTCCAACACCGGTGTGCCTCGCGGCCGTACCACTGTGATCGTGCCGTTCCGCACCTTCAGCAAGTTCCCGTACTACCAGCCGCCTACCGCCAAGGAAAACGGCGTGTTTGACCTCAAGGGTGTTGTCTCTCTCGACTTCAAGCCGGGTGGAGAAGGTTCCAACGGTAGCTTCGAAATCGACAACATCAAGCTCACCAACCAGAAGGAAGTCAAGGCTGCTGCCCGTCCGGCTGTCGTGAAGGTTGACGTGAAGGGTACCGGCGATGTTCTCAACCCGAACATCTCCGGCGGCCTCTTCGGTATCAACGCTGCCCTCTGGGATGGCGACATGCTTGACAATCCGAAGTTCAAGGTCCAGACCCGCGAATACGTGAAGCGCATCAACCACGGCATCATCCGTTACCCGGGTGGTCTCCGCGCCGATGACGACCACTGGAAGGAAATCCTCGACAACCACGACTGGATGGTCGATACCGACGAATTCCTCGAATGGCTCAAGAAGACCGGTTCCAACGCAATGTTCACTGTGAACTTCGGTTCCGGCACTGAACAGGAAGCCGCTGCCTGGGTGAAGCACACCAACATCGACAAGAAGGCCGGCATCAAGTACTGGGAAATCGGTAACGAAGTCTACGGTAACTGGCACCCGTACTATGAAAAGTATGGTAAGGACGGCGGTACCATCTATGGTAAGCGCGCCCGCAAGTTCATCGAGGCCATGAAGAAGGTCGACCCGACCATCAAGGTCGCCGTGCTCGGCGTGCTCGATGGCGCATGGAACGACAACGTGCTCAAGGAAACCGGTGACATTGCCGACGGCATCATCGTTCACCACTACCCGCAGCACTACGGTGAAGAAAACGATTTCGCCATGCTCAGCTCTCCGCAGGACCTCGTGCCTATCTACAGCCGCCTGCACAAGCTTGTGGACAAGTGGACCAAGCACTTCAACAAGGACAAGAAGTTCGAACTCTGGCTCACCGAATGGAACTCCGTGGACTTCAACCCGGGTCCGCAAACAATCTCTGTCGAAAACGGCCTGTTCGTTGCTGACTACCTCGCTATGCTCGCCACCGAGAACGTGGACAATGCACAGTACTGGGATATCCACAACGACATCACTCCGGAAGGCGGTGACTACGGTTACCTGACCCGTTCTGCCGAAGAGTGCATGAACTGCCCGCGTCCGAGCTACTGGGCATTCCAGATGGCTTCCGACGCTCTCCGCGGCAAGCTCCTCAAGACCGTGATTACCGGTGACAAGGAATCGCTCATCACGACCTACTACACCGAAAACGGCAAGAAGAAGAGCCTCCTCGTGATTAACAAGAGCCCGTACAGCGACTACGAACTCAAGATTGACATTCCGGGCTTCAAGGGCAAGGCCACCGTCCAGACGCTTGACAAGAGCTCCGAAAAGCTCAAGGCCGGCTGGGAAAATGACCCGTCCAAGAAGGCCAAGAAGGGTGTCGACGTGAGCAAGCCGATCAAGGTCGGCAAGCGCACCGTCACGCTCATCACGATTGAGTAAGCAATCGTTTCCAGAGTAAAGCATTCCCCTGCTCATTAAGAGCGGGGGATTTTCTTTTACTATTTTTTCCCAGGAGATGAAAATGTCAAGAAATTCGCTGTTGTTTTTGTTGCTGTTATGCTCGATTCTTCACGCGGGGCATATATATGTCGCTGTTGTCGAAACGATTTCTGATAAGAATGTCATTACCCGTGATGAAAAATTGTTCCTCACGGACAAACTTCGTGAAAGCGCCCAAAGAGTCTTGCCCTCTCGTATGGGGTATGTCATCATGACTCGTGAAAATATCCAAGAGATGCTGCCTCCTGGAAAGGTTATAGAGGATTGCGAAGGGCAATGCCTTGTTGAAACGGGTAAGAATATCAATGCAAATTACATCGCCCAAGCTCGCGCAGGGCGTGTGGGGTCAAAATTGTCCTTGACTGTTGAACTATATGCGACGAATGGGGCCAATGTTGTTAGTTATTTTACCATTCGAAGTTCTAATGTGGACGGTTTGGTTGATGAACTTGAACGTAAGGCCGATGGCATGTTTAGGGCTATTACTGTAGGAAAGTCGAATTCAGGTCATACGGGATTTAGTGATCTAGATTTGGGACAGGATTACAAAGGGGATTCTCGTTCGTTCTATTTAGTCCACATGGATACTCGGCCTACAGGAGCCATGGTCAGTATTGATGGCCGCCCCAATGCCGGTTGTAGGAGTACTCCGTGCGGTATTGAATTGGTAGAAGGTGAACATAGTTTTTCCTTTGCAATGGAGGAGTATTCCGACAAAGATACAGTTGTCAATGTACGTGCAAATGGAGAACGGTATATTGTGGATTTGATGCCGAATTTTGGTATACTTACGATTAATCCTGCTACAGATGAACGCTTCGATGACATTGAAGGCTTGTCTATTTTTGTAGATGATGCACTCGTTTCATCGAAGGAAATACGATTGTCTCCTCAAAGAAAACACAAGATTCAGATAAAGAGTGCCTGCTATGAGCCCGTTTCGTTCGAAGTGTCTGTGAAAAAAGGCGACAAGATAGTGTTCGACAAGCCTCTTGTTGCTGCCAAGGGTACTCTGCTTTTGAGGGCGACAAAGGATAATCAGCCTGTATCTGAGATGGTCTACATAGACGGTCGCCCTATGGGAAACACTCCTTTTAATAAGGATATTCCGATATGTTCCAAAATAGCAATTGGTAAAAACCAGAACCCGGTTCCGGTTAGAGTTAAGTATCATGACAAAACAGATTATACCTATGTTTTAGAGAGCAAGAAAAAGCCACAGAGCGAAGGTTCTGGACGGCCTGGGCAGACTTATGATTCCGATGGAGCCGATTTTGATACACCCCGTGATGTTGTTTATATATTTTTCGATGAGCAGTATCGTCCGGGTGGTTTCGACTACTCCTACGGTGGCACCAGCAAGGGTGTGACCATCGCGAAGGACGGCGGCTACAAGTCCAAGGCCGCCCTGAACATCAAGCTGGATCCCAGGGAATATTCCGGCGCAAGTATTTCTCTTTACAACGAAACTTTTAATTTGAAAAAATTGATGCAATGGGACTCTCGTTTGGAGTTTATGGTTAAGGGGAAAAATGGAAATGAAAATTTTTCTGTAGGTCTTCTAGATGAAGATATTTCTGATGGCAAGAAGACGATGGCTAGGCTCCCGGTGAATAAATTTATTCAGGGGGGGAGTGTGACTAGAACTTGGAAGAAGGTCTCTATCCCTCTTGCGGCTTTTCCGGCCAGGGGTCTATACTGGGACAATAAGCGCAAGGTGGAAATCCCCGCTCGTGTGGAATGGGATAAAATCTCCGAAATTCGTTTTGCTATTGACAAGAGCGGAGATAGGGAATTCGAAATGTGGGTGGACAATATTGTAATCGTGAAGGGAAAAAACCAAGTTTCGCCGAAAAAGGATATAGTCTATTGGGATGAAAATGATGATGTAATCAATGGCCCTCGCAATCCGGAACGGTTGGATGGCAAGGCAAAAGCATTTGCAACATTCTATGATAATGGTGTTAAGGGTTTTAGCTATTCTTATGGTGGACTCACTAGTCAGCGCGAAGCCCGGTCTGGAATGTCTGGTAATCCGAATGTTCTTGCCATGTATATTGATAACAATGATTGGTCTGGTGTGACGTACTCACTGGGCGAAGGCAAGTATTTCGACCTCTCAAGAATCCGTAACAAGGGCGGTCTCTACTTCTGGATTAAGGGTAAACTCGGCGGCGAAAAGATCTATGTGGGAATCCTCGACAATCAGGGTAACGATACCAAAACCCAAACCAAAATCAGTTTGAATGACTGGATTGAAGGCGGTAAGGTCGGCACCGACTGGAAACTCGTGAAGATTCCACTCAAGAGGTTTAGTGATAAGGGACGAGCTTGGGACGCAAACAAGCAGGTCGAAGTCTTAAAAGATATGCAGTGGAGTAAAATACAGGAAATTCGATTCTCTGTGAACAAGAACGAAAATAAGGGTGAACAGGGTAAGCCTTCTCCTGTGACTATCTTTGTGGACCAGATAACCTTCACCGAAAATATTGACTGGGTTGATTCGGATGTCAAGTGGGATGACTGGTCTTCTCGGGCTCGAGATGTGGTTATTACCGATTTTGAAGGTGTGTATGCACAAGATGTATGGGAATTGTCCAAAGGACCGAATTCCAAGGCTTCATTCGAAATGCCTTATAAGAGTACAAGGTTAGATGGCAACTCCCTAATGGTCAAGAATTATGAATTGCATGATTGGGTGGATTTTGTTCTTGACTTTATAAAGAATAAGTCTCGTCACTCGGATATACAACGGGACTGGAGCAAACATTGGGGGCTCATGTTTGATGTGTTTTCAGAAAAGGCGTGGCAACCTATCACAATTCAGGTGCATGATTCGGGTCATGAGCTTTTCGTGGCAAATACGGGAGCGCCGAAGGGGCGTTCCACTGTGATTGTTCCGTTCAAGAATTTTATCAAGTTTCCCTATTACCAGCCGCCTAATGCCAAGCAAAACGGCGTGTTCGACTTGAATGGCGTTGTTGCTCTCGACTTCAAGCCGGGTGGAGAAGGCTCAAGGGGTCGCTTTGAAATAGATAACATAGCCCTTACCAATCAAAAGAAGGTCAAGGAAAGTTCCCGTCCATCTGTAATCCCTGTGGTGGTGAAAGGTACGGACAATGTCTATAATTCGAACATATCAAAAAATATTTTCGGCATCAATGCTGCCTTGTGGGATGGTGACCTGCTTGACAATCCGAAGTTCAAGGTTCAGACCCGCGACTTCGTGAGACGTGTCAACCACGGCATCATCCGTTACCCGGGTGGTCTTCGTGCCGATGATGACCACTGGAAGGAAATTCTTGATAACAAGGACTGGATGATCGATACCGACGAATTCCTCGAATGGTTGAAGAAAACCGGTTCCAAAGCTATGTTTACCGTGAATTTCGGCTCCGGCACCGAACAGGAGGCTGCAGCCTGGGTGAAGCACGCCAACATCGACAAGAAGGCCGGCGTTAAGTACTGGGAAATCGGTGATGAAGTCTTTGGTAACTGGCATCCGTACTATGAAAAATATGGAAAGGATGGCGGAACCATTTATGGTAAGCGTGCCCGCAAGTTCATTGAAGCCATGAAGAGGGTTGATCCCTCCATTAAGGTTGCTGTTGTTGGTGTGCTTGATGGTGCATGGAACGACAATGTGCTTAAGGAAACTGGAGACATTGCTGACGGTATAATTATTCATCATTTCCCGCAACATTTTGGCGAAGAGAACGATTTTGCCATGCTCAGCGCCCCGCAAGAATTAGCTCAGGCAATCCTTCGCCTTCGTAAGGTTGTGGACAAATGGAGCGATCGTTACAATAAAGACAAGAAGATAGAGCTTTGGCTTACCGAATGGAATTCTGTTGACTTCAACCCTGGTCCGCAGACACTTTCTGTTGAACAAGGTTTGTTTGTCGCTGATTATCTCGGTATGCTTGCAACATTGAGGATAGATAATGCTCAGTATTGGGATGTCCATAATGACTTGACCGAGGAACGAGGCGATTACGGCTATTTGACACGTTCTGCAGAGCCTTGCATGAACTGCCCGCGTCCCAGTTATTGGGCGTTTCGGATGGCATCGGACGCTTTGCGAGGCAAGCTCTATAAAACAGAAATCAGAGGAGATAATGATTCGTTCCTCACGACTTACTATACGATAAATGATGGCAAGAAAAGCCTCCTTGTAATCAATAAGAGTCCCTATAGTGATTACGATTTGAAAATTGATATTCCTGGATTTAGGGGGAGGGCTACTATCCAGACATTAGACAAAACCTATGAGATTCTCAAAGAAGGCTGGGCAAATGATCCCTCCAAGAAGACAAAAACAGTTGATGTGAGCGAACCCATTAGAGTTGGCAAGCGCTCTCTGTCGCTTATTACCGTTGAATAAGGCTAAGCTAAACAGCAGAAAACCCCGGCATTTCGCCGGGGCTTTTTGTATAGGGAAGAATGTTTTAGTTTTCTTTTAGGGAGTCAGATGCTTGTCCGGCATCTTTCTTGTCTTTAGAGGGCCTGTCGAAACCGCCGGCATCTTCAAAACGCTTTTGGTCTTCGGCCGACATGTGGGCGACTTTATCTGCAATTGTGAGTGCCATGAAACAGGCTGGCATAATACCTGAATCACACTTTTGGGAAAGGTCTTTTGCTATTTGGGCTAGAGCTTCCGGTGTTCTTGCGTAACCGCCTGCATTTTCGAACCGTAGCTTGCCTTCGGGCGTCATTGCTGCGACAGTGTCGATAAAAGAGAGGAATACGAAGCAGGAACGGATGTCTCCTGATTCACATTTTTGCGAAAGCTCTTTGGCTTCTTGAGCTTTGGCTTCTGGATAGTTGTCGCTGGCACCTAGTGAGAATGCGGATGCCGCAGCGAGTGCAACAGCGAAACGCCGAAATTTCATAAGAAGCCCTTTGCCTGTATTATCGTTCGAGCTGGAAGAACACGGCGGCGAGCGGCGGCAGCTGGATGTTCAGGCTGCAATCGCGGTTCTGCCACGGGATGTCCTGCGTCCAGACTTCGCCGAAGTTCCCGACGTTGGAACCGCCGAACATGGCCGCGTCCGTGTTGAAGATTTCCTTCCAGGCTCCGCGCGAGGGGGCTCCCAGGCGGTAGTCGTTGCGTACGACCGGCGTGAAGTTGAACACGCACAGAATCTGGTTCCCGTGGTCGTCCTTGCGCACGAAACTCACGATGGAATTGTCCGCATCGTCGCACCAGATCCATTCGAAACCGGTGTAGTAGTGGTCGATTTCCCAGAAGGGCGCATTTTCCTTGTAGAGGTGGTTCAGGACCTTCATCATCTCGAGCAGCTTTCCGTGGCTGTCCCAGCTGATGAGGTGCCAGTCGAGCGACTGCTTCTCGTTCCATTCACGCCACTGCCCGAACTCGTTGCCCATGAAGTTGAGCTTCTTGCCCG
Source organism: Fibrobacter sp. UBA3718 (assembly GCF_002371935.1). NCBI lineage: Bacteria > Pseudomonadati > Fibrobacterota > Fibrobacteria > Fibrobacterales > Fibrobacteraceae > Fibrobacter > Fibrobacter sp. UBA3718. The sequence goes on along the minus strand of NZ_DFHR01000013.1, from coordinate 190,814 downwards.
GATGCGCGTACTGGAACGCGTAGGTGAGGCGGAGGTTCGCGAACTGCTGCCAGTTGTCGCCCGGCATCTTGCGGAGCATGGAGCCCTTGCCGTGGACCACTTCGTCGTGGCTGAACACCTGGATGAAGTTCTCGCTGTAGGCGTACATCATGCTGAATGTCAGCTGGTTGTGGTGGTACTTGCGGTGGATGGGTTCGTGCTCGATGTAACTCAGGAAGTCGTTCATCCAGCCCATGTTCCACTTGTAGTGGAATCCGAGACCGCCCTGTTCAGGCGGACGCGTGATAGAGGGGAAGCTCGTGGATTCTTCGGCAATCAGGATGGCGTGCGGAGTGAGGCGGCCCATGATGCTGTTCAGGTGCTTCAGGAACTCGATGGTATCGTAGTTGATGTTGCCACCGTCCTTGTTCGGCACCCACTGGCCGGGGCCCTTGCCGTAGTCGAGGTAAAGCATGGAGGCCACGGCGTCGACGCGGAGGCCATCGCAGTGGAATTCCTTGAGCCAGTACATCGCGTTCGCGATAAGGAAGTTCTTGACTTCGTTGCGGCCCAGGTTGAAGATGTAGGTGCCCCAGTGCGGGTGTTCGCCCTGGCGCGGGTCGGCGTGCTCGTAGCAGGCGGTGCCGTCGAAACGGCCGAGCGCGTGCGCATCCTTCGGGAAGTGGGCGGGAACCCAGTCGAGAATCACTCCGATTTCGTTCTGGTGGCAAAGGTCCACAAAGTGGCGGAACTGGTCGGGCGTGCCATAGCGGCTCGTGGGGGAGTAGTAGCCCGTCACCTGGTAGCCCCAGGATTCGTCGAGCGGGTGTTCCGCGAGCGGCAGGAATTCGACGTGCGTGTAGCCCATCTCCTTCAGGTAGGGGATGAGGCGTTCGGAAAGTTCGTCCCAGTTGAGGAAACGGTCCGGATTCGCGGGGTCGCGGCGCCAGGAACCGGCGTGGACCTCGTAGATGTTCATCGGGGATCCGAAGACCTTGGTGGCCCAGTGGGTCTTCATGTAGAGCTCGTCGCCCCATTCGTAGCCGTCGAGGTGGGTCGTGATGGAGGCGGTGGCCGGGCGGACTTCCGCGAGCTTTGCAAGCGGGTCGATCTTTACGTGCAGGTTACCGTCTGCGCCGTGGATTTCGAAGCGGTAGAGTTCGTTTTCGCCGAGGTTCGGGATGAATATTTCCCAGATACCGGAGCTGCCGAGCATGCGCATCTGGTGACGGCGGCCGTCCCAGCTGTTGAAGTTGCCGACGACGGAGACCGCGCGGGCGTTCGGGGCCCATACGGCGAACTGTACGCCCTTGAAACCCTGGTGTTCCACGAGGTTTGCGCCCAGCTTGCGGTAAAGTTCGTAATGCGTGCCGGTCGAAATCAGGTGGCGGTCGAATTCGGTGAGAACGGGCTGGAATGCGTACGGATCGGTAAGCGTGTATTCGATTCCGTCGCCCTGCTTGATGATGAGGTTGTAGAAGAACGGCTCGTAGTCCATGTCGAGGATGGCTTCGAAGAAACCCGTGTCGCCGAGCTTCATGAAGTCGAATTCCACTTCGCCGTCGCAGGATTCACCACGGATGAACGCGGCCTGCGGCTGGTACGTGCGGATGACCGTCTTGATGCCTTTATCGGTTTCGAGCGGGTGGATGCCCAGAATCGAGAACGGGTCCTTGGTCTTGAAGTCCCAGATGGCCTGCATGTCCTCGGCAGAAAGGCTCGTAAAGTCGTTCCAATCCATACAATCTCCTGTAAAACGCCTTGTTATACACATTAAATATAATTTTCCAAACGAAAAATAAATTTTAAAAGCGAGAATAAAAAACAAATTACAAGGTTTTTTTGCGTAAGAACAATAGAAGCGTCGGCCAAGGATGGGGAGGGTGCAGGGAGGGGCCCGTGCGGCCTTCGCAACTCTGAGCTGGGGCCCCTCCCGCATAATTATTTTTCAATGTTATTTGAGTTGAAAAAACTATTTTTAGAAAAAAAGGAAATATTATGGCTATTGCGATGGAAGAAACGGTGAACCCGATGCAGTTCACGCAAGTGTTCAAGGTGACACCCGAGATGATTGACGACAACCACCACTTCAACAACGTCTGGTCGGTCAAGTGGATCCAGGATATCGCGATTGCCCATTCCGATTCCGTGGGCGGCACGCAGCTGATGAAGAGCGTAGGTGCCGGCTGGATGATACACGTTCAGCACATCGAGTACAAGAACCAGGCGTTCCTAGGCGATGAAATTCGCGGGACGACCTGGGTGGCGGCGTACGGACGCGTGGCGAGCCTGCGCAAGTGCCGATTCGAACGCGTATCCGACGGCAAGGTCATCTTTGAATCCGAGACGCAGTGGGTGCTCGTGGACCTGAACCGCGGCCGCCCCATGGCCATCACCGACGAGATGAAAAAACTGTACGTCGAGGGCGTGTAGACCGCTTCGGCGTGACGCTAGCCTAGAACTTTTTTGGCAAGATGCTGGATTATTGCGCGCCAGCCCTTGTCGCTTGCCTTGTGGTAAGGCGGATACAGGAACGATAGCGGGTCGAATGCGCCCTGGTGCATCACGTTGCGCTCGTGGCTGAACGTCTTGAACCCGTAAATCCCGTGGTAATTGCCAGTGCCGCTCATGCCTACGCCCCCGAAGGGTACAGAGAGGTTCTCGATTTGCAAGATGCAGTGGTTCACGCAGGTTGAACCCGAGGTGGTTTCTCGCAGCACGCGGTCGATGTCACGGCTCGACTTCCCGAAGATGTAAAGTGCGAGCGGTTTCGGGCGTGATTGCACGAACTGGATTGCCTCGTCGAGCGAATCGTAGGCGACAATCGGGAGGATGGGCCCGAAGATTTCGCTTTGCATGATATCCATGTCGGGAGTGACGTCGGTAAGTACGGTCGCGGGCGTGTAGCGGTCTGCGCTCTCGCAATAGACGGCGCCGCCGATGACGGCCTTCGCGCCCTTCGCAATAGCATCTTCGATAAGCGCCTTGTGGCGTTCGACGGCCCTGCTCTCGACAATGCGCACAAAATTCTCGCAGCTGCGGCGGGCTTCTTCCGTGTCGCCGTACATCTGCTTTATGTTGTCTGCAACGGCTTCGGCGAGCGGTTGCACTAGACGGCGCGGGCATAGCGCGTAGTCCGGCGCGATGCAGGTCTGGCCTGCGTTCAGGCACTTGCCCCAGGCGATTTTCCTGGCTGCATCTGCAATCTTCACATCGTCGAGGATGATGGTCGGGGATTTGCCGCCAAGTTCGAGCGTGATTCCGGCATGAACCTTCGCGGCGCATTCCGCGACGTGCGCGCCGACCTGCGGGCTACCCGTAAAGAACATGTGGTCGAAGGGGAGGGCGAGCAATCTATCTCCGACTTCGGCTCCGGCACCCTGCACTACGGCGATTTCGTGTTGTTCGAATATGCCTGCGATAAGCGATTCGAGGAATTCGCTCACATGGGGCGTCTTGTGGCTCGGTTTCGCGATAACGACGTTGCCTGCGGCTACGGCCGCCGCCACCGGGGCGATAAACAGCAGGAAGGGATAGTTCCACGGCGCCATGATAAGCACGCGGCCCTTCGGCTCGAAGTGGCTTACGCTCCTGTTCAGCGGGAACATCCAGCTCCAGCTGGCGGGCTTGTCTTCCATCCAGTCGGGGAGGTGCGCGATGTTGTAGTCGATTTCTTCGAGAGCGGGGAAAACCTCGGTGAGCCAGGCTTCGGTTCTCGGCTTGTGAAAGTCGGCCCAGACGGCATCGTAGAATTCCTGCTGGCGGTCTACAATTGCCTTGCGCAGTTTCTGCAGCTTGACAATGCGTTCCCTAGCGGTCGTGTTCGCGACCGCCCAACGCATTTTACCCTGTGCCTCGAAAATTTCTTCTAGAGAGTTCATCGCTAGATATTATAGTAAAAGGACGCGTCGATCTTGAATGAGATTGCTTCGGGGCTATGCCCCTCGCAATGACATCCGGTAACGATTATCCGACAGAATGCTCGAGTTTGAGTGTCAGCAGTTGCCTTGCTTCCGTGGCGAATTCGCCCGGCAGTTCCTTGAACACGTCCTTGCAGAACCCGCCGACCATCGCCTGGATGGCGTCTTCGCGCTTGATGCCGCGGCTTTCGAAGTAGAAAAGCTGGTCTTCACTGATGCGGCTCGTGGTCGCCTCGTGCTCGGTGGTGGAACTGGCGTTCGCGACCGTGATGTAGGGGAACGTGTGAGCGGCACTCTTGTCGCCTACAAGCATGCTGTCGCACTGCGTGTAGTTGCGTGCGCCCGTGGCCGACTTGCGGATACTCACTTCGCCGCGGTAGGCGTTGCTTGAGTAGTCGGCGCTGATACCCTTGCTGATGATCGTACTCTTGGTGTTCTTGCCGATGTGAATCATCTTGGTGCCGGTATCGGCCTGCATGTGCCCGTTGGTAAGGGCCACGCTGTAGAATTCACCGACGGAATTGTCGCCTAGCAGCACGCAGCTCGGGTACTTCCACGTGATGGCGGAACCCGTCTCGACCTGCGTCCAGCTGATGCGGCTGTTCTTGCCGGCGCACTTGCCGCGCTTGGTGACGAAGTTGTACACGCCGCCGGCGCCCGTCTCGCGGTCACCCGCGTACCAGTTCTGGACTGTCGAATATTTAATCGAAGCGTTGTCCTTTGCCACGAGTTCCACGATGGCGCTATGCAGCTGCTTGCTCGAATACTCCGGTGCGGTGCAGCCTTCCATGTAGCTTACGCTCGCGCCTTCATCGGCGATAATCAGGGTGCGTTCGAACTGGCCCGCTTCCTTGTTGTTGATGCGGAAGTAGGTGGAAAGGTCCATCGGGCACTTGACTCCGGGCGGAATGTACACGAAGCTTCCGTCGCCAAAGACGGCGCTGTTGAGTGCTGCAAAGTAGTTGTCGCCTGCGGGCACCACGCTTCCTAGGTATTCCTCGATGAGTTCGGGGTATTCCTTGATGGCGTCGCTGATGCTGCAGAACAAAATGCCCATTTCCATGAGCTTGCGCTTGTGGCTGGTGTATATGCTCACCGAGTCAAAGACCGCGTCCACGGCCACGTTGGCAAGTCGCTTCTGTTCGTCCAGCGGAATGCCGAGCTTTTCGAAGGTCGCGAGCAACTCAGGGTCCACGTCTTCAATCTTTTCGTGGCTCTTCTTGGTCTTCGGGGCGGAGTAGTAGACGATGTCCTGCAGGTCCACTGGCGGAAAACTCAGCTCGCCCCAGTTCGGCTGCTCCATTTGCTGGAGCTTTTCATAGGCTTTTAGTCGGAAATCGAGCATAAACTGCGGTTCGCCGCGGAGCTTGGAGGCTCTTCGGATGACATCTTCGTTCAGGCCCTTCTCGAAGGCCTCGTTCTCGATATCCGTCACGAATCCGTATTTGTAGTTTTCGCTCATTTTGACCTGTTTGCCTAAAAATGCGACACAAATATAGTATATTTGAGGAAATATGAGTGAAAAACGCGAAGGTTTTGGATCTAGACTGGGCTTCATCCTGGTGGCCGCGGGGTGTGCAATCGGGCTCGGTAACGTGTGGAGGTTCCCGTTTATCACGGGGCAGTATGGCGGTGCCGCCTTCATCTTAATTTATCTGCTGTTCTTGCTGATTTTCGGGTTCCCGATTCTGGTGATGGAATTTACCGTGGGTCGCGCAGCCCAGCGGGGGGTAGGCAGGGCTTTCAATGTGCTTGAAAAGCCTGGCCACAAGTGGCACTATGCGGGTATCCCGATGATTGTGGGGAACTACCTGCTCATGATGTTCTACACGACGGTCACGGGCTGGATGCTCTATTACTTCTACCGTATGGTTACGATGGGCGACCTCATGGGAATGACGCCTGAACAGGTTGGTGCCGCTTTCGGCGACATGCTCGGAAACGGGCCGCTTCTTTGCTTCTGGATGATTGTCGCGACATTCCTCGGGCTTTCCATCGTGGCGCTCGGCGTGAAACGCGGTGTGGAGGGCGTCACCAAGGTCATGATGGTCGCTCTTTTGTTCATAATGCTTTTGCTTGTGGTGCGTGTACTTACGCTCCCGGGCGCGGGAGAAGGGCTCGAATTCTATCTCAAGCCCGATTTTGCGAAACTGAAGGAGGCGGGGATCGGGAAGGTCATGTTTGCGGCGCTTGGTCAGAGTTTCTTTACGCTCAGCATCGGTATCGGGTCCATGGCCATTTTCGGAAGCTACATCGGTAAGACCCACAGCCTCCCGAAGGAGGCGGCGAACATCTGCGTGCTCGATACAGCGGTTGCGCTGCTCGCGGGCCTCATCATCATCCCGAGCTGCTTTGCTTTCGGCGTAAAACCCGGGGCGGGTCCCGGCCTCATTTTCGCGACGCTCCCGAATGTGTTCGCGCAGATGCCCGCGGGTCGTATTTGCGGAGCGGCGTTCTTCCTATTCCTCTCGTTTGCGGCACTCTCGACGCTTGTCGCCGTATTCGAAAACATTATCGCCTACTGGATTGACGCCCACGGCGTGGAACGCACGAAGGCGGTCCGCTGGAACTTTGTTGCCATAGTGCTGCTTTCTCTCCCGTGTGCGCTCGGTTTCAACGTGCTTTCCGGATTCGAACCTTTCGGTGCCGGGAGTTGCGTGCTCGACCTCGAAGATTTCCTCGTTTCCAATACGCTCCTGCCGCTGGGTTCGCTCGTGTTCGTGCTTTTCTGCAACCACAAGTTCGGCTGGAAACAGAAAAACTTTCTCACCGAGGCGAATTTCGGAAAGGGCTTCAACATACCCACGAATCCCGTGCTTTGCTTCTACTTTAAGTGGATTTTGCCCGCGGTAATCGTGTTTATCCTCATCATGGGGTATATCGAGAAGTTCGCGCCGGGGCTTTACGCCAGTATTTTTGGCTAGACGGCGGTCTTAAATCTGGACGAAAACTCTCGGAAGAGGGTTTTGTTATTACATTTTGGCAAAAATGAAGTAAATGGAGTGTAATCCATGGTTTTGAAGCGTATAATAGTTTTGGGCTCGCTTTTAACGTGTTTCGCGTTTGCCCAACAGGCAGATTCAACCTCCGGGGCTTCTGCGTCCGATGGTCAGGGTACCACGGTTTCCGTGTTCGTCAAAAGTCCCGAAGAAATCAGAAAATTGAAGGACGATCTCAAGAATTTGCAGATAATGGCTGGTGATTCGAATCCAGAAGTTGCTGCCCTCCTCAAGCGGGCGAACCGAATCGCCGAGATGAACGATCGTTGCTCGTCTGTTTCGTTGAACGACCTGCTCGATACGACCTGTGCTCAGTTCTATGAAGTGGAACTCCCTACGTTTGAAAATGACTATATGGAATTGACCGGTGAAGTTCGACTCGGTTCTATGCGCATGGCGACGACTTTCGAAGAGCGAATTCGCCAGCTAGCTAGTTGTTCCGAGGCACTCACGAGCATTGTTATAAGCCGAGACCAGTTGCTTCGCTTGCGAGGGAACGTCTATCTGGAACCCATCAACTATGATGGCGATTTCGATGCGGAATACGATTTTAAACTTTTGTATGATTCCGTCCGCGTAAGCCAGCAGCAGAGGCTTGCGAACTTGTGGATTGAAAAGTGCGGCTCCATTGTTTTGCGCCAGTCGGGCAAGGAGTTCGCTCCGATGTTCGCGGCGACGTTGAAAGTGAAAAATGACTCCTTGAACAAGGCCGGGTCAAACGTGAAGTTCGCGATGAGTCAGAAGAACCTATCGCTGCGCGTGGATATGCGTCGTCCAGTGCATGGGGCCTACTACTTGAACGGAGTGCGCCTGTTCGAGGCGACTGTTGGGGCTGACAAAAAACATTCGAATTTGTTTTTCGACATGAAGAACAAAAAGGCGGACCTCGTCCAGCCGAAGGATGCTGTGCTTCTGTCTTTTGAAGGTAAGCAGGTGTTCAAGAAACTCAAGAAAATGGAAATGGTGGGGCGCTGGGCTTGGGACTCCGAAAAGTTGCCCGATGAGGTGTCGTTGGACGAATCGGAGCGGATGACGGCAGCCGATTCTGCTGCTTACATGCAGGGACTGGCCGAGCTCGAACGTGCACTCGCCGAAGATGAGGCTACGAAGGATGCGCAAAGTCAGTCGGCTGCTAATGCCGCTGATGCGGCGAAGGGGAATGCTTCCCAGAAATCCCGTATCCACTGGATTCCGCTTTCGATCTCTGCCGCCGTGGCGGTTGGCGGTGGCGTGATGGCGGCCGTGTTCAACAGCAAGGCCAAGTCAGCGAGCGAGGTGACGCCGGTAAATCCCGACGAGTATAACGAACAGCATGACAAAATTGAGAAAAACCAGACGCTGCGCAATGTAGGACTTGGCATCGCGGTGCTTGGTGTGGTTGGTGTCGGAGTGACATTCCTGTTCTAGGGAGGGCTGAATCATGACGAAAAGAAGTTCTATCGTAAAAATGGTGGCTATGTCCCTGGCTGTTCTGGGACTTGAGGCTTGTACAGACTACGTCGACAAGTACGAAAGCGATTTTAAGGAAGCCTATGGAAACGAGGAAGTGTTCAAGGCCAATCTCGACAAGGCGGATTGGGAATGGGCTTCTATCTGCGATACGGGCGACTGGTTCTGGTGCGCCATTCAAGATGGCAAGTTTGTTAGTGAAGCGCAGACGGGAGCTAATTGGGAACAATTTTCGTCTGGTTCGGCGAGGTTGAGCTTTGCGGGTAAGGATGGTCGGGCCTATGACTTTACGACGGATATCTTGCCGGAGGACCTCACTCCGTTCATCCGTCTGAATGGCGGTATTTCTATCAAGCTGGAAAATGCTTCGAAAGGTTCCAATGCGGGTGTTGGCATTTCGCTGGACGGTTTCAAGGCCGACGAAAATTCCGCGATTGTTCTTGCATACGGGAACGAATACCCGGGTGCAAAGCTCTGCCTTAGGGATGTGGTTAAGGATGGGGTGAATAGCGAATGGTGCTGGACACTTGAACAGGGTGGCGTGACAGCGCAGACGTTTGATTACAAGGACTTGAAGTACTCGATGGGTGAAGAGGACCTGGATACATTCATCGGGAATGTTGATTATGTTGCTGTAGTGTTGACAGAAGATGTGGAAGTCAAGAATGGGCTTACCGTTGTTGCGGTTGGTTTCAGCGGAAAGGGGTTGGCAGCGTCCTCAAGTTCAAACACCGCGAAACCATCCAGTTCAAGTTCGGTGAAACCCAGCAGCAGTGCGGAATCTGGTTCCGAAAACACAAGTGGATTCCTCTGGAAAGGATCTGATAAATCAAATGTCGTGAAAACAGATGTTGGTAGCGCGAAATGGACGACTAAACTCGATGACACGGATGGTGGCTCTACTGCCATCATCGAACCGCAAGGAAACCCTTATGATACGTGCAATGGTCTTTGTGGCCTTGTAAAGTATGGTGGCGCTGAGGGCAATGTCGTTTATCCGTGGGCACAAGTGCTCTTTGATCTGGATAGCAAGGGAGGGACGCATGATGTGTCTTCTTGGGAAGGTCTCTGTATTGCCTTCAACATGGACAAGGAAGCGACGTTGTTGCTGCAGCCTGCAGACGCATCCGATTACGGTTTCAATGTGCCTGCCGTTAAACTCTTGACTCCGGAAACTGGGAAGCAGTATAGGGTGCAGAACTTCAAGTGGGAGGATTTCGAGCAGGAGAGCGGATGGGGCAATGAAAACAAAATTACGGGAGGGGAGGTCGCCAAGGCTCTCAAGTCCATTGCTATCCAATTCAACGGAAATCCCTATCAAAGTCATTTCTTCAATATTTACCAGATCGGAAGCTATGGACGTTGTAACGTGCCGCCCGATACAGTAGAGGCAAAAGATATCGGTGTGGATTATTTTAAAGAGCTTAGCAAGGTCAGTGCTTTAGATTACTTGAACCCGGATATTAAATATGATTCCGTCCAGGATTCCCGTGACGGCAAATGGTACAGGACGATTGAGAAAGGTGGTCTGACCTGGATGGCGCAGAACTTGAATTATGAGTCCGAGGGTAGCTATTGCTATGATGACAAAGAAGATTATTGTGACAAGTTTGGCCGCCTTTACAAGAGGAATGTGGCCTTGAATGCCTGCCCTAGCGGTTGGCGCTTGGCTAGAAAGGCAGACTGGGATTCTGTATGGGGGCCGTATGCCAGCATCGCCGGAAACTCATTGAAATCCATGGTGGGGTGGAGCGAAATAAGGGAAGACCAGTATAATGCAGGTTTTTCTGCTGTCGCTGCTGGATATAGAAAAGACACGGGAGAATACATTTCGAAAGAGGATTATGCGTTTTTCTGGAGTTCATCGGTGAATGAAGACGGAAAACCATATTATGTTTATTTGGCCTATGATAGTGATGCTGCTATAGTAGGAAATGTTTCACGCGGTTCTGAAATAGCGCTTTCCGTCCGTTGTGTCAAGCAGGAAGTTGATAACGAAGGTTGCGAGGACACGGATTTGTGGTGCAAGAATACGTCATACCGTGTAAAGACAGGAATAGATGCCGGTAGCGGTAATTCCGGATACTGGAAGGTTGAAATCGATCAGGAAGAAGGTGGTGAATCGGTCGTTGAATGGCCCGTTGAGTACAATGCGCGTGAGGAATTTAGTGCTGTTGTTGACTATTGCAAGGGCCTGTGCGGAACAGTGAAATTGGCGAGGGGCGAGATGCCGGATGGTTATAATCCTTGGGTCATGCTCACGTTCGATATTGCGGGATCCCCGGATGGGTCTGACAACAAGGTCCCGGTTGACGTGTCTGGCTGGGGTGGGCTCTGCATTACCTATACGTCAGATTCTTCGGCTATGCTGGAAATGGATTTTGATTTGTTGAAGAATTCCTATCTTTGGTATAACAAGCCGTTTGTCGAATTGTCCGCTTCGAAGACAGAAAGAAGGCAATGTTTTGAATGGACCGAATTTCAGCAGTTGGATTTGGGTGGAAATGTCCTGTCTGGCCCGGATGGCGCAAAGAGCCTGCATTCCATTGATATAAAGTTTAGAGCGCCCAAGGGAAGCCCGAACTTCAACATCATCCGTCTGGAAAAGTACAAAAAGGCAGGAAAAGCCACATTATCTACTTTTGGCATGATTAAGGATTTGCGTGATAACAATTACTATAGGACTGTGGAAATTGCTGATTTGGTCTGGATGCGTGATAACCTTCGCTTTAAAACCTCGAATGCGGTCTATTTCAACGGAGATGATAAATATAAAGACTTAGGGTATTTCTACAATATTACGGAAGCCTTGAATGCATGTCCGGAAGGCTGGAGGATTCCCACGAACGATGAATGGCGCAAGGCGATTAAAGCGTCTGGAGGCGATCCGAACTCGATTTCTGCGGGAAAAATGATGGACACCTTGGATATGCACGATAATTCTGGCTATTATTGGGGTAATCAAGGCAAATGGTATACCGATGGGGTCGCTTTCTGGTCGAGTACCGAAAAAGAGGCGGATGTGTATGTCGTGCCGTATTTTGGTAATGGCACATACAATGGGACGAATTCGACGGGTGGTTTGAGTGATTTGAACAATGTCCGTTGTGTTCGTAAGGAATGGTACAGTCCGCTTACTAATTCGTTTAAGGATGAACGCGACGGCCAGGTCTATAAGACGGTCGTTGTTAATGGCAAAGTTTGGATGGGGGAGAATCTCAAGTACCAAACGGGCGAGGCTATTTTCTATAGGGACAGCGCTTCATATTCCGATAGGGGCTATTATTACACCTATACGGAGGTCAAGGATGCGTGCCCCGCAGGTTGGCAGCTGCCGACAAAGAGCGAATGGGAGGCGGCTGTCAATAGCGCAGTGAGTATAAAGGCGTTTGTGGATACGATGGGTATTGTAGATGGCCAGGGGTATTATATGTATGCTAATAGGAATCAAGAAAATCAGGGGTGGTATGAGGAAGGAACGACATTTTGGTCGTCGTCACCTCTTAATTCAGGGCACATGACTCCTTATTTCAGTGGATTCGCCTATTATCGCGACGATACGTATTCTGGAAATGCGGATCGGAACCTTGCCCGCTGTATCATGAAATAAGGGCGGATTTTTGGTGTAAAACCTTTTTGCAATTGCCAAAAAAACGGCTTTTTGGCCGTTTTTTGCGTTTTTGAGCAAAAATGAATCTGCAGTTGTGTCTACAGTTATCACAAAATGTAGACTTTTAATTGTAATTATTTTTCTTAAAAAACTAAAAATTTAAAAAATTTACAAAGTTTTGTAGACTTTTTATTTTCAAATGAATTATATTTAGGAAAGGGAAAACGGCGCGTTGTCCGTGGGCAACGGATTCATGCGCCCGAAAGCCTGTTTGTGATGCGTTTTGTATAGTTTATGTGTATGGGTGCTTTGCTTTATTTTGTTTAGAATATATATTAGGAACGGTGGGATGTGGTGTCCGGGCTGTTCCGTCTCTTAAAACTTGGAGAAAAGTATGGTGATTGGTTTCAGAACTACGGCCCTGCTTGCTTGTGCGGCAACTGTTTTCGGGCTTGCACAACCTTCCTTCGCGGCGACCCGCCAGATGGAAAAGCTTTCGCGTGGCCTTGCGGTTGCGAATACGGGTAAGGGAATGCTCGTGAGCTGGCGCCTTTTGGGTACAGATGACCCCGCGACGGAATTCAACCTCTACCGCGATGGCGAGAAGATCGCTTCCGTCGGTAAGACGGGTGGCACGAACTACCTGGACGCCGCCGGAAAGACGACTTCCAAGTATACGGTTGCCGCCGTGGTGAACGGTAAGGAAGGCAAGGCGGAAGGTGCGCTTATAGTCCTGGACCAGAACAGCAAGGGGTTTCCGTACAAGACCATCAAGGGACTCAATGTTCCCAAGGACCAGACGATGCCGGATGGTTCCACATGCAGCTACAGCCCCAACGACATGAGCGTGGGCGACCTGGATGGCGATGGCGAACTGGATTTGGTTCTCAAATGGGATCCGAACAATTCCAAGGACAATTCCCAGTCGGGTTACACGGGTACCGTGTTTATTGACGGCTTGAAGATGGACGGGACCCTCCTGTGGCGTATCGACCTCGGCAAGAATATCCGTGCCGGCGCCCATTACACGCAGTTCATGGTCTACGACCTGGATGGTGACGGTATTGCCGAAATCGTGATGAAAACTTCCGACGGCACTGTCGACGGCAAGGGCAAGGTCATTGGCGACGGTTCCAAGGATTATCGCTCCTCTTCGGGAACGATCATGACCGGTAACGAGTTCCTGACGGTGTTCAAGGGGAATACTGGCGAGGCTGTTCATACGATTAATTACTGGCCTGCCCGTGGAAAGATTTCGGGCGACAACTACGGCAACCGTGACAACCGCATGCTGGCGGCGATTGCCTACCTCGACGGGGTTCACCCGAGTGTCATTATGAGCCGCGGTTACTATACCGAATTCTTTGTGGCCGCCTATGACTTTGACGGCAAGGAACTCAAGACCCGCTGGCAGCACAGTTCCGACAAGGCTGGCCAAGGACTTTATGGCGAAGGTAACCACAACCTTTCCGTTGGCGACCTGGATGGCGACGGTTTTGACGAAATCGTTATGGGGGCTGCCGCACTCAATCATGACGGTACGCTCCGTTACCGTACTGGTTTTGGCCATGGCGATGCCATGCATCTTTCTGATATGGATCCTGACCATCCGGGTTTGGAAGTCTACGATGTTCACGAAGAAAAGCAGAATGCGTATAGTGAAGAATTCCGCGACAAGGATGGCAAGGTCCTCTGGGGAACGACTCAGACTCAGGCTGGGAATGTGGACAATGGTCGTGGCATGGCTGCCGATGTCGATTCCACGAATCGTGGCTTCGAAATGTGGTCGGGTACTAGCGGTGGAATGCGTACCGTGAAGGGGACTCTTTTGAATGAGACTAAGCCCTCGGTCAATTTCCGCATTTACTTTGACGGTGACCTGCAGGATGAACTGCTGGATGCTACAGGCAGTGGCGGCAGCGGTGGAAAGATTGAAAAGTGGAATTCCAGCAAGAAGACCGTCGATCGCTACTTCAGCTTCTATGAAGTGAATAGCTCGACTCTGAACAACTACACCAAGGCGAATCCCTGCATTGTGGCAGACCTGTTTGGCGACTGGCGCGAAGAATTCATTGCCCGTTCCAGCACGGATCCTTCGACAATCACGATTTTCCAGACTCCCGTGACGACTCCGCACAGGCTCTACACGCTGATGCACGACCCGCAATACCGCGTGAGTGTCGCCTGGCAGAACGTTGCCTATAACCAGCCGCCCCACGCGAGCTATTACCTGCCCGACATGGTAAAGAACTTGAAGAAACCCGACATTTACATGCTCGGCACCGAAGGTGTCGCGGGCCTCGCTCCTTCTATTTCGAAGGTGGGCGATGGGCTTGAAAACCAGGGAATCCTGCTGGGTAATGCAATCGAGAACTTTGGCTACAAGTTTATCGGCTGCGACGGCGTGAAGGTGACTGGACTCCCGAAGGGCGTGACCGCGAAGGTAGAGGGTTCGACCGTGACCATTTCTGGAACTCCGACGGAAGCGGGCGTATTCGCCTACACTGTCGTGACCGAAGGTGGCGAAGGCGATGCCGCATCTGCGAAGGGCGTGCTCTCTGTTGCCGCTCCGGGAAATGCTGAAGAGGTTGCGACGAAGAAGGAGGCTTCCAAGGTCGATGCTTCTACGCCGGATGCGGGAATTGGCTGGTCCGAGACGACCAATACGGGCTTTGTCGAGAAGGGATACTTCAACTTCGACAATTCCACCGCAAGCTACGGAACATGGAACCTGTATTCCGAACATACTGCTTCTACCACCATCAGTATCCGCTTTGCAAACGGTGGCAGTGCCGCACGCGATATGGAACTTGTGGTGAACGGAGTCAAGGTAGGGACGGTCTCCATGGATGCGACCGGCGGCTGGACGACTTGGCTTACGACCGATGCGAAGATTGACTTGGCAAAGGGACTCAATACGATTACGCTCAAGTCGACGACTGCCGATGGTGGCGCGAATGTGGATATGTTCTACTTCGATATCGAGGGCGTGAGCGCCTATGCGGGCCAGGTCGACGAGCAGACCACGATAAAGCCTGTTGCCGCACCTGTGCATGGCGTGGTGTTTAACCCCATGACCGGTGTTTTGTACACCCCGAAGGCAGGCCTTGCTGAAATTTACTTCTACGACATGTCCGGTGCGATGCGCCTGGGCGTTTCCAGGAACGTGACTGCTGGCGCGACCTCGGTTGCATATGATTGCGAACTGCTCCCGAAGGGCATGTACGTGGTGAAGGTGAAACTTGACGGCAAGCTTGTCGCCGCGACGAGGATGGTAAAGTAATGGGCGCGTTCTCTAAAATCTGGCAGTCTGCCGTAATCGCCTCGATGCTTGCCGCTCCCGCGGTACTTGCGAAAGTGACCATCTACATGTGTGGCGACTCCACCATGCAGGACTGGAACGAAGGCTACTATCCCAAGCAGGGGCAGGGTCAGGATTTCCATTACTGGTTTGATCCGACCAAGGCGGCGGTGGTGAACCGTGGCCAGGGCGGCATGTCGCTCGGTGGCGGTGGTAAGGCCAAGGATGGCAGCACTGCTGTCGGTTATTACGATATGTTCTTCAAGAAGGGGTGTTCTGCCGGTAACTGCATTGCCGAAAAGTTGCAGGCGGGCGATTACGTCGTAATCCAGTTCGGTATCAATGACGTGAACTACAGTACCGAGGATTTCTTCGCTTCCAACATGAAGAAGATGGTGAGCGATGTCCGCGCGAAGGGTGCATACCCGATTATCATGAGCCCGATTCGCCGCCTGTATTACGATTCCCCGACGCAGATTCATAACAGCTACCGCGGTTATCCGGCGCTCAACAAGAGCCTCGCCGAAGAACTCAACGTGCCGTTTATCGACATGAGCGAGATGGTCGCGAACTACATGATTTCGGTGGGCGAGCAGTATGCGGCTCAGTTCATCTTCAACTATGCGACCACGGCTGAATACAGCAATCTTGGCAGTGACCAGACGGACCAGGTGCACTTGCAGATGAACGGTGCGAACGCTTTCGGGCGTATCATTACCGAACAGATGCGTGCGCATACGGACCCGATTGTGAAAAAGCTCGGCGACTACATGGCGCCCATGTACCAGGTCGATGTCAAGGTGAGCCCCGAAGGTGCTGCCGATGCGACGTCTCTCGGTGCGTATTATCCGCAGGGAATGACCGTGATGCTCAAGACCATGCCGAAGAGCGGAAAGAAGTTCCTCGGCTGGTACGACGGCAACGGCAACAAGGTGGGGGCACCGAGCCGCTCCAATGTGAAGTCTCCCTACATCCATACGTTCGTGATGGGCTCTGCCGCAACGCAATATACTGCGGTTTATGAGGGCGGTACGGCGCAGAAGTATACCGGTGACGGCAAGGCGTTGACGGCTTTCCCGACGACGACTCCGAAGAGCCTTGCCGATGTGACCTTCGTTCCGTTTACTCCGATTGAAGGTACCGAGCAGATTGATGTCGAGGTCGACAAGAACATCAAGAAGTTTTTCGATGCCTATAGCCCCGATACGGGCGTCGGCTACAAGGAAAACAACTGGACCGGCTTTATGGGCGATGGTTTTTTCAATCTTGAAAACTCGCAGACTTCCTTCGCTTCTTACAAGGTCAAGTTCCCGGCGGCGGGCTACGTGACTCTTGCCGTGCGCTACGCCAATGGCGGAAGTTCTGACCGCATGTTCAATGCCTATCTGGACCACGACTACCTCGTGAGTGCGCCGCCTACGGGTGCCTGGGACAAGTGGGATACGGCCTACGTGGTGATGGATGCCCCGCAGGGTGAAACGGAACTCAAGATTATGTCGCTTACGAGTGACGGCGCGCCGAACATTGATGCCTTCGGTTTCAGCCTTGCAGGCGTGTGCCGCGTGAGCGAGGGCTGCCCCGAAGTTCAGGATTCGACTAAGGATACGACTGATACGTCGATGACGGTTCTGCGCGGCGTGGCCGCAAATGCGGGAGTGCAACTCCGTGGCAGCATGCTCTCTCTGGTGCGTGATGCCGACGTGAGCGTGTTTGACATGCGTGGCCGCCTGGTAATGCGCAAGACCGCTTCTGCGGGCGAAATGAATTTGTCCGAAACTGTGCGCACGGCGGGGCTTTACCGCGTCGTTGTCCGCTCGGGTAGCGAAAAGTTTGTCGCCACGTGGGCGAAGGTGAGGTAGATATGAAGGGAGTGTTTAAATTCCTCATCGCCGCTGCCGTGTTTGCGGGTGTTGCCGTGAGCGATTCTACGAGCTTTAAGGTCCACGTGATTGGCGACTCTACGGTCTGTAACTACAAGGACAATGCCTACCCGCAAACGGGTTGGGGGCAGATTCTGGGGAGTTTCTTTGACGGTTCCCGCGTTCAGGTGGTGAACTACGCTATCGGCGGTCGCAGTTCCAAGACGTTCGTGCAGGAAGGCCGCCTGGACGAGGTCAAGGCCAAACTGCAGAAGGGCGATATCATGATGGTCCAGTTCGGGCATAATGACCGCTATTTTGGAAGCAAAGCTCGCGAGGTCCCCTTTGATTCGCTTGGCTACTGGCTACAGCAGTATGCCGATGTGGCTAAAGGTGCGGGCGTTACCCTGGTGTACGTGACCCCGATGAACATGAACATGGGGGCGAATGGCCGCAATATCTTTACTGAATACAACGTTGTCGGCAAGATGGAAGAACTCGCCAAGAAAAACGGCGCCGTTTACGTGAACCTGAACGCGAAATCCTACAACGCCTACAGCAAGAGCTGGGACCCGGCGTATGTTTCCCGCTACCAGTTCAAGATGTTCCTGAAGGGAGAATACCCGAATTACCCGGATGGTGTCACTAACGATGGAACGACGCACTTCCAGGAATCGGGTTCCATTGCGCATTGCCAGTGGATTGCCGAGGAACTTGAAAGCGCCCTGAAAAATGAATCGTACATTTCTGCCGATAACAAGGCGAACTTGACGCAACTCGTGTCCGCCCTCAAGCCGCGCTACGCATTTACGGTCAAGGCGAATATTTCGAACAGCAAAGGGCTCATTACGCATAACCAGCAACTCCCTGGCGGCGCTCCGCTTACTTTGCATGTGAGCCCCGGTAGCTTTGGCAAGAAGTTCGTTGGCTGGTACGATGACGACTGCAATAAACTTTCTGCCGATTCGAACTACTACGGGAAAAAGACCCTCTACCGCGCTGCGACCTATACGGCTGTCTTTGACGGAGGGCCCGCCTGCCAGCCGACTTCGCACGGCGAAGAAAATTCTCTCGATAGCCCGACCTCTTCCAGCTCCGCTGGGCCTGAATCGTCGAGTTCGTTTGACCCGAAAATTTGTTTCGACGGTGTTGCCGACGAAGCTTGGCCTTCTCCGATTGACATGGCTAGCCCTGAAGCGGGGGATGGCTGGACCGAGGCGAACCACGAAGGCTATACGGGCCAGGGTTTCTTTAACTTTGACAACTCCGCCTACAGCACGGCTACTTACAATGTGACTTCGGACCAGTCCGCATCGAACGCCCGCGTGATGATCCGCTATTCGTTCCAAGGAAATACGGATCGCGATATGAAGCTGACTGTCGATAATGGTGAGTACGATGTGACATTCAAGTCTACCGGAAGCTGGGACAAGTGGGATACCGCTTACGTCGAGGACGTTTGGGTGGATGCGCTTGACTTTAAGGTGAAACTTGCCTCTGTCTCGGCAGACGGCGGACCGAATATCGACATGATTGCTTTCGACATCAAGGGCGTGTACCGCACCGGATGCAGCCCTGCGAAGGTGAAGGGCGATGTAGAATCGTCTTCGAGTGGAACGGATGCGATTGTGAAACGTCCGACGGATGTTCCTGCGGTTCGCGATGGCCGTCGCTTCAATGCCCTCGGTCGCATGGTCCCCGGCGAAAAGACGCATTCGAAACTCCCGAAGGGACGCTACTTCTCCAGATAGTTTTTTGGGGTGATTTATTCCGCGATGGTGTGGGGCAAATCACGTCAGGGAATTTTTTTTGAAGTGTAGACTTTTTAAATATTCGAAATGTAGACGCTTTTGTTATATTTAAGGTGAAATGATCAATCTATTTGAGTATTTGAATTATCGCGAGTTTTTGCGCGATGCCTACGAGGAACGCCATGCGGGTGACTGGCGCTTTAGCCACCGCTATATTGCAGAGCGTGCCGGTTTCGATGCGTCGATGTTCAACAAGATTTTGCAGGGCAAGCGCAATTTGACCGCACGCCTCGTTTCTGTTTTTGCCGATATCTTCTGCTCCGATGCGCGAGAGAAATCTTATTTTGCCGACATGGTCGCCTTCAACCAGGCGAAAAACCATTCCGAAAGCAGGCAATACCTCGAAAAGCTTGTCGCCACCAAGGAATGCAAGGTGGAGAACGTGGCGAAAGACCAGTTCGAATACTTTGATCACTGGTACCACGCTGTAGTCCGCGAACTTGTGACTTTTTACCCCTATGTGGGCGACGATGCTGCGCTTGGTCTCATGGTGCGTCCGCCGATTACGGGCTCTCAGGTGCGTTCTTCCATCGCGCTTCTCGAACGCCTCTCGATGATTAAGAAGAATCCGGAGACCGGGTTCTACGAACAGACGCAGGGTCTGATTTCGAGCGGCTCGGAATCTTACAGCACGGCGGTGAATTCGTATATTCAGCAGAACCTGAACGTGGCGCAAGATGCGATGGACCGCTTTGGCCGTGGCGAGCGCAATCTTTCGACGCTGGCTTTTGCTTGCGACGAGTCGACATATAGCGAACTGGTAGAAATGGTCCGTCGCTTCCGTCGCGAAGTCTTGGCGAAGGTTGGCCAGTGCGAAAAGCCGAATCGGGTCTTCCAGCTCGGGATGCAGCTGTTCCCGCTTTCGGACCCGTATCCGCCTCCCAAGCGCAGGGGTCGCAAGCGCCGTATAGCGGGGCTCGATGCTGCTGCGGGTGAAAATGCTACTGGTGTCGAGAAAGATGGTGATGTGGAGGGTTCGGATGAGGCTTAGTTTATCTAAAGTTTGCAAAGCGCTCTCGGCCGGACTCTCGGCCTTGCTGGGCGCGGGTCTGGTTTCGGCCTGTAGCAACGACGGGAAGGTTGCGGGCGGAACCGAGGCGGAATCTACATTCGCCCTGCAGGTGCAGCTTGCCGACGGGTCTCCTGCCCCTAAAGCGCGGATTCGCATGCTCCCCGGCGATTTCCTGAGCGATGGCGAAATTTCTGCCGAGTGGATGGAATCCGATGCGGACGGCTTCGTGGAAATGGCTGCGGAACCGGGGGCCTACGCGGTTGAAGTCAGGAACGTGCGCGATTCCAGGGCTTCGGGCGCTGTGCTCAAATTTACGCTCGATTCGAACGATTCCAGAATCGATACGGTCCGGCTCGGAGAACTTTCGAGTATCGAAGGCTTCGTTTTCCTTGGCTCGGAAGCTCCTGTGATTCGCGTGGTGGGTCTCGACCGCTTCGTTGTTCCCGACAGCAGTGGACACTTTGTCATCGACTCGCTTCCGGCGGGAATTTTCGACATCCATGTAGCCGATGCCGCCGAAAAGAATTCTGCAACGCTCAGCTTTGTTCCGGGCGATACCTTGTATGTGGATTGCACGGATCCCGAATCCGAAATAAAGGTGTTCAAGAACCGTGAGCCGGTAGCGAGCAAGTATCCCGGGAAGGACTGGAGCGAACACGATGCGCTGCTTGCCCAGATGGAGGGCTATGCTGTCGGTACTCTGGGTGCTGCGGGCATTACCGATACCCTGGGGAACATCTCTAAGGCGGAAGGCGAAATCTGCATCGTCACCACGACGGAAGACTACCTGATTGTCGAGGACACGACGGAGGTGGATTCTGCGGGCAATGCGAAGACTTCTGCCGTAATCGCTCCGGGTTCGCTTCGCGACTGTGCCTATCGCGAAGGCCCCACGTGGATTCTTTTCGAGAAGAGCGGTACATACAACTTGCAGTCTCCGCTCCGCCTCAAGAACGACAAGACGTTCGACGGCCGCGGACGCGATGTGCGCTTTGCGGGCATGGGAATCCTTACCGAAACATCGAGCAACCTGATTTTCGAAAACATCACGTTTACGGCTCCCGCGATAACCGTGCTCGATACCAGCTCGCGCAGGGCGCTCTCGATTCACAACCGCTCGCATCACGTGTGGGTGGACCACTGCACCTTCGAGGAATACCCGCTGGTGGAACTCGACGTGAAGCGCGGCTCGCACAACGTGACCATATCCTGGTCGCGCTTCGAAAATGCGCAGACGGGCGTGCTCTTTGGACTTTCGGGCGATATCATCAAGGATACCGCGCAGAGCCTGACCGTGCATCACAGCTACTTTGCGGGCCTGAGCAGAGATGGTGTTCTCTCG
The DNA here is from genome assembly GCF_002371935.1 of Fibrobacter sp. UBA3718. Classification (NCBI taxonomy): domain Bacteria; kingdom Pseudomonadati; phylum Fibrobacterota; class Fibrobacteria; order Fibrobacterales; family Fibrobacteraceae; genus Fibrobacter; species Fibrobacter sp. UBA3718. The sequence goes on along the minus strand of NZ_DFHR01000013.1, from coordinate 169,532 downwards.
CATGGCGGCGTGCTCCATGCCTACAGCAACTTCTTCGATGGTGTCGAGTTGTCTGGCGTGGTCTGTTCTGATTCTGCACGCTGCCTTGTCGAATCCAACGTTTTCAATAACGAGATGGCCGTGACGCTTTACCGCTGGTATAACGAAGACGGCTCTCCGGTAGATTCGACGGTCGGCTTTGTCGCGATGAAGGATAACCTGTTCACGGCGGGCGGCAAGCCCGTTGATGGCGATGCTCTCGGCTACAAGCCCGATTACGATTACAACGTCGATTTCGCCGATGCGGATAATGCGTGGATTGTCCGGACCGATAGCGGCGCCCAATAATTTGTTATAATTGCGCATAGGATGCTCAAAAAAAGGATTTGCCATGAAAAAGGGAATTCTAGCTTTTCTTGCGCTTGCTTTTGCATTTTCCGTTTCGTATGCGGGAGAACGCTACAGGGACCGCATGTTCGATGTCTCGTTCGAGAAGGATGTCGTCTACGCATCCGATGTCCCGCACCTTAACAAGGCGACTTCTATCACGCGCTTGATGATCGCGATGAAGGGGGCCGAAAGTGCGATTTATCTTTACGAAAATGAAACGGATATGGCTCCTGTCGAATTGCACATGGATGTCTATTCTCCCAAGGACGATTCCGAGAACAAGCGGGCCGCAGTCCTTGTGATGCATGGCGGAGCTTTTGCGGCGGGAAACAAGGCCGATATGGACCAGCAGTCTGTCGCCTATTGCGATTCGCTTGCGGCCCGCGGCTTTGTGGCTATTTCGGTGCAGTATCGCCTGGGCATTGCCACGAAAATCGAAAACAAGGTCCTTTCCATCGACAGTCTCGATTTTTCGAGGTCGGTCTATCGCGGAATCCAGGACGTGCGTGCGGCGGTGCGCTATGTGCGTTCCAATGCCGATAAACTTGGAATCGACAAGGACCGCATCTATCTCCTGGGCAACAGCGCGGGGGCAATTTTGGCCCTTGAAAATATCTACATGGACAAGGCTTCCGAAATTCCGCCTGTTGCGCATGACTCTCCTGACCTGGGGGGCCTTAATCCTTTTGGTGTGGCGGGTGAGGAATCCGAGGCGAACGCCGTTGTTGCTTTGTGGGGCGCTGTCCATGACCCCTCTATCATCGGGAATACCGAAACCCCCGTGTTGCTCGTTCACGGTACCGCCGATAGCACGGTGCTTTTCAAGACGGGGCGGCCGCTAAGGAATATCGCCGCGACTTTGGGTGTGAACATGGTGCAGATGTCGCTGGCCGGAATAGATTCCTTTGAAATTCAGACTCCTACCTTGTATGGAAGCTTTGTTATCGATTCCGTTCTCAAGGCAAAGAAAGTTGATCACGAGACATACTTTGTCGACGACATGCCGCACGAATTTTACGACGAGGACGACTACGATACGAAAGTGAAAGAAAAAGTGTTCGGCTTTCTTTATGGACTCACGCAGAAGCCTTCGACGGTGCGCGTGGTTGGAGTGTTGGCTTCGCAGGTGTCGAAGCTCCGTATGGGCGAGGGCAACCGCAGTTTCGTATACACGGGTTCCCGCAACGTCCAGTATGCGGTCACGGATTTGCGAGGCCGCATCGTGATGGACGGCTTTGCTTCGGCTGGCGAGGAGGTTGATTTGAACCGCCTCGACCGAGGCGTGTACGTGCTCCGCGTGAAGGGCGAACGTCCGCTGCGCTTCGGCCTCGTTAAGTAAATCTGATGGGGCTATGCCCCGGCGGCTTCCAAGCGTTTTACATGGCAATAAGCCAATTCCTTGGTCTTTTGTACTTTCGCTTCGCTCAAGTACCAAATGCTAGGCTCGGTCATGACCAAGTACACTTGGTCGCGACTCTCGCCTTACGCATTTGTCATCACGCACCAGCGGCTTCGAGTCTCGCTACGTGGCAGTATGCAAGCTCTTTGGTTTTTTCATCACGTAAATGCAGGCTGGAGCCTTCGCAGTAGCGCCAGTACTTGCAGGTCTTGCAGTCGCCAATTTTTGCCCAGCTGCGGTCGCGCATTACCTGGTAGCGGTTCTGCCATACGTCCCAGAGGTCGTCCTTGTAGATGTTGCCCTGGATGTAGTCACCGCGCAGGCTCGGGCAAGCCGAGATGCTGCCGTCGCAAAGCACTGAAGAAACGTTCACGCCGGCTCGGCAGAAGAACGGGTAGTTGCGGGCATCTTTTTCGTAGCTGCCGAGGAACCCTTCGCAGCCGTAGTTCACGTTGATGACGTTCAGCTTCTTCACTTCACGGATAAAATCGAACACCTGGCGGAATTCCTGGTTCGTGAGCTGGAACAGCGGATTGTCCTTCGCGCGGCCCTTCGGGAACACTGTCGCGATACGCCAACGCTTCACGCCGATTTTCAGGAGGATGTCGAGAATCTTCGGGAGTTCCTTCAAGTTCTGGCGGTTCACGCAGGTCATCACGTCGAAAGTGAGGCCTTGCGTGTGAGCGGCCATGTCGATAGCTCGGAGTGCGTTATCGAAACTCGTGGGGGCTCCGCGGAAATGGTTGTGGCTTTCCTTGAGGCCATCCAGGCTAATCGTGAGCGAGCGCAGCCCTGCATTCAGCAGCTTGGTGTAGCGTTCGGGGGTCATCGCAAGGCCGTTGCTGACCATTCCCCAGGGGTAACCGCGTTTTTTGATTTCCATGCCGCATTCTTCGAGATCCTGGCGCATCAAGGGTTCGCCGCCGGTAATCACCACGATAAAATGCTTTGGATCAATATGCGGGGCGAGCTTGTCCAGCACGCCCATAAAATCTTCGCGGGGCATGTCGGGGATGGCGTCTTTCACGCAGTCGCTACCGCAGTGCAAACAGTGCAGGTTGCAGCGGAGCGTGCATTCCCAGAAAAAGTAAGTCAGCGGGTGCGCCTTGATTTCGTTGTGGCGGTAAAGGCGGTAAGCTTCGAGAGCGAGTTTCTTTTTGAGAGAGAGTTGCATAAAAAGTGTGGAGTGTAAAATGTGAGGTGTGAAATGTGAGGCGTGGTTAGGGATTAATGGATGCGTTGTCCATCCACGTAGTATTTTGACTTGAATTCGTCTTCGCTATAGAGCGTCTTTTTATCCTTTTCGTCGTGACAGTCGAAAGTTTTCGTTTCGTCGTCGGTCGATTGGAAACAGGTGACGTCGTCTTCACAATAGTACGTGTCTGTGCACGCCGGATACGACATGGTGCAATTCTCGAAGTTCCCGGCAATCGCATCTTCCTCGTTTTCGCAATCGTAGAAAATACCATATTCGGGGCATATCTGATCAAAATCGCAGGCAATAAGCTTGTTGCCCGCTGAAGGGCTATCGCTGGAGGAATCATCACTGCAGCCGCTCCAGAGCATGGAGCAGAGGCTCAATAGAATTTTTTTCCAATGCTTTTTTATCATATTTTTCGACTTTCGTCTATAGGCTCATAGAGCCGTTCTTTCGTCTATTTCTCCATGCACTTGTTGATGCGTTCTTCGATTTCCTTCATCTTGTCTTCGTAGACCTTCTGGAGTTCTTCGTCCAGGGCAGGCTTGTTCGCTTCCCACTCTTCCTGCATCTTGAGGAACCTGGCGTATTCTTCGCTGGGCCTGGTAGAGCCATCGCTGCAGGATTCTACCGCATTATTGATGACGGTCGGGGCGCCGTAAAGGGCTACGAACATGTCAAGTTCCCTGCGCAAGTTCTCGAGGCACATGGGCGTTTCTGCCAGGGTCTGCTTGATGGAATCAATCTTGTCTACGGCATCGTGCTTGGCCTGTTCCTCTTTCCACATCTTTTGGGTGTCTGCGCTGTAATCTGTAGCGAAATATGCGACACTGGAATCCATGGGTACACACGTGAAGTCTACTTCTACGCCGTAGGCGGGCATGATTTGTTCGAACACGCTGCTGGAACTTTCGGGTTTGGCCGCCTCGGAACTCGACGAAGCGGTTGTTTCGCTGGAACTGGACTGCGTGCCGTTTGCGTCGCTGCTTTCGGGGGCCTCCATGCAGTGGTTCGAATCGCAGGGCGGCGCTCCGTACATGGGCGCTTCATTAGGCGAGTTGTCGCAGCTGGCCCAGAAGAAAGCGGTCAACGTAAGTGCAATTTTTTTCCAATGCTTGTAGAACATGTTTCCTCCTAAATTATGTTTTGTGATTAATCCTGCTTTTCCGGACAGTCGATGATGGGGTGACAGCCTGCAAGCGAATCCAGTTCTTCGGAAATGTTCGGGTTCCGTTCGATGCAGACGTCACCATTTTCTGTGCAGTTTATGGCTTTTCCGCTGCCGGCCTTCGGGGCGAATACCTGGACTCCTTCGGGGAGCTCGACGCCTTCCGCACCCGCAGCAGAGGGGTCCCTCAGGTACTTGTTGCCGTCGGTGCAGTCGATAATCTTGAACACCTTGCCCGAATCGTTCGTTGCGGTATCGTTGTAGCAAAGGACTCCCTGTTCGATAATGACTGGAGCCTCTACCCCATAAAGGCAAACCGCACCCCCTATAGAGTCGGATGGCATTACCTGAACGCCATATTCGGGAGCAAACATAGAAACTTCATCGCTGGAGCCATCGTCTCCGCAGCTGGCCCAAAAGAGCCCGGCCAGCGCAAGTGCAATCTTTTTCCAATGTTCGTAGAACATGTTTCCTCCTTTCTGCCACTGAGGGCATTCCGAATACTTTAAATATATACAAAATAAAAGCCCCCCGCAACGGCAGGTGGCTTTTGCGTGATAAAAGATGCGGTTTTTTGTTTAATTCTTGAATTTTACCGCTGTCCCGTAGGCGATAATTTCGGCAGAGCCGGCCATTACGGATGCCGTAGCGAATCGCACGTTCACGATGGCGTCTGCTCCGACGGCGGCCGCTTCGCGCGTCATGCGTTCGATGGCGATGTTGCGTGCGTCGTTGAGCATTTCGGTGTAGCCGGCAATTTCGCCGCCGATAATCGTCTTGAGGCCGGCAAATACGTCGCGGACCACGTTCTTGCTGAAGACCACGCTTCCACGCACCATCTGGAGGGTTTCGAATTCTTTGCCGCTGATAAAGTCTGTCGTGTAGAGCTTCATTGTTGTCTCCTTTTTTTATCGACTAAAAAAGATGTTTGTCTCACAGCGTGTTTTGGAACTGGTGGAACTTCTCGAGGAGTTCCGCGTACGTCTTTGTGGCCTCGAGCTGCGGGAACTGCGCCACGATAGAGTCCGGCGCGCAGAAGAAGCATCCCTTGTCGGCCTGCTTGAGCATGCCCGTGTCGTTGAAGGAGTCTCCGCTCGCGAACACCTTGAAGTTCAGCTCCTGCAGGTGCTTCACGACCTTCGTCTTCTGGTCGCTCATGCGCAGGTGGTAGCCCCTGATGCGGTCGTTTTCCACCACGAGATTGTGGCAGAAGATGGTCGGAAATCCGAGGTTCTTCATGATGGGGTAGGCGAATTCCTGGAACGTGTCCGAAAGGATAATCACCTGCGTCTCGTCGCGGAGCTTGTCCATGAACTCGCGCGCGCCGTCCAGAAGCCCGAGGTTCGCGATGACGTTCTGGATGTCTGAGAGCTTGATGCCCTCGCGGTCGAGGATGGCGATGCGGCCCTTCATGAGCACGTCGTAGTCGGGGATGTCGCGCGTGGTGAGTCGCAGGTCCGCGATACCCGTCTTCTCGGCGACGGCAATCCAGATTTCGGGGGCGAGGACACCTTCAAGGTCCAGGGTAACGACACATTGCTTCGTAAACATAGGGCTATTTCTTTCTCTCGTTTATAATGCTCCGCAAGTCCGCGACCGTAATCTGGTACGGTGTGCGGCAGAAGTCGCAGACGACTTCCAGGTCCTTGCCTTCGGCTTCGAGTTCCTGCAGGTCCTTGAGCGGGAGCGTTGCAAGCGTCGCCACCATGCGTTCGCGGTTGCAGGGGCAGTAGGCCTTCGGGTCGATTTCCTTCACGATGTCGATTTCGTACGGCCCGCGAAGCTGGTCCAGCAGCTCGTCCAGGTCAAAACCCTCGGGCGTGTTCATGTCTTTGAACTTCGGCAGGTTCTGCACGATGACTTCGATGAGGTTGATATCCTTGTCCTCGAGGTCGGGGAAAGCCTCGATGTAGAAACCCGCGGCGTAGTCGAGCTTGCTCGGGTCTTCGCGGTTGAATGCCGCCTCGATACCCACGGCGGAGCGGATCTGCTCGGACTGCAGCAGGTAGGTGGCGAGGTTTTGGCCCATCGAAACGGCGGGCGCCTCGATGATGCTCTCGTGGACACGCTTGCCCTGTTCGTTGAGTTTGACGACCTGCACGCTCTGCGGGATGAGCGCGGGCTCGTTACCGCCCACGGCTTGGAGTTCTGCCTGTGGGATCATCGCGCGCACAAGCCCCATCGGCGTCGTGTCAGACGATACCTTCGTGATTTCGCCGCCGAAGCGCGTAGTCAGCGAGACCGTGCCCGCGTACTTGAGGCTTGCGCTCAGGAAAATGCTTGCGATGGAGTTTTCGGCCAAAAGCTTGAGGGCGAACCCCTGTGCGTTGTGCTGCTTGCCGATTTCGTTCATCGTCGCGGTCAAGTCGACGACAATCAGGCGGAAGGGCGTCTTTTTGCCCGTGGCGCGGATAATGCGGTCCTTGAAATTCATGGGCACAAATGTAGTAAAATTATTATATTCATCAAAAAAGAGGTTCGATATGCAGATACTTTTTCTTATGGCCGATGGCTTCGAGGAAACCGAATTCGTCACTCCGTTCGATTACTTCCAGAGGGCAGGCTTCGAAGTTGCGCTCGCGAGCGTTTCGGGAGATTCTTTCGTGACGGGTGCCCACGGGCTCAAGATTGCGGCCGATTTCGCGCTTTCGGGTGCCGATACCGCCAAGTTCGATGCCGTTCTCCTGCCGGGTGGCGGTCCGGGCGTGCAGCGCCTCAAGGCATCTGCCGACGTGGAACGCGTTGTGTGTGACTTTAACGACAAGAACAAGTGGATTTTCGCTATCTGCGCGGCCCCGCTCGTGCTGAGCAAGGCCGGGCTTCTTGTAGATCGCACGGCGACATGCTTCCCGGGCTGCGTGGAGGAACTGGTCTGCAACAAGTTTGTGGAAGACCGCGTGGTGGTGGACGGCAATATCGTCACGAGCCGCGGGGCCGGAACCGCCGAGGAATTCGCGTTCGAGTGCATCGCGCAGCTGGGCGGGCGCGATTTGTCCGAAAAAATCCGCAAGCAGGTCGTGGCCCGCTAGGCGTTTTTGTATATTGTTCACATAAACAACAAACGAGGAATTTATGAAGTTTACCCATGCTTTGATTCTTGCAAGTTCGCTCGCGTTTTTCGCTTGCGGTGACGATGAATCTTCCACCGGTCCGAGCAACAACGATACTGCGGACTGCTCCGTGACCGACGGTGTGAAGGTCGTTTCCCCGAAGGGCGGCGAGGAATTCAAGGTGGGCGAGACCATCAAGGTCGTGTTCGGCTCCGACATGGATTTTGGCGGCTTCGGTGTTGAGCTCCGCTTCGACGAGGGCGCGAAGAAGGTGAACCTGCTCGAAGAAAGCATCGACGACGCTGTAATCGATGGCAAGACCTGCAACGAGTACAGCATCAAGCTGGATGCCGAGGGCATTGTTGCGGCAGACGACGCCTACATCTACGTCTACCCGTATTCCAAGCAGTCCAAGGCGGGCAAGTCCGGGACCTTCAAGGTCAAGGAGTAATGACCTCCCGCTTCGACGACAGTAGTTTCACCGTGGCCATCGTGGGCTGCGGTGGTTTTATCGGTAGCCATTTGCTCGACGCCGTGCTGGAACGTACCCGCTGGCGTGTTTTTGGCGTGGATCTCGATTTCTACAGGCTGCAGCACCGCCTGAATCATGAGCGGTGCGAGTTCCTGTGTGCGGATTTGGCCGACCCTGCTGTCGTGGAGCGCATCGCGCAGTTTCCGCTGGTGGTGAATTTGGCGGCGATTTGTACGCCGAGCCGTTACATGGGGGAGGCGTGCGAGGTTATCCGGAGCAACTATGACCATCCGGCGGCTTTGGCCGAGGCGTGCGCGAAGAGCGGGGCCTGGCTCGTGCATTTTTCCACGTCTGAGATTTACGGGAAGACTGCTGCCGATTCGGGCGAGCTGGTGGAAGATTCGACGCCTGCCGTGTTCGGGCCCGTTACCGCGAGCCGCTGGAGCTATGCGACGGCGAAACTCCTGGCGGAACGGTTTATCGCGGGGCTGCCCGGCTTGCGCTGGACGGTGGTGCGCCCGTTCAATTTTGTCGGGCCGTACATGGACTTTATGCCGGGCGTGGACGGCGAGGGAATCCCGCGGGTGCTTGCGAACTTTTCGACGGCGCTTTTGCGGGGCGAACCCCTGAAGCTCGTGAACGGCGGTAAGGCGAAGCGCTGCTTTACGAGCGTGCACGACGCGATTGATTTCTTGTTTGCGCTGTTCGATGCGGGACTTGGATGCGCGTTGAGTTTTGGTGTCGGTGATTCGCCGGATGCTGGTTGTAAAACCGCGGCGGGCGCTGGTCACTCGGGTCGAGATGCCGTGGGTGTATCGAAGGTAGGTGCCGCGCCGAATGCTGGTGTATTTTCGCAGGCGTTCAATGTCGGGAATGCGGGGAACGAGGTTTCGATTGCGGAACTGGCGCAGAAAATGCGCACGATTTTTGCGAAGGTGCGCGGGGTTGATGTCTCTACGCTGCCGGAACCGCAGGCGGTCGCGGGCGAGGAATACTACGGCGCGGGTTATGACGATTCGATGCGTCGCATGCCCTCGGTTGCGAAGGCCGAGCGCCTGCTCGGGTTCAGGGCGCGCATCCCGCTCGACACGGCTCTAGAAGAATCGCTCTCTTGGTTCGTGAAGCATTATTCCGTTTAACAATGATTTTCGACTACTTCATCTTTGTCCCTGCATACAATGTCGCCGCGACTCTCGCCGGCGTGCTGGGGCGCATTCCTCCCGCGGTCATGGAACGCGCGCAGGTGCTCGTGATTGACGACGGCTCGAAGGACGATACCCGCGGGGCTTACGAAATGTTTGTCGGTGCAGCTCCGAATACAAAAAATGCCGCCCATCTTGAGTACATGCGTTTCGAATTCAACCGTGGGTACGGAGCCGTTGTCAAGTGCGGAATTTCCGAGGGGCTGCGCTCCGGCGCAAAATACATTGCTTGCCTGCACGGCGACGGGCAGTACCCTGCAGAACAACTTGGCGAATTCTTCGCGCATCTTGAAACAGCGGACATTTCCTCCGCGGGCAATTCTCCCGCAATCGCTCTGGTGCAAGGCTCGCGCCGCCTCGTCCCGGGGGCAGCCCGTGCAGGCAACATGCCCCTCCACAAGCGTATCGGCGGCGCGTTCCTTACGGCGATCGAGAACATTGCCTTCCGGCAGAAACTAACCGACCGCCACAGCGGTTTCATTGTCTACAATGCGGAATTTTTGAAGACGCTCGACCTCGCGAAACTCAGCCCGAGCTTCGACATCGACCTGGAAATAATCTCCATCGCCGATGCCTGCGGCTACCGGCTGGCCGAACTTCCGATACCTACGCGATACGCAGACGAAAAATCCAACCTGAACGTAGTGACTTACGGCCTGCGCGTCTTGCGGCAGGTTTTGCGTCGACTGTGTTTGCGCTAATGACAAAGGATCCTGATATGAAAAAATTACAGCTAATCGCTGCTGCCATCGCCCTTCTTATGACGGGCTGCAATGAGGATGCTCCCTTCACGATGAAGGACAAGGCCGGCAACGTCTATAAGACTGTCATGATCGGGAACCAGGTTTGGATGGCCCAGAATCTGAATGTCGAGACTGAAGAGAGCTGGTGCTATTTCGACAATCCCGCGAACTGCGAAAAGTATGGCCGCCTGTATACGTGGAGTGCTGCAAAGAAAGCTTGCCCCGAAGGCTGGCATTTGCCTGACACGACAGAATGGAATGTCTTGATCCAAACGGCTGGTGGCGGCGAAATTGCTGGCGGCAAACTCAAGTCCACGTCCGGTTGGGATGAAGACAAGGGCGAAAGCGGCAACGGGACGGATGATTTCGGGTTCTCGGCGCTCCCAGCCGGCAGCAGGGGCATCTATGCGGGCTTTACCCTCAAGGGCGGCGTTGCATCCTCATGGACTTCTACGGGGACCAGCCGCTACTACGCGTACAGCATGTGCTTGAACTACAACTATGCCACAGCAAAACTGGGTGTCAGCAACAAGAACTACGGGTTCTCGGTCCGCTGCGTGAAGGACTAGCTGTCTAAGCAAAAATAAGGCGCTTTTTGCGTTTTTTGAGGGGCTTTGTCAAAAATGTTAAATAAGCGGTGATGTCTGAAGTTCTTTGAATTTTTTTTCATTTGCTACGACATTTCAGTTTTTTTTATTTACATTGAATGTGATAGAACTAGTTTGAGGTTTTTATAGAAAACTAAAGGATGAAAATATGAAAAAATTACTGATAATTGCTGCCGGCATTGCCCTTCTTATGACGGGTTGCAATAAGGAAATTCCCCTGACAGTAAATGACCGGGATGGCAATACCTATAAGGTCATCAAAATCGGAAAGCAGGTTTGGATGGCACAGAATTTGAATGTCCGGACCGAAGATAGCTGGTGCTATGACGACAATCCCGCGAACTGTGAAAAGTATGGCCGTCTATATACATGGGATGCCGCTGCGAAAGCTTGTCCCGAGGGATGGCGCTTGCCTAGCAAGGATGAATGGGAAGATTTGTTCGATGCTGTTGGCGGCTCAATGAGTGCTGCCAAGAAACTCAAATCCACGTACGGTTGGAAAGAAGATGATGGTGAAAGTGGTAATGGTACGGATGATTTCGCTTTCACGGCACTTCCTGCTGGCGCTAGGGATAAGCGTGTGGGATCCTTTGATGAAGGCTACATTACGAGATTTTGGAGTTCTACTGAAATCAGCGCCGATTTGTTGTACAATATGGGCTTGTCGAACTCTGGCAGTGCGGACTTGGGCTCCAATGGTAAGTCCTTTGGAATTTCAGTTCGCTGTATCTTTGACTAGGCCTACAACCGTCAGAGCTTTTAGCCGGGCTTAAACTACCCGTTGCCGTGGTGCTTGTCGTGGTTGGGGCAGCCGCAGCCGCCCTTGCCGTCGCAGTTTTCCTTGTGGCCTTCGCCGCCGCATTCGCATTCATGGCCTTCCTCGCCACAGTGGCACTCGTGGTCGCCTTCGCCCTCGTGCTTTCCGCAGCAGCAGTGGTGGCCTTGCGGGTTGAGTTCCTCTTCGGTGGCCTCGCGCACGCTCACGACTTCGATGGCGAAGTTCAGGTTCTTGCCCGCGAGTTCGTGGTTCGCGTCAATCACGGCCTTGTCGCCCGCGACGGACTTCACGCGGATGGGCATCGGGCCCATGGGGGTCTGGGCGTAGAACATCATGCCGGGTTCCACCTTGTCAACTCCCTGGAACACGTCGACCGGGACTTCCTGCGTCATGCGCTCGTCGTATTCGCCGTAGCCTTCGGCGGGGATGACCTTCACATCGAACTTGTCGCCGACTTCGTGACCGACCATCGCGTTCTCGAGCCCCACGACGATCATGTGTGCGCCCTGGATGTACTGGAGCGGTTCGCGGCCTTCAGAGGAATCGATGACGGCTCCTTCGTCGGAGGTGAGGGTGTAGTGCATCTGGACGACGGTCTTATCGGCGATTTTCATGGTGTTCCTTTGGCCCTGAGTCTGGGCGGTGAAAATTATAGGCGCAATATAGAAAAATTAGACCTTCTTGCGGTCGTGCCACACGCTTTCGTTGAATAGCTGGCCTTCGGAAAGCCCGTATTTTTCTTCGACGCCGGCGAGGCGGATGGCCTCGTCGATGGATATTTTCCCGCGGATGGCCTGCGTGTAGATGAGCGCCTTCTTACGCACTGTTGCTGCGTCTTCCTGGAGCATTTCGAGGCGGAAATGGTTCACTCCGGCGGCGCGTAAATCCGGCAATAATTTCAGGGCGGATTGCGGTTTGCCTACGAACAGTGTGTTGCGGCATTCCGCGTCGCTCTGCAGAAAGTGACGTTCGCCCTTGTGGTCGAGAATTTCGACCTTGTGCTGGGTGCAAATCTTGCCGCATTCGGGGAATCGCCTGCCGGTAGTGAGCGCGCGGGCAAACGCGCAGTATTCGGAATGGAAGGCGGGCATGTACTGGTGGAGCGTGAGTTCCATGCGGCTCCCGTCGATATCATCCAGCAGGTCGAAAAGTTGAGTGGAGTTCAGGTCCCACGAGGGGTGGAGCGTCTGCAGCCCCTGCAAAAGCAACCAGTCGTAGCTCAGGCAGTTTGCTGCATTCAGGCTGTAGTCACCCGCGAGCGGAATGCCACTTTCCTTGAGGATGGAGAGCGCACCGAGGTTACGGACCAGCGCAAAGTCGGGGCATAGCCGCAGGATGTTCTTGAGGTAGTGGCTTTCGCCCGGCTTGTGGATACGGAGTGTGGCCATGCCTGCCCTGAAACCGAGTTCGCGGATTTGTTCGAGCGGTTCGTCGTATTTTACGCCCCAGTCGAAATCCATGACAACGTTGTCTATGTCGAGGCCTTCGAGGGCTGAGATTTGTTCGGGACTGCGGACGAGCACCGAAATGACCGGTCGCGCGGCAGTGGGCGCAACTTTCGTGCCGAACTTTACGCTGTTGAGGAGGGCACGGCCCGCTACTGCGCTCGGGTTCAGTTCCTTCCATTCGCAGCGTTTTGCGTCGAGCAGTTCTATGGCCTTCTGGCGTAACGTGCGCAGGAGTTTGCCCGGAATGAATGCGCCACGCTCAACATTGACTTCAAGATTCTTGAGGCTGTAGGCGGTCGCGCTCAGCCCCGAAAGTTCCTTCTGTGCGAGGTCGCGCAGTTTATCGCCCATGTCACCGTTCTTCGCGGCTTCGAGCACCGTGTCACTTTCGATTTCAACGCGGTTGCGCGGTACATCGTAGACGGCGAGCTTGAGCACATTGCCGATGCTTCCCGAAAGTTCCATCTTCACGGGAATGCGCTTTGCCTGCTCGCGGTCGGTAAACGTCTTGCGCAGTTCCTTTTCCAGTGCGGGGGAGTCGTTCCTGTAGGCCTTCATCCCGCGGGCGACCTGCCGCATGTCGAAATCGCGCCCGAATTCCATTTTCAGGAGTTGCGGGCCGCAGCCGTGCGTAGATGGCTTGCTCTTGTGCTCGTGCACGACTTGCGAGGCGTAGAGTCTTGCACCCGCGCTTTGCGCGAATCTCGGTTCCTCGAAGAGAATCCCGTCACCCGGCCGCGGCATCATATCCGCAAGAACATTTTCATCCAGTTCCACCACGACACACCCGCGCTCCACGCGTACGACCGTCCCGAGGAACATCCCGTGATGGTTGCTGAACGTGCCGTCCACGAGTTCCTGGTGGTTGTCCCCGTCGAGCCAGCCCGTGCGTAGTCCGCGGCTGAACAGCACTTCGAGCGGTTCCATGTCCTTGCCTTCGAGCGGGATGCGGCCAAGCGCCTTGCGGTAGGCTCGCGCGACCGCCGCAACGTATTCCGGGCTCTTGAGGCGGCCTTCCACCTTGAGCGAGCTCACGCCGATTTCTTCAAGTTCGCCGAGTCGCGGGAGGGCGCACAAATCGTGCGGGCTGAACAGGTATTGCGCATCCGTATCGCGGTATTCCTTGCCGTCCACGAATATGCGATAGGGGAGCCTGCAGCTCTGGGCGCACTGCCCGCGGTTTGCGCTGCGACCGCCGAAATTCTCGCTGGTGAGGCACTGCCCCGAATAGCTCACGCATAGCGCGCCGTGAATGAACACTTCGAGCTCGAGCGGGGTCGCTTCCTTGATGCGGGCGATTTCCTTGAGCGAAAGTTCGCGGGCGAGCACGGCGCGGTTGAACCCCAGTTTTGCCGCCAGGTTCACGCTTTCGGCGCTCGCGAGCGTCATCTGCGTGCTCGCGTGAATTTCCTGCGTGGGCGCGATGGCGCGTATCAGGCGCGCAAGCCCGATATCCTGGATGATGAAGGCGTCCGGTTCCAGCGAAATCACCTTCGTGAGGAATTCCGGCAACTCTCGCAGTTCGCGCTCGAATACGAGAACGTTCATCGCAAGGAACGTGCGCACGCCGCGTACCCTCGCATACCGGATCATCTCGCCGACGTCTTCGAGCGAAAAGTCCTCGGTGCGCCCGCGCGCGTTCCAGTGCGGAACCCCGAAATAAACGGCATCGGCGCCGTTAGCGACGGCGGCCTCGAGCATCTCGCGCGTACCCACGGGCAAGAGAAGTTCCGGAGATGGCCTAGTATTCGAATTCATTTTATCAAAGATATTTTTTTCGTCTTCGCAGGGCGCTTTATGTCTACACGATATCTTCGAGCTTGTATCCGAATTTCACGACGGCTCCGGATTCGCGTACCATGAGGACCTTGCGGTGGGCGAGCCCCTCGAGGATAGCCTCGTCCAGCCGATCCTGGATGTCTTCGGGGCTGCCTTCGAACGAAATTTCCTCGATTCCGTTAGGGAAAACTTCTTCTGCCCAGTCGCGTGCTGCCTTGTTGCCCGCTTGCGTGATGACGGCCACTACGGTGTAATCCGGGTCCATCTCGTAGAGGGCTTCGTGGATGAATGTGTCGTCATCAGGTGTGTTTGCCTTGCTGGTGAACAATCTCGGCAGGCCAAGGGGGGGAACATTCGCATCTTTTACCGAAACGGAACCCTCGAAACCCTGAGCGACGAACCATGACCAGATTTTGTCAATCATAATACCCTTTTTTAAAGCTGATGGACTTTATTCTCTTTATTTATAATTAAATTTCGGCTATGAAAAAATTTTTCGCTATTTTGGCAATAACAGGTTGTTTTCTGGGACTTAGCGCTTGCGCTGATCAAGAAATGAACAATGAAATCGCACGGCTTACAGCGAACAAGGTCGAAATGGAACGCCAAATCCAGGCGATGCAGCAGGAACTTGATTCGCTGAAGCGTCAGAATGCGAAACTGGCGAGCGAACTATCCGCGCTGGACATGAACTAGCCCGGCGCAGAAGCCTTTAAGTTTTTTATTGCTCAATCCAGTTCATGCGGCCGGTAAAGCGCACTTCTTCGGGGACAACCTGGAAGGTGCAGCTGATTTCGACGGCGGCATTCTTCGGAAGCGCGGAAACACCCACGGCGGTACGCGCGTGCTTGCCGTTTTCACCGAGAATCTGGACGGCAAGTTCGCTTGCGCCGTTCAATACGGCGGGCTGTTCGTGGAAGTCGGCTGCGGACTGCACGAATCCCTGCATCTGCACTAGCTTGAGCGTTTCGCCGTGTTCGAGTTTCGTCATGGCGGCGGCGATGTTGTTGAGGAGGCAGACGCGTGCGGCCTCGGTCGCCTTTTCTGCAGAAAGTTCAGTCGGGATGGTACCCGTGTAGGCCGAAAAATCGCCCTTGACGCTCGGGAGCTGTCCTGAGACGACGATGGTGTCGCCGAAGCGAACGGCGGGAACGTATGCGGCAAGCGGTGCCGGGCATTGCGGGAGCGTAAGCGCCAGTTCTTCAATTCTCTTTTGAATATCCATTTTTTCTTCCTCTTGTCATCCCCGCAGAGGCGGAGATCTTTTTGTTAAACTTACTTCTTTTTAAACACCTTCGAGAAACAGAAGATGCATAGCCCGATGATGGCCGCCCACGAGGTGAGCATGAAAATGAGTCCGCCTGTCGTAAATTCTGCGTCCATGCTACTTCTCCTTTTTCTTCTTGTTTGCCAAGCGGTTGATGTATTCGTCCGACTTGCCGAGCGGCATCTTGTGGATGCTCGTGTCACGACCCATTTCGGCGGTGCCGCCCTTGCGCCAGGCATAGGCGATGGCGATATTCAGGAGCAGGACTATCAGGAGCATGAAGCCGCGGAAAGCCCAGGTGAAGTGGAGCTTCGAGAATTCTCCCCCGAGGAACGTCACTTTGGCATCGGCGGGAATGTTGCTCAGTGTGATGAGCGGGAGACCGTCGGTGAATGTGAACGAAACGAGCAGGATAATCAGGTAGGCCGGACAAACATACTGGATGATGGGCCTGAAGAAGCGGGGGAGCTTGAGCTGCGAGCCCTCGTTCATCAGGGCGAAAGCCACGGATTCGCCGGGCTGCACAATCTGGGACTTCTTGCGACCGAGCACGAACGAGAAGATGATGGCCTGGATGGCGCCGAATACCACCAGCAGGAACGTGCCGCCCCAGAAGTCGAGCTCGTCGACCGTCCCCGCGGCAAGGCCGAAGATGGCGGTGAGGCTGCCGATGAAGATGATGGTGCTGATGGTTGTGACGGACTTCTTGCGGCTGAACTTGAGATCGTCTTCGCAGAAACTGATGAGCGGTTGGATGATGGAAATGGCGCTGGTGATGCCTGCAAAGAACAGGAGCGCGAACCAGAGTGTCTGCAACGCACCGCCGAGCGGAAGCGTTCCGAACACGTATGGCATGGTCTGGAATCCGAGGCCGAAGGTGCCGAGCTTCGCGCATTCCTCGATGTTGGCGCCCGCGATGATGACCGCGATGGGGATGACGACCGTACCGCCGACGATGATTTCGGCAAATCCGTTCGTGGCGCTAGCGGTAAGGGAAGAGAGCACCAGGTCTTCCTTGGGCTTGAGGTAGCTCGCATAGCACCAGATGATGCCCATGCCGAGGCTCATGGTGAAGAACACCTGACCCGCGGCCGCCATCCATACCTTGGGGTTGGCGAGTTCGCTGAAGTTCGGGTTCCACATGAAGGCGAGGCCCTTGCCTATGTTCGGAAGCGTAAGCACGCGCACCACGAGGACGATGCCCAGGAATAGCAGGATGGGCATGCAAATCTTGTTCACGCGTTCGATGCCTTTGCGCACGCCCAGGGCGAGAACGGTCATGTTGCTGGCGAAGGTGATGAGGAAGAAGATGATGGCAGACGGGATGGGGCCCACGCATGTCTTGAGCATGATGAAGTCACCGAAGAACTGCGTTACCGCGGCGCTACCCTGGGACGTGACTTCCATGAGCTTGCCCGTGAGAGAGTAGTAGGCGAACGCAAGGATCCACGACTGGATGAACACGTAGTAGAAGACGATGAAAATCGGTGGCAGGAGCCCGATGGAGCCGAGGTGCTTTGCCCAGGGCTTCTTCTTGTCGAAGATGATGTGGAGCGTGCTCGGGGCGGTGCCGTAGTTGTGGCGGCCCGCGTAGCGTCCGAGTGTCCATTCCATCCAGGCGAGCGGGATGCCGAGGAAAATAAAGGCGATGAGGTAGGGAATGATGAATGCGCCACCGCCGTTGGTGGCCGCCTGTACGGGGAATCGAAGGAAGTTGCCGAGCCCGACTGCCGAACCTGCGACAGCGAGGATGACTCCTATCTTGGAGCCCCAGTTTTCACGATTGTTTTGCATGCCTTAAAATTAAGACATTCTATGCGGTATGGCAACCCGCTTTTAGCGCAAACGCAGTTTCTTTTGTGCGTAAATGCTTTTGCCGCCGTTGCACACGTAGGCTGCCGTGCAGACTACGAAGAATGCAGGGAGCAGGTCGAACCCGAAAATCTCCGCTCCGACGAGGATGGGGGCGAAGAGCGTGTTCGTGCCGGCTCCGAAAACAGCCGCGTAACCGAGGGCGGCGGCAATCGGGAGGGGGACGCCAACGATTGCGGCAAGTACCGTGCCGAGAGTCGCTCCGATGGTGAACAGCGGGGTGACTTCGCCGCCCTGGAACCCGACCGAGAGCGTGACGATGGTGAACAGCATCTTCAGAATCCAGTCGTAGGCGTAGATATCGCTGGCGGCAGATGTCGCGGAACCCGAAAAAATCATGTCGGTGAGGTTCGTGCCGAGTCCGGAATAGCGGCCCTGCCAGCAGAGCAGCAAGAGAGCGCTGAGAACCACGCCCATGATGGCGACGCGCTTCACGGGGTTCGGGAACTTTTCCGCAAAGAATTTCTTGGAAAGCGGGAGGAGTCTTGCAAACCCGCCGCCGACTATCCCGAAAATGGCACCAAGGACAGCGAGTCTCAGAATAAAGTAAATGTCGAGTCCGCTATCGTTCCAAAGAATCCTCGAGATGTCGCTCGGGAATATGTCGTTCATGGCGATGACGGTAGTTTCTCCGAACATCTGCGAGACCTTGCAGGCGGTAAAGGCGGCGACTGCGGCGGGGAGGAGGGCCGCCATCTCGAGGTGGCCAGCCAGGAGGATTTCGAGCGAGAGCGCGATGGCCGCGAGCGGTGTCTGGAAAAGCCCCGCGAAGCCTGCCGCCATGCCTGCGACAAGCAAAATGCGGGGAGCGTTCTCCACGTGGATCTTTGAGCTGATGTTGTGCCCGAGGGTTGCGCCAATCTGCATGGCCACGCCTTCGCGGCCTGAGCTACCCCCGAAGAGGTGCGTGACCCAAGTCGTTACCATGATGAGCGGGATGAGACGGAGCGGAATTTCCCTTTCCTTGCCGTGCGCGACGTCGAAAATGATTCCCATGCCGCGTTCGGAGCCCTTGCCGATTTTCATGTAAGTGAGCACGATGGCGACGCCACCGAGGGCGAGAGCTGGAATCCAGTACAGCGGGTTTGTGTCGCGAATGGCACCGACGCGGTCGAGTACCTGGCCAAAGAATGCGGTAAGCGTTCCGACGATGGCGCCGAGCAGGAGCGCTGCAACCACAAGTATCGGCTGCGAAAACCAGCGGGCGAGCTTTTCCTTGATTTGTGCTTTGGCCATCTTCATGGCCTGCTCCTTCATCTCGGGGCTCATGTTCTTGTAGATTTCTTGCCAGTTCCTGTAATCCATCGCGTATCCTTTTTTCGCCGCCAAATTTAGAAAAAAGCCCCCGCTTTTGCGAGGGCTTATAAATGACTATTGACTTACGATTACTTGTTGTTCGCGCGGATGAGGTTGAGGGCGGAACCCGCCTTGAACCATGCCCACTGCTGTTCGTTGTAGGTGTGGCTGAGCGCGATGTTATCGACAGAGCCATCCTTGTGGTGGGCGACGAGCGTGAACTCGGAACCCGGAGCGAACTTGGTGAGACCAACGATGTCGAACACGTCCTGTTCCTGGATCTTGTCGTAGTCGGCGGCGTTCTTGAAGGTGAGGGCGAGCATGCCCTGCTTCTTGAGGTTCGTTTCGTGGATGCGGGCGAAGCTCTTCACGATCACGGCCTTCACACCGAGGAAGCGCGGTTCCATGGCAGCGTGTTCGCGGCTGGAGCCTTCACCGTAGTTTTCGTCACCGATCACGATGGAGCCCGTGCCCTTGGCCTTGTAAATCTTCGCAAGTTCAGGGACTTCCTTGTATTCACCGCACTGGCAGAGGACCTTGTTCGTTTCGCCGTTAAATGCGTTCACGGCGCCGATGAGCATGTTGTTCGAAATGTTTTCGAGGTGACCGCGGTAGTTGAGCCACGGACCGGCCATGGAGATGTGGTCGGTGGTGCACTTGCCCTTGGCCTTGATGAGGAGCGGGGCTCCGGCGATGTCCTTGCCGTCCCAAGCCGCGAACGGAGCGAGAGCCTGCAGGCGCTTGCTTTCGGGGTTGATGGAAACGGTAATCTTGGAACCGTCTTCGGCCGGAGCCTGGTAGCCGGCGTCCTTGACTTCGAAGCCCTTCGGCGGGAGTTCGCACTGTTCCGGCGGGTCGAGCTTCACGGCCTTGCCCTCATTGTTTACGAGGGTGTCGGTCATCGGGTTGAAGCGGATGTCGCCGCTGAGCGCTGCAATCACGGCCATGAGCGGGGAGGCGACGAATGCGTGTGTGTTCGGGTTGCCGTCGGCGCGCTTTGCGAAGTTGCGGTTGAAGCTGTGGACGATGGTGTTGAGTTCCTTCTTGTCAGCTCCGGCACGGTCCCAGCGGCCAATGCAAGGACCGCAGGCGTTCGTCATAATCGTTGCACCGAACTGCTTGAACAAGTCGATGAGGCCGTCGCGTTCGGCGGTGTAGCGCACCTGTTCGGAACCCGGGTTAATGAGGAGCGGGCACTTCGGAGAAAGACCCTTCGCGAGGGCCTGCTTGATCATGTTCGCGGCCATGAAGAGATCTTCGTAGCTGGAGTTCGTGCAGCTGCCGATGAGGGCGGCGCTCACGACCGGGGTAGATTCCGGCTTGGTTTCGGTGGCCTTGAGGCTTTCGGCCATGTCGGTCACGGCGTAGGCGCGGTCCGGGCTGAACGGGCCGTTGAAGTGCGGCACGAGTTCGCTCAGGTTGATTTCCACGACGCGGTCAAAGTACTTTTCAGGATTTGCTTCGACTTCGGGGTCGGCTTTGAGGTGTTCAGCAATCTTGTCGGCGGCGGCGGCAACGTCGGCGCGGCCAGTCACCTTGAGGTAGCGGCTCATGGAATCGTCGTAGCTGAAGGTGGAGCAGGTAGCGCCCACTTCGGCACCCATGTTTGCAATCGTTGCCTTGCCTGTTGCGGAGAGGCTGCGTGCGCCTTCGCCGAAGTATTCGATAATGGCGTTGGTGCCGCCCTTCACGGTGAGGATGCCTGCGAGCTTGAGGATGATGTCCTTCGCGGTTGCGAAACCCTGGAGCTTGCCGGTGAGTTTCACGCCGATCATCTTCGGGTACTTGAGTTCCCACGGGAGGCCCACCATGGCGTCCACAGCGTCTGCACCGCCCACGCCAATGGCGAGCATGCCGAGGCCGCCAGCGTTCACGGTGTGGGAGTCGGTACCGATCATCATTCCGCCCGGGAAGGCGTAGTTTTCGAGCACCACCTGGTGGATGATGCCTGCACCCGGGAGCCAGCAGTCAATGCCGTACTTGGCGGACACGGACTGGAGAAAATCGTAAACTTCCTTGCTTTCTTCCTTCGCGCGGGGGAGGTCCTTTTCGACACCTTCGCGAGCGATAATCAAGTGGTCGCAGTGCACGGAACTCGGCACTGCTACGCGGGCCTTGCCGGCGGTGGTGAACTGGAGGAGGGCCATCTGGGCGGTTGCATCCTGCATGGCCACGCGGTCGGGGTGGAATTCGGCAAAATCCTTGCCGCGCTCGTAAGTCCTGTTCTCGGCGCCATCGATCAGGTGGCTGTAGATAATCTTTTCGGCGAGGGTGAGCGGACGGCCCAGCTGCTTGCGGGCAGCTTCAACGCGGGCGGGAATGCGGGCATAGACGCCCTGGATCATGTCGAAATTGAAAAGCATAGTCTCTTTGGGTTATAGGTTGAATTTTCGGGCGTAAAGATAGAAAATTATCGGGTCACGATGCGGTGGGCGATGTTGTTCCACAGGTTGTCGATGTGGCCTTCGCCGAGCCGCAAGCGTTGTGGGAGCGTTGGCGTGCGGTCGTAGAGCATCTGGATGTATTCGTCCTTTTTGCCGCCAAAATCAAGAATCTCGACGGTATAGACGCTCGGTACGCTTTGGCTGCGGGTGTTGCGGATGGCAACGACAGTTCCCGTAACCTGCAAGGTGTACATCTTCTTCGATATGGTGAGGCTGATGGGCTCGCCTAGGTTCAGGATGTTCAGTTCGTCGGTAAAGATGTCCACTCCGTGTTCCGTCAACTTCGTGGTAATGCCCTCGATTTCGTGTCCGTCCTGCTTTTTCACCATCACGTTCTCGGCGGCAAGGACCTTCACTGGTTCGCTGTCGGAGTCGCGGCCCATCCCGAGGAACAAGCACATGGTGAGGTAGTAGGCGTTGCGGAAAAGCCAGAAGAGAACGGCGAGAATTTCGATGTATCCGAGTGCGATAATCATGTAGCCCATGTGGACGATACCCGCAAGAGTGAGTACGAGCAATACGGCAAACGGGGCGATAGTCTTCCCGTCGGCCTGCGGTCGGACTGCGCGCTTGTCTTTCTGGGTCACCTTGAACTTGGAAAGCGTCATACCCAGAGTCTCTTTGACGATGGGCAAAAGCAGGAACGGCATGACGGATGTCTCGTAAATGCCGCTCCAGCGGGCGCTAATCTTCCCGTGGCTTGTGAAGCGGAGGGCCCACATCGACATCAGGTGCATCGGGAGCCAGAAGAGGGCGAGGTCGATAAGCGTACACTTGAATATCGGTACGCAGAATACGGCGAACATCAGGGGCGAAAGCAGGTAGATCAGGTTCTTGAGGGGGGAGAACCAGTAAAGTACGGAACTCAGGTAACTCAGTTTTTGCGAGATGTTCAACTTGCGATTGAACATAAACTTGAGCTGCTTTGTGGTCGCAATGACGCCGCGTCCCCAGCGGGTGCGCTGCTGGATGTGTTCCTTGAATGTCGAGGGCGCAATGCCCGATGCGAGCGGTTGCGAAAGACCGAGGCTCACAAAGCCTGCCGATTCGATCAGCATGCCAGTTGCAAAGTCTTCCGTGATGGATTTCGTGTAGAATCCGCCGATGGCGTCAAGTGCCTTGCGCGAAATAATCGTGTTCGACCCGCCGTAAATCACGCTGTTGGTGGATGTCTTTGCAGCCTCGATGACGCAGTAGAAGTAGTCCTGCTCGTTAGGGACCTTCGTTTCGGCGTAGAGGTTGTGCTGGAACACGTCGGGCGTGTAGAAACTTTGCGGTGTCTGGATAAACCCGAGCGGGCGGCGCGTTTCTTCGGGGAGGCTTGCGTTGATGCGTTCTGCATCCACAAAATAGGGGATAGTCCTGAGCAGGAACTTTCTCTGCGGAATCATGTCCGCGTCAAAAGTCACCACGTAGGGCGAACTCGTGCGGGCGAGTGCCGCGTTCAGGTTGCCCGCCTTCGCGCCATCGTTGTTCGTGCGGTCGAAGTAGTTTATCTCCAGTTCCTCGGCGAGTTTGCGCATTTCGCTACGGCGGTTGTCGTCGCACAGGTAGATATGCACCTTGGAGCGGTCGGGGTAATCCATGTGCTTGCAGCCGATAATCGTCTTGCGCAAAAGTTCGGGCGGTTCGTTATAAGTCGAAATGAAAATATCTACGTCGGGGTAATCCGCGTCGGCAATTTCGGGCAGGGGATGTTCCCGTAGCTTGAGCATTCCGCCGTAGTGTATGAGTGATTCGATAAAGCCGAGGACTTCTATGGCGAGCAGGAGGCAGCTTCCGATGATGGCAATCCAGCCGTAGGCATACGGAATGGAACATGTAAAACGCCAGCACAGATATATTAACGTGAAGAAAGTGCTCAGGAAGAGAAACAGGTCGCCGAGTAATTGCTTTGCTGGCCTGGAGTTGAATTTTTTCGCGCTTTCGTTCTTGCTGAATTTAAGAAGGTCGTCGTAGGTGCGGATTTTCTTGTTCCTGAATCTTTTCTTGATTTTCTGGAACAGGAATATGATGGCGAGCAATACAAATACGGGAGCGGCAAATATGGCCCACACAATATAGGGCTTCGTGCGGGCGAGAATCTTGAAACTCAATACGGGCTCGTAGATAAGCGGAATCTGGTTCAGGTCCTTGCCTTGGAAAAGAGCCCGCGCGTAAAGCCCCGAAAGGCTCAGGTCGGCGTCGGTAAGGGAATCTACCGCCCGGGAGTCGGAGTGGACCATGGCGGATTCCTCTTCCTTGTTCGACATGCTCCAGATGGTGTAGCTCAGGTGCAGGGAATCTAGGGTGGCGTACCACTGCTTGACGCTTTCCAGGTCAATCTTTCCGTCGCCGCTCGCTTCGCAGAGTCCGCTTTCGGTAATGAAGATGGGGGTGCCGCCGCCTACGACTTCCTTGAGGAGCGCAAGCGATTCGCCCTTGTGAGAAGTGGCATAGAAGTGGAACGAATACATCACGTTGTCGAAGGCCACCGGGTCCTTTGCCGGCTCCTGGATTTCGCGGTCGTAATTCGGGGTGCCGATGAGAATCAGCGCGTCGGGCTTGTGCCTGCGGATAACGGGGATGATGATGTTCGCGTATTCCTTGATGTCTTCCCAGGTGCAGTCGCCGTTGGGCTCGTTGCAGATTTCAAAGATCACGTTTGGGACGTTCGCGTATTCCTTTGCCATCATGTTGAAGAAATTGATGGCTTCGGCAAGGTTCTCGTTCGGGTTGTTGTCGTTGAGAATATGCCAGTCCACCATCACGTACATGTCGTTTTCGATGGCATACTGCACGCCTTTCCGCAGAATTTCGAGGTTCTTTTCGCGGTCTCCGTGCACGTAGTCGTTCGAATACATGGCTAGGCGGATCAGGTTCGTGTTCCATTCCCTGCTGAGCTGGCGGAAAAGGTTGGTGTTTACGTATTGCGGGAACCAGGTGAGCCCGTGGGTACTCGCGCCCTTGATGACAACCTGGTTGCCATGTTCGTCGAAGAGGTTCGTGCCTTCTACATGGAGTTTGCCGTTTATGGAGGGTCGGGCGTTTATGACGCTGGTCGAGTCCGCGAAAGCCCATGCGGCAAGGAGAAAGACTACGGCTGTAATCAAACGTAATTTTTTTAGATAGAAGGTCATGATTAGAAATATACGAAAAGATTTTTCTTTGTTTTAAAGGGGAATATGGGAGGGGAGAGGGTTGACCGAGTTTTTTTTTTCTATATTTATGCATATAAACAAATAAATGCATAAAGACTGGTTGCGGCGGTTTGTGCTATGGAAAAGAAAATGACGCTACGTGAAGCTTTCGAAAATAAGATGTTGCTGCTGGATGGCGGCATGGGTTCCGTGATTCAGACTTACGGGATCAAGGGCGCGAACAACGACATGCTCTCCATCGAGAAGCCGGAAATCATTCTCGATATCCAGCGGCGCTATGTGGACGCGGGCGTGGACTGCTTGACGACGAATACGTTCTCGAGCCAGCGCATAAGCCAGCACGAATACCACCAGGAACACCGCATTGCCGAAATGAACCGCGCCGCGGTGAAGATTGCGAAGCAGGCGGCGGCAGAGGCCATGGAAAAGTACGGCCGACAGGTGTACATCCTGGGCGACGTGGGCCCCACGAGCAAGATGCTCTCCATGAGCGAAGACGTGAACGACCCCGCGAGCCGTAGCATTACTTTTGACGAACTCGAAGACGCCTATCTGGAACAGATTCAGGTGCTGGTGGATGAAGGCGTCGATGCCATCCTGATTGAAACGATTTTTGACACGCTAAACGCGAAGGCCGCCGCAAGCGCATTTACCAAAGTGATGGAAAATGTTTCGCGCCCTGTCGAAGTCATGTTTTCCATGACAGTGAGCGACGCTTCGGGCCGTACGCTTTCGGGCCAGACGGTGGAAGCATTCGCCGTGAGCGTGATGCACATGCACCCGCTTTCCATCGGCCTCAACTGCGGTCTCGGTGCCGATGGCATGGTGCCTTACCTGCGCCGCATGGGCAAGGTCGCTCCCTGCTACATTTCTTGCCACCCGAATGCGGGACTGCCAAACCAGTTCGGCGGTTACGACGACACGCCCGAAGACATGGTCAACAAGATGCATGTCTATCTGGACGACAAGCTGGTGAACATGATTGGCGGCTGCTGCGGTACCACACCGGAACACATCGCCGCCATGCGCAAGATGCTGGACGCCCTGCCGGCCGATTACGAACGCCGTAAGCCCGCGCCCAAGTATGCGACGAGCCCGCTACTCCGACTCGCCGGTCTCGAGCCGCTGTTCAAGGAACAGGTGCGCCCGAGCGACGGTGCTGACAGCTGCAACGCCGAAGACTTCGTGAAGGTGGGCGAACGCTGCAACGTAGCTGGCTCCAAGAAGTTCCTGCGGCTCATCAACGAAAAGAATTACGATGAGGCGCTCGACATTGCCCGCAAACAGGTCGAAGACGGCGCCGACGTGATTGACGTGAATATGGACGATGGTCTGCTGGACGCCACCGCCGAAATGCAGACCTTCCTGAACCTGATTGCCTCGGACCCGGCTGTGAGCCGCGTGCCCA
This sequence comes from Fibrobacter sp. UBA3718, assembly GCF_002371935.1. Taxonomy (NCBI): domain Bacteria; kingdom Pseudomonadati; phylum Fibrobacterota; class Fibrobacteria; order Fibrobacterales; family Fibrobacteraceae; genus Fibrobacter; species Fibrobacter sp. UBA3718. Next base: position 143,891 of record NZ_DFHR01000013.1, on the reverse strand, counting down.
TCATGGTGGACTCTTCCCGATTCGAAGTCATCGAGGCGGGCCTCAAATGCATCCAGGGCAAGAGCATCGTGAACTCCATTTCCCTCAAGATGGGCGAACAGGCGTTTATCGAGCATGCGCTTACCATCAAACGCCTAGGTGCCGCCGTCATCGTGATGCTCTTCGACGAAGAAGGCCAGGCCACCAACTACGAGCGTCGCGTACAAATCGCCGCCCGCGCCTACGACATTCTGGTGAAGCAACTGGACTTTGCGCCATCGGACATCATCTTTGACCCGAATGTGCTGACGGTCGCGACCGGCATGGCCGAACACAACGCCTACGCCATCGACTTTATCCGCGCTGTCCGCTGGATTATGGACAACCTTCCCGGCGTACGCATTTCGGGCGGTCTTTCGAACCTTTCCTTCGCCTTCCGCGGCAATAACTACCTGCGCGAAGCGATGCATACCACCTTCCTGCATTACGCAATCCCGAACGGCATGGGCATGGCCATCATGAACCCCAGCGCGATTATCGAATACAAGACGATTCCGCTGGAACTCCGCATGGCCATAACCGAAGTGCTGTTGAACACGGAACCGGACGCGAGCGAAGCGCTCATCGAAATTGCAAGCCGCATGACCGCAGCCGCCGCTGCCGCCACGGAAGCGGGCACCAAGTACGACCCGAAGGCGATTTTCGCCATGAGCACGGGCGCGGGCAGTTCCGACGCGGGTAGCAACAGCGTCGCCGACTCCGCGCAGGCAAAAACAACGCCCGAAGAACGCCTGCAAGAAGCACTCCTCAAGGGAACTTCGACAACGCTTCAGCCCGACCTAATGGAACTCATCAACCGCGGCGATAGCCCCGTGGGAATCATTTCCGGCCCGCTCATGGACGGCATGAACGAAGTCGGCCGCCGCTTCGGCGAAGGCAAGATGTTCTTGCCGCAGGTGGTGAAGACTGCACGTACCATGAAGAAGGCCGTGGAAATTTTGCAGCCCTACATCGAGGCGGGCAAGGACGCGAACGCTTCGAGCCGCGGCAAAATCGTAATCGCCACCGTGAAGGGCGACGTGCACGATATCGGCAAGAACATCGTCTCCGTGATTATGGCCTGTAACGGCTACGAGATGGTGGACCTCGGCGTGATGGTTCCCGAAGACGTCATCGTGAAGGCGGTCATCGAGAACAAGGCCGACATCTTGAGCCTCTCCGGACTGATTACGCCCTCGCTCGAAGAAATGTGCACTGTCGCGAAGGCCATGCAGGACGCAGGCCAGCGCATCCCGATTATCGTGGGTGGCGCAACGACATCGCCCACGCATACGGCAGTAAAGATTGCCCCATGCTACGACGGTCCCGTATTCCACGTGCGCGACGCCGCAAGCAACCCGGGCCTCGTGCAGAAGCTTTTGGACTCGGCCACCAGCGAACAGACCATTCAAGAAAACCGTGAAGAACAGCAGCGCATTCGTGACAAGCAGAACGGCATCCAGACCGAAGCTGCAAACGCCATGGCCGCAGCAGAGAAGACTCCGCTCGAACGCCGCTACATTTGCGACTGGAGCAAGTACCAGCCCGTGGAGCCGCCGTTCATGGGCGAAAGCAAACTCCCGCCGATTCCGCTCGAAAAAGTCATCCCGCTTATCAGCTGGGAATACTTCTTCTTCACCTGGAAAATCAAGCCGGACCAAGAAGAAGCCAAAAAACTCAAGGCAGACGCCGAAGAACTTATCAAGAGCCTCACAAAGCCCGAGTATGCGCTGCGTGCCGTGCAGGCGTTCTACCCTGCAGCCGGTACGGAAAATTCCATCAGGTTCAACACGGGCCGTACCGGCACCGACTCCGACTTTGTCGAAGTCGAAACGGCACGCCAGCAGAACCCGGAAGGCACATGCCTAGCCCTTTGCGACTACGTGGCTCCTGCGAACGCGACGACGGCAAGCGTGTTTAACGCTCCCTCCGGCAAAGATGTTTTCCGCGACATCGTGGGCGCCTTCGCCGTCACCGTGAGCGACGCCTTCGTCAAACGCCTCGAAAAGCTTAAGGCCGAACAGGGCGGCAGCGATTACGACGTTCTCTTGATGCAGACCGTCGCCGACCGCCTCGCCGAAGCAGGAGCCGAATACCTGAGCCAGGAACTCGCACGCGTAAGCAACTGGAAGGGCATCCGCCCGGCCGTCGGCTACCCCGTGCTCCCGAACATCAAGGAAATCTTCAACGTCGCAAAACTCATCGATTTTAACAGCGTAGGCATCAGCCTCACCGAGAACGGCGCCATGTACCCGCAAGCCTCCGTGAGCGGCCTCTACATCAGTCACCCCGACGTTGACTATTTCCATGTAAAGGTTTAGATTCGAAAATTCTATATTTGTAGCAATGAAAGCCATCTTGATTATTGCTCATCATTGCATTTTGCCCGGAGCCTACAAGGGCTTCGAAGGTATTTTGGATAAACTTCATCATGATTTGCCCGGCACGCGAGTGGCAAGTACGAGCCTGTTGGATTTGGAAAACGACCTGCGCACGCTCCTCCGCGAGGATGTGGAATCGGTGACGCTCCTGCCTTTTTTGCTTTTGAACGGCCAGCATACGAAAAACGATGTTCCCCGTGTGGTCGCGAAATTGCAGGCGGAATACCCGCAGATTCCTATAACGCTTATGCCCTGCCTTGGTGACTGGAAGGAATTTGCAAGCATGGTCGTGGACGGCATCCGCAATGTCCAAAATGATCTTGCTCAAAGTGCCGCAGGTACGACCTCATACCCCAACGCTCCGCAGGAGCGCGCCCATAGCTCAAGCCTCTTCTCCATCGAACTGAATCTCGAAGGCAGGAACGTTCTTGTCGTGGGTGGGGGCCGCATCGCGCTGCGCAAGGTCAAGACGCTCCTCCCGACGGGAGCCCACATTACCGTGGTTGCCCCGCAGCTCGACCCCGAATTTACAACGATATCGTCTATCGTCTTGAAAAGCCGTCCCTATGAGCCGCTCGACCTTCGCGGGATCTTCATGGTCTTTATCTGCACCGACAAGCCCGCCGTCAACGCCCAGGTTTCTAACGATGCCCGTGCCCGCCGCATTCTGGTGAACAATGCCTGTGATTACCTCGACGGCGATTTCATCGTGCCCGCCCGCATGGATTTCGGCGAAAACATCGCCGTGACCGTCTCCACGCAGGGCCGCGCCCCCTCGCTTGCCAAGAAACTCAAGCAGAAAATCCAGGAGGATTGGGGCGAAAGCTTAGTGCAAGTCGAACGCGATTTTTTACATTAAACAATAATCATTCCACATCTAACATTCCACATTTCACACTTGATATGATTATCCGTCCTCGTCGCTTACGCAAGAATGAAACTATCCGCAACATGGTTGCGGAAACCGCAGTGAACCCCGATTCCCTCGTGTACCCGATGTTCGTGGTAGAGGGGGAGGGTGTCAAGGAAGAAATCCCCTCGATGCCCGGCCAGTTCCGGTTCTCTATCGATGAAATTCTCCAGGAACTTGAATCCTGCGTCATTGCGGGCATCAAGTCCATCCTCCTGTTCGGAATCCCCAATATCAAGGATGAGATGGCGACTTCGGCCTACGATGACGATGGCATCGTGCAGCGAGCGGTGCGCTCCATCAAGGCGAAGTTTCCCGACCTCTTCGTAATTACGGACGTATGTCTCTGCGAATATATGAGCCACGGCCATTGCGGAATCATCAAGGACGGCGACGTGGATAACGACCCGACGCTCGAACTCCTGGCGAAAACCGCTGTTTCGCATGCGCGCGCGGGGGCGAACATGGTTGCTCCTTCCGACATGATGGACGGGCGCGTGGCGGCAATCCGCGCAAAGCTTGATGAGAATGGCTATGCGGATACACCCATCATGGCCTACAGCGCGAAGTTTGCGAGCGCCTACTACGGCCCGTTCCGCGATGCTGCCGATTCCGCTCCACATTTCGGGAACCGCAAGAGCTACCAGATGGACGTGCGCAACGCTCGCGAGGCCCAGCGCGAAGTGGAACTCGACATCGAAGAAGGTGCCGACATCGTGATGGTGAAGCCCGGGCTTGCCTTCCTCGACATCTTGCGCCAGACTGCTGAAATCAGTACTGTCCCCGTGGCCGTCTACAATGTGAGCGGCGAGTACTCGATGGTGAAGGCTGCCGCGAAGATGGGCTGGATTGACGAGAATGCGATTATCCGCGAGAACCTGCTTGCGATGAAGCGCGCCGGTGCCGATATCATCATCACCTACCATGCGAAGGAAGCGCTCGAGAAGGGGCTGGTATGAACCGCACCTTGAGCGAAAAACTTTTTGCAGAAGCTAAGAACCTGATGCCGGGTGGCGTGAACAGCCCTGTTCGCGCATTCAGTAATGTAGGTGCGACGCCTCCGTTTATTGCCCGCGCGAAGGGCAGCCACATTTATGATGTGGACGGCAACGATTACATCGACTACGTGGGCAGCTGGGGCCCGATGCTCCTGGGACACGCTCACGACGCGGTAATCAGTGCTGTTGCAGAAACGGCGAAGAACGGCCTCAGTTTCGGGGCTCCGTGCGGGCTCGAATCCGAACTTGCGAAGCTCGTGATGAGCCTTGTGCCGAGTGTCGAGATGATTCGCATGGTGAACAGTGGGACCGAGGCGACGATGAGTGCCATCCGTGCGGCCCGCGGTTTTACCGGCCGCGACAAGATCGTGAAGTTTGAGGGCTGTTACCACGGCCATAGCGATAGCCTCTTGATCAAGGCGGGTTCGGGCATGCTCACGACGGGCAAGCCAAGCAGCAAGGGAGTTCCGGCGGATCTCGCGAAGTACACGCTCACGCTCCAGTACAATGATGTGGCAGGCGTTAAGGAACTCTTCGACAAGATTGGCGACGAGATTGCGGGGGTCATCGTGGAGCCTGTGGCAGGGAATATGGGGGTCGTGCCCGCGAAGCCCGAGTTCCTGCAGACGCTTTCCGCAGAAACCAAGAAGCACGGTGCGCTCCTGATTGTGGACGAGGTCATGACGGGTTTCCGCGTGGGCATCCACTGTGCGCAAGGGCTTTATGGCATTAAGCCCGACCTCACGACCTTCGGGAAGATTATCGGCGGCGGTATGCCCGTAGGTGCATACGGCGGCCGGCTCGACGTGATGCAGCAGATTGCGCCGCTTGGCGGAATCTACCAGGCGGGTACGCTTTCAGGTAACCCGGTCGCGATGGCGGCGGGGCTTTCCACTATGCGTGAACTGCATACTCACCCGGAGTACTACGTTCACGCCGAAGCGATGACGAAGCGCCTGATTGCGGGCCTCCAGGATGCGGCAAAGGCTGCAGGAATCCCGCTTGCTGCAAACCAGGTGGGTTCCATGGGCTGCATCTTCTTTACGGAAGGTCCGGTCTCATGCTTTGCCGATGTACAGAAGTCCGATTTGGAACTCTTCCGCAGGTATTTCCTCGGAATGCTTGAAGAAGGATTCTACTTTGCTCCAAGCCAGTTCGAAGCGATTTTTGTGAGTGCTGCGCATACCGAAGATGAGATCGACCGCACAGTCGAGGCTGCGCACAAGGTTTTCAAGTCCCTCTAAAATTCTATATTTGGCGAAAAAGGTGGAATTTATGCAAATCGTAAAAGTTACTCCGAAATCTGCTGAAATTGAACGCATTTGCGGGCGCGAAGTCGCCCCGAGCAAGGAAATTCACGACAAGGTGATGCAGATCCTTGCCGACATCAAGAAGGGTGGCATCGCGAAGGCGACGGAATACGCCCAGAAGTTCGACGGCCTAAAGGGCAAGAACATCCGCGTGCCGGTTTCGGCCATCGCGAAGTCTGCCGCCAAGTGCCCGAAGGAACTGCAGAAGGCCCTGAAGCAGGCCATCAAGAACGTGCGCGATTTCCACCAGAACCAGATGGAAGAATCCTGGCTCATGGAAGGGAAGGACGGCGTCGTGCTCGGCCAGCGCATCCGCCCGATGAAGCGCGTGGGCCTCTACGTGCCGGGCGGTGCGGGAATCTACCCGAGCACCGTCATCATGAACGCTGTCCCGGCTCTCGTGGCTGGCGTGGAAGACATCGTGGTCGTGACCCCCATCAAGGGCGAAATCAACCGTGCTGTGGCATTCGTGCTGCAGGAACTCGGCATTGAAGAAGTCTACCACATCGGCGGCGCTCAGGCTATCGGCTTGCTCGCTTATGGTGCGAAGGATGCCAAGGGCAAGACCGTCGTGGAGCGCGTCGACAAGATTGTGGGACCGGGCAACGTTTTTGCGGCCATCGCCAAGAAGGAAGTCTTTGGTGTCGTGGACATCGACATGGTGGCAGGCCCCAGCGAAGTGCTCGTGATGGCCGACAACACCTGCGATCCGGACTTCGTGGCGGCAGACCTTTTGAGCCAGGCGGAACACGGTTCCGGCTTCGAGGCGGCCATCTGCATTACCGACAACATGGAAACCGCCCAGATGATTAGCGCCTGCGTGGATATCCAGGTGGAAAATTCCCCGAAGAAGGAACTCCTCGAGAAGGTGCTCGGCAACTTCGGGCGCATCCTCGTGGTGAAGGACTGGTTCGACGGAGTGGAAATAGCGAACCGCATCGCTCCGGAACACCTCGAAGTTATGACCAGCGAAGCGGAATCTATGGCGGCGCAAATCGAAAATGCGGGTGCGGTGTTTATCGGCCCGTGGTCCTCTGAGCCGGTGGGCGACTACTTCGCGGGCCCGAACCACGTGCTGCCAACCAACGGCACGGGCCGTTTCTTCAGCCCGCTCGGCGTGTACGACTTCTTAAAGCGCATGAGCATCATCCGCTACAGCGAGAAAGCCATCAAGAAGAACGCGAAGGCCATTGCCGCCGTCGCTACTGAAGAAGGCTTTATCCACCACGCTGCCGCGGTTCTCAAGAGGCTGTAGAGTCTGTTTCGATAGAAATATGCAAAAGCAAAAAAGCCGGCATTGCCGGCTTTCTTTGTCTCTGTAGGAACCTTATTCGCCGAGGCAGTTGTCCATCGCGGCGATAATCTTCTTCTTGTCCATGTGCTGGCCGATGAAGACAAGGCGGATGATGCGGTCACCGTACTTTTCGTCCCACACCTTTACGAGGTCCGGATTCTCGCGCAGCAGGCGCTTCTGCTCTTCTTCGCTCTCGCTGGCGAACCAGGGACCGAAATTCTGTGCGGAAGCCTGCTTGCCGGCCTGCTCGAACAGGTAGCTGTTGTTGCGTTCGTCCTCGAACCACACGAGGCCCTTGGTGCGGATGATGCTCGTGGGGTAGTTGTCGAGGAACGTCTCGAACTTGTCGCGGACTAGCGGGCGGCGGCGTTCGTACACGAACGTGCTGATGCCGTATTCGTCGCCATGCGGATGGTCCTTGTCGTGGTGGTGGCCGCAGTGGCACACGCCGTGCTCGTGGTCGCAGTGGCTATGGTCTTCGTGGTCGTGCTCATCGTCATGGTCGTGATGGTGGTGATGCTCGTGTTCGTCGTGGCCATCATCGTCGTCTTCGGGCTTCGTCTCTTTCATGAGTTCCTTCGCCCAGGCGGCGGAGTTCCCGACCTTCTCGAAGTCGAACTGCTTGGTATCGAGGATGTCCTTCATCTCGACCTTGCCGTAGTTCGTCTCGATCATCTTCGCTTCGGGCTGGAGCGCGCGGACAACCGCCTTCACGTGTTCGAGGTCGTTTTTGCTGATGGAATCGACCTTGTTCATCACGATGGTGTTGCAGAACTCAATCTGCTGGATAAGGAGGTTCGCGATGTCCTCTTCTTCGAGGTCGTTCGAAAGCAACTTCTGGCCGCCCGCGAATTCGTCGGCGAGGCGTGCGACGTCCACCACGGATACGACGTTGTCGAGGTGGCAGGCGAGGGGGCGTCCGTCGCGGCTCTGCAGCTGGCTGCCCGCCATGCAGATGGTCTGCGCGATAGGCACGGGCTCGCAGATGCCGCTCGCTTCGATGAGGATGTAGTCGAACTTGTTCATCTCGAGGAGTTCGGCAATCTGTTCCAGGAGGTCGGTCTTGAGGCTGCAGCAGATGCAGCCGTTGCTGAGCGGCACCACCTTTCCGGAATCTTCCTTCGTGATGTTCCCGCCCTTCTCGATGAGCGTCTGGTCGATGTTCACTTCGCCGATGTCGTTCACAATGACGGCGACGTGGTAACCCTGCTGGTTGTTGAGGACAAAGTTCAGGAGGGTCGTCTTTCCGGCTCCGAGGTAACCGGTGAGCAGCGTAATAGGTACAGATTTCATTTTCATATCCTTCGGATGAAAGTTTTTTTTCTAAAAAACGCAGACTGTTCAGCCTGCGTAGTTCAATCGGAATGTCACCCTGGAGCCGTAGGCGATAGGGTCCAGAATGACTTTTCCCAGTTACAATTCCGGCTGCTTGCCGGTGAGGCGCACGAAGATTTCTTCGTACTTCGCGAGCGTGTTCTTCACGACGTCTGCCGGGATTTCCGGACCCGGGTAGGTCTTGCCCCAGTCGAGAGTTTCGAGCCAGTCACGCACGTACTGCTTGTCGAAGCTTTCCTGGTTCTTGCCCACCTGGTACTTGTCGGCCGGCCAGTAGCGGCTGGAGTCCGGCGTGAGCACTTCGTCGATGAGCACGGTTTCGCCGTCGATTTCACCGAATTCGAACTTGGTGTCGGCGAGGATGATTCCCTTGCTGGCAGCGTAGTCGCGGGCCTTCGTGTAGATGTCGAGGGACATGCTCTTGAGTTCGGTGGCGACCTTTTCGCCCACGATGTCGAAGGTCTGTTCGAAGCTGATGTTTTCGTCGTGGCCGACGTCGGGCTTGGTGCTCGGCGTGTAGAGCGGAGTCTCGAGCTTCTGGCAGAGCTGCAGGTTGGAGGGAAGCACGTGACCGCAGATGCGGCCCGTCTTCTGGTAGTCCTTCCAGCCGGAACCCACGATGTAGCCGCGGACGATGCATTCCACGGAGTGGCGCTTCGCCTTCTTCACGATCATGGAACGGCCGCGGAGGTAGTCGGCGTGCTTCTTGAGCACTTCGGGGTATTCGTTCACGTCGGCAGTGATGAGGTGGTTCTTCATGCCGAGGTGCTTGAACCAGAACAGCGAAAGCTGGTTGAGGATTTTGCCCTTACCAGGGATCGGGGTGGGGAGCACCACGTCAAAAGCGGAAAGACGGTCGCTGGCGACCATCAGGAAGCTGTCGCCCAGGTCGTACATGTCGCGTACTTTGCCCTGGTGGAACAGCGGAACTTCGGTAATGGGGGTATCAAATTTTAGACTCATAGTGTCCCCAAATATAGCAATTTACTCGACTTGCTATTCGACTTTTTCGGGCCAGGGGTGCTTGGGGTAGCGGCCTCGGAGTTCCTTCCGGACTTCGGCGTAGGTATTCTGCCAGAATCCGGTCAGGTCCCAGGTTTTCTGGATGGTGCGGAAATTCGGGGCGAGGATGTCGTAGCGGACTTTTAGCTTGCCATCGGCGATTCGGTGTTCGCCGCGGAGCTGCATCAGGTCTTCGATTCGGGCGGATATTTCGACCAGTACGCCGTCTACGCTCTGGACAGACTTCCCGTCTTCGCTATTGTTGACGGGCTGGTAGCTATAGCGTGCGCGTTTGCCGTTCGGGAGCATGTAGTGGTCAGGGAAGGTCTTGTTGAGCCAAGGCAACATGGATTTGCCGAAATAATCTTCCACGATGCCCCGGTAGCGGTCCTCGTTGATATCGCGCAGCAGGAATTTCCCGCTGGTAAGTTCGTCGAATATCAGTTCCATGTCCTCGTCGTTGAATTCGGGAAGCCCGTATTCGGGGTATAGCTTTGCGGCGAGTCGCATCTTGGTGAGGAGAGTCTGGACAGCCTCGGTGAGGTAGCGTCCGCTCCAGTTTTCCTTTTCGATTTTTTCGCTCCAGGCGACGGCTGTGAGTTTTTTCAGTTCGTCGAGAACTTTCGGCGATGCTTCCTGCGTGAGGATTTCCTTGCGTGAAAGTTCGGTGCGGCCTCCGTCTGCGTTTGCCGTTTCGCGGATCTCGATACCGATGAACCGTTCCTGTCCGTTTCTCCAAAGGAGCTCGTAGCGGGTGGAGGCGCTTTCGCCTTCGAGCATCTCCTTTGCGATGGGGGCGTAGAGGTTGACCTTGAGTTCGGACTTGGTGGTCCCGGTACGGAGCATGCAGAGGGCAAGGATCGCATAGAGCGGTTCTGCAACCTGTAAACGGATGACGCTCTGGTTTGCGAGTTTGTATGCACTTCCGCTTGGGGTGGCAAGTCTGTCGGGAAAGGCTTTCAGAAGCTGCTTGCAGACAAAGGAATGGTTCCCGTCTGCCGATTCCGACGGGGCTAAGGTGTCCCTGTAATCGCGCAACTGACGGAGCGTAAACATGACTTCGCGAGGTGCTGCCGCTGTCTTTGATAGCGTATCGGCTGCGAGCGTCAGAATGTCGTAGGCGATTTTGCTTTTTTGCAAAAATTCGGTGCCGGAATGAATCCAGGCGAGAGCGGCGAGCAACAAGTCGGGAAGCTCGCTCTTGCTTTTTGCGGAAGCGAGGAGCAATGCGAGCGGGATGTTTGAAACGGGAGTGCGGATGGCCTTGAGACCTAGTTCGGTAATGGCGCCGTCCTTGAGCATTCCGAAACCTTCGAGGAGCTTGGTCGCCGCAATTTCTCGGGCTTCCGGAATCGCCGTCGGGAGCGTTATTCCTGTCCCTGCGGAGGACGGAATCTCACGTTCTAGCGCCGCTTTTTGCAGCAACAGTTCCGAGGGCTCTATCTGAGTGACTTCGGGGACGATTCCGCGCGGCATGCGCTTTTCGCTTTCTTCGCTCCACAGGCGTATGGCGCATCCGTTCTGCGTGCGTCCGCTACGGCCGCTTCTCTGGATGGCGTTCTGCATCGAGATGGGTAGCGTGCGGAGAACATTTACCTTTTCGCTGTCGTCGTAGAGGCTCACTCGTTCGATACCGCTATCCACGACGCCCGATACGTTCGGGACGGTGATGGATGTTTCCGCGATGTTCGTTGTGAATATGACCCGCGGGCGTTCGGTCGTTTCGAAAATGCGGTCTTGCGTTTCGCGGTCCTGTCCGCCGTAGAGTTCCAGGAATTCGGCGCTGTTTTGTCCGAGCGCTTCGGCGGCGGCGCTGTGGCAGCGGGCGATTTCGGCCTTGCCCGGCAAGAACACCAGGGTGGTCTGCCAGATATGGTTGTGGTAAAGTGTCTTGAGCGCCCGCACCACTTCGGCGTCGATGCCCACGCCCGATGTAAGCGACGTTCCCGTGGCGGGGGCCTGGTGGATAATTTGCACGGGGTAGAGCGGGTGGCCGAGCGTGAGGCATTTGACGCCGAGAACCGCTTCGAGTTCCTCGCGGTTCAGCGCCGCCGACATCACTGCAATCCTTGGCGCAGCCTTCTCCGGCTCTTGCTCTCGATTGACGGGGTTGGCCGGGGTCTTTCGATTGAAAAACGCGAACAGCAGGTCCATGTCGGCCTTGCGCTCGTGGTATTCGTCGAATACGATCCAGTCCGCATCCATTTTCCCGTGCAGGAGTTCCTGCAAGAAATTTCCGTAGGTCTGGAAGAGGATTCGCGTCCCCGCGCTCTTGCAGCTATCCTGCCTGAACTGGTAGCCGACGGTCTTTCCGCAGGGTTCTCCGTGCAGCTTCGCCGAAAATTGCGCCAAAGCTAACGCCGCAATCCTGCGCGGTTGCAAAACGACAACGCGTCCTGTGCAGTGCTTGCTTAAAAAGTAGGGGATGAATAGCGATTTTCCCGATCCCGTGGGAGCTTCGACAAGCAGGTTGCGCGACTCCAGGAGGGCCGCTTCCAGCTTGCCTTTTTCTTCGGCGAGGGCGAGGTCTTTGTAGGTCATTCAGCTCTAGTCGAGAGAAATGGACCCATTACCTCGGGTACTTGAGCTTTTCGCCGGTGGCAACGTCCATGTAGGGCGGTTTGCCTTCGCGGAACTTCTGGTTGATGACCAGGTTTTCGATGCGGCGGCGCAGTCCCTGTTCCGTCTTGCAGAAGAAGTACACGACCTTGTTGGTGCCCGGCACGAGGAACATGGCGAGCTTGTACTTCTGCTTCACCGCACGGCGGAAGAACATCATGTCTTCCTTTTTCGGCATCACGAGGTTGCTTCCTTCCTTCGTTTCGCAAATCATGTCGGCATCGGCGAGGAGGGCCTTCGACTTTTGCTTCAGGGCCGCGAAGTTCGGTGCGGTGTTTTTCTGGATGGTTTCAAGGTTGAATGCTCCGCCGCCTTCCTTGAGGGCCTTGCGGAGTCCGCGGAAAGCAAAAATGGCAAGAACGATGACAACGACTGCGATGAGCCAGGGCCAGTAGTTTGCAAGAAAATCAAGCATGGAAACCTCGGTGCTTCTCAAATTTTTGACGCTCCAAATATAGAAAAGGATAGGGCGTTTGGTGTGGGTTGCGGGCTTCGGAGAGGCGAATTTCTATATTTTGTAAGGTGAACCGAATTCGTAAAGTCGTATACATGGTCCTTTTCGCGCTTGTCTCGGCTGCATTTGCGGCTGCGGATTCGGCGTCTGCCGGTTGCGCGGATGGCCTGGTGGTCGCTTCGATCAACTTCGAAGGGCTCGTGCATACGAACTCCCGCGTGGTGGAGCGCGAACTCGTGAACCGCGTAGGAGAGCCTTTTGCTGCCGAAAAGTTCGAGGCTGAAAAGCTCCGCCTGCAGGACCTCGACCTGTTCACCGAGATTTCCGTTTCTTGCGAAAAGGCCGGTGAGCCTGCCGAACCGGGTCTTGTAAAACTCACATATTCCTTCAAGGAAATCTTCCGCTGGATTCCGGCACCCGCGGGCAAGAAGACCGACCGCGACGGTCTGATGCTCGGAGCCGCGCTTGCGAACATCAATGTGGCGGGCGAAGATATTCGGCTTGAGGTGCAGTACCGCACGACGGTGGACCCGTTCTTCGACAAGAACGAGGCCGCCTTCTATGCGAGTTCCCCCTACCTGTTCGGGCTTCCGCTCGGGTGGAACTTCGAGTTCCTCTTGACCGACAGTTACGACAACATCCGCGATTTCCAGGAAAAAAGCATCTTGCTCGACCTGGATTTGGAATACAAGTTCTTGCCGCACCTGTCGCTGCTGGGGACTGCCGCCTACCGTCGGTTGAGGGACTTTGCGAATCTTCCTGAATTGGGGCTTGGCTTTGCTTTCGATTATCGTGACAGCAAACTCGACACGCGCGATGGCGTGTATTTCGAATATATGCTTACGCACGTGGGCGCGGGTGAAGAATATGTTGCGTGCGGCGTCAATATCGAATCGGACGAATCAGGTGAACCGGTCGAAACGGAATCGCGCTTTTGCAACAGGGATAACGGCGAAAACTACTGGGAACTCCTGACCGATGCGCGTGCCTACAAGACCTTCGGGCGCTTTGTAACAGGTGCGACGGCGCTCGTGCGTTACCGTCCGGGCGAGGTGAAGTTCTATGATTATTACTACCATGGCGGTGCCAATACGTTCCGCGGGCACGAGGCCGACTCGGGCTCTCTCGGCGTCCACGAGGCACTCCTTACGTTCGAAGAAAGGTTCGTGCTTTTGGAACGCCGTTCCGCAAGTATTGCCGGCGTGAACTTCTTCTATGGGGTGCAACTTGTGGCCGGTCTCGACGGAAGCCTGCTCTGGGACAGGGGCCGCCCCGGCTGGGACGATTACGAGGGCGCCGTCTATGGCGGTGTGCATCTCGTGATTCCGGCACTCGACCGCATCCGCTTCGAGGTCGGCTACAGTCCCGACAGGGGAGAACCGGTGTTCTATTTCGGGCTGTTCGACAAGGTGACATCATCCAGGTGGCGCAGTCGGTAAATGGTTTTCTGCGAGCCGGAACACTTGACTATTTCATACATAAATGTTAAATTTGCGTTACTTTTTGAAGAATAAATAGAGAGTAAATAAAATCGGGCTCGACGTGGGCCCCTGGAGTATAAATGGCTATTAACTATCTCGATCTCCCTATCGGACGCAAGTATCCCTATGAAGTGGATTGCGTCGTGGAAATCGGCAAGGACACGAACCTCAAGTACGAGTACGATGAACGTCTGCATGTGTTCCGCCTGGACCGTTGCCTGCTCAGTTCGATGAGCTATCCTTGCACCTACGGATTTATCCCGAGCACCAAGGCAGACGACGGCGATGCGCTCGATATGCTCATCTACAGCCCTGCTTCCATGATGACGGGTTCCGTCTGCACCTGTCGCGTGATTGGCGCTCTCGACATGACCGATGGCGGCAAGAAGGACTACAAGGTGCTGGGCGTGCCGACATTCAACCCGCGCCCCATCAAGGATATCGGCGACGTGGACCAGATGTTCCTGCGCATTACGAAAAACTTCTTCCAGAACTACAAGGAACTGGAAGGCAAGGACGTGCAGATTGGGGAGTGGCAGGATGCCGCGTTCGCCCGTGAACGCGTGATTGCCGCGCACAGGGCCTATTTCCAGAATCAGGTCCAGATTCCCGAGACCTTCTACCAGGAACCGGAAAGCGCGGAACACCTCCCGCCCGACGAACTGATCTGATTGCGTTTGTATAGAAAAATCGCCGGATTATTCCGGCGTTTTTTTGAGGTGTTTTTTTTTGGATGCCTGGAGTGGGGCTTCGGTTGCATGTTGCTTTTTTCGGGTGTTTCTAGTCAAAAAAAATGGCGTTTTATCTAGTTTTTTTTCTATAGCCGTGCTTTTCGATGAAAAAAAAGTATATTTAGGCCATAGTTAATCAGTAAACATAAACTCTTATGAAAGGAGAACAAATGAAAAAGTCCCTTCTTGCAGTTATCGCTGCAACGCTTGTGCTTTCGTCTGGTGCCTGGGCAGGATTCTCTGTCCATGTGGATAACAGGAAGTCTGAACGCCGTAGCGATCCTCCTCCTCCGCCGCCGCGCGAACGCCTGGAATGCCGTTTCGAGAAGCCGGACTGCCGTCCCCGTGACCGCAGTTTCCGACTCGATTACCGCAACCGCCGTGTTCAGGTTGAAGGCCGCTGCGAACGTGGCGATGCCGAAGGCCGTTTCGATTACTACTGCAATGACGGTACCCGCTGGATGATCGTTGACTTCCACCGCAACCGTCCGGAACGCGTCGACTGCCTCGATCCGCGCCGTGGCCGTATGTTCGCCGCACGCAACGTGCGTGAATGCGTCGACATCCACGACCGCTAGTCTATCCTAAATTTTATAGACGGCCCCTCCCGTACGGAGGGGCTTATTTTATTCAAAATGAAGGGGCGGCTACGGTGAAAAGGAGAAGGCCCCCGCGGTTGGCGGGAGCCTTCAAGTCGGGTATCTATAAGCCGGGTTCTGTACCCCTTGCGGGGCGATGACCATCTCTCTGGGCCAGTCGTTACCGACCGCCTCAAGCGACCTACCCGGATATCCAACAGCCGCGGGCCGCAGCCGGTCCTTGCGGACGGATTCCTGCTTGGTCTTGCACCGGATGAGGTTTACCGTGCCGT
The DNA here is from genome assembly GCF_002371935.1 of Fibrobacter sp. UBA3718. Taxonomy (NCBI): domain Bacteria; kingdom Pseudomonadati; phylum Fibrobacterota; class Fibrobacteria; order Fibrobacterales; family Fibrobacteraceae; genus Fibrobacter; species Fibrobacter sp. UBA3718. Next base: position 128,487 of record NZ_DFHR01000013.1, on the reverse strand, counting down.
CCCTGTCACCAGGAACGCGGTGAGCTCTTACCTCGCCATTTCACCCTTACCTTGCTCAGGCTTGCGCCCGAACCTGGCGGTTTGCTTTCTGTTGCACTGTCTGTCGCGTTTCCGCGCCTGGACGTTATCCAGCATCCTGCCCTGTGGTGCCCGGACTTTCCTCCAGCATTGCTGCCGGCGGCCATCCGCTACCCGCAGGCAAATTTAGAAAAATGGCATGGTTCGTGCAAGATGCGTATTTTCTATATTGTGCGTGTGCGTTTCTTGATTGCTTTTTCATTTCTTTTACTGCTTGTGGCTTTTCCCGTGGCGGCCGAATTGCCTGCTGCGGATTCTACCTCCCTTTTTCATGTGGATAGCATCGTCTACGATATCGGCGATGCGTTCGACGATTCCAAGGTGCATACCAAGTACGATGCGCTTGCCTATCGCTTCTTGAACTGGATCCATATCGAGACCCGCGAGCACACGGTCCGCAAGCTCCTCCTTTTTAATCAGGGCGATTTGGCGAATCTCGACCTGATGCTTGAATCGGAACGCTTCCTGCGCGAGCAGCGTTTCTTGAGCGACGCCTCCATTACGGTCTCCGAGGATGGCGGGAAAAACATCGTGAATGTGCATACGAGCGACAACTGGACGCTGACGATTCCGGTTAGTTTCGGGTTCAGCGGCAGCGAATGGAGCTACGACAATTTCAACTGGGGTGTCGGCGTGCAGGAAAGCAACTTCCTCGGCCTCGGCCAGTTGCTCGGGTTCTATTTCGGGCATAACGAGTTTCGCGACATGTGGCAGGTGGAATACGGCGACCCGCATTTCATTTTCCGCTACAACCATCTCGATTTTCTCTACAGCTACAATACCGACGGCTACCTCGCGAGCTGGCAGATGTATGTGCCGTTCCTCAGCCGGAGCGTGAACCAGTGGGCCTACACGCTTGCAGGCCTCAAGAACGAGAGCTATTACTACGTTTATGGCAGTGGCGACATGCCTGCCGGGGCAGTTGAGTACCCGACGGACAAACCCCTGGATTCCTTGCAGAAATATAACGGCAAGAAAACGGTCGAACTCATGCAGGTAAAGAAGTTCGTGAGCGACTCGCTGAGCTTCAGGATTAGCCGTTCCTTTGGCGGAACGCAGCGTAAGATTTACCTCGGTGCGACTTACGACTACCGCAGGCTTACCGCGAGCAAGGGAGAACTTTCGCGGTACTTGTTTACCGATGGCGAAAAGTCCTATGCCATCGATTCGGCCTCGGCATGGAACGAATGGCTTCCGGAACGCAAGGATTCGAGGCTCGGCGCTTACGTTATGTATTCGAACCTGCGCTACGAGAAGATCCGCAACTTCCACAATGCGAAGTGGACCGAGGACGTGGATCGTGGCTGGACGGCGAAGGTGCAGGTTTCCAAGAACTACGAGCAGATCGGGGCTGCCGATAACGACATCCGGTTCGATTTCTGGATGAATCTCTACCTCGGTTTCGGCATGCACCACCTGACTCTTTCGTCGAATGCGCATTTTTACCTGGACCATGGCGAAAAGCACGACTTTTTCGGCCGGCTCAAGGGAGAATACATTTTCCACCCGAATGACCGGTTCTCGACGGTGCTGACCGGGCTTGCCGACTTCTATGACGATGCGCGCCTTGGCTACCAGCTTTCGCTGGGCGGCTCCGACGGCTTTGTTGGTTTCCCGACCGGATATTACACGGGACAGGCGAGGGTCTACGGCAGCCTTGAACAGCGCTGGTTCCCGCGATTCGAAATTCTCACGCTGGTTCCCGTTTTTGTCGGGTATGGAAGCATCGGCGAAACGGCGTGGAACTTCTCGGATATCAACCGCGACGACCTGGTCTATGTGCTTGGGCTAGGCGTTCGATTTGTACAGACCAAGTCCATCTCCAGGCTGGTGAACAAGGTCGACGTGAGTGTGCCCCTGAACGGGGAGCGCAAGGGGGATCTGCATTACTCCATTACGACGAGCTACTCGTTGTAGCGTCTCCCATCCTTTTGTATATTTTCGATTATGGATGAACAAAAACAAAACGAGGTCCGTTCCCTGGCGCGCAAGATAAAGTCCATGTTCCTGCGTGTAGAGGTCATCATCGGCTTTTTTGCGATGGTGGCGGGCATTGTCGTTACGGTGATGGTCTGGAACGAGGGCTATTTTGCGGGGGCGCTGATGATGGTGCTTACGGGTATCCTCAACATGTTCCTCGCTGTCAAGGAACTGATTGCGCCGACGGACGGCATCCTGCATTGGCAGGCGGTGTTCTTCATGATCGTGCGCCGCGCCATGTTCTTCTTGAATATCGCGCTCCTTGCGCTTGTGCTCGGCACGTTCACCAATTTGATTTAATTGCTGCTCGAAACGCGCAAGCCTAGTGCACGCCGTCTTCGTTTGCGAATTCCTTTTCGCCGTACCAGGCCTGGATTTTCATGCGGGCGCTTTCGTCGAATGAACCCGAATCCTTCAGGATGTGTTCTGCCGTTTCGAGCGTCTGGCTGATGAGTTCCTGGTCGGCGATCCAGTCGAACCAGCGGAACACCCATGCGCCGCTCTGTTCGTTGCCTTCGAGGTTGCCTGCGCCGCGGTTTTGCAGGTCGAGTTCGGCAATCTCGAAGCCATCTTCGGTTTGCGAGAACTGCGATAGCCGTTCCATGCTGGAATCCGCCGCGTCGCCCTCGGGAATCATCAGGAAGCACCATGCCTGGGCATCGCCCCGGCCTACACGGCCGCGCAGCTGGTGCAGCTGCGCCAGACCGAATCGGTCTGGCTGGTCGATGACCATGAGGTTCGCTGCGGGCACGTTCACGCCGACTTCGATGACGGTCGTCGCTACGAGAATGTGGATTTCGCCTTTCGCGAATCTTGCGATGATGTCGTCGCGCTGCGCCTCGTCCATCTGGCCGTGGACTCCCGCGACCTTGAGCGTTGCTCCTCCCGGGATGGCCCTGCCCGGCCCCGCGATGTAGTTCCTCAGTTCATCGACAATTTCGTCGACGCTCCGGGCGCTACCTTCCTCGTCCGTGCCGACGCGGCTCGCAATCCAGTAGCAGAGGTTCCCGCCGGCGGCTTCCGTGCAAATGAATTTCTTCATGTCGTCGCGCTTGCTTGCGTTTACGAGGCGCGTCTTGATGGGTTTCCGGCCTGCGGGCTTTTCCTTGATGCTTATGACCTTCAGGTCGCCATAGAGCGTCATCGCGAGACTTCGGGGAATGGGGGTGGCGCTCATCACGAGCATGTCGGGGTAGTCGCCCTTGGCAAGAAGCGCTTCGCGCTGGCCTACGCCGAAGCGGTGCTGTTCGTCGATGATGACGAACCCGAGCTTCGCGAATGTGACATCCTTGCTGAACAGCGCGTGCGTGCCGATGACGACGTTTGCAAGTCCCATCTGCAGTTCGCCGAGGATTGTCTTCTTTTCTGCGGCGGGGGTGGCGCCTACCAGCAGGCGCACGCTGAGCCCTGCCGCGTCAAAAAACGGCTTGAGGCTCTTGAAGTGCTGCCGCGCGAGGATGTCGGTCGGGACCATGAGGGCGCATTGTTCGCCCGCGCCGCATACGGCCATTATCGCAAGCATCGCTACAACTGTCTTTCCGCAGCCGACGTCGCCCTGCAAAAGCGCGTGGAACTGCTTTTTGCCGTTGAGCCCCGCGACAATCGTGTCGAGAGCCTCTTCCTGTCCGCGCGTGAGCGAGAACGGCAACCTTGCTTTTGCGGCCATTACCGTCCCGAGGTCGATTTGGCGCTCGTGACCGCGCAGTTTCTGGTTCTCGCGGCGCTTGACCATGCGCAGGCAGAACGGCAGTAGCTCGAGTACCTTGAGTTCGCGTTTCGCCTTGTAGATCGACGGGAAATCCTGCGGCTGGTGCAGCGTGCGGAGATTCGCCATGACGGGCGCGAAATGCAGGTAGTCGGTCAGTTCCCTGGGGCATAGCCCGGAGAGCGTGAGCCCCGGGAAGTTGAAAACCGTCTTGTAGAGACCGCGGAAGAACTTCTGTTCCATCCGGGCTTCGCGGCAGGCTTCGCTGATGGGGTAGATGGGCTGGATGCAGCCGTTGAATTCTTCTCCTTCGTCGATAGGCTGCAGGTCGGGATGCGTTATTTGCAGTCCGCGGTATTCACCGACCTGGCCCGTGACGAGCCAGCGGGTGCCGTTCTTGATTTTCCTGGCCCAGAAACTCGTGCCTCGGAAAAAAAGCAGCTGGATTTCGCCGGAGCCGTCGGTGAGGGTGGCGATAAATCTGGAACTGCGCCCCCGCACGATTCCGGAACGGCTGATGGTGCCGATAAGCACGACCTTTTCGCCCGGATGGCAGTTGCCGATGGTTGAAACCTTGGTCTGGTCGAGATAGGTGCGCGGTATATTGTAGAGGAGGTCCGCGATGGAGACTAGCCCCGATTTACGGAGAGCCTCGACGCGTTTGGGGCCGAGTCCTGGAAGCTGTGAAATTTCCATGGGTGGAGCCTTCTTGCTTGCGCGTTACTCGCTCTCGGCGGGGCCGGAATCCGGAAGGCTTTCTCCTTTTTCGGCACGGAGTTTCGCCTTTTCGCGGGCTGTCTTGCCGATAAGGTTCGTGTTCTTCCAGGTGAAGAGCCTGACTTCTTTGCCCTGGTCGTCGTACATCTTGACGCCCTTCGTGTCGATGGCGGCGATGAGCGCCTGCGTCTTCTTGACAAGGTCGTTCGCGCGGTCGACGAGGTCCTTCGTGTTCAGGAGCTTGTCCACGGCGGGGGTGCTCTCGATGGTTGCGATAATCTGTTCGGCCTTCTTCGTGCCTTCGGTGATGGCGTGGATGGCGCTGTCGGCCTGCGCAATTTTCTCGTTGAGGGCGTCCGTCGTCACCTTGACGGTCGTGTCCACCTGGTTTGCCATGTCGGTTACGGAATTCGCCGCTTGGTTCAGCTGTCCTACAAGCTGCTTGATGGCGGGGGAGAGCTTGTCGAGAGTCTTGTCGGCATTGTCGAGGATCCCTTCGGTCGTCTGCATCACGGTCTCGTAGATTTCCTTTACGGACTTGTGGGTGGAGTCGCCCTCGGTAATGAGCGTGATGACCTCGCGCACGTGGTTAAGCTGTTCGTTGACGTCTTCCATGTAGCGGAGCGCCTCGGCGATGCCGGGCTCGAAGTTGCCCTGGTGGATAAAGTCTTCGGGGAGGACCTTGCCGTTCTTGTTCGGGACGATTTCGAGCCTGCGCTGGCCCATGATGGCGTAGTTCACGTTGTTGAACTTCGTGCCCTCGCGGATGGTGCGGGGCTCGTCGAACTTGATTTCCACGCGGGCGCGGTCGCCCAGCCAGGTCACCTTACCGATGGTGCCCACGGTGTAGCCGCGGATGACCACCGGGTCTTCGGGCTGTAGCGACCCGAGCTCCTTGAAGTCGACGTAGGCCTTGTAGGTGACCTTTTCGTGTGCCTCGAACATGCCGTAGGCGATGCCCGCGAACAGCCCAAGTAGGGCGAGTAGCGAAAAGTAGCCGATAGCCTTGTCCGAAATTTTCATGTGGTGAAATTTAACAAAAAAACGAGAAAAAGGCGTGATTCGCGCCCGAAAAAACATATATTCCTATGTAGTGAGGTGTGCTCTATGGGTACAGGAAAATGTCTTTGGCGTTCAGTTTCGATTTTGGCTTTCGCGTGCACGGTTGCCTTTGCCGAGGAATCCCCGCGCGATACCTTCGGCATAGAGAAGTTCTATCCCACGAAGTCGGGTACTGTCGAATGGAATTCGGCGCACTGGGCTAACGGCCATGCGCGCGGTATCGAATGGGATGGCGATGCCGACGATCCGCTGGAATGGACGGACAACCGTAGCGCGGGCGACGCGTCTCCCTTCTTCAAGATAGACGGCAAGGGTGTCATGCAGATGATGAGTTCCGGCCCGCGCTTCCATATCAACAGCCAGACGTCTCGGGCCGCAAAGAAGCAGTTCTATCGCGACGTGGAGTTTACCGCCTACTACCGCAGGGGCGAGGCTTCCGCAAACGGCCCCGACTACGGCGGCATGGTGATGGGCGTGCGGAGCGGCGCGCTTGGGCATGCGAGCGGCGGGGGCAACAACTGCGATGCAAATACATACTATGCGCGCTTTAGGCACGACGGCAAGTGGGATTTCGAGAAGGAATGGAAGCACCCCGGCAGCTACTACCAGAGCGAGGGCGTTGTGGGCAAGCAGACGCCTCTTTGGGGTGGCGCGAAACTCCCGACCGACCGCTGGATTGGCATGAAGTTTATAGTGTACAATAGTGCATACCCGGATAATGGTGGCCCCGACGAATCTAGGACATCTGTCCGTCTGGAACTCTACATTGACTCGATCTCGAACGGCGAGCCTGCAAACGCCAAGTGGGAGAAGGTAGGCGAGGCGCTCGACGAGGGGAAGGACTGGTCGGGGGCCTCGGGCGGGGCCGCGAAAATCGACGGCTGCAAGGATTATAACGGTCTCGAGGACGCCCTCGCGCCTATCGTCGAGGGCGGGGGAATAGCCCTGATGCGCACCGACGGCAACCAGAGCAACGTGGTCCAGGGCGAATATAAATATGTAAGTATCCGCGAAATCGACCCGGAGGGCTCGTTCGGGGATGGTCCGACCTCCATCCGCCGTTCCCCCTACACGTACAGGGGCGTTTTTCCCTCGAAAGCGGCCAAGTTCGACCTCAAGGGCCGGTCCGTGTTGACAAAAAGGCCTCGTTTTCTATATTTGCCGCACCGATTTTAGTCGGAACCCTCCCGGAGCCAATGTCGGTAGCCGGGCGATAGACCAAAGGGACTCATTATGAGACAATACGAAACGATGGTTATCATCGACGCTATGATCTCTGACGACGCCATCAACGCTGAAGTCGAGAACATCGGTGCCATGATCACCAACGGCGGCGGTGAAATTCTCCGTCGCGACGACTGGGGCAAGCGCAAGCTCGCCTACACCATCAACAAGCGCCAGCACGGCTACTACGTGATTTTCTACTACAAGGCCGAAGCCTCTGTGGTGGCGAACATGGAAGCTGCCCTCAAGCTGAACGAGAACGCTCTCCGCTGGATGACCCTCGCTGATTATCCGATGAGCGAAATCGTCTACAACCAGGATATGGCTCAGTCCACCGAGGAAATCATCCCGGTCGACGCAGAAGAAGGGGAGGCTGAATAATGGCTTTTGAAGACAAGAAACAGGCTCCGCGTATCCGCCGCAAGAAGACTTGCTGGTTCACGGAAAACAATGTCAAGTTCATTGACTACAAGGACGAGAAGACTCTCCGTCGCTTCATCTCTGAACGTGGCAAGATTATCCCGCGTCGCATCTCCGGCACGTCCGCCAAGTACCAGCGTATGCTGAACGAGGCTATCAAGCGCGCCCGCCAGATGGCCATTCTCCCGTTCGTTTCGGACAGCCTGCGCTAAGGAGGAACTAGACTATGGAAATTATTCTTAAAGCCAATGTTCCCCACTTGGGCAAGATGCTCGACGTCGTGAAGGTGAAGGACGGCTATGCCCGTAACTTCCTCTTCCCGCGCAAACTCGCCGTCCGTGCTACCAAGGAAGCCAAGGCCCAGATCGAAAGCAACCGCGCCGCCCTCGAGGCCCAGTTCCAGAAGGAACTCGCCGCCGCCGGTGACGTCGCTGCCAAGCTCTCCCAGGTTTCTGTCAACCTCGAACGCCGCGTCGTGGAAGGCGAACGTCTGTACGGTTCTGTGACCGCTGCCGACATCGCCGATGCCATCACCAAGCAGGGTGTCAAGGTCAGCCGTGCTCAGGTTGCCCTCGAAGAGCCCATCAAGCAGCTCGGTGTCTACACTGTCACCATCAAGGTGTTCAGCGACGTAGAAGCTCAGGTCAAGGTTTGGGTGGTCGCTGAGAAGTAATAATTCTCGCAACTACAAAAACTTTTAAAAGTCGCTCCTGTTATGGGGGCGATTTTTGCTATTTTAAGGCTATATGCGTAAGTTCGCTCTTTCATTTGTGGCCTGCGTGGCCAGTGTCTTTGTGGGCCAGTCCCTTGCCCAGCCCCGCGACCTGTTCGCGGAGTTCGAGGCCGAAAACGAGGCTGCCCAGGAGGTTTCCAGTTCCTCGGTGGTGTTATCCTCGTCGAGTGTCGCCGTTTCTTCTAGCGCGGTTGCCTCGTCTTCCAGCGTACCCGTTTCGCCGTCGAGCGCCCCGCTCTCGTCTTCTGCCGAACAGCCTGCCGCTCCGGCTGATTCTGCTGCCCCCGCGGTTGCCGACACGACCGCCCCCGCTGTGGCGGACACGGCTGCTCCTGCCGATACGGCGGTTGCCGACTCCGCTGCCGGCGATTCCGCGATGCAGATGACTCCCGAGGAGGCATACGCTGCAGAGATGAAGAGGCTTTCCGAAGAGAACCGTATCCGCGATTCGCTTGCTGCCCTCAGCTCCAGCAGTTCCGAACAGCCGGCTCCGGACATCTCTTCCAGTTCCATGAGCCGCCGCGACCTTCTCGGTCCGGTGAAGGTGTCCAAGGTCTACGGCATTGACGAACTCAAGGGCCGTTACAAGAGCCCGCGCAAGGCGCTGTTCATGTCGCTCGTGGTTCCTGGTTCGGGCCAGCTCTACGTGGGCGGGTCCACGTTCACCTATGTCCGCGGTGGCGCCTACCTCGCGCTCGAGGCCGCCCTTTGGACCAGCTGGGGCTATTTCTCGGTCTACAAGTATAACGACCAGGTCGACAAGTACAAGAAGTTCGCGAAGAAGCACTATTCCATTGGCCGCTACGAGGCCGGCATGCGCGAACTTTACGGCCAGCTCTCGGACGAGACGGAAGAATCGCGCTTCGAGACCCGCTACATGAACAGCCGCGAGGCGTTCTGCGAGGCCATCTATGGCGATGCGGGCAACTCGGGATGCTACACGGCGGGAAGGCTCTTCTATAAGGACAAGGCGCATACGGACCGGTTCTCCGTCTCGAACGCGTCGGCGCTGGAAGATGCTTCGCTTGGCGATGAGACCAAGGCGGTGGGCGCATTCTTCGATGCTTCCGCCCTGTTCCAGCAGATTTCTGACAAGACCTATGTGCTCGGCTGGGACGATGTGGAAGACCCGGCGGTGGCCATCAACCTTGGGCTCGAGGACGACGAACTGGAAGACGGAATCGTCCCGCTGGGAAAGTCGTCCAACATGGACAAGTACCGTTCCATGCGCAACAAGGCGAACGACTACGCCGATTTGCAGGTGTGGTTCTTTGGAGGTCTTATCCTCAACCATATTATCTCGGCGGTTGACGCTGCGTTTACGGCCAATGCGCACAACAAGGCGCTCTATTCCGAAGAACTTTCGTGGTACGACCATCTCCACTTCGACAGCTACGTGAACATATTCAACGGACTCGACGTGGGCGTGCAGGCTAGCTGGGGATTCTGATGCGGCTGATCCTGTCGGTTCTCCTGGGAGTCCTCGTTGCCTCGTCTGCCGCTTTTTCGCAGGTCGTGATTTCGGTCGACGAGAGCGTGAGCAAGAACCAGGACAAGAGTCTGTGGTTGGCGTTGGGCGCATCTGCTCTCTTGCCAGGCATGGGCGAACTTTACTTGGGCGAGAAGTCTCTTGTGCGGCCTTTTGTATGGACTGATGCGGCCCTCTGGCTTACGACTTTCGGTTCGTATTTTATTGGCGAAAAATACATCGCTTCGGCGCATTCCTATGCTGTCCGGTATGCGGGACTCACGAGTTCTAGCAAGAAAATCTCGATGCTCAATACGGTGGGCGACTACCGGAGCCGTGGTGGCGTTGCGGGGCAGAATTCCTCGCCCGACATGGACGAGGACTACAACCAGGCGATGATCCGCGCGGGCAAGGATGTCAACAGCGAACTCGACGAGAGCATCCAGTGGGACTGGGGAAGTTCTGACAATCCCGAGACGACGGAACATATCGACGAGTTCAAGAGTCGTTTGCGCCATTACCGTGTTAGCCGCATTATTTTCCAGGTGTCGGTGGGGGCGCTGGTGCTGAACCGCGTCGTCTCCATGCTCGATGCCATGCGCATCTACCGCGCGACGTCCTCCAAATCGTTCACGGAGCGCTTCAAGGTGACCCCCGAGTTCTATGAAGACGGCAGCGGGCTTCTTTTCAATGTGAAATTTTGACCGGGGAATTTCATTTAAATGCAACCATTAGTACCCGATATGCATCTAAATCGCGTGAAAAAGTTTATTGTATTCGTTTTTGTAGCCCTTTTCCTTGCCGCCTGCGGTGGCGAAGATTCCGCTGCGAGCGGTGCGAAGGGTGCCGGTGTTCCGGGCAAGGGTGGCCCGAGCGGGAAAGGCGGACCGGGAGGCAGGCCTGCACGCGAGATTGCTGTGGAAGGCTATATTGCCGAAGCCCACGAGGGCGGCAAGACGTTCTCTGCGATGGCGACGCTCGAACCCCTCAACAGTGTGGAACTGACCGCGGCAACATCCGGCAGGCTCATGAACCTTTACGCGAAGGATGGCGCCCAGGTGCAGAAGGGCTCGCTCCTTGCAAAGATTGACGATTCTGAATTGAGGGCGCAGCTCAAGCAGGCGGAATCGAACAAGCAGCTTGCCCAGCAGAAGTACGACCGCGCGAAGGGACTCTACGAGAAGGACGGTGCGACTAAGGCCGACATGGAAGCGGCGGAAGCGTCGCTCAAGTCTGCGGAAGCGTCGGTGGAACTCATCAGGGCGCAGATTGCGAAGACCGAAGTTCGTGCCCCGTTCGCTGGCAAGCTCGGTTTCGTGAACGTTTCGGTGGGCGCGTGGCTCACGACCGGGACCTCGGTCGCGACTCTCAGCGAAGTGAAGAAGTTGAAGGCGAAATTCGCCCTCCCGCAACGCTATGCATCGGCCCTCAAGCCGGGCGATGCCGTGGAACTCAAGGACGAGGAACGCAATATTTCCGCAAGCGGCAAGGTGAAGGCCCTGGAAGCGGGACTTTCGGAAAGTAGCCGTACCCGCCAGGTGCTGGTGGAAGTCAATAACGCGGGGGGCGAACTCCTTGCAGGTTCTTACGCAAAAGTGAACGTGACTATGCAGGCGGGAGTCGCAAAGAGCATCCCGATTCCGGCCGAGGCGTTCACGCTGGACAAGGACGGCGCCTACGTGTTCGTGGCTACGGGCGGGAAGGCGAAAATCAAGCACGTACAGACCGGGCTCCGCACGCCGATTACGGTCGATGTGACCGGAGGGCTCGACGAGGGCGATACCGTGATTACTTCGGGCCTCATTAGCCTGCGCGAAGGCATTTCTGTGCGCATTCGTGAAATCCGCCACAACGCCGATTACGAAGTGGAGTAAACGCGGATGAGTGTCGCGAACCTTTCCGTACGTCGCCCGGTACTCATGACGGTGATGGCGCTTGTCATCATCTTGCTCGGTGCGTTTGGCGCAAGCAACCTGGGCGTGCGCGAATACCCGAATGTCGACTATCCCTTGATTCAGGTGCGTACCTCGTACCCGGGCGCTAACGCCGCGGTGGTGGAGGCCGAAGTCACCGAAATCTTGGAAGCATCCATCAACAGCGCATCGGGCATCAAGGCGCTTACCTCCACGAGCCGAGATGGCTTCTCGTTCATCAACATCGAGTTTGAAACGGGAATGGATTTGGAGGCGGCCGCGAACGAAATCCGCGACCGCGTGAGCCGCGTGCGCCGCAGGCTCCCGGACGATGTCGATGAACCGACGGTCTACAAGTCCGATAGCGACAACGACCCGATATTGATGGTGAGCCTCGTGAGCGACAAACTCGACCCGATGGAAGTTTCCGAAATCGCGAACAACTTTGTGAAGGAACGCCTGCAGACTATCAACGGTGTGTCGGAAGTCGCCATCTGGGGCGAAAAGCGCCCGACGGTGCGCCTGTGGATTGACCCGGTGCGCCTGCAGGCACTTGGCGTTTCGGGTGCCGAGATGTCGGCGGCGCTCAAGCGCGGCAACCTGGAACTGCCTTCCGGCTCCATCGAAGGTAGCGAGACGACACTTTCTATCCGCACACTGGGCCGAATTCTCGACCCGAAAGCGTTCGAGAATATCGCGGTAAAGACGGCTGCCGACGGGACCGTCATCCGCATTTCCGATGTGGCGGATATCCATTACGAACCGAAGGATACGCGTACCGGGTTCCGCCGTAACGGCAAGAACTCCATCACGCTCGCCCTGATGGCGCAGCCGGGCTCTAATCACGTGGAAATTGCAAACGAGTTCTACAGGCGCGTGGAGGATATCCGCCGCGAGATTCCCGAGGGCGTCCAGGTGCTTTACGGGCGCGATACTTCCATCAACATCCGCGCTTCCATCAAGGAGGTGGTGGAAACCATCTTCATCGCGTTCCTCTTGGTGATTGCGATTATCTTTGCTTTCTTGCGGCAGGCCCGCACGACGCTCATCCCGATGGTGGTGGTGCCTGTGGCCGTTATCGGAAGCTTCTTCGTGCTGTACCTGTGCGGGTTCAGTATCAACGTGCTGACCTTGCTTGCGATGGTCTTGGCGATTGGCCTTGTGGTGGACGATGCCATCGTGATTGTGGAAAACATCTACCACAAGATTGAACGCGGCATGACTCCCAAACAGGCGGCGGTCGCGGGTACAAACGAAATCTTCTTCGCGGTGATTGCGACCTCGGTCGTTTTGATGGCGGTGTTCGTGCCGGTGCTTGCGCTGGGCGGTACTACGGGTCTCCTTTTCCGCGAGTTCGTGGCGGTGATGATCGGGACTGTTTTCCTCTCGACGCTCTGTGCGCTCACGCTCTCGCCGATGCTCTGTTCCAAGTTCCTGAGCCGCCAAAAACAGGGCTGGTTCTTCCGCGTTACCGAGCCGTTCTTTGACGGGCTCAACCGCATTTACGCTGTGCTTCTCGGTGGGTTCCTCAAGTTGCGATTCTTGCTTTTCCCGGTAGTGGCGGGCCTCCTGGCTATTGCGTACCTCTGCTTCAACAACATGAGTAGCGAGATGGCCCCGACGGAAGATTCCAACGCGGTCATGGTGAACCTGAACATGCCCGAAGGCGTGACGCTCACGCGCACCAAGCGCATGGCCGATGCCTTTGCCGAAGAAGTCATCGCGCTCATGGATACCAACGAGTACACCGAAATCCAGGCAGGTGCGTGGAACGCGGGCAACTCCAGGATGCGCATATTCCTGAACGATGACAAGAAGGCGCGCCGCCCGCAGAGCGAAATCGCCCGCAGCATCCAAGTACTCGGTAATGAGTACCCCGACCTTCGCGTGATGGTGTTTGAACCGCAGAGCATCAGCACGCAGCGTGGCGGCCTCCCGGTGCAGTTTGTGTTGCAGGCTCCGAATATCGAAATTCTCCGCACGCTCGTGCCCAAGTTCGAGGAAGAGGCGAGCAAGAGCCCGGTGTTCAGCGTGGTGAATACGAACCTGAGGTTCACGAAGCCCGAACTGCATATCGAGATTCTGCGCGACAAGGCGAATGAGGAAGGCGTTTCGGTGAACGACATCGCCCAGGCGGTGCAACTTGCGATAAGCGACCAGAGCTATGGCGAGTTCTACAAGGACGGACGCCAGTACGATATCATCGGTGCGGTGGGGTACCAGTACAGGAGTATGCCCGAGAACATCGCGATGCTCACGGTCAAGAACGCGAAGGGCGAACTTGTGAGTCTTGATAACTTCATCACGTTTAGCGAGCAGTCCGCATCGCCGTCGCTCCCGCGATTCAACCGATTCAGCGCCGCCACCATCCAGGCGGGCCTTGTGCCCGGCAAGACGATTGGCGACGGCGTGGAAGAGATGCGCCGGATTGCGAAGCACTTGCTGAAGGATTACCCGAGCGTGAGTACCGCATTGAGCGGCTCCTCCAAGGAGTTTGAGGAAAGTTCCAGCGGTCTCTACATCGTGTTCCTGCTTGCGCTTGCGCTTGTGTTCCTGGTGCTTGCGGGCCAGTTCGAAAGCTTCCGCGCTCCCTTCGTGATATTCTTTACGGTGCCTCTTGCGCTTGCGGGTGCGCTTGCTTGCCTGTTCATTACCGGCCAGACGCTCAATATCTTTAGCGAGATTGCGCTCATCTTGCTTATCGCGCTCGTGACGAAGAACGGCATATTGATTGTGGAATTTGCAAACCAGATTGCGGCGAATACCGGGTGCTCTAAGCTCGAGGCGGCTCGGCTAGCGGCAGAACGCCGCTTCCGCCCAATCCTGATGACAAGCCTGTCAACAGTATTGGGCGCAGTGCCGCTCATCATGACCGGCACCCCGAGCCGCATCGCGATGGGCATCGCCATTGCGGGTGGCCTCACGTTTGCCACGTTCCTCTCGCTGTTTATTGTGCCTGCGGCCTACAGCTTCTTTGCGGGCAAGGTCGATGCGACCAATACCACCGACGCATCGAAGATGGCATAGGGAAAGCTATTCCTTACAGTCGGTCCTGATCTTGAATGCCATGATGGCGAATGCGCCCGCGACGTTCATGCTCGCCTTGCGGCCTGCCATCGGGATGGTCACCTTCATCGTCGCTTCGGCCATGAGCTCGGGGGCGATTCCCAGTTCTTCGTTTCCGAGGAGGATGAGTCCCTTTTTGGGCCACTTCACATCGTTGATGCTCGGGATGTCTTCGCCGGTTTCGAGCGCGATGATTTCGTAGCCGTTGTCCTTGTGCCACTTGACGCAGTCGAAGGGGGAGTCCCAGCGCTTGATGGGAATCCATTCCTGGCATCCGCGGGCGGCGCTTTTTACCGTCACGTGGTCGGGTCCGCAGCTGTAACCGCTCAGGTGGACTCCTTCGAGCCCAAAACAGTCGGTGCTCCGGATGATGGATCCCACGTTAAAGGCGCTGCGCAAGTTGTGGACGAGCACCGCGAAGGGGAGGGGCTTTTCGTTCGGGGTTTCGCGGTCCCCCGGTTCCTGTTCCAGGTAGACGTCGCGTTCGAATCCGAGGCCTGCCCTTGTGCGGAACGTCTTGTACAGGTCAATCATCTGGGCCTGGTTTTTGCCTACGAGACGCTCTGTTTCGGGGAGTTTCATCCATCCGGCGTAGGTCTCGAATTCGCGCCTTGCGCGAGCCACGTCGTCGCCCAGTTGGAGTATGATGACGCGCAGGAGTTCCGCCATGCGTTTTGCCTTGGAGGTCTCTTTCATTGCGAGGAATTTCGGTTCGGTATACATCACGTAAAAAGCTAGAAAAATATGCTGATTTTTCCTTAAAATTTCCTGTTTTTTCTATATTTCCGATGACATGCAGAACACGCAAAAACCACGCGTCCTCATCTCGAACGATGACGGGATAAAAAGCGGCTATATGCTTGCTTTGGCGAATGCTCTTGTGCCCATAGCGGAGGTTTACGTGTTTGCTCCCGAAGAAGAACAGAGCGGTGTCTCGCATGCCTTTACGGTACGTCGCGGGCTCTCGGTAAAAAAGGTGAACCTGGGGAAGGATTGTTCCTCTGTTGAAGCCTATTCGATGTCCGGGACTCCTGCCGATTGTGTGAAATTTGCCCTCGGGCATTTTGCCTCCCATGGTCTTTCTACCGAGGGGGCCGGTCCGGGGCCCTTTGACGTGTGTTTTTCGGGCGTGAACCAGGGTGAAAATTCCGGAGTCTCCTCGCTTTACTCGGGGACGGTTGCCGGTGCGCGCGAGGCTGCCCTCTGGGGGGTTCCTGGCATTGCGCTTTCGCTGCACGGGGTGACGCCGAACATGCTTGAATTTGCAAAGGTATTTGCGGAGCGGGTCGTCCAAAATCGCCTGTTTGAAAAAATTCCCGCAGGAGTGTTCTGGAATGTGAATTTTCCAAAGGCCACTGCCGAAACATTCAGGGGTTTCAGGGAAGCAAGAATGGCCCTTGGAATGTTTACGGACCACTACTCGCATGAGGGTGGACTTTGGCAACTGGATGGCGACAAGTTGTGGGAAAAACAGCCCGAGGATAGCGACGATTACTTGCTCCATCAGGGCTACGCGACGATTACGCCGC
The DNA here is from genome assembly GCF_002371935.1 of Fibrobacter sp. UBA3718. Classification (NCBI taxonomy): domain Bacteria; kingdom Pseudomonadati; phylum Fibrobacterota; class Fibrobacteria; order Fibrobacterales; family Fibrobacteraceae; genus Fibrobacter; species Fibrobacter sp. UBA3718. Next base: position 112,592 of record NZ_DFHR01000013.1, on the reverse strand, counting down.
ATCGCATCGACCAGACCGATGAAAAAAGTTTAGAAGTGATAAATAAAATGCTTGCCGGGAACGGCTAGGCAATAACTAGAGGATAGAGAATGTCAGAAGAATTGGTTCCAGGATCGCAGTTCAAGAGCCTGATTGAACAGGACATGCAGGATAGCTATCTGCGCTATTCCATGAGCGTGATTGTCGCGCGTGCGCTTCCCGATGCACGAGACGGCTTCAAGCCGGTGCATCGCCGCGTGATGTTCAGCATGCACAAGCTGGGCGTGGTCCCGAACAAGTCGACGGTGAAGAGCGCCCGTATCGTGGGTGATGTCATCGGCAAATACCACCCGCATGGCGACTCGGCTGTCTACGAAACCTTGGTCCGCATGGCCCAGGACTTCTCGCTGCGCTACCCGCTGGTGTTCGGCCAGGGAAACTTCGGCAACATCGACGGTGATGGCGCAGCCGCCATGCGTTACACCGAAGCGAAGATGAACAACGTGGGTGCCCTGATGCTCGAGGATCTCGAAAAGGATACCGTCGACATGGGCCCGAACTTCGACGAAACCCTCGAAGAACCGCTGGTGCTGCCTTCCGCGCTTCCGAATATGCTCGTGAACGGAACGACGGGTATCGCCGTGGGTATGGCGACCTCGATGGCTCCGCACAACCTGCGCGAAATCGCCGCTGCAATTCATGCGGTTGCCGAAAATCCCGAAATCCCGGGCGAAGATCTGCTCCAGTACGTGAAGGGTCCGGACTTCCCGACGGGCGCCATCATCTGCGGTCGTTCCGGTTTCCGCGAAGCTTACCTCACGGGTCATGGCCGCGTGCGCGTGCGCGCCCGTACCGAAATCGAAACTGATTCCAAGGGCAAGCCGCGCATCATCGTGACCGAAATCCCGTACATGGTGAACAAGTCCGAACTCTGCAAGAAGATAGCGGACCTCGTTCGCGAAAAGCGCGTGGACGGCATTACCGACATCCGTGATGAATCGGCGAAGGATGTGCGCATCGTGATTGAACTCAGGCGCGACGCGGTGGGTGAGGTTGTCCTGAATAATTTGTTCAAATACACGCAGTTGCAGACGACCTTCAGCATCTACAACCTCGCGCTCGTGAACAACCTGCCGAAGCTTTTGACCCTCAAGGATCTCGTCCAGATCTATATCGATCACCGCATGGACGTGGTGACCCGTGCTACGCAGTTCGATTTGAACAAGGCGAAGGCTCGCCTGCACATCATCGAGGGACTTCGCATCGCGACCCAGAATATCGACGAGGTCGTGCAGATTATCAAGTCGAGCAAGACGACCGAAATCGCGAAGCAGAGCTTGCAGGATCGCTTTAATCTCGACGAAATCCAGTCGCAGGCGATTGTCGATATGCGACTCTCCCAGCTTACGGGCCTCAACCTCGAAAAGTTGGAAGCGGAATACAACGAACTCATCGCGACGGTTGCCGACTTGGAAGATATCCTTGCCAAGCGCGAACGCCGCATTGCGATTATCCTCAAGCGCCTCGATGAAATTGTCGACAAGTACGGTGACGAACGCCGCACCACGATTGGCGAATCTGTGGACGATAGCGACTACGAAGACCTGATTGCCGAAGAGGAACAGGTGATTACCCTGAGCAAGGAAGGCTACATCAAGCGTCTTCCGATTGATACGTTCAAGGCCCAGAACCGCGGCGGCAAGGGCATCATCGGTGCCACCCTCAAGGAAGAAGACAACGTGGATCAGATTTTCACGGCGTCTACCCACAGCTACCTGCTTGTATTCACCAACAAGGGGCGCGCCTACTGGACCAAGGTTTATCGCTTGCCCGAAGGCACGCGCAACGGCAAGGGCCGCCCGATAGTGAACTTCGTGGGACTTGTCGAGGGCGAGAAGGTACAGGCGATTGTTCCGGTGCGCAAGTTCGGTGGCTATTTCTGCCTCGTGTTTGCGACCAAGAAGGGCGTTATCAACAAGATGGATTTGACGCTGTTCAGCCGTCCGCGCAAGGCGGGTGTGAACGCCATCAGCCTCGACGAAGGCGACGAACTCGTGAAGGTTCAGCTCGTTGGCATGTCCGAAGAAGAATACAAGGCTTCCTTGAATGCCGGTGAAGGCGACGATAACGCGCCCGAAGCCGAAGTCGCCGATGCGCCGGAAGTCGAAGGCGACGACGCCGACGATTTGGAAGCCCGACCGATTCCTAAGGACTTGCTGATGCTTGCGACCCGCAATGGTCAGGCCGTTACATTCCCGATTAGCTGCTTCCGCGCCATGGGCCGCGGCACGCACGGCGTGAAGGGCATAACTTTGGCCGAAGGCGACGAAGTGATTTCTCTCCTGTGGCTCAAGGCCGGCAACAAGATTGTGACCATCACCGAAAATGGCTACGGCAAGCGCAGCGAACCTTCGACCTACCGCATTACCCGTCGCGGTAGCAAGGGTGTGCGCAACTTGAACGTGACCGACAAGGTGGGCGCCGCCGTGTTCGTTGAAAGCGTTGCAGACGACTACGACTTGATCATTACCAGCCGCGAAGGCCAGGTGATTCGAATCAAGGCTGCCGATATCCGCCTCACGGGCCGTAACGCCCAGGGCGTCAAGGCGATTAGCCTCCGCGAAGGTGACGTGGTGCAAGATGCGACTGCGCTCCCGAGCGTGGAAGACATCGAGCAGGATAGCGCCGAGGCGAAGGAAACCTTCGATCACGTGGAGGGTGTCGAAGTCGATGACGATTCCGTCGAGAAGGTCGACCCCGCCGATGCCGCTCCGGAAGCTCCCGCCGAAGAATAGCTCCGGCAACACATATAACATATATTAACAAAGGCGCCTCCGGGCGCCTTTTGTCGTGAAAAAAGTTTACAAAAACTGCCCGAATTTTGACAAATTCTGCGTTGAAATTTACAACAACGCTTTGTTTATCTTGTGTAAAAGAAAAGAACGTTTTCAATATAAATTATAGATAAGGGATCGCATCGATTCTTTATAGGAGTAATTATGAAGAAATGTTCTTTGGCCGGTATCGGCCTTGCCATGACGCTGGGGTTAGCGGTATCGGCTTTCGCTGCTGATGCCTGCAACGACAACATGGGTCATACAGGAAACGGCTCACAAGTGAGCGGCAACAGGGTGGGGTCTATCAATGGGACCCCTTGGGGCTACGAACAGTGGTATCAGGGTGGCAACGCCTCGATGACCTACTACAGCAATGGTACGTTCAAGGCCAACTGGAGTGGTTCTAGCGACTACCTGACTCGCGTGGGCTACCAGTACAACGGCAACGGCATCAGCCACAAAACAAAGAACTTTGCGGTCGACTACAAGTATACCAAGAGCGGTAACGCCCAGTACGGTTACATCGGCGTTTACGGCTGGACCAAGAACCCGGAAACGGAATACTACATCGTGGACGACTGGTTCAGTAAGCCGAGCGAACAGTATGTGGGTGAAAAGTTCGGCGAAATCACGGTGGATGGCGCCAAGTACTCCATCCACGCGTTCCTCCGCCAGCAGGAACCCTCCAAGTCGGGCACTTCTACGTTCGTGCAGTTCTTCAGCATTCGCGAGACTCCGCGTCAGTGTGGCCATATCGACATTTCTGCCCACTTCAAGAAGTGGGATGAACTCTTCACCGGCCAGCAGAAGCAGCTTCGCGGTTCGAAGGGCGGTGGATCTGCTTCGCTCAAGTTCGGTAACGTGACCGAAGTGATGCTCATGACCGAAGCGGGTGGCAATGCTACGGGTTCCGTGGACTACACATACTTTAATATGGTCGACAATGCTACGCCGTCGCCGACTTCTAGCGCCTCGTCGAAGTCTAGTTCCTCCGTGGCAAAGTCTAGCTCTTCTAAGGGTGGGACTGCAGTTTCGGGCACCATCGACGCCTGCAAGGACGCTATGGGCCATGAAGGCCAGAGCAAGACGGACAATGGCCGCAATAACTCAAGCTCTACGGGCAATATCGGCTCCACTGGTTACCATTACGAAATCTGGTACCAGGGTGGCAACAACTCCATGACCTACTACGACAACGGAACCTACACCGCCAAATGGAGCGGCACAAACGATTTCCTTGCCCGCGTAGGCTTCAAGTATGATGAAAAGCAGACTTATGAACAAGTTGGTCCCATCGATGCTTACTACAAGTGGAGCCACCAGGGCAGCGCAGGCGGTTACAACTACATCGGTATCTACGGCTGGACAGTTGACCCGCTCGTAGAATACTACATCGTGGACGACTGGTTCAACAAGCCGGGCGCAAACCTCCTCGGCCAGAGAAAGGGTGAATTCACGGTTGACGGCGATACCTACGAAATTTACCAGAATACCCGCTACAACGCCCCCTCTATCAAGGGCGACCAGACCTTCCCGCAGTACTTCAGCGTGCGTAAGAGTGCCCGTCAGTGTGGCCATATCGACATCACGGCTCACTTCAAGAAGTGGGAATCCCTCGGCATGAAGATGGGCAAGATGTACGAAGCCAAGGTACTCGTAGAAGCGGGTGGTGGAACGGGTTCGTTCGACGTGACCTACTTCAAGATGACCGACGCCAAGCATCCGCTCCCGCAGCCGGAACCGGAATCTAGCTCCAACGTGGCCAAGTCCAGCTCCAGCGGTAGCGCTAAATCCAGTTCTAGCCGTGGCGGTTGGAACTGGGGCCGCAGCAGTAGCAGCACGGATGCTCTCCCGTTCATGACCCAGGCTCTCGCGACTATGGATGGCCAGTTCATGGTGTTCGACATGCAGGGCCGCTCTCTTGGCGCAATTGATGTGCCGGCCGGTTCTACGGTTGCATCTGCCATCAAGGCGAAGTTCAAGAATACGGGCATCTACCTCGTGAAGCAGGGCAAGACCTTTCTCCGCGTGAAGGTGACTCCGTAAAAAACGCTTAATCTTCAGATACTCCTGAACGAGATTCCCTGCGAAAGTGGGGAATTTTCGCTAAAAACGGCAATTTTTTGCTCGTTGCGTGTTGTTTTTTGCAACAACGCCTTTTTGTTGGTTGTATTCCAGTTTAGAGTGTTCTGATATATCTTTAGGGCAGAAACCTAAACATTCAGGAGTTAGAAAATGAATAGGAGTATTGCAAAAATTACGAAGATGGGGATTGCCATAGCCGCAATTATGTCTTCCGTTTCCTGGGGGCAGACCACCCTTAACTGCTCTAATGGCCAATCCCAGAAAATGGGTAGCGGCGCTGGCTATGATTACGAACTCTGGAGCCAGAATGGTGCCGGCAACGCAACTATGACGCTTAACCCGAGCACCGAAAATGGTGGTGCATTCTCCGTTGAATGGAGTGGTACTATCAACATGTTGGCCCGTTCCGGAAAGCGTTGGGGGTCTAACTCCACTGTTACCGTTCAGAATGTGGGTAATATTACCGCCGAATTTGAAGTGGAATGGAGCTCCACCGACAACGTGAAGTATGTCAGCGTCTATGGCTGGGGTTATTACGACCAGCAGGACATTCCCAGTGGTTTCAGCAACGAAATTGAATACTACATTGTCCAGGATCGCGGAAGCTACAATCCTACCCAGGGCGGTAAAAAGTTCGGTTCTGCAGTTATCGATGGTATTAGCTACGATTTCTATACGACCGACCGTATTCAGCAACCTTCTCTTTCGGGTACCAGCACCTTTAAGCAGTATTGGTCCATCCCGTCGAATACGAGCCAGCATCGCACCAAGGGCACCATTTCTATTTCCAAGCACTTCAGCGAATGGGCTAAAGTGGGTATGAAGATGGGTAGACTGTATGAAGTTGCTTCCATGAAAATTGAATCCTACACTGGAAATACGGGCACTGCAAAAGGTCATGCTACCGTTAAGAAGAACCTGCTGAAAATCGGTGGCAGTGCCGATGAACTCGCCCTCAATGTAACTGCATCTCCGGCTGCTGCAGGTACTGTGACAAAGAGCCCGAGCGCTAACTATTATGCTCCCAAGACAACTGTTCAGCTCACCGCCAAAGCCAACGAAGGCTGGAAGTTTGTGGGTTGGGAAGGTGCTGTTACCGGCACTACCGAAACCATTTCTGTAACTATGGACAAGGAAAAGGATGTGGTCGCCAAGTTTGAATTGGTTGGCGAAACCACAGTGAACCTTCTTAAGGATGGTGATTTCCCGAGCAGCAGCGTGATTTCTACAAACCAAGATGCATCTTGGTTCCTAGGTCAGGGTTCAAACTGGGGTAACTCTGCTGCAAAGACTTCTGTTTCTGGTGGCACGGCTACGGTTGACGTTACCACTATTGGTTCAGAACCTTACCAGCCGCAGCTTGTTCAGTACAATCTGGCTCTTGATAAGGACATGACGTACAAGCTGTCCTTTAAGGCTAGCGCTGATGTAGATCGCAAGATTGAAGCTACTTTCCAGCAATCCGTAGACCCCTGGGGTGCATACGCCACTAAGGAATTTGACATCACCACTACGGAAAAGGAATACTCATTCATCTTTACTATGGAAGAAGCTTCTGATGATGCCGCTCAGTTTGCCTTCAACTTGGGACAAGCTACAGGTTCGGTCAAGTTTAGTGACGTCAAGCTGGTCTTCACCACTGCTAAACCGGGTTCCGAAAACGGTCCGGGCGACGATACGACGACTGTTATTGCCCAGCAGCTCCGCATGGACTATGCGCAGACGGTCAGTGTCTTTGACATGCAGGGCAAGTTCATGGGCAAGGTGGAACTCTCTGCGGGCACGTCGCTCAAGGATGCCGTCGCTGCAAAGTTCCAGAAGTCCGGCATCTACATGGTGAAGGGCGCCATGGGCGTCCAGAAGGTCCGTGTGGTGAACCGCTAGTTTATAGCATACTCCCTCTTTCTTTTGAAAATCCCTGCCTTCGGGCGGGGATTTTTAAGATTATGGGGGATGCCTTTTATTTTCAATGATTAGCTATTGACGGCAAGTAAAAAAAAACTTAAATTCAGAATAGCTTTATACCCTTTTCGAAAGAGGCGTGTATGAAAAAAATATCGACTTGTTTCCTGGCGTTGCTGGCGACGCTCGTTTTCGCTGTTGCAGGCTTTGCCTACGATCTCACGGGCGGCGGATACGGCCAGGTCCAGAAGAATCGTCCTTCCATTGCGTTCGTTCTCACCACGTGGGAAAAGAAGGGAATCGCCATTTCCAAGACGACAACCCAGGATACCAAGGTCCAGGGCTCCCGCGAGGAAGCTTCCGAGGATGGATTCGACGGCTCCAGGACCGATATCGAGACGAACAATCGTACCCAGACCGATGTCACGATTGGAGTCTTTACCGAAAATATCTGGAAGAAGATTCCTGACGCCCAGATTGTTGACAAGTTCCAGCAGCAGTTCGTGAAGCAGCAGTTCAACGTGAAGGCTTCCGATCTCGCTCGCAACATCGCGCTTGCGCCCTCGCTTGCCAAGACGGGGGTGGATCCTTCGGATCGTGCTGCCGTTCGCAAGCTTGCCGAGAAGGAGGGCGTGAATTTCGTGGCCCGTGGCGAAGTGGCGGTCATCAGCTACCAACGCGCATCGGGCAACAAGATCAAGGCTTCGCTGCAGATTGGCGTCGAAGTGGTCAATGTGAATTCCGGTGAGATTGTAGCCACGTTCTCCAATGCGGTGCACACGGTCGCATCTACCATGGAAGTTGCCCGTAACGGCGGGATCAACAAGGCTGCTGTCGTCGCTGCCCGCAACCTTTCCGAACAGGTTCTGGAAGCCTGGATCAACGCTGCGGACAATGGCTCGCAGTATACGGTCGAGCTTCGCAACATGAAGTCGGCCCGCAGCCAGAGGATGCCGTTTGAAAAGGCTCTCAAGGGTATCGCGACGCTCAACTCGCAGTCGCAGCCTCAAAAGGATATCGTGACCTACGCCGTGACGTTCAGGGGCTCCAAGAGCGACCTCGGCATGGCGATTCTTGAAGCGATTGGCGACAAGCCCGGCTTCGACGAAAAGTCCTTCGAGGGTCCGAACGACGACGAAGGCAAGATTGTATTTGAATTCCTAAAATAACGGAGTATCCTCAGAATGAAAAAGACATGGCTAGCCCTGCTCTCTGCAGCCACATTTGCTCTCATATCTTGCGCCGCGACAGGTCCGCACGTAGATGCTTTCAACCGTGCCCAGAAGGCATATAATGATGGCAAGGACGACAAGGCTATCGAAGAGGCTCTCAAGTCCTTGAAAATCAAGCCCGACTATCAGCCTGCTATTGACTTCCTCAACAAGACGTTTGACGATGTGGTTTCTGCGAAGAACGACACGATTGCGATGTTCAAGAAGCGCGATGACCCGAACCCGAAGCGCTGGGACAAGATTGTTCACATGGAAGAACAGAAGGCGGAATACGCAAAGCAGATCAAGCTGATTGCCCGCCGCAACGAGAAAATCAAGTTGAGCGTGGACTTCAACCCGAGGGATCTTAAGGTTGCAAAGGATAGTGCCGCTGCTTCGCACTATGCCGCGGGTCTCGAAAAGATGAACGGCCGTAACAAGTCCGACCAGCAGCAGGCCGCCATCCATTTCCGCAAGGCGTTTACCTACCACGATGATTACGAGGATTCCAAGAGGCTCTATGCGGAATGCAAGAAGCGCGGAACCGTACGTGTGGTCGTGGACCCGTTCAAGAACGACTACAGTGGCCGCATGGACGCAGCCCTTATTTCGGAACTCCAGAAGAACAAGGAAGCTTCCGAGTTCCTGTTGTTCCTCACGCGAGCCGACCTCGATCGCCTGCTCGACGAACAGAACCTGAGTTCTTCGGCAGACTTCCAGGATAGCGAAGGCGAGGAGATGATGGGCAAGCTCCGCAGTGCCGAATACCTCATCGCGGGTTCCATCGAGAAGCACGTCTGTTCCGATGATGAACGCGACGTGGAACGCGACCGCGAAGAGAAAGAAAACACCGCGCGCGTCCAGTATGGCAGCCACCAGGAATGTGAAACTCTGAAGAGTGGCAAGCGCCGTTGCTACAACGTGCCCGACTACAAGACGGTCTATGCGCACATCGTTATCGACTCCCTGACCAAGAAGGCTTCGACCTCCGGCTTTATCCAGATTCTCGATTTCGCGACGGGTGAAATCAAGAAAAAGTCAGACATTCGCGTGGGCGTGCTCTCGTCGGGAATCGTTGCCGGTTGCACGGGTGCGCCTGAAGCGTACAAGCCGGTGTGCAAGCATACGACGATTACGCTCCGCGCTTGCAGCGAGATGAACGACCAGATGACAATCGACTTCGCGCGCAAGTCCGTGAACGAGATTGCGAAATTTACGAAAGAATTCAAAAAGTAACATTGGTTCCGAGCAACCTTTTCCTAAATTTTACATTCAACAACAATACCCCCTTTAAGGAGAGATCATTATGAAGAAGATGTTCCTGTTCCTTGCTGCCGCAAGCCTTGTTAGCGCGACGGCATTTGCTCAGGATGACTATGACTACGGCGAGGACTACGGTTCTTCTGAATCCGCACCGGCGTCCGAAGACGGCTATACTGACATGGGTAGCAGCGACGAATCGGCCTCCGACAATTCCGGTTCTGACGTCGAATACAAGAGCATGGACGACGAGAGCAAGAAGACCAGCCGCACCGAAGGCGAAGGCGGCTCCGTTTTCGATAAGCCCTACAACCTCGGCTGGAATGTCGGTGTCGGTTTTAGCGGCTTCTTCAGCACGGAAGTTTGCAATCCCAATATTCCAGGCTCCTGCATTGACTACGGTGGAGACCTCTTCGGTGGCGCTATGGAGTTCGGTGGATCTTTGAACTACCACTTCAACAACAACCTCAGCTTGATTGCCGAAGCGAACATCGACATTCGCTTCTACATGGCCAACCTCGGTCAGTTCCGCATCTCTGGCTATGACGATTACGGATATTATGGCTCCTACTACAGCGACGTGACTGTGGATGCCTTTGTCTTTGGTCTCCAGGTCCCGGTGCTTGCCCGCTACAATTTCACCCCGACCATCTATGCCGAAGCCGGTCTGCAGTTGGAACTCAACCTCGGCACGAGCATCAGCTTCTCCGACGAAGACGGCACGGAAGTGACTGGCATGACGGAAGAGATGATGGGTAAAAAGTGGATCTACAATTACTTCGATGCCCAGTCCTTCGTGGCTTCGATTGTCATCGGTGGCGGTACCACGATCGATGTCGGCAAGTTCTATACCGATGTTGGCGTCCGCGTCATCATCGACTTCCTGCCTTACATCAAGCTTGATGACATGTTCACTAACGCTGGTTACGAAGAAAGCTCCGCCAAGTCCTGGCAGATCCAGTTCTACATGAACCCCTGGTTCAAGTAATCGGCTGACGATTCAGGAATTCGGCCCCGCTTCGGCGGGGCTTTTTCGTTTGCTGTTGCGATGGTTTTTGCTGCAATAAAAAACACCCTCGCGGGGGCGAGGGTGTAAATATTTGCCTTGAAACGGCCCCTTACTTCTTGTTCTTCTTGGGCGGGTGCGCGGCAATCTTCTTTGTGCCCTTGGCCTTGGCGGTTGCGGCCTTTGCAGCCTTCTCTTCGGCTTCGTAAACGGCCTGTGCCTGACGGAGAGCTTCGGTCGGGTCGATTTCGATAGCTTCGGAAGCTTCGTCCACGAGTTCTGCGAATTCGTCGTACCAGTCAGCGAAGATTTCCACTTCGAGGTGGTCGACGCCCGGAACTGTGAGGCGTGCACCGCAGGCTTCGCCGATGCGGTCGAGGAACTTCGCCATCTGCGGCTTCAACAGCGTGAGGTCGAGTCCGTCGAGGTCCTCGGGTTCAAAGTACACGGCGTCGACATCGCTGTCGTCGTCCTTCGCCTTCTTGCCCTTCTTGCACTTGCAGTCTTCGCCGCAGCACTTGCATTCCACGTTCTCGTTGCCGTAGAGCGCCATGTACTCTTCGTCGTCCATGCCGCTGTCGTAGTAGAACTCGTCGTCTTCGAGGTAGAGTTCTTCCACGAAGATTCCCTTTGCGCCGAGCGTCTTGGCCGCGGCAATGAATTCCTTGAGGTCGCCGCCGAAGTAGCGGGTCGTTTCCGCTTCCTCATTCAGGGTCTGAACGGGAATGGGGGAGAGCTTCTGCTTCTTGAGGTAGTCGCAGATTTCGTCAGTAATGGATTTCTGAATCTTAGCCATGGGGCCTCCTATACGTGATACTTCTTGAGGCTCGGGGCCTTTTCTTCGATAAGCTTCATGATGCGGGCGACAGCGTCGGCGCCGTTGGCCGTGTCCTTCACGCTTACGAGCGGCTGGAACAGCGGGCTGTTGAACAGCGTGCCCAGCGGAATCGGGTTCTTGCGGCAGAACGTGATGTCGATAAAGTCGCGGGCATCCTTCTGCAGGTTGTGCGCCTTCTCCTTGTCGCCGGCCTGGAATGCCTTGTACAGTTCTACGAACGTCTTTGTGGCCTCGGGGATGTTGCCCGAAGCGCTGATGAGGCCCGTGCCGCCCATCTCGAGGAGGTCGGCGAAGAGGCCGTCTTCACCGCTCATCACGGCGAAGTCCTTGCCCTTCGTTTCCTTGATGACGCGCATCGTATCTTCGTGGAATTTTTCGCCAAAGCCGAATTCCACGGCCTGCTTGAGGCCGATGATGTTCTTGTCTTCGGCAAGTTCGATGAGGGTGTCGGGGTGCACGTAGCTGGAGGTGCGGCCCGGAACGTTGTAGATGACAATCTTGGCGCCCGTCTCGCTGCTGAGCGTGCGGTAGTGCTTCAACAGGCCTTCCTGCGGCGGGTTGTTGTAGTAGCCGGTAACGCAGAGGACCGCCACCGGGGCAATCTTCTGCACGTTCTCGATCATTTCGATGGATTCGCGGGTGCAGTTGGAACCGGCACCGGCAATCACGGGCACGCGGCCATCCACGTAGTCGAGAGTAAACTTGATGACATCGAGGTGTTGCTGCGGAGAGACCGTCGCACTCTGACCCGTGGTCACGGCAGGGAGCACGCCACTTGCGCCGTTTGCAATCACGTCGTCAATCATCTGACCCATCTTCTTGTAGTCGATGGAGTTGCGGAGGTTCTTGGGGTCGTCGTTCTTGAGCGGGGTGAACAACGCGGGGAAAACACCAGTAAGTTGAGAAGCGTTAGTAATCTGCATAGTGCCATAAATATACTAAAAGGCGAGAGTCGCGGCAAAAGCTATTTTGTTTTTGACATGGATGCCCGCGAAAAAAACTATATTTGTCGCCTGATTACAAAAACGGGCTTTTGAACCATGAACGCAGAAATCGAGAAACGCCGCACCTTCGCCATTGTCAGCCACCCGGACGCGGGTAAGACCACCATCACCGAGAAGTTCCTGTGGTACGGAAACGTGATTCGCGAGGCGGGCCACGTGCGCGCCAAGGCGAACCGCAGCTACACGGTGAGTGACTGGATGAAGATCGAGCAGCAGCGCGGTATTTCGGTCTCGAGTTCCGTTTTGAATTTCCCGTTCGAAGGTTGCATGTTCAACCTCGTCGATACCCCGGGGCACCAGGACTTCTGTGAAGACACCTACCGTGCCCTGACTGCCGTGGATGCAGCCCTCGTGCTTATCGATAGCGTGAACGGCGTGGAAAAGCAGACCATCAAGCTCATGGACGTGTGTCGCATGCGCCACACCCCGATTATCACGTTCATCAACAAGATGGACCTCGACGGTCGCCATGTGCTCGACCTGCTCGACCAGATTGAAAATGTCTTGCACATCAAGACGGCCCCGTTTACGCTCCCGATTGGCGTGGGCAAGCTTTTCAAGGGCGTGTATTCCATTGCCGAGAATACGTTCCATACCTTCAACAAGGAAGAAGGCCACCAGGAAATCATCCAGATGGAAGGCCCGGACGATCCGCGCCTCGTGGAAATGTGCGGCGAGAACTGGGTGAACCAGTTCAAGGAAGAATACGAGATGGTCACGGGCGGTATGGATCCGTTCGACCACGAGAAGTTCCTGAAGGGCGAGATGTGCCCCGTGTTCTTCGGTTCTGCGGTGAACAACTTCGGTGTGCGTCAGCTTTTGAACGCTTTCGCAAAGCTTGCGCCGCCCCCGATGGTGCGCGAGACCGACAAGCGCCCGGTGAGCCCCGACGAGGATGCCTTCAGCGCATTTGTGTTCAAGATTCAGGCCAACATGGACCCCAAGCACCGCGATCGCACGGCTTTCCTGCGAATTTGTTCGGGAAGCTTTACCCGCGGGGAGAAAGTTTTTCACGTGCGTACCGGTCGCGAAATCCGCCTGGCCGCCCCGACGGCGTTCCTCGCGAAGGACAAGGAAGTCATCGACCACGCCTGGGCGGGCGACATCGTGGGTATCAACGACCCGGGACTGTTCCGCATCGGCGACACGCTCACGGACGGCGAGAAGATGAACTTCACGGGCATTCCTGACTTCGCTCCGGAACACTTCGCCCGCGTTACTTTGTTGAACCCGCTCAAGTCGAAGCAGATGGCGAAGGGCCTTGCCGAATTGAGCGAAGAAGGCGCAACGCAGTTGTACGAACCGCTCAAGTCCGCGATTCCGGTTATCGGCGTGGTGGGCGAGCTGCAGTTCGACGTGCTCAAGTTCCGCCTGCAGAGTGAATACGGCGCCGACGTCTCGCTGGACCGCGTGCCTGCCCACGGAATCCGCTGGGTTTCTGGCCCCGAGAAGGACGTGGGCAAGTTCGCCGAGGAATACGCGATGGACTGCATGATGGACAAGGAAAGGAACCTCGTGTGCCTCTTCCCGAACGAGTATCGTCTGAACCTCGCGATGAAGAACTACGAGAATTTGAAGTTTGCCGAGACGTCGCAGGGTTAACCCTTGCGGGTTCCGGTGGTCTAGAGCCGCTGTTCTTTACTATATTGTTGGGTGATTGGTTTAAATAAAGGAGTTCTCTATGAAATTGAGATTTTTTGCAGCGGGTGTAGCCGTTACGGCGGTTGCCCTGCTGTCTGGTTGTGCCGGAAGCGTAAATGCGACACGGTCGATTGAATATGCATCTGCCAATAAGGCGATTGCCGAGGAGGCGAAAGCGGATCCCGCACAGGTCGAATCGACAAATGCGAAACTCGATTCCGCAAAGGCCTTGCAGGCAAGTGGAGAAGACGAGCAGGCTGCCGCCCTTGCCGAACAGAGTGCCCTTGAATACAGGCTTGCCGTTGCGACGGCCGAGCGCGATGCGGCAAAGAAGGAAGATGAACGCGTCGAGAAGGAACTTCGTGGCGATGTCGAACGCAAGCTCATCTACCAGAACATTCTTGACCAGGAAACGAAAAAGGCGGAGGCGAAGTAATGAAGACAAGGAATCTGTTTGTTATTACTGCTCTGGTGGCATCCGCTTGCTTTGCTGCCGAAGAAGCCAAGGCCGAAGCTCCTGCTGTTGAAGCCCCTGCGGCTGAAGCCCCCGCTGCAGAACCGAATGCCGTTGAGGCGTGCAAGGCGTCTATCAATGCGGCGTCCAAGGATGTTCCCGCAAATGCCGTTTCTGCAAAGTATTCTCTCGCAGCCGCAAAGGCTACTCTCGCCGACCTGGAAGCGGCGTTCAATGATGACCCCGAATCCGATGGCGTAAAGGCTCTTGCGAACAAATGCGACATGACGGCGAAAATTGCTGCGGTCCAGGCCGAAACGCAGGCTCTTCGCAACCATACCGCCGAGAACTGGGAAAAGCGTGCAGCGACAGCGCGCTCCATTGAAGCCATCCAGGAACAGATCAACCAGGCCCGTAGCGGTAAGGTAAACGACCTTGAGGCTGAAAAGGCCAAGATGAAGGACCAGGAAGCCCGCCTCCAGGCCGAAATGCAGCAGAATCAGGAAAAGTTCCAGGCTGAAGCAGCCGCCAAGGAAGCGGCTCTTAAGGCCGCCAGCGAGCGCGAAGCCAACCTCCAGAAGCAGCAGGCTGCCTTGCAGCAACAGCTTGAAGCTGAGAAGAAGGCCCTTGCCGAGGAGCGCGCGAAGGCCGAAGCCCGCCAGGCCGAAGCCATGAACAAGCTGAACGAACTCCAGTCCAAGCTCATCCAGGTGACGAAGGACGCCCGCGGCATTATCCTGTCCATGTCCGACATCCTGTTCGACGTGAACAAGGCTTCCCTCAAGGCCGACCTCAAGACGAGCCTTGCGAAGGTGGCGGGAATCCTCTCCGTGTACCAGCAGTTCAACGTGTCTATCGAGGGTAACACGGACAACACGGGTTCTGCCGAGCATAACATGAAGCTCTCGCAGCAGCGTGCCGACAACGTGAAGAACTTCCTCGTGGAACAGGGCATCGACGCAGGCCGCCTTACCGCCAAGGGGCTCGGGATGACCATGCCCATTGCCGACAACAAGACGAAGGAAGGTCGCCAGAAGAATCGCCGCGTGGACCTCGTCATTCAGGACAAGGCCTTGCAGAACGCTGAACCTGCAGCTGAACCCGCTGCTCCTGCCGAAGGTGCCGCTCCGGCCGCTGAACCTGCAAAGAAGTAAGGTTCCGTATGGCAAAGACAGTCTCCGCCATGGAGGCGAGGCAGAACTTCGGCAACTTGCTGAACCAGGTCTCGCTCTCGCAAGAAGAAATCGTGATTGAACGTGCGGGCAAGCCGCTTGCGCGCCTCGTGAACGTTTCTTCTTCGCGTTCCGGCGGTGAACTGGACTTTCGCGATATCGGCAAGCTCCCGAACGGAATCTGGGAGGAACGCTAGATCGCGGGCGTCTCGAAACAGCCCCTTGCCACGTAGCCTAAAACTTTGTATATTCTATAGCATGAGAAAGATCCTTAACCTTCGACTTCTACTTGGCATCGCGCACGGAGCGAGGTTTTAGGCTATTTCGTTTTGAATAGGAATTAACTTAAAAGGCCCGCTTCCGTGACGAAGCGGGTTCTTTTTTAAGGCAAAATGCTATTTTTGAACAGGAAAAGGAACTTTGCGGCGCATGGAAGCCGGCAAGGAGATGAAAAATGAGCGAAAATAAGAACACGATTGAAAGACAACCCTTCTTTTACGATGTCACCCTGCGTGACGGTAACCAGGCTCTTCCGAAGCCCTGGAACAACGCCCAGAAGAAGGACGTATACCTGCAGCTCTTGAAGCTCGGCGTGCAGGGTGCCGAAGTCGGTTTCCCGGCTTCGAGCGAGATGGACTTTGAATCGTGCAAGGAACTGGCGCAACTCACCGCGAAGATGGCCGAAGAAGGCGACGAGGTGGCAAAGCGCGTGGTTGTCTCGGGCCTGGCCCGCTGCGTGGAAAGCGATATCCAGCGCTGCTGGGAAGCGGTACAGTTTGCGCCGCACCCGCGTATCCATACTTTCCTTGCGACAAGCCCGCTCTCGATGGAGCACGTGCTGCACCTGACCCCCGAACAGGTCAAGGAGAAGGCTGTTCATTGCGTGAAGTTTGCAAAGTCGCTCGTGGGCGACAAGGGCGACGTGGAATTCAGCGCCGAACATTTCGGTGACTGCCTCGAAAACATGGATTTCGTGATTGACGTGCTGAAGGCTGTGGTCGAAGCCGGTGCGACGACCATCAACCTGCCGAATACGGTGGAACGCTACCGTCCGTTCCTGTATGTGAACCAGATTAAGCAGGTGTACGAGGCGCTCCCGAAGGACGTCACGATTTCGGTGCACTGCCATAATGACCTTGGCATGGCGACGGCCGCCACCGTCGAAAGCTTCTTCGTGGGGGCAACCCAGCTGGAAGTCGCGCTGAACGGCCTGGGCGAACGCTGCGGCAACACGAACTTCTACGAAGTCGCGGTCGCGCTGCACAACTCTGGCGTACAGACCGGGCTCCACATGGAACGCATCTACGAGACGGCGATTCTCATCTCGCAGTGGTCCGGCATCAACATCTACAGCCGCGCCCCGCTGATCGGCGCCGAAGCCATCGTGCACCGTAGCGGCATCCACCAGGATGGCGCCTCCAAGACGAAGGACATGAAGAAGGGCGCCTACCGCCCGATTGACTACTCCATCATCGGCCGCCACCAGAACGATGCCTTGAGCTTCACGAGCCAGAGCGGCCGCACCGCCGTGTACGAGATTATCACGAAGTTCGGCTACAAGATGACGCTCGCCGAAGCCGCCGAACTGCAGCCGATCCTGAAGGCCTACAGCGAAAAGGAAGGCGAACTCAGCGCCGAGCGCGTGCTGGACGTGTTCCGCGAGCAGCGCGTGAACGTGAACGGCCGCCTGGTGTTCAACAACATCGAGGTCATCCCCGACGAGAATCGCTTCATTTTCCACTTCAAGAAGGATGGCGAACCGCTGGTGAGGTCCATTACGGCAGAAGGCCCGATCGAGGCGGCCCTCATGCTCATGCGCGAAATCGGCATGCCGGTGGAACTCGTGAAGTACCGCCAGCTTGTGGTGCCTGAAAAGGACAAGTTGTGGGCTGGCCGCGGGCTTAGCCGCATGCTCCTGAAGGCGGGCGATGTTGAGGTCGAAGGCCGCGGCGTCTCTAGCGATACGCTCAAGGCCAATATGCGCGCCCTCTTCGGCGGCGTGAACCTGCTGTATAAGAAGTAATTCGGAGGCCCCATGCTCGAACAACTCAAGCGCCCTTTCAAGAGACACTACGAAAAGTACCGTTCCAAACTGGACGGCTTTGTAGGCCCGGTCAAGGAATCGGCGTCTAAGTTGTTCACTATGCTCCCGAAGGGGGAGGCCTTCGCGGGTTCCGAGGACTTGGGCCAGGAATCCGACGGTTCCACCTCGGGCGGCAAACCCGGCCTGCTAGCCAAGCTCAAGGATTTCAAGAAGTCGTTGAAGGGACTTTCTGATTTCCAGAAGCTCATCCTGTTGACCATCGCCGTTGTGCTCCCCGCGGGCATCCTCATCGCGGTGGCGTTGGCTGGCTTCCTGCGCCGTAAGAAGTAGTTTTTTTGTAAAGAGGAGGAGAAAAAATGAAGTCGGTTTCAAGGTTGTCTTCGTGGAAGTTGCTGGCCCTAGTCGGGGCTTTTGCTTGCACAATGCTTGTCGCTTGCGGAGACGATGGAAGCGATGTCTTCCTGACGCGCTCTGACACGGAGTCTTCGGATGTCTCGTCATCTTCCGCCCAATCATCCTCGTCTTCGGACAGGTATTCTTCGAGCGTGAGGTCTAGCAGCGCTCGCTCCAGCAGCAGTATAAGCGTGGCTTACGCGGAACCTTGTAGAGACGAGTACTTTGATGATTGCGAATACGGAACCCTGGTTGACGAACGTGATGGGCAATCCTACAAGACCGTAAAAATCGGTGACCAGTGGTGGATGGCCGAGAACTTGAATTTTGCCTACCTGCAGCCGACCGAAACTCGAGATTCCTCCAGTTTTTGCTACGATGACGATGCTTTGAATTGTGAAAAATATGGTCGCTTGTATTTATGGGGCGCAGCGATGGACAGTGCCGCTATTTATAGCGATGACGGCATAGGATGCGGGTATATTCACGATTGCAATCCCGCTGAGAGGGTGCAGGGTGTTTGCCCTCAGGGTTGGCATGTGCCTACAAGGGCTGAATTCATGGTTCTTTATGAATCCGTAGGCGGTTATGACGATAATGTTGTTGCAAAGAAAAAATTAATGGCGGTCGATGAATGGCGCGACTGCGGTGCTGGGTGTACAGACTCCTACGGGTTCACTGTTCTGCCCGTAGGCTATTTCGATGAAAAGTATGAGGACTTGGGCAGCAATGCGCTTTTCTGGAGTTCTACTCCATATGATGAGGGGTCTTCTACTGATAACGCCTACTATATGTATGTCAATTTTTATATGGGTTTTGGTACTGCTGACAAAGATGATGTCAACTCTGCGAAATCGGTCCGTTGCTTAAAGGACTAAACTTGATGCTCTCTTCCCGTTTGCCTAAAGATCTTTCTCCGTCGCCGTTTTTTGTGTTCTGTCTAGCTATTTGTTCCATTGTCGGAATAAAGTAACGCTCAGTAGTGAACTTATTGTATATTTACGGAAAAAAGGAGGATTTTGTGAAAAAAAGTCTTTTGCTACTTGGAACCGGCATCTTCTTGACGGCGCTTTTCTCCGCTTGCGGCGATAACGGTTCGTCT
This sequence comes from Fibrobacter sp. UBA3718, assembly GCF_002371935.1. Taxonomy (NCBI): domain Bacteria; kingdom Pseudomonadati; phylum Fibrobacterota; class Fibrobacteria; order Fibrobacterales; family Fibrobacteraceae; genus Fibrobacter; species Fibrobacter sp. UBA3718. The sequence goes on along the minus strand of NZ_DFHR01000013.1, from coordinate 93,664 downwards.
ACGGATGTTGTCGATTCGTCTTCCAGTGTCGCAGACGACAACGGATATTCGTCATCTTCCGTTTGGGCATGGGATACCCTTCCAGCGGCACTGCAATATATAGCAGATTCGCTACCCGAAATGAATCCGACGACGCCACCTTGCAAGACGGATAGCACGGATACTTGCGAATATGGATCCTTGACTGACGATCGTGATGGTCAAACTTACAAGACCGTAAAAATTGGTGACCAGGTCTGGATGGCGCAAAACCTGAACTTCGAAACGGGGAACAGCGTTTGCTTTGGAGACGCCGATTCCAATTGCGTTGAGTACGGGCGCTTCTATACATGGGCGGAGGCGATGGATAGCGCCGCCGTTTTCAGTACGAATGGTGAGGGTTGCGGGCATGAGCATGAATGTTCGCCGACTTACCCCGTACAGGGCATTTGCCCCGAAGGTTGGCATTTGCCTACAAGGGATGAATGGTGGATTTTGCTTCGAGCTGTGGTTGACACGAGTTTTAGAGGTAATCAGTTGGATACCGCAGGTTCCATGGCAGGAATGGTGTTAAAATCAACGAGTGGCTGGAACGCTAGCGAATATGGCGGATGGTACATCCCCTGTAATGATTCGATTTCTTGTTTTGTTCCTAGTGGAAACGGAACGGATGAATATGGGTTCACGGCATTGCCTGTAAGCAAACAGTCTTTGTTGGGGGAATGGGAATATGGTGATTATGCCTACTTCTGGAGTTCTTCGGAGTCTGATGAAACTCCTGGTTGTGCTGGTGTAATGGGGCTGACAGGTGCGTATTTTAAGGCTTCGCTGTTCGACTCTAGAATGTATAATCGAAAGAGTATTCGTTGCCTTAAGGACTAGCTATTAATCACTTCCTATGCTTTCTTCCCGCTTGCCTAAAGATCTTTCCCCATCGCCGTTCTTTGCTGAACTGGAACGCGTGAAGGCGTGTGCGAAAAAGGATGCTGCCGAGGGTGGGCTCCCGTTCATCGACATGACGGTAAGCAGCCCGGTGAAGGCGGGATTGCCGATAGACTTGAATGCGGCGGTGGAGGATGCTCGCAAGGATTTCGGTTGCTGGAATCCCGATGCTGCGGGTTGGAAGTCTGCGCGCGAGGCGGTGGTGGAATATTACCGCGAACGCGGCGGGAACTTTACGGCGGGTCAGATTATTCTGACTGCAAGCACGAGCGAGGCCTACTCGGTGCTGTTCAAGACCTTCTGCGACCCGGGCGATGTGATTCTGACGCCGATGCCGGGCTATCCGCTGCTCGATACGCTTGCGCAGTTGGAACACCTGGAATGTGCGCCGTACTTTTTAAAATTGCAACGGGAGAAGAAAAAAAAGATCCCCGCCTGCGCAGGGATGACATCGGGCGTGGATTTTCGATTCATACTCGATACTGATAGCTTGCTGGCTGCGCCGGAAAAGGCGAAAATCCTGCTGTTGGTTTCGCCGCATAACCCGACGGGACATTGCGTGTCGCGCGAAGAATGGAATGCGGCGGTTCGTTTTTGTGAAAAGAACGACATGATTCTTGTGGTGGATGAAGTCTTCGGCGATTACGCTTTTTCGCCGGAGGTCCGCCGTAGTTGGGAATATGTGTTTGGCGGAAAGAGAGATTCCCGCCTGCGCGGGGATGACTGTGGGCGAGAGTCTCTTTGGGATGCCGGTGGCGGCGACTTCATTAACCTTCCCGAAGACGGCCCCAAGTGCCCCATATTCTGGCTGAACGGCTTAAGCAAGGCCGTAGGTTCCCCGCAGCTCAAGCTCGGCTGGATGGCTTTTTACGCGCCCCGCGAACGCTTTGAAGAAATCCGCGCGGCACTCGAATTCGTGGAAGACGCCTACCTGAGCGTGTCCGCCCCGGCGCAGGCTCTCGGCACCGCGCTCCTCAAGCAGTCCGCCGCCTACGAATCGCGCGTCAAGGGACGCCTTTTGCAGAACTGGCAGACCCTTCGTGAAGCCTTCCCGTCCAAGTACTGCCCCGAGGTCCTCGGCGGCTGGTATGCGGTTATCCGCCTGGGCGAAGAAGACGAGGAACTCACACTCCGTTTACTCCGCGAAAAGCACGTGCTGGTGCAGCCCGGGTTCTTCTTCGACTTTGACGAAGATGGCTGGGTGGTTATCTCGCTCCTGCAGGAACCGGCGCTGTTTAAGGAAGCAGTAGCGAGGATGCGCTCGCTTGCGGATTCCTAGTACCTGAAAATTTGTATATTACACGCGGAAATTGAACAGGTCGTAACGTGGAAAAGAAAAAGATTTTGCTTATCAACTGGCGCGACATCAAGAACCCGGAAGCGGGTGGCGCCGAACTGTACTTTCACGAGATTTTCAAGCGCATCAACACCCGCAACTACGAGGTGACGGTCCTTTCGCATAGCGTGAAGGGCCTGCCCGACGAAGAGGTGGTCGATGGCATGCGCACCATCCGCACGGGCAACAAGTTCCTTTTCAACTACACGGCGCACCGCTATGCCCACAAGCACCAGCACGAATACGACCTCATCGTGGAGGACCTGAACAAGATTCCGTTCTTCACGCCGTGCAACACGAAGGTCAAGCGTCTCCACATGGTGATGCACTTTTTCCGCAAGTCGATTTTCCGCGAGACGTTCTTCCCGATGGCGCTGTACGTTTACCTGATGGAACGTGCGGTAGCGCTCTTCTACAAGGGCGAGAACTTCCTCGCGATTTCGCAGAGCACCGCCGACGAGATTGCCGACATGGGAATCAAGCCCAGGTGGACCGAGGTGGTGGAGCCGGGCATCGATACGGTGTACTTCCATCCGACACAACCCAAGGCTGACCCTCCGGTGATTTCTTACGTGGGCCGCCTCATGAAGTACAAGAACGCGCAGTTCGTGATCAACGCCATGCCGCGCCTCCGCGAACTGGTGCCGGGCGTCGTACTTGAGGTCGCGGGTGGCGGGGACTACCGCGCCGAACTCGAAAAGTTGGTCGATAAGCTTGGCGTGCGTGATTCCGTGAAGTTCCTCGGACGCGTATCCGAAGACGAAAAGCGCGACCTCCTGAGCCGCTCCTCCCTTTTCATAAACCCCTCGTTCAAGGAAGGCTGGGGCATCAACAACATCGAGGCGAACCTCTGCGGTACGATTTCGATGAGCAACAACGTCGCTGGCCTCAAGGATTCCGTGGTGGATGGCGTGACCGGCCTCCTGTACGAGAATGACGATCCCGAAGGCTTCTGCGAGAAGGCCGCGGCCGTTCTGCATGACAAGGCCCGCCTTGCCGAACTCGAAAAGAACGCCCGCGAACGTGCCCTGACCATGAGTTGGGACGCAATGGCCGAAAAAATGGAAAAAGTTGTTGAAAAAGCGTTTGTATAACGTTTTTTGACACAAAATTTTGTTAAATTTCCGCCCGTGATTGCCCCCTGCGGTTCATCGCTGCGGCGAAAACCGCCCTGCTCCAGATTCCTGAGCCGGACTCAAGTCCGCTGGATAGGAGCCCCTGGCCGTCAAGCTTCCCTAGAAGCGCTATTAAGATGGCCCTAAACTACACACACTCGCAATCACCCCTACGGCGGGTCTTTTCCAGCCTTCCGTTGTGGCTTAACCCTTATTTATGAGGTGCCCAGATGGAAACATACATCGCAATTGCTCTGTCGCTCGTCGCAGTGATTCTGAGCATCGTTATCCTGACTAAGGTTAACAAGGTTCTCGACAATCTCCATACTCCGATTGTTAAAAAGCTCACCCCGGACATGAACTTGAAGCCGAATTCCCGTCGCCCCGTAAGCGCACAGGACATGGCTCAGCGCGGTGACCGCAACAACAAGGACCATGGCAAGGATCGTCAGAACAACAAGGAAGCTCGCGGTGACAAGCAGGCCCAGCCCGCCCAGAACCGTGACCGCAACGAACAGCGCTCCGACCGTGGCCCGCGCCGTGACCGCCGTGAAGGCCGTCCCGACCGTCCGCGTCGTGAATTCAACAAGCCGGCTGCCGAAGTCGCAGCTCCTGCCGAGGCCGTCCAGGCTCCGGCCGCCGAAGCTGCCGCTCCCGTTGCAACCGAAGCCCGCCGTCCGCTCGCTCCGCGCATCCCGGTTGAAACTCCGGCTGCCCCTGCCGCTCCGGCTGTCGAAGCTCCTGTGGCCGCTCCCGCAGCCGCCGAAGCTCCGGTGATTGCCACTCCGACCGAGTTCGACCCGAACAAGGTCCGCTATGGCCGTCGCAACGTGATTAAGAAGCTCCCTGAGCTCGCTGACGAAGCATAATCGCGGTAGCCAAGCGCACAACAGGCGAAAAGCTTGAAAAAAGTCCCCTGGTCCTAGACCGGGGGATTTTTAGTTTGTGCGAAATACGGTGGTGTAGGCTACAGGCGCCTGCGGGCCTGCGCGTTAGAATTTTTCGTCGTAGCGGTCGCTGTAGCCGTCGTCGTAGCCGTCTTCATAATCGTCGTCGTCCGGGAATCCCGATTCGAGTTCCGTGAAGCTCGGTTCTTCGATGGAGACGACCTCCACCTCGAAGGTGAGGTCCTTGCCCGCAAAGGGGTGGTTCCCGTCTACGAGTACGGAATCGCGGTAGATTTCCTTGACGATGAAGATGCCGTCGCTTTCGTCGCTGTCGAGGTTGAGGTCTTCAACGAATTCGTCGGCGGTATCGGGCAACTGGAATTCGCGGATGTCGTTGTCCATGAACATCTCGAGCTCCATCCCGAGCCAGAGTTCACCCACGTCCTGGAGTTCTGCCTTGGGCACCTTCATGATGAGGTCGTCGCGGTAGGGGCCGTACCCGAGGTTTGCGGGAATGTCGACAGAAAACCTTTCTCCGAGCTTTCGACCGGCAAGAGCGGATTCGAGCCCCGGGATGATGTTGTTGTACCCGTGAATGTAGACAAAGGGGTAGGAGGCGGGAATTTCTTCGAGAATACGTCCCTTTTCCTTGAGTACATAGGCGATACTGACCTTTGTCCTGTCTTCGATAACTTCCATACGCGCGCAAATATAGATTTTTTTGCTACATTGCTGCCATGCTTTACGGAATTTGCTCTGACATTCATTCCAACGCGACGGCGTTCGAGGCGGTGCTTCAGTCCATGGAAGAAAACGGGGTCGAAAGGCGCGTCTGCCTGGGCGACCTGGTGGGCTACGGTGCAGACCCTGACGAATGTGTAAAACTCGCTCGCGAAAACATGGATATCTGCCTTATCGGAAATCACGATAGCGTGGCCATCAAGTACGAATCGAGCGTCGGGTTCAACCCTTATGCGAAACAGGCAATCGACTGGACACAGGCGCACCTGAGCGAAGAATCGGCGGATTACTTGAAGGCGCTTCCTTATATCCGTGAAGAAAATGACATCACGTTCGTGCATGCCTCTCCGCTTTCGCCTGCGGATTGGGTCTACGTGACCGACCTCGAGGAGGCGCTTGAGGCGTTTGACCATTTCCGTGGCACCTACTGCTTTATTGGCCACACGCACAGCCCTGTGATTGTCGCGAGCCGCCCGATGGCCATCCCCAAGATTTTGGACGAGTACGAATACACCATCGTGAATACGGAGCGTTTGCTCGTAAACGTGGGAAGTGTCGGGCAACCGCGCGACCGCGACTGCCGCGCCTGCTGGTGCCTTCTCGATACCGAGACCAAGTGTGTGAGGCTCATCCGCGTAGAATACGATGTGTTCCAGACGCAGGAACGCATGCGCAAGGCGGGAATGCCGAGCTTCCTCATCGACCGCCTGAGCGTGGGCCGCTAGCGCCATGAAATGGGTCCTCGCTGTTTTCGGTAAGGCCGGTTCGCCGTTTATCGCCGACGAGGTGGACAAGTACGTGAAGCGCTTGCGGGGCGGCATGTTTCCGCTCGAGGTCGTGGAACTCAAGGAATCAAAACTCGATGACCGCGTGCAGTCGCTTGCGCAGGAGGCCGCGCTATTCGAGAAAAAGTTCCCGAAGTCGGAATACCGCCGCGTCATCCTTTCCGAAGAGGGCAAGCTCATGGATACGGTAAAGCTTTCGGACACGCTCCGTGACCGCTTCTCGGGCAATATCGTGTTCTTGATTGGGTCCGCCTACGGGATCGACGAGAGCCTGAAAAAGACGGCGGACCTGCTGCTGTCGCTTTCGCCTCTGACGTTCACGCACGACCATGCCCGTGTGATTATGGCAGAACAGCTCTACCGCGTGCAGATGGTGATGCAGAACCACCCGTACCATCACCGATGATACGGGCTTGATACACTTGCTACACTTTGATATTTTTATAAAACACTTCTGTTTTTTCTTGTAAACGAAAAAAGGCATTTTATAGGGTGAACGTTGGTTTCCACAATCTATATTGTGCTAAAAAAGAGGTTTACTATGGATTTTTCGAAGACTGCGACTGCCCTGGCTCTCTCTGCCGCTTTTCTTGCTGCGCCCTCGATGGCGAAGAACGTGCTGAGCAACGGCGATATGGAATATGGAGACGGGGGCTGGTACCTGTGGAACAATCCCGACGGTCCGGCGAAGGTTGAGATGCAGCTTGCCAAGCCCGGCCTTGGATTCGACGGCTCGCAGGGCGTTAAGGTGGTGGTGAAGGATCTTCCTAAAATTTGGTGGGGACTCCAGCTGCAGCCGCCCCAGTGGCTGGCCGATTCAGCCTATTACACGCTCACCTTCAAGGCGAAGGGCAACATGCCTATCAATGCGGTGGTGCAGGGCGGGCCGCCCGACTATCGTCAAAAAGAAAGCGGGAGCTTCCAGCTTACCGACAAGTGGCAGACGTTCTCGATGACCTTCCTTGCCGACCAGAAGGGTTATGGCCTCAACAATGTGACGTTCCATGTAGGCCTGCAAAAGGGCTGGCTGCAGATGGACGATGTGGAAATCGAGAAGTCCGAGGCCATGGATACGGCCTGGTACAATAATGCGGAAACCCGCATCGACAGTCTGCGCAAGGCGGACTTCACGGTGAAGGCGGCTCCCGGTTCCCAGGTGTCCGTAAAGCTTGTCGAACATGCGTTCCCGTTCGGAACCGCCCTCAACATTACCACGAGCGACAAGAGTGACAGCATCGAGAACTGGTACAAGGGCGAAGCGAAAAAGCTCTTTTGGCATGCGGTGAGCGAGAACCAGTTCAAGTGGCCGGAATACGAACCCAAGAAGGGCAAGATTCTGAAGGACGAGATGTACCGCTACGTGGATTTCACCAGGGAAAACGGCTGGAAGCTGCGTGGACATGCGCTCATGTGGGGCCACCAGGGCTATGGTTTCGACAAGCACTACTCCAACCCCAAGAATGCGAAACAGTGCAAGGATTTCGCGAAGTTCCTCAAGGCCCGTATCGAGCGCGACCTCAAGGAATACAAGGGGAAAATTACGGAATATGACGTGTGGAACGAACCTCTGCATGAATCTTACACGTTCAATACTTGCGGCTGGGGCATCCTTGACAGTGCGTTTGTCTGGGCGCACCGTGCCGACCCGGACGCGAAACTCTACATCAACGAGTATAATGTCGTCGCGGCAGGGGAGACGGACCGCTACGTGAGCCTCATCAAGGGAATGCTCGCCCGTAAGGTCCCTGTCCATGGAATCGGCGTGCAGTGCCATTTTGGCCTGCGTCCGGTTGTGCCGGGTCTCATCAAGGAACGTCTCGACAAGCTTGCGAGCCTCGGGCTTCCGATCAAGGTGACCGAATTTGACGTTGGCGACTGGCAGGTAGGCATGAATGACCCCGAAGAAGTGCAGGCAGAAAAGTTCGAGACCTTCATCCGTACTGCGTTTAGCCACCCCGCTATCAACGGAATTGTGCTCTGGGGATTCTGGGACAACCGCCACTGGGTCAAGAACGGAGGCATCGTCGCCGCTGACGGTCGCGAAAAACCAGCCGCCAAGCGTGTCTATGACCTGTGGCACAAGGTGTGGACTACCGAGGCGACGGTGAAGGCCGGTGCGGACGGTGTCGCGAAGTTCCGCGGGTTCAAGGGCAGGTACAAGGTAACTGCTGACGGCAAGACGTTCGATTTGGAAGTGAAGTGACATCGCTTCATTTGCGGAAAAACTATATTGTGGGGCATGAAGCATCTTCCCGGCATTCTCTTTCTGCTTGCCATGCCCTGCTCGGTTTTCCTGTTTATCAAGGTTTCCGACAAGACTGGTTCCGATATCCTGGCCCTTGTTTCGGCGGTGGCGCTCTACGTTCTTGTCGGGCTCCTGGTTGCATTGGTCATGAACCGTAAATCTTCGGACAAGGAGTAGCCATGTCTGTCGAAGAACGTTCCACGCTCGTTTTTGCGACCGGGGTCGGCCGCGTCAAGGAAGAAAAGCCGAAGGTCGAGCGCCCGCAGGGCGACGGCGTCGTGCGCATTCAGTTAAAGCGCCTCGGGGGCGGCAAGATGGCGAGTGTCGTCTCCGGAATTCCGCTCGATGAAGACGAACTCAAGGATCTGGCGCGCGGTCTCAAGCAAAAATGCGGTGTCGGAGGCTCCGTGAAGGACTTCAACATCGAGATCCAGGGCGACAAACGTAATATTTTGAAAACAGAACTGGAGAAAAAGGGCTTTACGGTCAAGCTCTCCGGTGGCTAAACACGCTGTTTTTGCCCTGCTTTGCTCTTTTTCGGGGAAAGTTGTCTATATTTTATTCCTGTAAAGGAATTAAAAGATGACAAAGACCTTTTTAAAAGTTTGTGTTGCCCTGGCTGCGGTTGTCGCTGCGGCACAGGCTCAACAATTTAGCTCGAAGTATTTTGACTGCTGGATGGAGAATGTCGCGCACGTGAATGCGGACGAAATCCAGCGCCTTGGAATCAAGACCTATGGCGATGCGTGGATTTGCGGTTGCTTCAATGTCGAGGACACCGAAGGCGAGGACTGGCAGGAGGGCGAAGTGCTCACGAAGGTGAACAAGGTCTGGGACCTGCCGCCGTTCGAAATTTATCCCTGCCGCGCGAAGGACTGCAGCGATACGAGCGAGACCTACAACAAGAGTCTCGACCTCTGCGTCGACCACCTGAACAACAGCAGCTTCAAGCTGTCCGATTTCAAGGAGGGCGGCAAGGTTCATGATGCAATCGCTCAAAAATTCCCCGAGTCCAAGAAAAAGGCGAAGAAGGGGGAGGATTCCAATCTTACCGATTTCGGCAAGTATCTCGATGAACGCAAGGACCGTTCTGATAGTGTCCTCTGCTTTTTCCAGTATCATGAACGTCCGGGGACGGAACGTTTTCTGGATTGGGACAAGAAGGGGGTTTTCAGCATCTCCGGGCTCCCCGAAAAGCTGCTGCCCGAATCCATCGGGAGTTTCCCCGACTATAGCGATGTGCGCTGCAAGGACGGAAACGAATGGTCGGGATTCCTCGTGAACGGCTACATCGAGAACGTGATGCACGTGGATGCCGAAGGCAAGTTCCACGGCCGCGAGACGGGTTACGGCAACGACCTTACGCTCCCGGCGCGTCAGGGCAAGGATTTTGGCAAGGTCCTCTATACGGTGGACTATGTCCACGGAGTCAAGAACGGTACGGCCAAGTTCTACCGCTACAGCGCGATGGACAACCTTAGCGTGACCGACAAGAAACTCCATAAGAAGCTTGAAAAGTATTACTTCCTCCATCTCGAAGTGCCTTACCGCAAGGGCGCTGTACATGGCGTAGTCAACATGTTTTCGCACAAGGGCTTCCTCATGGCCGAAATCCCCTACTGGGATAACACGATTCATGGCAGGGTCGTGGTCCACTACCCGTTTGTCGAAGACGTGAAGGCGATTGAAGCTGCCGACAAGAAGGAACTGAAGCGCATTTCCAAGATCAAGAAGAAGAAAGACAAGGAAGAGGCCATGGAAGCCTTCAACAAGATGAAGGAAGAGCGCGAGAAAAACAAGCCGAAGGACAAGGTGACCATCGATTACAAGAAGGGCAAGCTCAATGGCCCGAACGACCTCGGATACTCCTTCGGCAACTACCGCGACGGTAAACTCGATGGCAAGTACATGACCTTTACCGTCAAGGAAACTTGCTATGAATGGATTCCGGTAAACGGGGTTGAGGGAATCGATCCCGAAACGACCAACAAGGTTTGCTTGACCGAGAAACAGGACAAAAAGAGCTGGGGCACGTTCCGCAACGGCGAACTCCAGGGCCTTATCGAATGTGCGAACGGAATCAAGGGCAAGGAGAACGTCGACTGCGACCACGCTTACTAGGCGGACTTTCGCCCCGATGACAAAACGGGCGCTTTTAGTTATATTTGTCGCGAACTTGAAAGACCGCAAGGCCTGAAGGTTGCATGCCTGGTTAGTTTAACAGGATAAAACGCGTCCCTCCTAAGGATGAGCTCCGCGTTCGAGTCGCGGACCGGGTATTACGCTGGTGGTTGATTCCACCAGCGTTTTTGTTGTCATCCCCGCTATACGATACTTGGCAACTTGTTGCCATAGTAGAGTTATCCTCTTTGGGGAGAAGGCGGGCGGACAGCACTTAGAGCTATGCTCTTTAGTGCGCGTGGCCACCATGGTGGGGATCTCGCAAATTTTTTTTCTAACTTTACATCGTGAAGAAAGTTTATCTCGTTATCGTAGTTCTATTTGCTTTGTTGTTGCTGCTGCCGTTTACGGTGCAGACCGTTGTGGATTTGCGTGGCGATAAACGGTTTGTTTCTTTCGATATTTTCAAGGATGTTCTTTATACGCCGTTTGTGCGCGAGTCGCGCATGGAGATGCTTTCGGCAAGGCTCGATAGCACCTGGAGGACCGCCCGTGAATCCATTGCTGCTGGTTCGGAAACCGCGGACGCTTTGGAACCGGTCATCGGTGCGCTTTCGGACTTGGAGGCGGTCGCGCTGACCGTCAACGCGTATGCGTCGCTCGATACCGCGGAGGCGGGCTACAAGCTGCTCAAGCAGGCAGACACGCTGCTGGCAAGCCTCGAGGACGAGCCCGAAAGTTTCAGGGGCGTCGATTCGACTCTCAAGGCGGTGGTGGGCGAGTTCGGGCATTTCTCTGTTGTGCGGGCAATTTCGGGTGTCAAGCATTACGGCGTATGGACGAGCCGCTACCTGCGGGCTTTCGAGAAGAAGGTTGAAGACGAGAATGCGCTGGTGCTTGCGGTGCGCCCGCGTTACCAGCTCGCGGTGTGGAATATCTTTAACGATCCGGGCGAGAAGGTGGTTCTCGGTGCGGGGGAAGACCGCTGGCTATTCTACCGGCAGGATGTGGAATTCCTGGTGCAACCGTCCCCGCTGGATGTGCGCAGTGCAAAACTGGATAACCCGATTGCAGCGATTGAAAAATTCCGCGACCAGCTGAAGGCGAAGGGCGTGGAACTCCTGGTGGTGATTACTCCGGGCAAGCCGAGCATCTATCCCGAAAGGCTGACCGGCGCATCCCCGGTCGCAGGCTTTAACAGCACAGGCCACGGCAAGGCGATTCTCGATTCGCTCGCACGGCTCGGGCTCCATACGGTGGATTTGTACACGCCGCTCCTTGCCGCGAAGGCTGACGATGCAAAACTCGGGCCGCTCTACCTGAACGACGACACGCACTGGACTCCGCGCGGAGCTGAACTTGCGGCAGGCGTGATTGCGGGCAAGGTGCGCGAGATGGCGGACGCGGGCATCGTAGATATTGGCGAACCGTCTATGGAATACGTCGCATCTGATTCCGTTGCCGACCGCATGGGCGATATTGGCGAGATGAGCGGACTCAACAAGTTCGGCGTGTTCAAAGTGCAGAAGGTAATCGGGCATGTGGTTTCCGATTCTTCACATATTCCCTTCAAGGACGATTTCCGCAAGGCAAAGATTTTGATTCTCGGAGACAGTTTCAGCCGCATTTACCAGACCGATTCGCCGGTGAACGCCGGATGGATTGCGCACTTCGCGAAGGATATGAACCGCCCGGTAGCTTCCATTGTGAGCGATGGCGGCGCTTCGACCTTGGTGCGCGAGAAACTTGCCCGCAAGGCAGGCGTACTCAAGGGCAAGAAATTGTTAATTTGGGAATTCGTGGAACGCGACCTCCGCTTCGGTGCGGAAGGTTGGAAAGACGTGGAATTATAGAGGTCTTTATGGCAAGGCATGGAACCCCCACTCCGGGGCAGGCTATTCTGGAAGGTATCGAATGGCTCAAGATGGACAAGGCCGAATTCGCGCGCCGCATCGGGGTGCCGATGGAAACGCTTGAAGGCTTGATTGCGGGAACGGTGGAAATCACCCGCGAACTTGCCGAATCGCTCGAATCCGTGACAGGTAGCCCTGCGGCCTACTGGCGCATGCTCGCATCTAAAGCAAAGAGGAATGCATAATGAATATTACCGATGCCGTTTCTTGTATGTGCGATCTCGCGATGGGCGAGGCGGAACAGTTTGACATTATCGCTTCGAATTCGCATTCCGAAGGCTTGTCCGTTTTCCAGGGGCAGGTGCAGAATACCGAAATTTCCGATTCCGTAGGGCTTGGCCTCCGCGTGATTAAGGATGGTCGCCCCGGCTACGCGCATACCGAACGCCTCACGAAAGAGGCGATTGCGCAGACCATCAGGGATGCCGTATGCCATACGCAATGGACCGAGCCCGTGAATATCAAGCTTCCTTCGCCCGCCAAGATTCCGGAAGGAAACCCAAACTACAATCCTGCGCTCGAAAAGCTTTCGCTTGCAGAGCTCAAGGATTTTTGCATTGAGCTGGAAAAGGAAACATTTGCACGTTCCAAGGAAATCGTGAACATCCCTTATCTGGGGGCGGACTTGAACCGCGAAATCTCGATAGTGGCGAACAGCAACGGGCTTTTCTACACCGACAGGGATAATTCGGTTTCGGTCGGGGCGGGGGCCGTAGCCATACGCGACGGCATAAGCAAACTTGGCAATTTCGTAAAGAGCAGCCGCGACTGGAACGAAATCTCGATGAAGGAAATCGCCGACAGGGCTGCGACGTATGCAACGGAACTTTTCGGGGCAAAAAAGATAGAAGGCGGCAAGATTCCGGTAGTGTTCTCGGAACGTATTGCGGGACGCTTTATGAACATGTATGCGTCTCCGTTTATTGCGGAATCCATGCAGAAGGGAACTTCGCGCCTTGCGGACAAGGAAGGCTTGAAAATTGCTTCGGACAAGTTTTCTCTGTGGAGCGATCCGAATTCCGAAAACTTCTGCAACAAGGTCTACTTCGATTCCGAAGGCTCGCTCACGCGCCGTGTGGAAGTCGTGAAGAACGGTATTTTTAACGAGGCCCTCTACAATCTTGAAACCGCAGCCAAGGCGGGGCGCTCTTCGAGCGGGAACGCTGCGCGCGGTTTTGGTTCCAAGATGGGCACGACTTTTTGGAACATGTTTGTCCCTGCGGGTGAGGCCTCGACGGCGGAACTCCTCAAGATGTTCCCGAAGTGCCTTCTGGTCGTGCGTCTCGAAGGTGGATCCGGCTGCAGCGCCGTTTCCGGCGAGCTCAGCATCGGGGCGCACGGGTTCTGGTGCGAAAATGGCGTCGTTCAGCACCCGGTTGACGGGGTGACGCTTTCCGGGAACTTCTTCGACATTATCCAGAATGTCGTTGGAGTCGGGAACGAGTATTATGACCGTTTCTCCGGAATCAAGGTCCCCGCTCTCGCCATTTCGGAACTGGCGGTTAGCTGCTAGATTATCGTTTTGGATTGTCGGTTTAATTTTTTAAATTTACTCTCGTATGCAAATTCTTGAAAGTATGGATTATTGGTTTTGGACCCCGCTTCTTTTTTGGGTCGGGCTTTATTTCTGGTTTTATCGAGTTTCCTACCCGACATATCTCAAGAAGCAGATGAAAAAGGGACACAAGTGGGCTTTCGTGCCCGAATGGAAGGGCTATTGGATTCCGCTGGATATCGTGTTTGGCGTGGTCGCGTCGGTCGCGTCCGTCATTCCCGTCGCATGGGCGCTGATGAAGCTGAGTGATTTGCTGTGGTTCTACGGCTTTGTTGCCGTTCCGCTGTTCTTTGCAATAGTGGCGGTTCTGAGCAATGTGGCGAAGAAGCGTACGGCACTGCTTTTCCAGTCTGCATATTTCCTTGAATACCGCAAGGTGCGCTACGAGACCGAAATCAAGGGCAATTTCCGCAGCGAGGCCGATGTCCACAACCGTACCATCTGGAGCTTTACCAAGAAGCTCAAGAATGCGGAAGCGCACGGACGTCTTTGGAAATATGTGAACGCCATGGCGAAAACCAAAAAGATTCCGCCCGACGTATATGCGGAGACCACCTATGTCTAAGAATATTTTGGACACGCTCGGAATGGGCGAGGAAGTTTTGGACGGGAAAAAGGCCTGGCAATATGCCGAGGAGATTTTGCTTCTCGTATCGAGGACGTTTGCGCTCAACATCAACGTGTTGAAGGGAAAACTCCACAAGAGCATCCTGCTTGCCTACCTTTACCTCCGCATTGCCGATACGGTGGAAGACGACCCCGACATGAACGCATCCGAGAAGGAAGAATTGCTCGGGCTGTTTGCCGACATTTTCCGCACTCCCGACTTGAAGGAGGAGGCTGTTATCGCATTCGAGGCGGCGCTCCCCGAAAGCTGGCGCAAGTCCGAACACCCCTACATGAACCTCTGTCTGCATACGCATGTGGTGGTGCCTCTGTTGAAGGAATTGCCGGAGGTTTATGCTGCTCCGGTCCGCGATGTCACTATCGAGATGTGCCGCGGCATGGCGAAGTTTGCCTTGCGTCAGGAGGCGGCGCTGAGCTCGGGATGGTTTACGCTCGAAAGCGTCGCCGATCTGGACGAATACTGCTACTATGTGGCGGGTATCGTCGGAAAGCTGCTCACGAACTTGTTCGCTGCGGATACGTGCCTGATTGGAGACGCCCGCAAGGCTCAAATGCAAAAGCTCGATGTGAGCTTCGGGCTTGCGCTCCAGGTCGCAAACATCGTGAAGGACTGCGTGGAGGATTCTGCACGTCGCGTGTGCTTTGTTCCCGAAGAAATCTGCCGCCGTCATGGCTTTGCGCATTCCTACGAGATGTTTGTTGCTCCGGCCGGTGTTTCTGAGGAAGTGAGGGCCGATTTTGATGCACGCCGCGCTGCCGTGATGGGCGAACTTGTCAAGAAGGCGTGGATGCATCTGGACGATGCGATTGCCTATACGAAACTTGTGCCGAACTTGAAGATGCGCACGAGGCTCTTCTGCCTTTGGCCGCTGTTCATGGCTGCCGAAAACATGAAGCTCATTGGTGACGGCTCGGGGCTTTTCGTTTCTGACAAGAAGATGAAGATTTCGCGAGATACGGTGAAGAAGATTATCAAGTCTACTTCGACGCATTTTTATTCGGACGGGTGGATTGAAAAATCCTACAGCAACTTGAAGAAGGAGGCGGGTGTCTAGTCGCCCGGTGTATTGATGAAGTTCTATAACAAGTGGCCGTTCCATATTGGTGTAATCCTTTTTAGCATTGTGGCAGACCAGCTCACGAAACTGTGGGCGCTTGCCCGGTTCACGAACGAGACGGGTGCGCCGAACCATGATTTTATCAACGTGATTGGTGAATTTGTGCGCTTCCAGCTGGTCTTTAACAAGGGGGCCGCGTTCAGCAGCCGCCCGCAGGACCTGATGCCGTTCTTGCCTCCTTGGTTATTCTTCTTGCTGATTTCGGTTGTCGCGACTGTTGTACTTTTATGGTTTTACAAGTCCATCGACAAGCGCGACTGGATGAGTCGCTTGGGCGTGGTGATGATTCTCGGCGGAGCCGTCGGAAACTTCATCGACCGCATGCGCCTCGGCATGGTTGTCGATTTTATCGATTGCGACTTGCCCGACTTTATCATGACACGTTTCCCGACGTTCAACGTCGCGGATTCCTTCGTTACGGTAGGTGTTGCCATCGTGATTCTGTCGCCTGTTGTTTTGAAGAAACTGCATAAGCAGATCAAGGAAGAAAAGGAAATAGAGAAACAGAAACTTGCCGATTCCAAGGCGCCCGAAGCTAACCAGGAATCGCAGGTGTCTGATGCAACCGAGCCGAAGGATTAGGCATGAACTACCTCGTACAAGAAAAACATTCCGGCGAGCGCATCGACAAGTTCCTTGTCTGCGCAATGGAGAACGTTTCCCGTACCGACGTGCAGAAGTTGATTGCCGCGGGGGAGGTGAAAGTCGGCGGTGCTCCGGCTTCCAAGAATTTCCGCGTGGAGACCGGCATGGTCGTCGTCGTGGAAAAACTTATCGAGAAGCCTTCGAGTACGCTCGAACCCGAGGATATCCCGCTAGACATCGTGTACGAGGACGAGGACATTGTCGTGCTGAACAAGCCGCGCAACCTGGTGGTGCATCCGGGGAACGGTGTGAGCAAGGGAACGCTTGCCGCAGGGCTCCTGCACCATTTCAAGGACAATCTCTCGGCAGTCAACGGCCCGCTTCGTCCAGGTATCGTGCACCGCCTGGACAAGGATACGCCGGGCCTCATGGTGGTGGCTAAAAACGACGCCGCCCACAGGCATTTGGCGCACCAGCTCGAAACCCGCACGCTGCACCGCACCTACAATGCGCTTGTGTGGGGCTGCCCGCGCGACCTGGAAGGCTGCATTGATGCCCCTATCGGTCGCAACCCGAAAAATCGCCTGAAGATGGCTGTGGTGAAGGGTGGCAAGGAAAGCCGTACGCATTTTGTTGCAAAGCAGTTCTTTGCGATTGCTACTTTGCTCGAACTGCAGCTCGAATCGGGTCGCACGCACCAGATTCGCGTGCACACCCGCTATACGGGCCACCCGGTGGTGGGCGACCCGCTGTATGACGGCCGCGAGGAGAGCCTGAACCGTGTGCCGCCCCTGATGAAGGAAATCGCGGAGAAGATGTTGAAAATAGCTCCGGCGCAGCTCCTGCAGGCGGTGAAGATTGAACTCATCCACCCGCGGACAGGCAAGAAGATGAAGTTCAAGGTTCCGATGGAAGAACCTTTCGCGAAGGTGCTGAAACTCCTGAAGAAGGAATGCCCGGCAGATGCGCCCGTGTTCGACGAGGAAGAAGGATTCCATGAGTTTGATGCGGACATCCGCTTTGACGAAGGTTCCGATGACGAACTCGATGAGGAATCGCTCGACAAGTTCGATGAATGCGTCTTCCCGGAGCTGAAGGAGCGTAAAACCCGCGCCCAGCGTCATGCAGAGAAGGCTGCTACGGCCGCGCAGCGCAGGGCGAAGGCCGCTGAACGCAAACTCATCAGGCAGATGAAGTCCGCGCGTCGTAAAGGGATTTCTGCCGAGGACTTCGTGGAACCCGGTTACGAACCCACGATTGACCCGGATTTGCTTTAGTTTTTAAGGTCTTGGACGATGACTGATTCATATTTCTTTATCGGTGTTGCGGGCGTGGGCATGAGTGCTATCGCCCAGTACCTGGCGGGCAAGGGAGTCGCGGTGAGCGGGTCCGACCGTCAGTTCGGTGAATTCCTGGCGGGCAAGTGCGAAAAGCCGCTCGTGATGGGCCAGCTCGAGGATTGCGGAATCAAGTGCTTCGCGCAGGACGGCTCGGGCATTGTCGCGGGCCTCTCTGCCGTGGTGGTGAGTACCGCCATCGAGGATACGAACCCCGACTTGAAGCGCGCGAAGGAACTCGGCGTTCCTGTTATGCACCGTAGTGAAATGCTCGCGAAGATTTCGAAGGAAGCCCGCACGATTGCGGTGAGCGGTACAAGCGGTAAAAGCTCCGTGACCGCGATGATTTACCACATCCTGGAATACGCCGGATTGCAGCCTTCCGTGATGACGGGCGCTGGTCTCGTGAACCTGCAGGCGCAGGGGAAGATTGGCAATGCCGTCAGTGGCAAGGGCGAATGGCTTGTGGTGGAAGCTGACGAGAGCGATGGAACGCTCGTGCGCTATGAGCCGGAAATCGGCTTGATTTTGAATGTGGACAAGGACCACAAGGAAATGGATGAACTGCAGGAAATCTTCCTCAAGTTCAGCCACAACATCCTTGACAACGGAAAGATCTTGATCGTGAACGACGCGCACCCGCTGGCGAAGAAGTTCAGTGCGGGTCGTGAATTTGATTTCGGGTTCGAGAACTACGTGGGCGTGCAGGGCACGGACTTCAAGACTGCCGGTACGCATATCAAGTTTCGCGTGCGCCATAAGGCGGAACTCGTGAACTTCGAGGTGCCGCTCCCGGGCAAGCACAACATGGAAAATGCGCTTGCGGCGACGGCTGCGGCGCTCTTTGCGGGCGTTTCGCTCCATACGTGTGCCGACGCGCTTGCAACGTTCCCGGGCGTGTTCCGCCGCCATCAGATATTGGGAACGTTCAATGGCGTTACCCTCGTGGATGACTTCGCGCATAACCCCGCAAAGATTGCGGCAAGCATCAAAAGCGCGCAGGACTTTACCGAGGGCCGCGTGATTGCCTGGTTCCAGCCGCATGGCTTTGGGCCTACGCGATTCCTCCGTAAGGATCTTGTGGAATTCATCGCGAAGACGCTTCGCCCGAAGGATTTTGACTTCGATCGCGACAACGACATGATGTTCTTCAGCGAAATCTACTATGCGGGCGGTACCGTCACGCGCGATATCAGCGCGGGCGACCTTGCCGACGACCTCCTGCTGAAGGGCTGCGAGGCCATCTACATCGAGAACCGTGACGAATGCGCGAAGAAGATGGTCGAATGCGCCCAGCCCGGCGACACCATCTTGTTGATGGGTGCCCGCGACCCGAGCTTGCAGGCGTATGCGCAATCGGTACAGAAACTCCTTGAAAACAAATAAAGATCCCCACCTTGGTGGCCACGCGCACTAAGCAACAAGTTGCCAAGTGCTGTCCGCCCGCTTGCGCGGGGATGACATTCAATGAACTGAAGCTTTGGCGGCTCTTTTTTCGATTACAGTAAATTGAACTTGCCGCCGCCGAGATTCTGACAGACGCGGTTCCTTCCGTTTTCTTTTGCCTGGTAGACGGCCTGGTCGGCGCGTTCGATGAGGCTTGCGACGGTGTCCCCGTCAACGCGTTCGGCAAAGCCGATGCTCACCGTAACAGGGATGACGTTTCCGTCGGGGAGCACCACGCTCATGTTTTCCATGTTGCTGCGGATGCGTTCGGCGATAACCTTCGCGTTTTCGGTCGTGGTTCCGGGGAGGAATACGGTAAATTCTTCGCCGCCGTAGCGCACGGGCATGTCGGAGGGGCGGAGGCTGTGCACTAGGGTCCTTGCTACAGAGATAAGCACCTGGTCACCGGCGAGGTGGCCGTAGGTGTCGTTCACGTTCTTGAAGTGGTCGACATCGATCATGAACGCGGTGAGCGAGAAGTTGCCAATGTTGCTGCGGTTGATTTCGCGCGTGTACATCTCTTCGAGCCAGCGGCGGTTGTGGAGCCCGGTCATGGGGTCGATTTTCGCGAATTCTTCCATGCAGCGGATGTGGTACTGTTCCTCGCAGACGACCTTGTTGTTGTTGCGGAGCCTCTGGCTCAGGATATGCAGGAAGTTCAGGCAAAGTTGGTGTGATGCGTGGACCATGACCGTTGCCACGTCTGCCGGGATGATAAGGAGCTTGCTTTTTTCCTTGGCGCTTACGGTTGCGCTAGGCTTGATGTCGTCAAAGATGGACATTTCCCCGGCGCAGTGTCCGGGTTTAATGGTGTCGGTGAATTCTCCGCCCTGGGATTCGAGCTTGACTTCGAGAAGGCCTTCCAGGAGGATAATCAGGCGTTGATTCTCGAGTTCCGGGTAGATGAGCTTGGTTCCCGGTTCGACAATTTCAGTCGAGCAGGAAAGGAGAAAGCCCGCCAGTTTTTCGAACTGCACGTTCTTGAAGATATCCAGATTGTAGAAGGTATTTCTGGAAATGGGTAGTGTTTCGAGTTCGTCGTAGTTCATAGGATTATTATATATTTTATTTTGCGATATAGAATAGCATGGTATATAAAAATAGGCTTTAAATTGAAAAAAATACTTTTGAAATCGGCCCTGGTCGAGGCGGAATGCGATAAAACGTCGCGAAAGGACATTGTTATAGGGGACGGGCGGTTCCTGAAAATAGCGGATGCGGCTGCTCCGGCAGATGCCGATGGGGCCGAAATTGTCGATTGCTCGCATTTTGCCGTGCTCCCGGCGTTTTACAACGGGCACACGCATGCGGCCATGACGCTCTTGCGCGGGTATGCCGACGATATGCCGCTCCAGAAGTGGCTGCAGGAATACATCTGGCCGTTCGAGGCCAAACTTACGGGTGACGATATCGACGTGGCTTGTCGACTTGCCCTTCTCGAGATGATTAAGTCGGGTACGGTTTTCTTTGCCGACATGTACTGGCATCGCGAACGTACCATCAAGGTTGTCGGGGAGATGGGCATACGTGCTGCAGTGGGCGTGACGTTTGCGGAATCTCTCATGTCGCCAGAAGCGATTGAGGGCAATTTCAAGTTCCTTGCCGCGCATACCGGTGAATCGGAACGCGTGCGCCTTGCGGTTGCCCCGCATTCCGTATACACAGTGGGCGAGACGCTGCTGAAGCGCTGTGCCGACTTTGCCCGTTCCGAAAATTTCATGGTCCATACGCACCTCTCCGAAACGAAAAAGGAACTGGAAGATTGCGAAAGGCAGTACGGGTGCAGTCCGGTCCGCCTGCTGGAACGTGCGGGAATGCTCGGTTCGAACCTCGCTGCGGCGCATTGCGTTCATCTCTCGGATGACGACATGAAGGCTTTCGTGGATTCGGGCGCGACGGCGGTATTGAACCCGAATTCGAACTTGAAACTTGCAAGCGGTATCCCGCCGATTGACCGCCTGTTGCGTGCCGGTGCAAATGTCGCCCTCGGTACGGACGGCGATTCTTCGAACAACAACCTCGACATGCACGAGGAGATGAAGCTTGCGGCGTTGCTTGCGAAGGTGCAGGGTGGCGCGGAAACTTTGCCTGCGCACGACGCGCTTAGAATGGCGACGGTGAACTCTGCGCGCGCCTACGGGCTAATGGATGCCGGCGAAATCAAGGAAGGCTACCTCGCGGATTGCCTGCTGGTCGACCTGAAGAACGAGCGGATGGTGCCTGGTCACAACCTGGTAAGTAACTGGGTGTACGCTGCCGACAGCAGTTGCATCGATTCGGTTATCTGTAACGGAAAGTTCGTAATGCGTGGCCGCCACGTGGATGGCGAAGAAGAAATTGTGCGTGAAGCCGAAGCCTGTGCGAAACGGCTAGCCTATTAAGGCGTGCCGCTTACTTGTCCGCCTTTTCCTTGACCTTGGAAACGGCGGAGTCTTTTTTTGCGTCAATCTTCTTGACTAGGGAATCCTTCTTTTCTTCGATTGCTTTTACGGCGGCTTCCTTGGCCTGCTCTGCGGCCTGGACGGAGGATTCCTTGACCTTTTCGACGGCTTTGTTCGTTAATTCGTTGCTGAGCTTCTTTGCCCTTTCTTCGGCCATTCCCACGAGGTCAACTTCCTTGGACGAGAATCCGAACAATTCGATGTTCCTTTTGTAAAGGCTGTAGGCGATAGCGTCGTTGCGAGCCTCGTGCAGGTCGCCGGAAACGGGCAGGATGTGGAGGATGGTCAGCAATACGAAACAGATGAGCCATCCCTTGCATAAACCCAGGATGCCGCCAAGGATGCGGTTTGCTTTTCCGAGCGAGGTGTCCTTGATTTTTTTTTCGAAGAAATGCCCGACGACGAACAAGGTGAGAAACGGGATGAGGAACCCGAGGCAGATGCAGACAATCCTGACGGTGAAACTGCCGATTTGCAGGTTGGACGCAATGGTGTTTCCCAGGAGGTCGTACGAGAAATATGCGCCGGCGATGGCGGTGGCCCAGGCGAGCACGCGGAACAACCCTTTCAGGAAACCGCGCCACACACCGATGAGTGTCAAGACGAGAATGCAAATGAGGCTGAATATGTCAATCCAATTCATAGTGACCTTTAAGTTCTTTTAGATGCTTGAAATGAGCAAGAATGCGCCTGCTGTAACTGCGATGGAGGACAGTGCGGTAATCGCGATAATCAGTTTGGACCTGTTTGCATATGTTTCCGGCTCGATGGTTGTTTTTTCGCCCTTCATGGTGGAGTTGACCCAGTCGGCGAGGTAGGGGGTAAGGTCGCGCGGGTAAATTCGCATGATGCGGCTGAGCTCTGCGGCTGCGTCGGCTGCCGAAAGAGGCCTCTTGGAGGGCTTCTTTTCAAGAAGACGCGTGATGAGCTTTACCAGTTCCTTTGGTGTGTCCGGCGGGAAAGCCTTTTTGCCAATGACCATCCTGCGGATATTTTGGAACGTCTCGTTTAGCGACTGTCCGCGGAATACGTTCTCGCCAAGGAGCATCTCGCTTGCGATGATGCCCATGCTGAAAAGGTCAGAAGCGGGCGTGGCTTCGTCTCCGACGGTCTGTTCGGGACTCATGTAGGCGCCGGTGCCGATTTGCGAGCCTGCCATGGTGAGCGTCATGTCGTCTTCGTAGCGCTTGTCGACGTGTGCGACGCCGAAATCGAGCAGGCGGATTCGGCCGTCGCGGTCAATCATCATGTTCGCGGGTTTCAGGTCGCGGTGGACGATGCCCGCACGGTGCACGGCGCTCAATGCGAGGAATATCTCGTGGAGGATCGCCATCACGACCCATACGGGCGGACGCTTGCACACATCGAGGATTTCGCGCAGGTTCTTTCCCATCACGAATTCCATCGAAAGCGAAAGCTGGCCGTCGGCTTCTTTCCAGAGGGCGTAAGGAACGACGATGGCGGGGTGGTTGAGGTGGGCGAGGATGGTCGCCTCCTGCTGGAAGCGGTAGATGAAGGAATCCTGGTCCAGAAGCTTCGGGATCATCTGCTTCACGATGACCATGCGGTCGAGCGACTCGTCGTGACAGAGCCATACGTTTCCCATGGCTCCGTGCCCGAGCATCTGCGTCGGCGTGTAGCCTCCGATTCGCTTCGGCAATGCGTCCTTTGTCTTTTTTGCCACAGCCATCTTGTCTGCCCTACTTCTTGTCGTTCAGGTAAATCGTGTGGTGTTTCGTTTTCGGGTCGGGATTCGGGTAATCGAGGATGTAGTGCAGTCCGCGAGATTCCTTGCGGTGGAGCGCCGCAATCAGGATCATCTTCGAAACCTGGAGAGCGTTCAGGAATTCGATGAAGTAGAAGTTGTCCGTCTCCTTGTTCTTGACGGCGGCATCCACGTCCTTTTCAAGCCCTTCGATAATTTTGAGTCCCTGGTTGAGTCCTGCGACGGTGCGGACGATTCCGCAGTGTGTCCACATTGTATCCTGGAGGATTTTTTTGCGCTTGTGCCAGTAGGCGCCCTTCGTGAAGGTGACGTGCTCTTTCTTGTTGGATTTTTTCACGTCGATCTTCGCATTGAGAAGTCCGCTTTCGAGGATGTTGTCGACGGCGCGGATGGCAAAGACGACGCTTTCGAGAAGCGAATTCGAGGCGAGACGGTTTGCGCCGTGGACGCCCGTCGCGGCGACTTCGCCGCAGGCGTACAGGCCCTTGATCTCGGTCCTCGACCAAGTATCGACCAGTACGCCTCCGCACATGTAATGTGCGGCGGGCACCACGGGAATCCACTCCTTCGTGATGTCGATTCCTGCATCGAGGCACTTCGCGTAGATGTTCGGGAAGTGGCTCTTGATATCCTTCGGGGTGCGGCCGGAGAGGTCGATAAACATGTTGGGCTTGCCGAGCCGCTGCATTTCGCTGTGGATGGCGCGGGCCACGATGTCGCGGGGCGCGAGCGAATGGAGCGGGTGCACCTGGTTCATGAATTCTTCGCCCTTGTAGTTCTTGAGGATGCCGCCGAATCCGCGCACCGCTTCCGAAATCAGAAAGGGCTTCTTGAGGCTCGGGGCGTAAAGGCTTGTGGGGTGGAACTGCATGAATTCAATATCCTGGAGGGCAGCGCCAGCGCGTGCTGCAATCGCCATGCCGTCGCCACAGCTGTCGGGCGGGCATACGGTATACTGCCAGATGCGGCCGGCACCGCCGGTCGAAAGGATGGAAGCCTTTGCAAGCAGGTCTTCGACAAGGCCCGTCTTCTGGTGGATAATCTTTGCACCCACGCAGCGCTTGTTCTTGCCTTCGCCCTTGCAGATGAGGTCCTTGATGTAGCAGTTCTCGATGTAATGGATGTTCTTGTGCTTGTGGAGCTCGGCGAGGAGCGCCCGCATGATTTCCTTGCCGGTGAGGTCCGCCGCGTGCAAGATGCGGTGGTGGCTGTGGCCGCCTTCGAGGTGCAGGTCGAACTGTGTCTTGTCGGCGGGCGAGGGGGTGAACTGCACGCCCCACTTGACGAGCTGCTTGATGGTCGCGGGCCCGCTCTTGGTGAGGATGTTCACCGGCTCTTTTTTGCAGAGGCCGGCT
The DNA here is from genome assembly GCF_002371935.1 of Fibrobacter sp. UBA3718. Taxonomy (NCBI): domain Bacteria; kingdom Pseudomonadati; phylum Fibrobacterota; class Fibrobacteria; order Fibrobacterales; family Fibrobacteraceae; genus Fibrobacter; species Fibrobacter sp. UBA3718. Next base: position 69,410 of record NZ_DFHR01000013.1, on the reverse strand, counting down.
CCCGCTTCGAGCGTGTCGTCAATATGGAACTTGAACTTGTCTGTCTTTTCGGTGACGGTCGCGATGCCGCCCTGTGCGTAGTTCGATGAACCATCCGGCTTTGCGCCCTTTGTTAAAATAACGACCGAGAGGCCTTTTTCTGCCGCGTGAATGGCGGCGGAGAGGCCGGAAATGCCGGCCCCGAGGACTAGAATATCGTACATGACCAAACTCCGTTGGTTGGTTTTATGTCCCAACGATAGAAAAAAAGAGCCTTCTTGATTATATATCGCATTTATTTGTTATATTTTGCCCCGACAAAAATTTCTATGGAGTCTAATCTATGTTAACGTGGATTAATGAAAAAGCTAAATGGGTCATCGTCATTTTCGCGGTGGGTATCGCTGTCGGTCTTCTTGCCATGGACCGCGTCCCCAAGACGGCGCAGAGCTATCCGATTGTGGAAGTGAACGGCCACAAGGTGTCTTCTGTCGAATTTGATACCCGTATCAAGATGATTCAGCAGAACCAGAATGGCGAACAGCATCTCGATGACGAACAGTATGCCCAGCTTCGTAATGATGTCCTTCGCTCTTTCGTCCGTCAGATCCTGCAGGACGAACAGATTGAAAAAGCCGGACTGGCAGCCTCGGTTGTTGAACTCAAGGCCGAATTCAAGAACAATTCCAATGCTGTCCGTAGCCGCTTGGTGCAGGAAGCCCAGTACCGTCTTGCCGCTATCCAGCAGCAGGCGACTTCCCAGGAAGACTTGATGCAGCGCAGCCAGGCCTACATCGCCAGTCTTCCCAAGTTCATGGTCGATACCGCGGCCACCAAGGAAGATTACGAAGCTTGGCTCGAAACTCCCGAAGCTTTCAAGTGGGGCTCGATGCTCCAGATTGAAGAAGAACTCAAGACCAAGAGCGTTCCGATGCGTCAACTTCAAGTGCTGGTCGGGGCTTCCGTCCATCCGACTTCGCTCGAAGCCAAGTGGTCGGCCAACCGCCGCCTGACCGATTTCGATGTTGATATCGCTTTCGCTTCCAATAGCGATTTTGCCGTTGCCGACGATGTCGTCGATACCGCCATGGTGAAGGGCTACTTCAACGCTCACCAGGATAGCTTCTTTGTCGAAAACGATGCAGTGAAGTTCAATTACGTCGTGCTTCCTGTTGCGGCGACTGCCGGCGACGAGGAACGCATCCGCGAATACGCGATGACGATTTACTTCCAGCTTGCCGACACGTCCTCGACGGCTGATTTCGAAGAAATGGCCCGCATCTCTTCCGAGGACCCGGGCAGCGCTGCCAACGGCGGTATCCTGGAACAGCCCGCAGGCAAGGGTCTTTTCGTGCCTGAATTCGAGAAGGCCGCTCTCGCCCTTGATTCCGGTGCCATTTCCGAACCGGTTCGTTCCCAGTATGGCTACCATATCATCAAGAGCTTCGGCAAGACGACGGATTCTACCGGTGCCGTGACGGCCAAGGTCGGCCACATCCTGCTTGTCGTGAACGCATCCTCCGAAACGATTGACAGTCTCGAACGCATCCTGACGGGGATTAAGACCGAAGTCGATGCCGGAAAGGATTTTGCCGCTGCCGCCAAGGAACGCGGACTTGAAGTCAAGGAATCTGAATGGATTGGCCACAACGGAAGCATTTCCGCTGTCGGATACCTGAGGGGTCTTGTCTCGTATGCTTGGCCCAACGAAAACCTCCCGGACGAAAGCGGGATCGCTTCTCCGGTTCTCAAGAACAGCAAGTATGTCGCTTTGGCTGTGAAGGCTAAGGAACTCAAGGCTGGTGCCCGCGACCTGGATATGCATTTCGATGCTATCAAGAACAACCTGAAGGCCAAGAAGTCTGCCGCTGCCGCTGCCGCCTATCTCAACTCCGTCGCCGCCAAGGTGAAGGAATGGAAGGGCGCTGCCGATTCTACAAAGATCGAGAAGGTTAGCCTCCAGAACCAGAAGTCTTCTGCTGAAGGTTTCGTTCCCGGATTCGGTTATGCGAGCACGAACCTCTACAAGGTGCTCAATGGCCAGAAGGTTGGCGAATGGGGCCCGGTCATCGAAACGGAACTCGGTGCTGTCATGGTCCGCGTGAACAACAAGATCGAACCGGAAGCCTCCGCTGTCGAAACGGCCGTCAAGGACGAAGTTGAAAACAGCAGCCGTTTCGTCGGCATGACCGTGTTCAACGAGTTTGTCGGCAATCTCGAAAAGGGAACGCCTGTAGAGAGCAACCTGGACCTCTTCTACAAGGAATAAAAAAATTGCGTCGGCAGCTTCAAACCTGTTGACGCGGGTGTAGATTTTTTCTATACTTGTGCCGCTTGGCACACTTGCCCCTATCGTCTAGTGGCCCAGGACTCGGGATTCTCATTCCCGCAACAGCGGTTCGAGTCCGCTTGGGGGTACTAAAGAACTCATTTCGGTGAGTTCTTTATTTTTTTTTGTGAAAATGGTGCTTTATTAAGTTATTTTATTTGCATGAAGAAGAAAGTGATAATTTTTGTGCTCTTGATGTCGACTGTGCTTTTTGCGGTTGAACCGATGCCGGACCTGGTGGACTCGCGAGACAAGCAGGTCTACAAGACGGTGCAGATAGGCGAACAGCGCTGGATGGCCGAGAATTTGCGCTTCAAGCTCAAGGGAACCGAATGCTACAACAAGCAGGAAGTGAATTGTGAGGAATATGGCCGCCTTTATACATGGGCGGCGGCGATGAGGCTTGTCGATTATTACAATTCCACATCCATTACCAAGCTTAAAAAGCGCGTGCACGACGTTTGCCCCGCGGGTTGGCATGTCCCGACCAACAAGGAATGGAAGAAGATGAAGTATTTTGTGGGCAAGACGGGAAAGAGCGACGGTGTGGGCATCAGCCTCAAGTCCAAGGATGGCTGGGACCGGGAATTGCGCCTGCCTTTCGGAAGCGACGAGTTTGGCTTCAATGCCCTGCCTGCCGGCGAAAAGTATTTCATCGGCGAGTTCATGGACAAGGGGGCGTCGGCCCAGTTCTGGGCGGCAACCGAGTACGATGCGGGCGGAGCTTATTTTTGGCGCTTGACATACGACTCCAAGTCATTCGACAAGGTTCTCGATACCAAGGACAACGCTGTTTCCGTCCGCTGCGTCGAAGACAAACTCTACAAGATCAAGGAGCCGCCTCCGCCTCCGGTTGTCGTGAAACCCGAGGTCATGAAGGTGCAGAACAGGGAGATCTATGCGATACATATCGGCGACCAGGTGTGGATGGCCAAGAATCTGGATGTGGATGTCCCGGGAAGTTTCTGCTATGGAGGCGATTCGGCGAACTGTGCGAAGTACGGCAGGCTCTACACTTGGGCTGCGGCGATGAAACTTTCGAACGACTACTCGGAATTGACTGCTCGCGATTCTGTCAAGCGCGTCCATCGAGGCGTGTGCCCTGTCGGCTGGCATGTGCCGAGCATCTATGATTTTGAGCGCCTGAATGCGTATATCCAGGACATAGATGACGCGGTGGCCGTGGGAACAAACCTCAAGGCGCGCGATGTGTGGCCGGAAACGGAAAATTCGATGCCCGGTGAAAACGGGTTTGGTTTCAACGCGTTGCCGTCCGGTTTCTTGCCCGCTGTCTCTGCGTTTACCGGAAAGGATTCTGCAACCGGATTCTGGAGTACGGCCGAGAAAGATTCCGTGTCGGCCTTCTTCTGGTCGCTACGCTATGATGGCGACGACCTGTTGCGTGACAGTTCAGGAAAGGCGGCAGCCTTCCCGGTGCGCTGCGTGATGGATCCGCCCGGTATCGATGAAATTTACGACAGTACGGCGATTTACGATTCCCGCGACGAAAACCACTACAAGACGGTTCTCATCGGGAACAAGAGGTGGATGGCCGAGAACCTGCGCTTTGCCGCTCCCGGAAGCTTCTGCTACGAGGACAAGGATATTCGGTGCCGTAGCTACGGTAGGCTTTATCCGTGGCATGTGGCGATGAGACTTCCTGCCGACTTTATTGTTAATCCGGTCGAGGGCGCAATTCTGGAAGAACATCAGGGAATTTGCCCGGTTGGCTGGCATGTGCCTTCGCAGAAGGAATGGGACGAACTTGTCTCCAGTATCGCTCAGATTGGGAAGGGGAGTGTCGCTTCCGCGATGAAGATGCGCGAAGGCTGGGTCCGTGGCGGTGCGCCCATTACAGAAGTTTCTGGCTTTAACGCGATTCCTGCGGGGGCGCGCTACAGCGACGGCGAATTCATGGAACTCGGCTCCAGCGCCTATTTCTGGGAAGCGTCCGGCGGTGGGGACGTAGGCGCTGCCTACTGGAATCTCATCAACAGCAAGGATGAGCTGATGCGTGCGGAAGATTTCGAAAGCACGTCGTTTTCCCTGCGCTGCGTCCAGGATACACCTAGAGAAGCCGTGAATGATTCTCTGTTGCAAATGATGACGCAGGATCCGGCCAAGCCCTGACGATTTTAGAATAGGCTGAGCTGCCCGTTCGCATCTGCGACGGGCTTTTTGCTGCCGTCATTTTCGGTTGTATCGGGACCGGCGCTTTCGCCGGAATCCTCGCCGCTATCGCTGTTCGCGATTTGTGCGAGGAGCCACGCCTCGTCGTGTACGGGAATCCCGAGTTCATTCGCCTTGGTGAGCTTAGATCCGGCGGCTTCGCCCGCGAGGACCCAGCTCGTCTTCTTGCTTACGGAACCCGATACCTTGCCACCGTTCTCTTCGATTAGCTTGCGGGCCTCATCGCGGTCCATGCTCGGGAGCGTTCCGGTGATGACAGCTGTCTGCCCCTGGAACAGCGTCTTCACGATGCCCTTGAATTCGGTGGGACAGCCGAGCGCAATGAGTTCTTCGACCTCGTTGCGGTAGCGTTCGGTGTGGAAGAAGTCGTAGACGGATTTCCCGATGCGTTCGCCCACGTCCGTTACGTTTTGCAGGTCTTCGACGGTGGCGGCGCGGATTTTATCGAGCGTGCGGAAATGCTTGGCGAGATTCCTGGCGCTGGTGCGGCCCACGAAGCGGATGCCGAGGCCGTGCAACAGGTTTTCGAGGCTTTTTTCCTTCGATGCGGCGATGGCGTCGAAGACGTTCTTGGCGCTCTTCTTGGCCATGCGTTCCTGCGATTCGAGGTCTTCGAGCGTAAGGCGGTACAGGTCCGGAATGCGCTTGATTTTGCCCGTGGCAATTAGGCTTGCGATGAGGGCGGGGCCGAGGTTTTCGATGTTCATGGCCTCGCGGCTCACGAAATGTTCGAACAGGCATTGGACTTGCGCCGGGCAGTGCATGTTTTCGCAGCGCAAAATCACTTCGTCGTCGATGTGGGTGAGCGGTTCTCCGCAAACGGGGCATTTTTCGGGTGCTTTTACGGGTTCGGCTCCGATAGGGCGGAGTTCTTTTTTGACGTCGGTGATTTTCGGGATGATTTCGCCGCCCTTCTCGACGCCGACGGTGTCGCCGTAATGCAGGTCCAGGCGCGAGACTTCGTCGAAGTTGTGGAGGGTGGCGCGCTTGACGGTAGTGCCTGCGAGGCGCACGGGGGCAAGGTTTGCCACCGGCGTTACGGCCCCGGTGCGGCCCACTTGGAATTCTACGGAAAGGAGCGGCGTGTAGGCGCGCTCGGCCTTGAACTTGTAGGCGATGGCCCAGCGCGGGCTCTTGCTCGTAGTGCCGAGCGCGCGTTGCATGGCAAGGTCGTTCAGCTTCACGACCATGCCGTCGATTTCGAAGGGGAGGCTGTCGCGGCTCGCACCGATCTGCTCCGAAATCTTCATGATTTCTTCGGTATTGTCGGCAGTCCAGTAATCGTTCGTGTGGAACCCGAGCTTCTTGAGCTGTAGCAGGTTCTCTTCGTGCGTCTTGTTGTCGCTCTGCGGAATGTGGTAGGCGAAGAAACGCATCGGGCGCGTCTTGCATTCGGCCACGCTCTTGAGCTTGAGCGAACCCGAAACCGTATTGCGTGGGTTCTGGAAAATCTTCTTGCCTTCCAAGATGAACTGCTCGTTCAGGCGCTCGAAGGCTTCGCGTTCCATGTAGACTTCGCCGCGGACTTCGAAAGTGCCCTGTGGGATTTCGCTCGGGTCGATTTTCAGCTTCTTTGCATCGAGTTTTTCTGGAATATCCGCAATCGTGAGCGCGTTCAGGGTGACATCGTCGCCCTGGGCTCCGTCGCCGCGGGTGGCTGCCTGCTTCAGGCGCCCGTTCTCGTACACGATGGAAAGCGAAACGCCGTCGATTTTCCGCTCGCAGATCCACTTATGCGCGGAGGTCGTGCGCTTGTCGTCACCGAGGCTTTCGATCCCTTCCTCGGCCGCCTTGACGAACTCCGCCATTTCTTCGGCGCTGTACACGTTCGCGATGCTGAGCATGGGCACGGCGTGTGCGACCTTCGCAAAGTCGTTCGTCAAGTCGCTTCCAACCCGCTGCGTGAGCGATGCATTGCCGCGCAGTTCCGGATACTTCGCCTCGAGCGCTTCCATTTCCTTGAGGCCAAAGTCGAAATCCTGGTCGCTCATGGGGGAGACGCCTTCCTTGTAGTAAAGGCGGCTAGCTTCTTCCAGCTGTTTTTTCAGCTCGAAATACCGGGTACGGTCAATGTCTTTCTGGTCCATCGTCTTGATCTCTTTTCATCCTAAATATAAAAAAGATGGCTGTACGGGTGTGTTTTTTATTATTTTTCTCTATACAAACTATGCGAAAGATTTGCCTGCTGATTGTGTTTTTCTGCGCTTTTGCCGCGTGGGCGGACGATTATGTCGTGCTGTCGCCCAGTTTTGTACCGCAAGCGCTTTTGGCAAGGCAAATTGCTCCAGGAAGTTCGCGCATCTTTTCGTTCTCGACTTCTATTGGATCTTGTGATTACTGTAATATAACGGGGAATATCGTTAGCACTAGCGAGGATTTGCAAAGTCATTACTCGCGTGACAAGGTTGATGGGTCGAGCTTCCGCTTCGAAATGAACCTGGTCGATTTCAAATGGCCCAGAACAAAAAATACCGCGGGTGCGGAACATTGGGCAGGCCATCGTCTTGGTGGCGGATTGTTCCTGAATGCCTATTATTCTGCCCTTTTGAAAGTGGGTCTTTATCCCATGGTGGTTCAGTGGTTGGGCCCCCTTTATCTGGCGGCGACGTACGATCTGTCATACGGATGTTATTTTGGTTATGACGAAGATAATGCCATGACGACCGATGTCCATGAGAGTTTGCTTACGGGTAGCCTTAATGTCGGCGGCGGAACCATGGTGTTCATGAACAACCACGGCCTTGGCTTCGGACTCCATGGCGGACTCCGGCAGATGCATATCATCAATCCCGGTTTCCGTGAGTATACCCGTACGGATTATAGAACGGGAAATCATATAGACCCGGCCCTCCGGGATGGCTACCATGTCGAGGACTGGATTTATTACTATGGTATTGATTTTGTTGGCTATACAAACATCCCGTTGTTAAAAGAGTCTAACACCAAAAATCATCAGGGGTATATATTCTCTTTCGAAATGGGAACGCGTCCGGACGATAACCCGCTTATTTATTGGGCTTTTTCAATGAGTCTGCTCTTATGACGGTCGGATTGAAAAATAAGGCGGCCCTGTTTTTGCTCCTTTTGCTTGCCGCATGTCTTGCTGGCTGCAGTTCCGTGATGCGTCCGCCTCCGGCGGCGGCCTATATGGATAGCTATGCAAAAGATGGTGCGGTCGGGAGTTTCGGATTGTCATATTATGCGGGCGACCTGGAAAATGGCAGACACGAGAACAATTCCTACAGCCATTACAGCTATGCCGAGTGGTGGGGCGACGTGAACCTTGCCAGCTATATTAGCGGAGGCTATTTTACATTTGGGCTGGGTTACCAGACATTTTCTCCGTTCATGCAGATGGGTTTTGTCTCTCCCTATTTGGGGTTTACGGCTTGGAGCAACATGAACGCGATTGTCATACCCGCAATAAAATCCGATGAACGCGGTGCGCTGTGGCGTTATTCCGGCGGCGGAATGGCGATAGAACAGATTCCGTTGAACGACAACTGGAAAATCGGTTTTACGGAACACGTTTCTAGGAACGGCCGCGAAGTCTATTATGTCGATGATGATTGCTTGTCGATTGATTGCAAAATTCCGGTTCCGCGGCCCCGCTTTTACACGGAAGTTGGCGGCGGATTCTATGTGTCAAAGAAAATAGGGAACGACAGCAGGGTTTCGTTGGAATTCCGCTACGGTCGCGACTTGGATGAAGACCGGAACCGCTTTGCTCTGACTTTGGATATCTGGTCATCCACCACGGCGACACTCGGCGGAAACGACGTGATGCGTTCGATGGCGAAAAAGAATGCCAAGAAAATGAGGGAAATTGATGCAGTATATGCCGACAGCTTGCGGGATGAAAATGGGAAAATCGATTCGCTGCATACCATCAAGCGTCAGTGGTTCCGGATTCCGGATACATCGAAAACCATGTCGCTTGCGGAACATCCGAGCGATTCCATAACTGCGGTTACGTCCAAGGGGATCTGTTATGACGAAGGTTCCAGGAGTGTATGGCTCAAGCAGGATTACGGGAATACGGCCTACAGGGTGCCCGTCGATTCTTTCGATTACTGTCAACAGATGGAACACAAGGTTCTTTTCTGGCCATCTTTGTTGGTCGGGACGTTGTCCTTCTTGCCTGGGGCTCTGGCTACCAATAGTGGTGTAGGGGGACTCATGATTGGCCTTGGAGTTTCTGTGGCCTATTGGGCCGTTTCGAATTTTGCACTTGATCCCGAAGACCTCGTGCCGAAGGTTTATCCGGAATTGTGTTCCGAAAAACATTCTAGGGAAAATATTCTCGCTTGGCTGAAACAGTACCCTTGCCGAAGTGAAATGCAATCGCAGGAGGCGGGGAAATGAGAGTGAATGCGAAATTCCTCTTGCTGGCCTTGTGCGTCTTGATGCTTGCCGCATGTCTTGACGAAGGTGTTGCGCCCAGGGATATCCGCGGGGATAAAAGGTACGATATCCCGGTCTCCAGTTCGAGCGTTGCCTCGAGTTCTTTTGTGCCCCAGTCGTCGAGTTCCAAAGAATCCTTGTCGAGCTCCGAAGGAACTTCATCGAGTTCCCTTGAATCGTCTAGTTCTCAGCAATATACCGTCGGATATATTGCCCATGACGGTGATGCGGATTACAAGTTCACGTCCTTTATGGGGTTCACCTGGATTGCGAAAAACGAGGTCTCGGATTGCTACGATTTCTGGAGGTCCGACTGCGCGGATTCTTTGGGGGTCTGCTACGACATGGATGAGGAGAATTGCGCAGAGTACGGAAGGCTTTACACCTGGGCCGAGGCGATGCACCTGCCGGATTCGTGCAATTACACGCAGTGCGAATATTCGGAGAAGCAACGGAGCGTATGCACCGCTGGCTACCATGTTGCGACCTACCAGGATTGGCAGAATCTGGACTTTGTATTGGAAGAATCATGGGACTTTGAGAAGATGTCCTATTATCTGAAATCTTCTGACGAGTGGAACGGCGTAAATCAGTTCGAGTTTAACATATTGCCCGGCGGCTACCTGCAAGACGACGGATCGTTCGAGGGGCTAGGGGAGGCGACCCGGTTCTGGGCTCCGCATGATGGTGGTTTGTCGGGCTTTATGTTATTTGACAATTCGGATAGCGCGACTTTCGTAACCAAAACACCGCCGGGACTTGTTCGTGCCTATATCCGCTGCGTGCATGACTAGGAAAACGAGGGGGTATTCTCTCTTTTTCTTGTTTATTACGGAAATTGTAATAAACGCTATTTCTTTTACGTTTTTTGAAATTGAAAATTTGACTGAATTATAGAATTTGGTTTCTATTTTACATTTTATTTCCGCTTTTTCAATAATTGGCGGGTTGTACCGAGATTTGGCACGGTTTTTGCAAAGTCCTTTCGCAAAAAAAGGAAAAATGCGCGAATTTGAGAATGATTCGCAAATTTAGGAAAGGACGAGTATGAACGCTCAAGCATTATACGACCCGATGAATGAACACGACGCCTGCGGTGTCGGCCTGGTCGCCAATATTAATAATGTTGCCTCGCACCAGATTGTGCTGCAGGGCATTACTGTTTTGAAGAGGCTCATGCACCGCGGTGCAGCAGGTGGAGACCCGGAAACCGGCGACGGTGCGGGTCTCTTGCTTTCGATGCCCCACAAGTTTTTCCGCAAGGTGAACCCGGAATTGCCTGCCCGATACGGCGTGGCGATGTTCTTTGTGGAGAATACGCTTGCGGCGGATGCCTTTGACGCGAAAATCAAGGAGATTGCCGCTGCCGAGGGCATGCCGGTGTTGAACTTCCGCGAGGTGCCGGTGAATCCCGAAAAGATTGGCCGCACTGCCCGCGAGACTTTGCCGCATATCCGCCAGGTGTTCTTCGACGGATCCGCTTTCGAATCCGACAGTGCATTCGATATTAAGTTGTATGTTGCCCGCCGCCTGATGGAAAAGGCCTGCAAGGGCTTGTATGTTTGCAGCTGCAGCCGTCGTAGCATTGTCTATAAGGGCCTGCTTCTGGCAAGCCAGATTGAGGGCTTCTACAAGGACCTGAACGATCTCGATTTCGAGAGCCCGATTGCGCTTGTTCACCAGCGCTACTCCACGAACACGTTCCCCACATGGCCCTTGGCGCACCCGTTCCGCTACCTCGCTCACAACGGTGAAATCAACACCCTGCGCGGAAACCTCAACAGCCTGCGCGCCCGCGAGCCGCACCTGAAGAGCGAGATTATCGGCGACGACCTGCAGAAACTCTTGTCGCTCGTTCCGGCGGGGCAGAGTGACTCGGCCAGCCTTGACAACATGTTTGAGCTCCTCGTCGCTGCGGGTCGTAGCCTTCCGCATGCGATGATGATGCTCATGCCTCAGGCCTGGGGCAAGAAACATTACCTGGGTCGCGATGTGCGTGGGTTCTTCGAATATGAATCCATGCTTATGGAACCGTGGGATGGCCCTGCTGCCGTGGCGTTCAGCGATGGCGTAAACGCGGGTGCAATCCTTGACCGCAACGGCCTTCGTCCGGCACGTTACACTCTGTGTAAAGACGGTCTTTTCGTGATGGCCTCCGAGACGGGCGTGCTCGATTTGCGCGACGACGAGGTGGAAGAAAAGGGCCGCCTCAAGCCTGGCGAAATCATTTATCTGGATTTGGAAAATCACCGCATCTTGAAGAATGCGGAGATGAAGGCGCAGGTGGCACGCGCCAAGCCTTACCGTCGCTGGGTTGCCGAGAACAAGATGAGCGTTCGCGGGCTCTTCAGCGAAATCAACCCGTCCGACGTTCCCGACGACATTCTGGTGCAGCAGAAGCGCTTTGGCTATTCTGCCGAAGACCTCTCCATCATTTTGCAGCCCATGGCGAAGAACGGTGCCGAGCCGATTGGCTCCATGGGTAACGATGCCGCACTGGCTGTACTTTCGGACAAGCCACAACCGCTGTTCAACTACTTCAAGCAACTGTTCGCTCAGGTGACTAACCCGCCGATTGACCCGATTCGCGAAGAGCTGGTGATGAGCCTTACGACATACATCGGGAACCACGGCAACATTCTGGAAGAAACTCCGGAACAGGCGCACCTTATCAAGATTCCGCGTCCGATCGTGACCGAAGATGAAATCCGCCGCTTTGAAAATATCGGCGACAAGGCGTTCAAGGCGAAAGTGCTCAAGATGCAGTTCCCGCTGGGCGGTGACGGTTCCGTGCTGGAAGCGGCGCTCCAGAACCTCGCCGGCGATGCCGTGCGCGCCGTGCAGGACAACTACGATATCATCGTGCTTTCGGATAAAAACATCGACTGGGGCTACGTGCCTATACCCTCGCTCCTCGCGACGGCTTGCGTGAACCGTGCCCTGGTGGAAGCGGGTGTTCGCCCCGAAATCGGCCTGATTGTGCAGAGCGGCGAAGTCCGCGAAGTGATGCACTTTGCGTTGCTGCTCGGTTACGGTGCGACGGTCATCAACCCGTATCTCGCCTTCGAGAGCATCACCAATATGTGCCACAACGGCGACCTGGATGTGGACCCGGTAACGGCTGCCGCAAATTATGTAAAGGCTGTGGATAAGGGCCTGCTCAAGATTATGAGCAAGATGGGTATCTCCACGCTCCGCAGCTACCGCAGCGCCCAGATTTTTGAAGCCGTGGGCTTGAATCACGAGCTCATCGAGAAGTTCCTGCCGGGTACCGCAAGCCGTATCGAAGGTATCGGCCTGGAAGAAATTGCCCGCGAAGTGGGCGAGCGTCAGAAGATTGCATTTGCCGATGCAAGCAAGGTTCTGCAGTCGGGCGGCCAGTATGCATTCCGCAAGGAAGGCGAGAAGCACCTGTGGACTCCGCAGTCGCTTGCCGCATTCCGCCAGGCGGTGCAGGGAGGCGATTACGAGAAGTTCAAGGTCTACAGCAAGCTGATTAATGACCAGTCTGAACGTCAGGCGACTTTGCGCGGACTATTCAAGTTCAAGAAGGCGACCCCGATTGACATTAGCGAAGTCGAATCTCGCGAATCGATTATCCATCACTTTGTGGCGGGCGCCATGAGCCTTGGCTCCTTGAGCCCGGAAGCCCACGAGACGATTGCGATTGCCATGAACCGCATCGGTGCCATGAGCAACTGCGGTGAAGGTGGTGAAGACCCTGACCGCGATACTCCGGCCGCTAACGGTGATATCCGCAGTTCTGCAATTCGTCAGGTTGCCTCGGGCCGCTTTGGCGTAACCATCGATTATCTGCGTCATGCAAAGGATTTGCAAATCAAGATGGCCCAGGGCGCAAAGCCCGGTGAAGGTGGCCAGTTGCCGGCTCACAAGGTGAACGAGTTCGTGGCGCGTATCCGTCACTCCATCCCGAACGTGTCGCTGATTTCTCCGCCGCCGCACCATGATATTTACTCCATCGAGGACTTGGCGCAGTTGATTTACGACCTGCGCAACGCCAACCCGAAAGCCCGAGTTTCCGTGAAACTCGTGTCCGAAGTGGGCGTGGGTACCATTGCTGCGGGTGTCGCGAAGGCTCATGCCGACGTGGTACTGATTTCCGGTCACGATGGCGGTACGGGCGCATCTCCGCTCACTTCCATCAAGCATGCGGGCCTCCCGTGGGAACTCGGTATTGCCGAAGCGGAACAGACGCTGGTACTCAACGATTTGCGCGGACGCATCAAGCTTCAGGTGGATGGCCAGCTCAAGACGGGTCGCGACGTGGTGGTGGCCGCTCTCCTCGGAGCCGAAGAATTCGGTTTTGCGACAAACCTTCTGGTAAGTCTCGGTTGCGTGATGGATCGCAAGTGCCATACGAACCAGTGCCCGATGGGTATCGCCACGCAGGATGCGGACTACCGCAAGCGCTTTGCAGGCAAGCCCGAATACGTGGAAAACTTCCTCTTCTTCATTGCCGACGAAGTCCGCGAGATTCTCGCAAGCCTTGGCCTGCGCTCGTTGGCAGAAGCCTGCGGCCGCAGCGACCTCCTGGAACGCGACGAGGCGATTGCCTTCTACAAGGCTCACAACCTTGACTTCTCCAAGATTTTCGAGACCGTTAATGGCGGCATCAAGTCCTTCGACAAGAACTTCGTGAAGGAACCGCTTGAAAACTTTGACCGTCGTGAACTCCTGCCGTTCGTGGCAGACACGCTCAAGAGCGGCAAGGCCGTGGAACTCTGCACGGTGGTGCACAACGTCGACCGTACGGTGGGTACGGAACTTTCCGGCGAGGTGGACGAACACTTCGGCGTGAAGGGACTCCCCGAAGATACTATCAAGGTTCACCTTCAGGGTGTCGCGGGCCAAAGCTTCGGCGCCTTCCTCGCTCCGGGTATTACGCTCGACCTCGAAGGCGAAGCGAACGACTTTATGGGCAAGGGCCTCTCGGGTGGTAAGATTATCGTGCGTCCGCCTAGCAACGCAAGCTTCAAGGCCGAAGACAACGTGATTGCGGGTAACGTCATCGGTTATGGTGGAACTTCGGGCAAGATCTTTATCAACGGTCTTGCTGGCGAACGCTTCGGTATCCGTAACTCGGGTATGCTCCTGGTGAGTGAAGGCGTGGGCGACCACGGCTGTGAATACATGACGGGCGGTCGCGTTGTAGTGCTTGGCCGCGTGGGCGTGAACTTCGCCGCCGGTATGACGGGTGGCTTTGCCTACGTGTACGACGAAACGGGCCACTTTGACCTGAGCTGCAACGTGGATTCTGCCGACCTCGAAAGCGTGCTCCCCGGTACCGAGAGCGAAAGCGAATTGCTTGATATCATCAACCAGCACGTTCAGGCGACGGGTAGCGAGAAGGGCAAGCGCATTCTCGAGAACTGGAATAGCGAACGTCCGAAGTTCGTGAAGATATTCCCAGTGGATTACAGGAACGCTCTTTTGAAGGCCCAAAAGGCATAGGGATTTGAGGTTAATATGCAGGAAATCAACCGAATTGCAGACATCTACCGCCCTGTCGAAGAGCGTGTCAAGGACAACAACGAAGTCGAGCGCAAGCTCACCTCGATAGAGGTCATCAATCAGGCGGGCCGCTGCCACACATGCGGAATCCCGTTCTGCCATGGTGCGGGTTGCCCCCTCGGTAACCTCGTCCCCGAATTCAATGCGGCTGTTGCCGTGGGGAATGCGGAACGCGCTTACGATATCATCAGCAAGACGGCGTTCTTCCCGGAGTTCACGGGCCGCGTTTGCCCGGCGCTCTGCGAATCCGCCTGTACCGGCAACGTACATAACGACCCGGTGATGGTGCGCCAGATCGAGAAATTCATCATCGAGACCGCCTTTGAGGAAGGTCGCGTGGTGTTGCCGACGGCTGAGCCCAACGGAAAGTCTGCCGCCGTCATCGGCTCCGGTCCTTCGGGACTGTTTGCTGCCGAAGCCTTGCGCCGCAAGGGCTATGCCGTCACGGTTTTCGAGAAGCAAGCGAAGGCGGGTGGCCTTCTGCGCTACGGTATCCCGAACTGGAAACTGGACAAGTCCATTATCGACCGCCGCATCGCCTTGCTCGAAGCCGCCGGAATTAAGTTTGTCTACAATACCGAAATAGGGAAGGACATTGCCGCGGAATACATCCACAAGAATTATGACGAGATGTTTCTCGCGATTGGAACGCCGAATGCGCGTGACCTGAAAATCCCGGGCCGCGAAGCCGAGGGAATCTTCCTGGCCCTCGACTTCTTGCACGGAGCCGAAAAGCCGGGCGAAGCAAATCCCGAAAAGTTCAGCGCCAAGGGCCGCAAGGTCCTGGTGATTGGCGGTGGCGATACGGGTAACGACTGCGTGGGCAAGGCCATCCGTGAAGGGTGCGAAAGCGTGCTCCAGGTGGAATTCATGCCCAAGCCCCCCGAGGAACGTTCTCCGTCTACGCCATGGCCCGATTGGCCGTACATGCTGCGCACCAGCTATGCCCAGCATGAAGGCGGTGAGCGCCGTTGGAATGTTTCTTCCAAGCAGTTCATCGTGAAGGACGGTCGCGTGGCTGGCGTGGAAGCGGTTCGCGTGGAATGGGAAATGTCCCCGCAGGGTCGCCCGCTCAAGCCGAACGAGGTCCCGAATTCTACCGAAGTCATCGATACCGACCTGGTGGTGCTCGCCATGGGATTCACCGGCGTGCCTGCCGAAGGCATCGTGAACGACCTGGGCCTGCAACTCACCCCGCGTACGGCGATTATCGCAGATCCTGCCCGACACATCCATGCGGTGGGCGACTGTGCGAATGGCGCCTCCCTCGTGGTGCGTGCTATGGCCGACGCGAAGGTGAAAGTCGCGGCGCTGAAGTAATGGTTTACAGCTTGTCGTAATATAAACTGCGCGCAAAATTATGTTTGGATTTTACCGGTTCGCATGTGTTTCTCCGGTGTTGAAGGTGGCCGATACCGCCTGCAATACCGAAGAAATTATCAGGAGCGCGAAAATTGCTGCCTTTAACGGGGCGGCTTTTGTCGTTTTCCCGGAACTTTGCATTACGGGCTATACTTGCGGCGACTTGTTCCACCAGGAACTGCTTTTGCAGAACAGCACCCGCGCGTTGGTGCGGATTGCGGACGCCTTAAAAGAAAGCGGCGCCGTGATAGCGGTTGGCCTGCCTTTGCGCTTATTCGGAAGGCTGTATAACTGCGCCGCCTTTGTACAGCACGGGCGCGTTGTGGCGATTACGCCCAAGATTCACTTGCCGAACCAGCGCGAGTTCTACGAGAAACGGCATTTTTCGAGCGGGCGCGATTTGTTGCGCGGGGCATGTGGCGCTTCGGCAGGGAGTGCCGCGGGCGCTGTGACGTGCTTTATAGAAGGCGCAGGCGAAGTACCTATCACGAATTTCATCACCGTGAGCGGCCGCGCATCTGGCGGTCTGAATTGTACATCTAATAATCCGAATTGCGCATCTTGTAGCGATGGTTCCGAGGTCCGCGTGGGCGTGGAACTTTGCGAAGACTTGTGGACGCCGGCGCCACCCAGCGGGGAACTTGCTCTTGCGGGCGCGAACGTTATCGTGAATCTCTCTGCAAGCGATGCGCTGGTAGGCAAGCGCGACTACCGCAGGAACTTGGTGATGAACCAGTCGGCGCGTTGCATGGCGGCCTACGTGTACGCCTCCGCCGGAGTGCACGAATCTACGACGGACATGGTCTTCAGTGGCCATCTGATGATTGCAGAAAATGGGAGCATGCTCGCCGAAAGCAAGCCGTTCTCGCGGGAAACCGAAATCGTGTATGCCGAAGTGGACGTGGAACGACTGAATATGCAGCGCCTGAGCGAAGGCTCGTTCCAGGATTTTGACAGCCGTGCCATTATTGCGCGGGCGGCGACACTTGACTGCCTGCGTGGTTGCGATACGCTCCAGTACCGCTATGTTTCGCCGACGCCTTTTGTTCCCGGCTCACCTGAAACCCGCGATACATCTTGCATCGAGATTTTCAACATACAGTGTGCGGGGCTTGCCAAGCGCCTGGAGGCGACCCGAAGCAAGCGTGCGGTAATTGGCCTGAGTGGCGGCCTCGATTCTACGCTGGCGCTTCTTGTGGTTGCGGAAACGTTCATGCTGTTGAACCGTCCTGCCTGCGAGATTCTTGCGCTCACGATGCCCGGATTCGGGACAACGAATCGCACCAGGAACAATGCAGTTGAACTTGCGAAACTCCTGGGCGTGGAACTCCGCAGCGTCGATATCCGGAAGGCATGCCTCCAGCATTTTGCCGACATCGGGCACGACCCGCAAAAGCTCGACGTGACTTACGAGAACGTGCAGGCCCGCGAACGCACGCAGATTCTGATGGATATCGCGAACAGCGAAGGCGGAATTGTTATCGGCACGGGAGACCTCTCCGAAATTGCGCTCGGGTGGAGTACCTACAACGCCGATCACATGTCCATGTATGCGGTGAACTGCGATATTCCCAAGACGCTGGTGCGCCACATTGTGCGCTGGTATGCCGACCGCGCAATTCACAACCCGAGCGAAACCGGTGTGCATCTTGAAACCCGCGAAAAAGGCGCAGAACTTGCCGCAGTCCTCCGCGACATCCTCGATACGCCCGTCTCTCCGGAACTCTTGCCCGCCGATTCAAACGGCCAGATTGCTCAAAAGACGGAGAGCATTCTCGGTGCGTACGAACTGCACGACTTTTTCCTTTACCACTTTGCGAAATACGGAGCCTCTCCCGAAAAGCTCCGCTACCTCGCAAAATACGCATTCGCAAACAGACATTCTGACGAAGAAATCGACAAGGCTCTCGCCGTCTTTATCCGGCGCTTCTTTACGCAACAATTCAAGCGCAGCTGCATTCCCGACGGCCCGAAGGTCGGTACCATCTCGCTATCGCCCCGCGCCGACTGGCGCATGCCCAGCGACGCGAGCGCTTCTGACTGGCTTTAATACGGTGCTTCTTGCTTAAAAAGCATGGAAAATCCCGGAGGCCGTAGCCTCCGGGACTTCTCTCTCTTTGGTGTAAACAATGTCTTAGCGGACCTGGAAACGGACCTGCTTCATGTTTGCGCCCTGGCGTACACGCACCAGGTAGGTTCCTGCCGGGAGCGTCTCGAGGGCAATCCCGTTGATACCCGATGCGAGCAGCATCTTCTTCTGCAGGCGGGAATTGCCGAGGATGTCGAATACGTCGATGCTCGTCTCGCCGCTGGCGGTCGACTGAAGCATGAGCGTGCGGTTTACGACGGACACGTTGAAGCGGTCGCTGTTCATGTCGAACGAGATGGCCGAAACGGAGGAAGAGCTTTCGGGAACATTGGCCTTGCAGGCGGTGTAGCTTGTGGGGTTGGAGGCAAGGTAGCCCTTGACCATATTGCCGGAAGTGGTGTACTGGAGCGAGTTTTTGGAGGAAGAACCTTCAAAGGCGGCGGTTCCTTCGCTTACTTTTGAAGCACTCCAGTTTGCCCACGAAAGCTGGTTCCCGTCCATCCAGTTTTGCCAGCTTGTATTGCGGCTCTGGTCCGGGTTGCCACCGCCGTCGGCATTGGCGGTACCCCATTCCGAAACGAATACGGAAAGACCGGCATCGATTGCCTGCTGTGCGTTGGCGCCTTCGCAAGGAGTGTTCCAGGACGTCTGCCCGCTCCAGCAGTGGGAATTGGCGTAATAGTGGAAGGTGTAGGCGATGTTTTCGCCGGAGACGGTGTTGCCGATGGCCTCCTGCGGATTCTGGTCGTACTGCCTGTTGCCCACGAGAATCAGGTTGTCGGAATACTGACGGATAACGGGCACAATCTTTTCGGCGTAAGACTTAATCGTGCTCCAGGAAATGTCCTTGGGCTCGTTGAAAAGTTCAAAGATGACGTGGTCGTACTTGCCCCACTTCTGGGCCATTTCGGTAAAGAACTTGGTGGCGTTGCTCACCTCTTCGTTGGCCTGGTGCGAATGCCAGTCGATAATGACGTAGATGTCGTTTTCGATAGCGGCTTGCACGACGGTGTTCATGATGTTCGTCTGGAATTCGGGGTTGCTTGCGTAGCCGGTGATGTGCTTCGACTTGTCATCGCCGCAGCTTTCCGTGCCGTCGAGACAGCCCCACCAGTCGTCGCTGGTCGTTCCCATGGCGGCGCGCACAATCTGGATGTTCATGTCGCGAACCATGGTGGATATGCCTTCGGGAGTCCAAAATTCGGTCGCCTTGGGAACCATGCTCCAGTAAAGGCTCATGCCGCGTACCTGCACTTCCGCTCCGTCCTTCACGCCATCACAGCTGCCGTAGATACGGCCCTTGCCCTGCGCGTTCTTGCCGGTGACGAGCTGACCGTACTGGCTTACAGGCCCCACGCGGGTAGGGGTGATTGTTTGCGCGAAGGCCGCTGCGCTAAGGGCAGAGACCAGGGCGAGGGATGTGAAAATAGAATGCGACATGCAAACCTCCATACATTGTCTATAATATATCTGCATTTGCAGAATTTGGGCCAAAAAAACCAAAAAAAGGTGTTTACGCAAGAAAACGAGTGATTTTCCGCATATTTCTCAAAAAAAGATGTTTTTTTTAATAAAAACTTTTTATTATTAAAATGTTATTTGGGTCTGTGATGACTTTTTACGTGACGATAAATGTCCTCTGCTCCATCATAATCGTAATCATGATTGTTATGATGAAGTTTGGGGTTATGCATGAGACTGAGCAGAAGATATTCTTCAATCTCTGCGTCCAATGCCTTTTGTTCTTTTTCCTGGATGTTTTCTGGGTCCTGCTGGACGGTGCTGGTTTTGCTGGGGCTAGAACGTTAAACCTGTGCGTGAATGCGGCCTATTTTTCACAGCTAGGAATATTGTGTTTCTTTTGGAGTCGGTATTCCTTCTTCCTTGCCGAGTATAGGATTCGTTCGACCGATCTGCGCATCCTTTATTGTTCTCCACTGTTTATCAATGTTGCGATGTCTGTCGCCTCTATTTGGACGGGCTGGTTTTTCAATGTCGATGCGGATGGGCGCTACCATCGCGGCGACATCCTCTTTATCAATGTCCTGCTGGTATTCCTCTACCTCCTGACATCGTTCTTTGTGGCCTTTTTCATGGTTAAGCGCAAGAAGAACGTGGTAAAGAAAAACCGCCTTTATGCAGTGTCTGCGCTCGGCGTCATCCCTTTTTTGACCGAAATCCTTCAAATACAGCTTCCTGGTCTCTCCATCATTTGTGCGGGAACGACGATTGGCCTTATTGTGGTCTTTGTCGAAATCCAGAAGGAGATGATTTCCATCGATCCTCTTACGAAGCTTAATAACCGTAACCAGGCGAGCCTCTATTTGGATGCCCGTTTCAAACAGACGGTGCCCGGCAAGCGGCTTTACCAGTTCGTGATGGACCTTGACAAGTTTAAGCAGATTAACGACCATTATGGCCACATAGAAGGTGACCGGGCCCTTTTGGCGGTTGCCAATGTCCTTAAAGAAGTTTGCGGCCCGAGGGGGCATTTTATATCGAGATTTGGCGGTGACGAATTTGTCGTTTTCGCGAATCTTTCTACGGACACGGCGGCGAAGGCACTTTGCGAAACTATTTCGGCAAGGCTTGCCGAGGAGTCTAGTGGATTCCCCTTTAAGTTGTCGATGAGTTTTGGTTTTGCTTTCCGGAATGCGGGCGAAAGCGAGCAGGAACTGTTTGCCAGGGCGGATTCTGCCCTCTACGAAGCCAAGACGGCGAGGGAGGCCGGCTAGTATGTACCTGATGGGTTATGCCGAAATCATCCTCTTCTGCATCGCGGTTGTGCTGGTGATGCTCCTGGCGCTTCGATCCAGCATGAGCCGATTGGCAAACCGGAATATTCTCTCGCGCCTTTTTTTGCTGGTAATCTTTTCTCTCGTCCTGAATCTTGTAACGAAATGCCTTGCCGGAACCGATTTCCGGTGGAGCAATGCTTTGAATTCGATACTCAGCTGCGTCTACCTGGTATCCTGCCTCTGGGTGATTTTCATGAGCTGGAGGTTCGTTGGATACACGATGGAACTGGACTTTTGGAACAATCGTCGAAAGCTTCTTCTGTATGCAATTCCGAGTTTTGTTGGGTCCGCCTTCTCGATTGTTAGCATCTGGACAGGATGGGTATTCTACATCGGGAATGGGACTATCTATACGCGCGGCCCGCTGTTCGTTGTTTATGTCATTTGTTGTTACCTGTACTTGGTGTGGATGAGCCTCGTTGCGGGGCGTCGCATCTTCATGAAACGCTATTACGCAGACAGGTTGCTCTATTTGTCCCTTTCGTCCTTTGGGGCGTTCCCGATAATCGGGGTGCTGGTGCAGGTCCTCTATCCCGACATTCCGGGGGCGGCATCAGCCATGGTGCTTTCCATGCTTCTTGCGTTCCTTACGACGCAGTCGCGCATGATTTCTACGGATCCGCTAACAAAGCTCAACAACAGGAGCCAGCTGAATGCGTTCCTGGATGCTAAGCTCAGACAGCCAACTTCGGACAAGGGACTCTACTTCTTTGTGCTGGACATTGACAATTTCAAGTCGATCAACGACAATTTTGGTCACATGGAAGGTGACCGAGCTCTTAATTTAGTTGCAAAAATTTTGAAAAAGACGTGCGGCCCGAAGGGGTGCTTCATCTCCCGTTTTGGTGGCGATGAGTTTAACCTCGTGGCTACGCTCGGTGGTCGCGAAACTCCGGCAGATATCTATGCCCCGATTCGAGAGGCGCTTGCCTTGGAATCTGAATCTCTGCCCTACAATCTTTCGATGAGCATCGGTTATGCCGAATGCCTCGGCAATGGCGAGATGCTTCCCGACCTTTTCGCCCGAGCCGACGAGATGCTTTACGCCGAGAAGAAGGCGAAGAAGCAAAAGAAGGAAGAGTAGGCTTTCTTGCGAATAAATAAAACCCTTTGACGGATGTCTAAGGGTTTTGGGTAAAAGGGTGAAGTGTCCCGGGTGTCTAAACGTCGCCCACTTCGCCGGTCTTGACGAAATTCCGCACGGCGCGCGTGATGCGCATACTGCAGAAGTTCGGCCCGCACATGCTGCAGAAGTGGCTTGCCTTCGCCTGGCTGCCGGGGAGCGTCTTGTCGTGGAATTCCATCGCCTTCTCGGGGTCGAGCGATAGCGCGAACTGGTCGTTCCAGCGGAAGTCGAAGCGGGCGCGCGAAAGGGCGTCGTCGCGGAACTGTGCTGCGAAATGGCCCTTTGCAAGGTCGGCCGCATGGGCGGCGAGCTTGTAGGTGACCACACCTGCGCGCACGTCGTCGCGGTCGGGGAGTCCGAGGTGTTCCTTGGGCGTCACGTAGCAGAGCATGGCGGTGCCGTACCAGCCGATTTGTGCCGCGCCGATGGCCGACGTGATGTGGTCGTAACCGGGGGCGATGTCGGTGGTGAGGGGGCCGAGCGTGTAGAACGGGGCTCCGTGGCACTTTTCGAGCTGGCGCGCCATGTTGTCCTGAATCTTGTGCATGGGCACGTGGCCCGGGCCTTCGATAATCACCTGCACGCCGTATTCCCAGGCAATCTTCGTGAGCTCGCCGAGCGTGTCCAGTTCTCCGAACTGGGCCGCGTCGTTGGCATCGGCGAGGCTTCCCGGACGCAGACCATCGCCCAAAGAAACGGCAACGTCGTAAGCGGCGAGAATCTCGCAGATTTCGCGGAAGTGCGTGTACAAGAAGTTCTGCTGGTGGTGGCGCATCTGCCAGAGGGCAAGGATGGAACCGCCGCGGCTCACGATACCCGTGGTTCGCTTGGCGGTAAGCGGAATGTGTTCCAGCAACAGGCCCGCGTGAATCGTGAAGTAGTCCACGCCCTGTTCCGCCTGCTCAATGAGCGTGTCGCGGTACAGTTCCCACGTGAGTTCTTCGGCCTTGCCGTTCACCTTCTCGAGCGCCTGGTAAATAGGCACCGTTCCGATAGGTACGGGGCTATTGCGGATAATCCATTCGCGTGTTTCGTGGATGTGCTTTCCGGTGGAAAGATCCATCACGGTGTCGGCGCCCCAGCGCACGGACCAGGCCATCTTTTCGACTTCTTCTTCAATAGAAGAGGTGATGGCGGAGTTGCCGATGTTGCTGTTGATTTTCGTGAGGAAGCGGTTGCCGATAATCATCGGTTCGCATTCCGGGTGGTTGATGTTCCCCGGCAGAATCGCACGGCCCGCGGCGATTTCGTCGCGCACGAATTCCGGCGTAATGGGGGAGCCTTCAATCTTGATTTTACCCTGGGCCATGAGCTCGTCAAGGCGCTGGTTTTCGCGGATGGCCACGTATTCCATTTCCTTGGTGACGATTCCCTTGCGGGCGTAGTCCAGCTGCGTTAAGTGGTGGCCCGCTTTGGCACGGAGCGGGTGGTGTTCCGCGTTAAAGCGCAGGTGGTCGAGTTCGTGGTTTGCACGGCGGGCGCGTCCATAAGCAGACGTCATGTCGTCTAGCTGTTCGGCGTCGCCACGTTCCATAATCCACGATTCGCGGAAACGTTCGATGCCCTTCGTCACGTCGAGCTTGGCGTCTACATCGCTGTAAGGGCCACTCGTGTCGTACACGGGAACCACCGGCGTTTCGGGGTCCTCGGTCAAAATTTCGCGCATTCCCACGCGGATGTCCGGGTACATTTTTCCCGGAACATACACCTTGCGGGAATTCATAAAAGGTTTAAGGAGAGAATCCATTACTTTCCTTTTCTTACTTAACTCCAATCAGAGACAGGTCGCGCACAGCACCCTTGTCAGCAGACGATGCCATGGCGGCGTATGCCTGCAGAGCCTTGGACACAACGCGGTCGCGGTGTTCCGGCTGCCATGCCTTGGCGCCGCGGGCTTCCATTTCCTTGCGGCGTTCGGCCAGTTCTTCGTCGGTGAGCTGCACGTTGATGCTGCGGTTCGGGATGTCGATTTCGATGACGTCGCCCGTGTGCACGAGGCCGATGTTACCCTTGTTGGCGGCTTCCGGAGAAGCGTGGCCGATGGAGAGGCCGCTCGTACCGCCGGAGAAGCGTCCGTCGGTGAGGAGGGCGCAGGACTTGCCGAGGTGACGGCTCTTGAGGTAAGAGGTCGGGTAAAGCATTTCCTGCATGCCGGGGCCACCCTTCGGGCCTTCGTAGCGGATGACGACCACGTCGCCCGCCTTCACCACGTTCGGGTCGAGAATGCCCTTCACGGCATCTTCCTGGCTTTCGAACACCACGGCGGGGCCGGTGAACTTGAAGATGGATTCGTCGACGCCGGCGGTCTTCACGATGCAGCCGTCCACGGCGAGGTTACCGTACAGAACAGCGAGGCCGCCGTCCTTGGTGTAGGCATGTTCGCCATCGCGGATAGCGCCCGTGGCGCGGTCGAGGTCGTGGTCGGGGTACATGAAATTCTGGGAGAAAGCGACCAGGTTGTACTTGCGGCCCGGGCCGGCGAGGTAGCGCTGCTTGGCTTCGGCGGTCGGGTTACGCTTGAGGTCGTTCACTTCGAGGGCTTCGCCCATGGTAGCGGCGTGAACGGTCTTTGCATTCTTGTGGATGAGGCCCATGCGGTCGAGTTCACCGAGAATGCCCATGATGCCACCGGCGCGGTTCACGTTTTCCACGTGGATGTTGTGGACGGTCGGGGCGACCTTGCAGATGCACGGCGTGTTGCGGGAGAGGCGGTCGATGTCCTTCATGGTGAAGTCCACGCCAGCTTCCTGGGCCACGGCGAGTAAGTGAAGCACGGTGTTGGAGGAGCCGCCCATGGCGATGTCGAGGCGCATGGCGTTTTCGAAAGCGTCCTTCGTGGCGATGCTACGCGGGAGGATGCTGTCGTCGTTCAAATCGTAATACTGGTGGCAGAGTTCCACGATGCGCTTACCGGCGGCTTCGAACAGCTTCTTGCGTTCGGCGTGGGTAGCGACGATGGTGCCGTTGCCGGGCAAGCTGAGGCCCAGGGCTTCGGTCAGGGAGTTCATGGAGTTCGCGGTGAACATGCCGGAGCAGGAACCGCAAGTGGGGCACGAGTTCGCTTCGATGGCGGCCACGTCTTCGTCGCTGATGGTGTTGTCGGCGGAATCGATCATGGCGTCAATCAGGTCGAGGGCGCGGTCCTTGCCGTCCTTCGTGGTCACGTGGCCGGCTTCCATCGGGCCGCCCGAGACGAAGATTGCCGGAATGTTGAGGCGCATGGCGGCCATGAGCATGCCCGGAGTCACCTTGTCGCAGTTGGAGATGCACACGAGGGCGTCGGCGCGGTGGGCGTTTGCCATGTATTCGGTGGAGTCGGCGATGAGGTCGCGGCTCGGGAGGCTGTAGAGCATGCCGTCGTGGCCCATGGCGATACCGTCATCGACTGCGATGGTGTTCATTTCCTTCGCGACACCGCCGGCGGCTTCAATCGCGCGGGCGACCACCTGGCCCAAGTCCTTCAGGTGAACGTGGCCCGGAACAAACTGGGTATAGCTGTTCACCACGCAAATCACCGGCTTGCCAAAGTCTTCCACCTTGGTTCCTGTTGCGTGCCACAGGGCGCGTGCACCGGCCATTTCACGGCCTTCCATAGTCTTGAGCGAACGAAGTTTCGGCATAATATGATCCTTTTGTATTTTGCGGGTTTCATTATCCCGCGACCATTATAAAATATGCATAAATATAAAAAAAGACACCCGATGGGCGGGTGTCTCAGAGGTAAAAACGTTAATAGATTAGAACCTATTCTTCAATTCCTGCGGACATTCAACTTCCCTGTAATTGTGGAGCGGGTTACCTGCAGCTTCCATCCAGTTGGCCATGAACAGGCAGCCTTCCTTGGCTTCAGGATCGTTTGCGAACGAAGAGTTGCACTTGTTGGTAAGGCAGCTCTTGTAGGTGGATGCCTTGTAGCCCGAAGATTCTTCGCATTCTGTCAAAAGTCCACCGTATTGGGCGCCCTGGGAACCCCATCCCATTTTCTGGGAGCAGCCGTTAAAGATTCCGTAGCCGCCGCCCGGGATCATCACGTCGAACTGGCCGCCGGCCACGTCGTAGCCAACGTTGTTAGACATGACGATAAGGTGCTTACCCTTGAGTTTCGAGTGGTTGTCCGTGGCGTATTTGCCCTGGCCAGTAAAGGCGAGATCGAAGCATTTGCCGCAGTTGCTCTCGCCACCCGGGGTGGCTGCAAAGGCGAATGCCAAGGTGTCGTTAATGACAACGGGGAACTGGCTTCTACAAATGCCTGCATCGCCACCGTCACACATGCTTCTTGCCGATTTGTCGCTAATCTTGTTTCCCCTGGCGTCGCAGGTGCTTGCTGTTCCGCCATGTTCAGGCCATGCGCAGTGGGGCTTGCAGCAGTCCCAGTAGCGCGACGCGTAGCCGGAGCCGCTCTTTCCGCCATTTATATATTTGATTTGGTACGTGCCATTGTTGCCGCCCTGAGAGCTGCTCGAAGACTTCGCGCTGGAACTCGAGGATTTTGCACTGCTAGAGCTGGACTTTGCCGAAGAACTCGATTTGGCGCTGCTCGAAGACTTTGCGCTGGAGCTGGACTTCGGCTGCTGAGTCGAAACGCCCATATTCTTGCAATCCTTGCCGGTCGGATCCCAATAGCATGTAATAGTGCAGGACTTGTCGTAGGCGTACTGTTCGTCCTTGGGACCCTTGAGGCTAGCGTAGTGCTCGACGCACTTGTTGGAAACGGCGTCGAAGCATTGCTTTTCGCTGCACTGGCCGCTCGGGGTAGCAGCGGAGGAGGTCGGCTGCTGCTGTTGCTGGCTGGAGCTGGAGGATTTGGGCTGTTCCGGGTTGGTTGTCGCGGAAGAAACAGGATTAACCTGAGTCGCCGAGCTGGAAACGACAGGATTCTGTCCACCTTGGTTCGGATCCTGGCCCTGGTTCGGATCGGTTCCCTGATTTGGGTCGGTACCTTGGTTCGGGTCAGTGGTCGGAACAATGGGGTTGCCGGCAAGGTCGTAAATCGAGCCGTCGGGGTAGATAATGGTCTGTTCCGGGGTAATTACCGGGAGCTGAGAGAGGTCCGGGATAGTCGCAATGGTTGCTCCTGTGGCATCGATAACCTTACCTGATGCCGGGTCGTACGAGCCGACGGGGGATCCCGAAGCGGTCGACACGACAAACCCAGCCTCGGTGGGCGTAATGATGTAATTTTGGTCGCTGGAGAGAATCCAACTGGGGATTGTGACAGCAGCGAATTGATCTCCTCCTTGCGGGGTGGGAGTCGTAATCTGGTCGTCAGTGCAATTCCACGTGCACACCAAGGCGCATGCAACTAGCAGAGATTTGAAAAAAGGAGATTTCATTTTTTTACCTCATGTTTGCCCAAACATTCCCGCCAAAAATACATATATAAAGTGTAAAGAGATGTAAAAAAAAGATTAGCGTGACACATGTCAAATCAAAGTGTTCTCTAGGTGTTCCTGCGGGGTGAATTTTCCCATTTTTTTTACATTTTTTTGCTGAAAAAAGCTATTCTTTGCCCCGTGAGTTTTCATCCGTTTAGGCATTTTGTTACGATTACCAGGCACCGGCACGAGGTCATACGTCTGTGTTTCCAGGCGGGCATCGGTTTCCAGGGCTTGTTTCACGATCTGTCCAAATATAGCCCGACGGAATTCATTCCCGGTGCAAAATATTATACGGGTAACCAGTCGCCTAATAATGGCGAAAGGAATGACAAGGGCTACAGCCTCGCCTGGATGCATCACAAGGGTCGCAATAAGCACCATTTCGAGTTCTGGTACGACTACGAGATGGCGACCAAGAAGATTGTGCCGATGGACATGCCCGACCGCTACATCAAGGAAATGTTTTGCGACCGTGTGGCGGCTTCCAAGACCTACAACAGGGCTGCCTACACGCAGGAATCCCCGTTGCTCTACCTGACGCGCAGTTCCGCTCACGAGAAAATGACCAGAAAGACCTATCGCAAGTTGCTCTATCTGCTGCAGATGCTTGCGGAGAAGGGCGAAAGGGAGACGCTTCGGTTTATGCGCCGGACGCAGGTGCTTCCGGAAGCGGATGTTGCCGAGCCACTTGGAACGGAACCCGCGAAACTTTAAATCCTTGCAATTATCGCATTCAGGGCGAAGCCGCCATGGCTTGTGGCGATGCTCTTGGCCTCGGTGTTCTTGTCGGGGTCTAGCGCAGGGCATTCGCGCAGCAGGTTTGCGGTGCAGGTGTATCTTGAACCCGGCCGTGTGTCGTCCTTGGGGGCAAGGATGGCGACGGTAAGCGCTTTGTTGAACGGGGCCAGGTCGCGGGCGAGCTCGGCGAGTCGGCGGCCGATGTGCGTGTAGAGTCTGGGAGCGTCAAAGTCGAGCCGTTTGCCGTAAGGCGGGTTCAGCAAGATGATAGGTTGCGACGGGCCCGGAGCTGCATCGGCGATTTCTGCGGCTGTGTAGCTGAAAAAGTCGCGGACTTGCGGGTCGATGGTCGGTGTTGTGCCGCTTGGAGCGACCGTTGCGAGCGGGCTGCATTCCACATTGTGGCGGATGATTTCGACGGCCTTTCCGGAGATGTCGCTAGTGACGATATTGACGAGCTGGCAGAGCCTGCTTGCAGGTGGCGCATGGCTTGTGATGAATTTCCACGTCGCTTCCTTGAATGCGGGCTGGTGCTTCAGGGCAAAATCGCGGCAGAGGCCCGGTATAAGGTCGTTTGCCTGGTAGGCGGCTTCGAGGCTGAACGTCCCGCTTCCGGCCATCGGGTCGATGAGCGTGATGGATAATGGATAATTGATGATGGATGATTGATGATGGATGATGTGGAGTGTGGAAATGGCTTCGAGAATCATTCCCGCGGCGATTGTCTCCTTGAGCGGGGCGTCGTTCACGAAGCGCTCGTGACCGCGTTTGTAAAGTTCTTCGCCCGCGAGGTCGAGCCATAGCGTGCAGCGGTCATCTACAAGCGAGACAAAGAGACTTTGCGGGGTGCTCGAGGCGGGGAGAATCTTGTCGAGTCGCTCTGCAACGGCATCGCTGTGGTACAGGCGCGAATGTTTGCAGGTGACGTGGATGTCGACGCGTGCCGGGCCCTTGTTGTCTAGGAAAAGCTCCCACGGAATTTCGTTGGCCTTCTTCTCGAGCTCGCGGAAGTTTTCTGCCTTGAAGTCGGCGATGTGCATCAGGATGCGGTTCGCGATGCGGCCGTAGGCCGCTATTTTCCAGGCTTCCACGAGTTTCGCGGTGAATTCGACCTTCCCGTCTCCGGCAATTTTTACGTCAAGTGAGTTTGCGTCCCGTGCCTCGACCCCTTCTTGTCCAATAAATCCCAGTTCATCAACAAACGTCTGCTCGAATCCAAGCGGGACAACGGCCAAAAAGCGGTGAGGTTTTCCGATAACCTGCCGCTTGAGCCTTTTTTCGAATGCGCGATTCTGTCGATCTAGTTCTTCCACGCCGCCACACCCGAATTTTTCGTCTAAACTAGAACTGGAAGTAGATGAACGGGCAGCTATCCGCGCTCATGAACTGGTAAATCAGGAAGATGATGAACGCTGTCGAAAGCACCATCAGGGGGATGGGCTGCGATGCGAACGCGATGCGGTAGCGGCTCTTCCACTTCTTGGGAACCCAGTGGATGAGCATGCCCGCGATAAACACGAGGATGATGTTGATGTGCTGCCAGGCGATGGTTCCGATTGTGTCCCACCTCCAGGCGGTACCCATCTGCTGCACCATGTTCTTCGCGGTGTTCCAGGCGACTTCGTTTGCTTCGGCGGGGTCAAGATTCGAGCCTGCGCGGAAGAAGAGTCGCGTGAAGGTGATGAACACGAAGGTGAGCGTCACGTTCCATGCCACATAGAGCCAGTGGTACGTCTTCTGGCTGAAGAGGCGGAAGATAAGCACGGAATAGATGCCGAAGAA
This sequence comes from Fibrobacter sp. UBA3718, assembly GCF_002371935.1. Taxonomy (NCBI): domain Bacteria; kingdom Pseudomonadati; phylum Fibrobacterota; class Fibrobacteria; order Fibrobacterales; family Fibrobacteraceae; genus Fibrobacter; species Fibrobacter sp. UBA3718. The sequence continues at coordinate 39,703 of NZ_DFHR01000013.1, read as the reverse complement.
CAGCACGCCGAAATATACCGCGGTAATCGCGAAGATGGCGATGTGGTAGTTCTTGAAGATGATGGCGCTTGCCGCGAACAGGATGAATGCGGCGCTTGCACGGAAGGTGATGCTGCGCTTGCACCAGATTTTGTTGAACACCTGGCCAAATCCGTTGAGGCCGCCCCAGATGATGAAGTTCCAGCTGGCTCCGTGCCACCATCCACCCACGATTTGCGTGGCCATGGCGTTCATGTTGGTGGTGATGAACTTGCGGGAATCGGGCTTGAAGTACGCGTAAATAGAAATGTAGAGGAACAGTGCGACAAGGGCGATTGCGACCCACACGCTGCCCGAAAGCATGATGGCCACAAGGCTCAGGAAGCCCATCCAGAAGAAGGTGCCGAGAGTCGCGTTGCGGTTGCCGCCCAGCGGGATATACAGGTAATCGCGCCACCAGCTGGATAGGCTGATGTGCCAACGGCGCCAGAATTCTGTGGGGGAGAGCGCCTTGTAGGGGCTATTGAAGTTTTGCGGCAGGCGGAAACCCATCAGGAGGGCAACGCCGATGGCGATGTCGGTATAGCCCGAGAAGTCGGCGTACACCTGCAGGGAGTATGCGAAGAGCGCGATGAGGTTCTCGAGGCCCGTATAAAGTAACGGCTGATCGAACACGCGGTCCACGAAGTTTGTCGCGAGGTAGTCGCTCAGGATAATCTTCTTGCCGAGGCCGTTCAGAATCCAGAATACGGCGATGCCGAAGGTGCGACGCGGGAGAAAGTACGGCTTGTAGAGCTGCGGGACGAACTTGTCGGCGCGCACGATGGGGCCCGCGACGAGCTGCGGGAAGAACGAGAGGTAGAAACCGAAGTTGAGGATGTTCGTGACGGGCTTGATTTTACCGCGGTAGATGTCGATGCAGTAGCTCATCGCCTGGAACGTGAAGAACGAGATACCCACGGGTAGAATGATGGTATCGACGAGCGAGTGCGTGCCGAACATCTTGTTGCTTGCCGCCGCGAAGAAGTTGTAGACGTGCAACTCGATGCCGGTAAAGTCGCGGAGTGCGTCGAGGAAGAAGTAGGAATACTTGTAGTAGCAGAGAACGAGCAGGTCGATGATGACGACGATAATCATCAGGAACTTCTTTTTCCAATGCGCCTGCGCCTTCTCGATCCACTTGCCGATAAAGAAGTTCGCGACCACGCAGAAGAGGAGAATGCAAACGTAGCTGCCGCTTGTCTTGTAGTAGAAGAAGAGGCTTGTCGCAAACAGGAATGCGTTACGGAGCAGGAGTTTGCGGTGGACGAGCGAGAAGACGGCGAAAACGACCGCGAAGAAACCCCAGAAGTAGAACTGCGTAAAGAGTAGCGGGCTGTTCGGGTCGAAAGCAAACGTGCGTGTGAGATAGGGGATTATGTAATCGAGCATGTTGAATCGTTATTTCTGGGTAGAATCGGCCGGGGCTGCTGTAGTCGTGTCTGCTTGGACATTGGTTGTGTCTGGGATAGCCTTCGTGGTGTCGGCTTGAGCCTGCGTCGAATCGGTAGCCGGGACCTCGGGGACGATGGGCTCCAGTGCGGGAAGTTCGGCGATATGCTGCTGGTAGGCATCGATGAGAGCCTTGTAGAACATGTCGCCGAGCAGGTGGTATCCTGCCATCGTAAAGTGGACTTTATCTTTTTTGGCGAGACTTGCCTTTTCCCATTTAGCCATGGAACCCAGGCCGCCCATCAGCGAAAATTTGTCCCAAACGCCAGCTTGGTATTTTTCGGCGAGCTGGAAGAATGCCTTGCGGGCCTGTTCGCCAACCGGATGTTGCACGTAACGGCGACGGCGCACCTTGCGGTACATGTCGTTGTTGGTTTCGAATATGAATGCGACGTTCGGGTTCACGCGCTTGATGCGTTCAATGAGCGTTTCGTAGTTGTTGCGGAATGCCTTTTCATCGAATTTTTCGACATTCGCGTCATTGATGCCAATCGCAAAAATGACAAGGTCGGGCTTTAGGAATGAGAGCTCCTTTTCGAAAAGAGGGCAGACGTTCTCGAAATAATGCGGCAGGCGGGCGCCGTTGATTCCGACATTCGTGTAGATAATTCCCGGATAGTCGGATTCGGAGATGACGCCTGTCAACGTAAAACGCGGGCGCACCGCAGACATTGTTTTTGATAAAGTAATCAAAGAATCACATACGACAACCTGCATGGAATCGGCCTGCGTTTTCTTGGTCGAGTCGAGAATGTCCGCACAGGCGGCAAGCATGCTCTTCTGGGATTCTTCGCGTTCTAGACAGAGGGTGTCCATGATGTCGCAACCACCCTGGAACATGGAGTCTGCGGAGGCTTCGGCTGGTTCCTGGGCGACTTTTTTGTCGTTCTTGGCTGCGCTTGAATCGGTTGCCGTCGTATCGAGGTTCGCACGGAAAATGGAATCCTGAATAAGTGAATCGACGACGTATTGCGTGACGTTCGCTTGCATTGCCGAATCTGCCCAGCGGAAGGCGAAGTTCAATGTGTCGATAGGGCGGGGGCTCTTGAATACATAGCTCTGGGTGAGCGTGTCAAGTTCTCCGTAGATGTCTGTCGAGTCGACCACGAGGACCGGAACGACGTTGTTGCTGTCACTGTAGCCGAAGAGGCGGAATTTAGTTTCTGCGTAAATCGGAGCCGAGTTGTATTTGTCGAGCAACAGCGTGAATTCGGCACGGGGATCCGAGGTGCTGACTGCAATTCCGAGAAGTCCGAGCGGCTTTTTTACTTCACGGAGCACGTTCTTGCTCATGTCCCAGATGCCCTTGTACTGCGAACCGTAGCTCGAGGGCGTGTTTGTACGTGCTGCGGAATATGGGAAAATGAATCCACGTCCGGCAGAAGAACCAGGATATTCCTTGACGAGCCTATCGCGAATGCGACCGGAAATGACATCGGCTTGCAGATGCGATCCGCCAATGTGCATAATCTTGACTTTACCCCTGTTTTCGAATACGAGCGAGTCCATTTTTTTGAAGAATGTCTCGAATGCATCCTTTCCCTTGGGGAATTGGATGTAGTTCAAGGTAGAGTCGATAAAGTCGTATTTTGTGTATTCGATGGCGTATTTAGCGGGTGTCGAAACTGGCGGTGCTGCAAGGAGCGCTGTTGCGAATGCTGCGAGGAACAGAATAACCTGTTTCATTATTTGCCCTCCGCGGTCGATTCGACTTTTTCTTCGATCGAAGATGTGTCGGCTGGTTTTGCTGCAACGGCGGCTTCCTTTGCCTTGTCGAGGCTGTCTGCATAGCCTCGAATGTCCTTCAGCTTCGCATCGTCAATCTTGTGCTTGTCGCGGAACTTGAAGTAGTCGTAATGCATGCGCAGCGCGTTGCAGAAGAGTTCGCCCATGTAGGCAGCCCCCCTGCGGCTGAAGTGGATGTAGTCGGCGCCGGCGAGCGGGGGCGACTGCTTGACCCAGCTTCTCATGGAGCCTTCTCCGCCCATCACGCGGTACATGTCCCAGTAGGCGGCGCCATTCTCGAGAGCGACTTCGCGGAGGGTCGCAATGGTGAGGGCCAATCCGGGGTAACTCTTGATTTTCCCGTCTATCTGCTTGGCCATGTCGGCAGGGCCGATAAAGACGATGTCTGCATCGGGATTCGCCTTTTGGATGGCTTGAATTTGACGGGCGATGAGCTTCTTCGTGTAGTCGACATTGTTCTTGTTGAGGCTCGGAACAAGGTTTCCGCCGTATTCCATGATGATGAGACGTGCGTTCATGACCTTGTACGATTCGGCAAGGAGCTGTTGGTCCATCCTGTGGAAGATTGTTCCCGAGCTACCGCGCATGGCAACGTTGTCTACGGCGACACCATAGGGACCGTCTACGGAGATGGCGTAGATTTCGGCATTTCCGCCGAGGTAAATCTTCGCGTTCGATGTTGTGTCGGGGAGCTTCCAACTGAACACGCGGAGCTTTTCGTACTTATCGTCCGTGGGAGCCGGAGCATCTACGAATTTCTTCTTGCGTTTTTCCTTGTCGGTTCCTTCGTTCTCGACGACGGTTGTTTCGTAGGCGAGGCGCACCTTGAGGCTTCCGCGCTTGCTTGCGAGCACCTTGATGTTGGAGTAGCCGCCAACGTGTGGGAAATCATCCTTCTTGTTTTCGCGCTTCTTGATGCCGATGACAGCGCTGCCTTCGAGTTTGCTGACCTGGGCGAGCGGGCCGTAGCGGTTGTGGTCGGCGCGGTCTTCTTCGGGACCAAAAAGCAGGAAGCGGGTAAGGTCTCCGTTGTTCCAGACGCTTGTCGATTGCGATGGAATGTTCAGCACGGCAGGGAGCATGCCCGGACCGCCACCGCCGAATTCTGTTTGCAGTGCTTCGCGGATGGTGGCTGAAATACGGTCTTCTTCTAGCTGAGAATCGCCGTAGTGCATGATGTGAACCACGTTCGAATCGATTTTCGCAAGCTCAAGATGCAGGAAGAACCGATCAAACCACGTGGGGTCGTCGCCGGGAACGTCGAAGCGGGTGCGCCCGTTCTTGAAAAAGTCCTCGTAGAATTTCAGCGAGTCGGAAAACTCGGCAAATTCCTTCGCCTGCGTGGCGGCCATCATTTCTTCGATTGCCTTCTGCGGGTCGTTTTCGACGGCAGCTTCCGGATGGTCCTTCTTTTCGGAAGGGTCTTGCTTTTCGAAGATGTCCGTAAGGGCAGGGAACCGGAATGTTGTGTCGGCGATGGTTATCCCGCTTGCCGGGTAGAGCCACGCCATGAGGCCTAGCACGACGAACAGGCTTAAAATGCTGAGGAATGTTTTGAAAGGCGTCATTTATGCTTTTTTCGGTTCAATGTTCATCTTGCTGCGTTCGACAATCGCGTCGGGACTGCCCACGAGCATTTCGCCCACGCGCATGTCCTTGTACTCGAATTCGCCTGCGCCGGCCTTGGAACCGTCCACGTAGACGACAATCTTTGCGCCCTGGTAGTTCGCCTGGTCGAGCTGCTTGCCCATCTTCATGGGGGCGAGCGGGTGGCTTACGGAGCAGTTTCCGTACTTCGCGTCGCGGAACATCTGGGCGGTCTCGAAGACCTTCTTCATGTCATTCGTGAAACTTGCGATGTAGAAGTCCACGCTCTGCTTGGGGCTGGGGAGCAGGTTGTGCTCGGCGAGCAGGTCGGCCAAGACCACGTCGCCCATGCCGAATCCCACGCCCGGGATGCGTTCGCCGCCGAGCTTTTCGGTGAGGCTGTCGTAACGGCCACCGCCAGCGATAGCACGCATGGATTTGCCCTTGTCGAACACCTCGAACACGATGCCCGTGTAGTAGGCGAGGCCGCGCACGATACTGAGGTCGAGGTTCACGCATTCGCCGTAACCGGCTGCAGTCAGCGTGGCGAACAGGTCCTCGATTTCGGCGAGGGCGGCGGTCGCGTTTTCGCTATGCACCTTGGTCTTGACTTCTTCGATGCTCTTGCAGCTCATGAAGTCATCGAGCTTTTTCACCTGGTCCTCGGTGAGGCCCGCTTCGGCGAGTGCCTTGGCAAAGGCCTCGGGCCCGATTTTCAGGCGGCGGTCAAGCACCGGGTAAACGAGCGCCGGGTTCGGGGCGCCAATCTCTTCGAGGTAGGTGGCCAAAAGTTTGCGGCTCGAGACGCCAATCGCAAATTCGCCGTCCTTGAGGCCGAACTTGCGGAGCATCGTCGCGATGGATGCCATCAGGTCGGCTTCGGCGTAGATGCTCTCGGTACCGATGATGTCCATGTTCAGCTGGAAGAACTCGCGCAGGCGGCCCTTCTGCGCCTTTTCGTAACGGAACAGGCGCGGCATGCTGAACCACTTGAAGGGTTTCTTGAGTTCGCGGGCCTTCTGGATCACGAGGCGGGCGAGTGTCGGGGTCATTTCGGGGCGGAGCGCGATTTCGCGGTCGCCCTTGTCCTTGAAGTTGTAGAGCTGGCTTACGATTTCTTCGCCGGACTTGCCGGTGTAAAGCTCCAGATGCTCAAACATCGGGCCTTCATACTCTTCGTAGGCAAAACTTTCGGCGACTTGACGCCAGGTATCAAAAATGTAGTTCTGGATGCGTTGCGCTTCCGGGTAAAAATCGCGCGTGCCCTTGGGCAGCTGAGGGATAGAAATGCTCATAGTGTCACACAATTTAGAAATTTTTGCGCAATGTTTGCGTAAACGCGGTCAAGGATGTATATTCATAGGTTGAAAAGAAAGGGAAGGTGTTTATGGAAAAATCTTTCGTTAGGGCAATGCGCATTATCTGCGCTTCTGCATTTGTTTCGTCTACGGCGGTATTCGCCAAGCAGGTGAATGTTTCTACCGTCGCCGACTTGACTTCGGCTACTTTGAATGCCAAGGCGGGGGATACCATCTGGGTTGCCCCGGGCAAGTACGAACTGCCAACCTCCAACTGCAAGAACGACAAGTTCGTGAACGAGACTGGTCGCGATTGTGGCCTCATCTGGCTCGGTGCCGACGGCACGAAGGCCAATCCCGTTGTCCTTGCCGGTTCGGATCCTGCACATCCGTCAGAGATTTTCAGCTCCGATTACAAGCACAACTACGGCGTTCACGTAACGGGAAATTATGTTGTTCTTAAAAACCTCAAGATCCATACCTTCAGCAAGGGCGTGGTATTCGACAATTCCGTCGGGGCCCTGATGGAAGACTGCGAGGTGTACCACACGGGAAATGAGATTGTCCATGTTCGCGATTCCAGCCAACAGGTGACACTGAACCGCAACTTTATCCACGGTTCTGGCTATGAAATTGCCAAGTACGGTGAAGGCATCTATGTCGGAACCTACAATACGGGGTGGGCCTCTTCCCAGCAGGCCGACAGGGATGCTGGCTTTTGGGGGACTGACGCCTCACAACATCGCTATAGCGGCTATGACTGGCGCGTGAACGATACGAAAATCACATGCAACATCGTCAGCGGGACTACTGCCGAGAACATCGACGTGAAGGAAGGAACGGTCAGGGGATTTGTCCAGGGCAATATGTTCATTGGGGACAGTCTTGATTACAACGGCGAGGTGTCCTATGACGACGCAAATATCGACATGAAGGGCGCTTCTTGGACTGTTACCGGAAACTACTTCTATAATTCCAAAAAACAGGGGCTGCCTTATTACAATCCCCATTTTAACTATTTTGTGGAAGAAGTGGTGATGCCGTCAAACGGGAATAAGGCTGGGAGTAATATTGAAAAATACGAGAAAGCTGTTGGCTACGTGGTCTCCGCCGATAAATACGCACAGAAAGGCTGGTGCGACGACAGCGGCACCGACAAGAACGATTGCGTAGAAAGCAAAAATACCGTGGTAGAGGAAATACGGGAAGTTCGCAACGACTGCGAGGAACTTTTCAGAATTCCGACGTCCGAGATCGTATATTCGTCGAGCTTTACGCCGCCATCCAGCGCGTCGGTCAATCAATCCAGTTCCTCGGTCAGCCCGTCCAGTTCTTCGGCGGGGAATGAATCCTATGAGGCCGTGCGCTACGAGGCGGAGGCCGCGACTTGCACCGGGTGCACCGAGAAGACGAATGATGCTGCGTCGGGTGGCAAGTATATGCGTACCGAAACGACGGGCAACATCACGTTCAATATCAGTGTCCCTGCGGCCGGGAAGTATGAGGTTGTAATCCGCTTCAGCAACACCGCTTCAAACGCCAAGACTCAGGATATCCATGTAAACGGGACGAAGGTCAAATCCCAGGAATTCCCGGTAACGCTTGAAGGGAACTTGGGTGGGGCCGCAGCTGCCTTTGAGGATATGCCGGTGCAGGTGTCGCTCAACGCGGGGGCCAATACCTTCGCCATCATCAAGAACTGGGGCCATGTGGATGTGGACTATATCGAGGTGAAGGTTCCGGGCGGAAATGCTACGCGGGTTGCGGGCTTTACGCCTGTGGCGGGTGCAAAATTCCATGTACAGGTGTCGGGTCGCAACGTTCACGTATCGGGAACGGACGGCGCTCCTGTCGCCATCATGGATATGCAGGGCAGGGTGCTGCGTTCCGGCTATTTGCAGGGGCGGCGCGGGCTCGATTTCCATGTGGAGCGGGCCGGCTCGTATCTTGTGCGCGTAGGCTCTGCGGTGCATCGCGTGAATATCGCCCGGTAGGGGAAGGTTCCTCGGGCGAACTGCTGTGCTCTAGGCGCGGTTTTGGGTGCGTCTCGGGGAGTTTTTGCGCGAAAATAGAACTAAACTACGCAAAAATGACCTTTTAGTCCTATCTATGGGCGCTTTAAATGCGTCGAATTCAAAAAATGTAGGACTAAATGCGCCAAAAGTGGCGATTTAGTCCTATCTTTGCGACGGTTTGACTCTCTTGGAGGATACTTTTTGTGCGAAAGTGACCTGTTTGATAGGACTAAAAAGGGTGAAAAGTGGGTTTTGGTACTATCTAAGGGCGTTTCAAAGGCGTCAAATTCAAAAAATGTAGGACTAAATGGATAAAAAGAGGTGGTTTAGTCCTATCTGGGGGCCTTTCGGGCGCATTTCGGACTTTCGGTGTGCATTTCAGGGCGCATTTCGTGCGCAGTTCGTGAGGCGTCGGCGCCTTGCTCTATAGCTACCAGGCAAATAAAAATGCAAGTGCTGAAATGAATGTTGCAAAAAGGACTAGGCCTTTGTAGTTTCGTTCTTTTATACAACGGTAGCCGTACTTGAATGGGGCCAGATAATAGAAATGCAACTGCGTTTTGAACATAGAAACAAGGTCGTTTTTAGAGTCATCCCGAGGATTATTCTTTTGCTCACTGTCGTACATAAATCCCAAGACCCCTAAAAAGGGAATGCATATTAAAAAAACGAATGCAACAAAATAAGTGGAGTTGAAGTTTATTATGTCCGGATATTCGGCAATAAATGTGTCTCTCGTTATTACGGTAAGACTTGTGATTCCTATTATGAATAAAATAAGCGCTGCGACATAGCGCTTGGAATACAGTCGTGTCTTGAGCGGGAGTTTTTTTTTGATCTCGACTGTCTCATCTTTTTCGTTAGAAGATTCTTTATGAGGCTTTGACGCTCCGCACCAGGGACAGCGGGGCTCAGAGAAATTGTAATGCTCACCACAGTTCGGACAGAACATTACAGGGAGTCCTTATTTAGGTTGAGTCTTCTCACAGTTTTGAATATACATTTTTTTATTTTTCTACATTTGAGGCAATGGAAAACTGTTCCCTGAATGTCTTGATTCTGGCGGCGGGACTCGGGACGCGGCTCCGCCCGCTCACGAACGATGTGCCCAAGCCGCTCGTGCCCGTGGTGGACGCTTCGATTCTCGATTTGCAGGCCCGCAAGGCGCGTGCGATTGGCGATGTGCGCCTGCATGCGAATGCGCATTACCTGGCGGAACAGGTGGTCGCGGCGGGCGAGACTCTCGGATTTGAGAAAGTTTGGGTGGAACAGCCCGAAATTCTCGGGACGGCGGGGCCGCTGCATCGCATTTATGCTGCAGGTTACCGCGGTGGCCTGCTCGTGATGAACGGCGACGCCTACTGCAGTTTTGATTTGAAGGCTTTCGTGAGCAACGCGCAGACATTGGCCGCGCAGCCGGACGGCCCGCAGGTAGCGCTCCTTGCGGTGGACTTCCCGCAGGTGAACACCTTCCGGGTGGGCGCTGACGGTCGCTTGGCGGGCATTGCCGGGCGGTTCGGCGCTACGGAAGGCTCCCCCGCGACATTCTCCGGCGTGTCGTGGTACAGCGACGCGGCCCTCTCGCGCATACGGGAAGGCGAGTTTGATATACGCGAATTCTGGAAGCAGGAAATTGCCGCAGGCCGCGCGCCCTTCGTGGACATGAGCCAGCTGAACGCTACCTGGATTGACATGGGGTCGCCCGAGGGCTTGATGCATGCGGTTGAGGCGCGCCTTGAGGAATTGGGCCGTGACCCGAACGAAGCTGTCGTCGTACCCGGCGTGGAACTGCCCGCGGGCGTGAAAATCAGGCATTCTGTGATTTATGCCGGCGCGGAAATCCAGCCCGGCGAAACAATCGAGAACGAAATCCGCGGGAAAGGGTTTAATTGGAAGGTTTAGTTATGCGTAAATTTAGAGTTGTCTTAGTAGAACCGGAACATCCCCATAACGTGGGCTTTGTCGCGCGCGCCATGCATTGCTATGCGTTGCCGGAACTGTATATCGTCTACCCGAAGCGTGACAAGGTCATCGAGAATTCCTACCACACGGCGGCAAACAGCCATGATATTCTAGACAATGCCCATGTGGTCCACAGGTTCGAGGATGCCATCGGCGACTGTTCCTGCGCGGTCGCGTACAGCCGCCGCATTTTCGCAAGTTCCATCAAGCACACTATGGTGCAGAACCTTTCGGAATTGCTCCCCGAAGACGGCACGATTGCGCTCGTGTTCGGGCGCGAATCCTGCGGGCTTGCGCTCGAGGAAGTGAACGCCTGCACGTACCAGTGCGAAATTCCGGTGCCGGGACTCATGAGCCTGAACCTGGGGCAGGCGGTTTCCATTGGCCTGTATGAACTATGCCGCAGTGGCGCACTTGCGAACGGCGAAGGGCGCGCAAAGCGTGGCACGAAGGGCGCGTGCGAGACGGCTCCCGCGACTATCCAGCAGATTGACGGATTCAAGAAGTTCCTCGACCGCTACCTGACGGGGCAGTACCATGACCAGGCGTGGCGCGACAACTTCCTCAATACGCTTGTGCAGCGCCTGCACCCCACGCGCAACGAACTTTCGGCTCTCTTCGGGCTGTTGCGTAACCTTGCTGGCAAGCCTGCGCGCCTGGAACGTGCTGCAGATAAAGCCGCTGCCGAAAAGGCTGCGGCGGGATCTGTCAAGTTTGCCGAAAAAATCGAAAAATAATGTTTATTCGATGTACTTCTTTATGAGTCTTGCCATCAGGTCGGCGAGAATTTCCACTTCGAAGTCACCAACGGAAGCTTCCATGTGATGATTTCCGATGCCGCTGTCGTCCGTGAGGAACACGTAGGTGCCGCCAGTCGCGAGGTCAAAGAACCTCAGCATGAATTCTGTAGGCTTGTCTACGCCGCTTGCCGCCACGGGGATCAGCTTGATGCCATTCTTGGCGAAGAGTTTGATGGATTTCTGGAGGCTCTTGATAATCTTATCTTCGTGGTGGGCTGGAGCGTCGAGGATGAAGAAGGCGATGCGTGCGCGTGCCGATTCGTTCCAGGAAAGATTCTGCAGCGCAGTTTCGAGAGCGGAGTGTACCGCTTCGGGGGTGTCGCCGCCGCCACCTGCATTTTGCTTGCTTATGAATGCCTGCGTCTTGGAGAGATCGCTGGAGAAATTGTCGTAGCGCGTGAGGTAGTCGTCCCCTTCGTCACGGTAGACTACCGCCGCCGTACGCATGTCCACATTGTTTCCCGATTTGGCGTTCTCAATGATGTTGTCGAGGTCTGATTTGAGAAAGTCGATTTCGTCGCCCATGGAGCCCGTGGCGTCCACGATGAAGGCGATGTCGGCCTTGGCTTCGGCCTGCTTGGCATCGCTTACAACAAAGTTGATGTTGAGTTCTTCGTCGCCTTTGGCCGAAATCGTGAGTGGTTCCGTGTAATCGCTCCCGTCGACGCTGAGCGAATATTCGGCGGTGGAATCGTTCGTGGCTCCGCCAAACAAGTTAATCCAGCAGTATGCAAAGCCTGCGTTATCGGTCTTGGCCGCAAATTCTACATCGCCATCCTTGAGAAGTTCGACGGAAACGTTCGCGATGCCGACGCTGTCTTCATCGACAATCTTTACGGCAACGAGTTTCTTCGGGTAAAATTCCCAGTATTCCGTATGTTTGTAGAACTCGTTCTCGTTGAGAAGGTCGGTCCAGAATTTCCAATTGTCAAGGTCGTTCCATTCGCCGGCCGTGAGCAAGCCCGAATAGGTTTGATTGCCTTGTTCGGATTCCGCGTCGCCTTCGCCGGGGGCTTCGCTACTGAAGCCATCCTTGGCGATGGCATCCTCGGAGAATTCGGTTGCGCCGGCCATATCTCCACAGCAATCGTCCGAGTTGTCACTGCAGGACATGCAGAGCGATGCAAGTCCCGCCATTAATAAATACCCGAATCCTTTTTTCATGTCGATTCCTCCTATTTATACGGTTCCCGAGGGAAGTCTATGTTAATTTTATGTTTTTTATGAAACAAATTCAAGATATTTTTTTGGCAAAAACGAATGTTTTTATAAAAATTTGTGGTTACGTCTTTTTTATGAAACGTATTGTTTCTTATGTCGATAATGCATTTTTTTTGAAAAAAAAAGATTGAACTTTTTTTATATTGTTGTATCGTGAAAATTCGCTTATCCACAGAGACTTTGAACCGGCTGAAGCGCTTCCGCAAGAACAAGCGGGCGTTCTGGTCGCTGGTGGTGCTTGTGGTGGCGTACTTCTTGTCGCTCACGAGCCCGTGGACAGTGAACGACGAGCCGCTCGTGTTGCGTTACGAGGGCAAGACGTTTTTCCCGGCGTTCGTGCGGTACAGCGATGCGGATTTTGGCGGGGAATACCAGACGGAAGCCGATTACGGCAAGCTTTTCGAGGCGGCTCGCGAGTGCGAGGAAGATGCCGCCGAGGGCTTTACCCGCGCGGGCGGATGCCCCGAGGTTTGGGCGGTTATGCCGCCTATTGCGCATGACCCGCTGAAGGCGGATCTCTCGGAAGATGGCGCCCCCCCGTTTGCGCCGAGTGCAAGACACTGGCTCGGGACGGATAGCAACGGCCGCGACGTTTTAGCGCGCCTGATTCACGGGTTCAGGATTTGCATTAGTTTTAGTTTGTTGTTGACTGTCCTCGGGACGTTCCTCGGGATTGTCATCGGCGGTATCCAGGGCTACCTCGGCAAGTTCTGGGATATCGGCATGCAGCGTATGATTGAAATCTGGTCGTCGCTCCCGATGCTCTACGTGGTGATTTTGATTGGAAGCATCTACGGGCGCAGTTTCTGGCTCTTGATTCTGATTATGGCGGCGTTCAACTGGATTTCGCTCAGCTACTACATGCGCGCGGAGTTCCTCAAGTTGCGTGGGATGACTTACGTGCAGTCCGCGAAGGTTCTGGGCATGGGGCACAGGCATATCTTTTTCAAGGAAATTCTGCCGAATGCGATGACGCCCGTGGTGACGCTGTTCCCGTTCACGCTCATTGGCGGTATCGGGAGCCTTACTTCGCTTGACTTTCTGGGATTCGGCCTGCAGCCGCCCACGCCCAGCTGGGGCGAACTCATGAGCCAGGGCCTCAACAACCTTTACGCACCGTGGATTTCAGTGAGCACGGTCGCCGCCCTCTTTGTGACGCTGCTTTTGACCACGTTTGTGGGCGAGGGCGTGCGGGATGCCATGGATCCAAAATCGGGAGATAGGTATGTCTAAAAAAGGATTGGTTCTCGAAGGTGGCGCAATGCGCGGCCTTTTTACCTGCGGCATTCTCGATACGTTCATGGAAGAGGGAATTGATTTTGATGGTGCTGTGGGAATTTCGGCAGGAGCCTGCTTCGGATGTAATCTCAAGTCAAGACAACCTGGCCGTGCCTTGCGCTATAATTTGCGTTTCGCTGGAGACAAGCGCTATTGCAGCTTCCGCTCGCTATTCCAGACGGGCGATATCTACAATGCGGATTTTTGCTATCGCAAGATTCCTCAGGAACTGGACCCGTTCGATTTCGAAACCCTTAAGAAGAATCCGATGGAATTCTACATGGGGGCAACCGATATCGAGACAGGCAAGGCGGTTTTCCCGAAACTCATAGATGGAAGCGACAAGGATTTGGAATGGATGCGTGCTTCGGCCTCGATGCCGCTTGCCGCGAAAATCGTAGAAATTGACGACGGTAAGTACATGGATGGTGGAATTGCCGATTCTATTCCGCTCCAGTTTATGCAGTCTGTTGGCTATGACCGTAACATAGTCATTCTCACGCAGCCCCGGAATTACGTGAAGGGTCCGAACAAGCTGATGCCACTAATGCGATTTATCTATCGCAAGTATCCAAAGTTTATTGAAGCGATGGCTCACCGCCACGAGATGTATAATGCCGAGACACGATTTGTATTCGAACAGGAAAAGTTGGGGAATACGCTCGTCCTTTGTCCCGAAGCCCCTCTTGGTATAAGCCGTATCGAAAAAAATCGTTCAGAACTCCAGCGTGTGTATGACATGGGTAAAAGGATTGCGTCGGAACGGATGAATGAAATCAAGAATTTCATTTCGAGGGATTGACATGGCTGAATCCTCAAGGAAGGTTGTTCTCTCGGTTGACGGTCTTTCCGTTGCGTTCGGTTTCGACAAGAAAGGAGCCCCGCGTGATGGGATTCCTCCGCTTCAGGTGACTGACAAGATATCGTTCGATATTCAGGAGGGCGAATTTTTTGCTTTGGTGGGCGAGTCGGGTTGCGGCAAAAGCGTGACTGCCATGAGCATCTTGAGGTTGCTTCCGCAGCCGAGCGCACGGATAGTAGAGGGGGCTGTCTTTTACAACGATGTCGGCGCCGATGCGACTCCTGTAGACCTTGCAAAAATTCCGCTGAATGAATTGCAAAAAGTTCGAGGTGCGGGCATTGCATGCATTTTTCAAGAACCGATGCAAGCGCTGAATCCTGTTCTGACCATCAAGAAGCAATTGCTAGAAGCGTTTTCTTTTGGAGCAAAATCGGAATTTCCTCTTGCCGAAATCAAGGAACAGCTTACTGCGGCTGGTTTCAGCGATCCGGATCGTGTGCTGGAAGCCTATCCGCATGAGCTTTCGGGCGGCATGCTCCAACGCGTATGCATCGTGATGGCGCTGCTTCCGAAACCGAAGCTGATTATTGCCGATGAACCTACGACTGCGCTTGACGTGACGGTCCAGGCGCAGGTGCTTGCGGTTTTGAAAGACATGGCGAACCGCACGGGAACTGCAGTTCTCCTGATCACGCACAACATGGGAATCGTCTCGCAATATGCAGACCGTGTAGCCGTGATGTATGCTGGCCGCATTGTGGAGTGTGGGCCTGTTCGTGAAGTAATCGATAACCCGCTGCACCCGTATACGCAGGGGCTATTGTCTGCGATTCCTGAGAACCATAACGACATGTGCAATCTGCGCTCCATCCCGGGCTCCGTGCCGCATCCGCGCGATTTTGTGAAGGGCTGTCGTTTTGCAGACCGCTGTGAAAAATGTGCTGGATTGTCTGCCGAAATTCAGGAGAAATGCCAATCGCAGGAGCAGCCTCCGCAAGTGGGCTCAGAACATTTTGCCTATTGTTATTCCTTGGAACATACCTAAAGGCGCAGTAAAAAATTCCTGCACTATTTGAGGTTGTATTTTTCCTTGATTGCAATACGGTCTTCTTCGGAGAGATTTTTCAGATAACTTCTCCAGCCGGGGCAGAAGTTGATGTGGAACCGCCAAAAACGCCCGATGAGGGACTTGGGGTTCTTGTCGTACTGGGCTCGGATTTTACAATTTGCACAGGCCATAATGTAGCTCCTTTCCTACAAACATAAAAAAATCCCTCGCGAAAATGCGAGGGACTTTTCAATGCTTGGAGATCCCCGCCTTCGCGGGGATGACATTGGGCGAATTGACGCCTTCGGCGTCCGCCCTACGGCTCAAAAATAAAAGAGAAGTCCTTTGGGCTTCTCTTTTGCTTTATTCGCCTTGTAGGCTATTACTTCACCTTCAGAGCGCCGCGTTCGAGCTTGATCGTGAAGTTCGTGATGTCGCAAACTTCGCTCGGACCCCAGTACTGGATCGGACCCGGATAGGTGTAGGATTCAGTCTTGGCCCAGACTTCGCGGTTCTTGGCGAAGAACTTGAACGGAGCACCGTCGAGTTCCACGAGAGCCTTCTGGATAACCGGCTTGTCGGCACCGTGACGACGTTCGATGTTCATCATCATGGTGATAGGAATGCCACCGGCAGTCCACTTTTCGATGCCCTTCGTGAGGTCACGCACAGAGCTCATGTAGCCGTTCATCTTGTTGAAGGCGAGCACAGAAGCGGTGAAGCCGAGGCTGTAGCAGTAGTCGGCGTCGAAGTTCGACGGAGCGGCGCAACGGCCTTCGTAACCGAAGAAGTGGTTGAGAGCGCTGAACTTGCCCTTGAAGTTCTTGCGGCTCTTGAGTTCCTTCTTGACCATCTCGATGATGAGCTTTTCGGTTTCGATGAGGGAAACCTGCACGTTGCCGTGGCTGTCGCGGTCGAGCATCAGCTGGCCCTGAGTGGTGGAGGGGAGGCTCTTGAGGACTTCAGCAGAAGCCTTGGAAATCCAGTTGCAGAGCTTTTCAACCTTAGCGGCGGTGTCGAGGCCTTCGACTTCCTTTTCGTGGTGGGCGAGGGCTTCGGAGAGTTCAGAGATGAGTACGCCGACATCCGGGATGAATTCGAGGAGGCCTTCCGGAATGAGGCAGACGCCGAAGTTCTTGCCGTCAGCAGCACGGGCAGCGACGATGTCTGCAACGTACTTGATGACCTGCTTGAGCTTCATCTTCTTGGCCTTGACTTCTTCAGAAATCAGGCAGATGTTCGGATGGGTCTGGAGAGCGGCTTCCAAAGCAATGTGAGAAGCGCTGCGGCCCATGAGCTTGATGAAGTGCCAGTACTTCTGAGCGGAGTTGGCATCGCGCATGATGTTGCCGATGAGTTCGGAGTAGGTCTTCACGGCGGTGTCGAAACCGAAGGAGGTTTCGATGTATTCGTTCTTGAGGTCGCCGTCGATGGTCTTGGGGCAGCCGCAAACCACGCAGGTAGCGCCGTTGGCCTGGAAGTATTCACCGAGAACAGCAGCGTTCGTGTTGGAGTCGTCACCACCGATAATCACGATAGCGTCGAGCTTCTGGGCCTTGGCAACGGCCATGCACTTCTTGAACTGTTCTTCAGTTTCGAGCTTGGTACGGCCGGACTGGATGATGTCGAATCCACCAGTGTTGCGGTAGGCGTCCATGATCTTTTCGTTGATCACGATGAACTTGCCGTTCTCGAGGCCGGAGGGGCCGCCGAGGAAGCCGAGGAGCTTGGAATTCTTGCTGATGCTCTTGATACCGTCGAAGATACCCGCAATCACGTTGTGTCCACCAGGAGCCTGGCCACCGGAAAGGACAACGCCCACGTTGAGAGCCTTGCCGGCCTGGGCCTTGGCGGCCTTCTTCATGCCGATGTACGGAGCGCCGTAGGTGTTCGGGAACAGGGCCTTGATCTTGGCCTGGTCACGGACGGACTGGGTGGGCTTGCCCTTCACGAGAGCAACTTTGAGAGCGCCGTCGCGGAGAGCGGCGGGGAGTTTCGGCTGGTAGGCCTTGCGAGCCTTGCCGAGGACGGACAGATTGTCAGCCATTGTTTCTTCCTTTTGAGTTTGCCCGGCGGGTTGACGCACAGGCAGGGTTAAAAAATTACGGGAGTAAATATAGAAAAATTTTTTGTGACAACGCCACGTTAAAAAAGATCCCCACCTTGGCGGCCATGCGCACTAAACAACAAGTTGTTAAGTGCTGTCCGCCCGCACGGAGGCGGGGATGACAAGAATGAGGCTCAGGATGACGCTTCGCGTCACTTGAACTGTGCGGTGATGGGCTGGCCGTTCGGAGTGTACTTGTGCGGGTTCTCGGTCGAGCCGTCGCTCCAGCCGGTAAACACGGAGCCGTTGCTCGGCACTGCCTGCAAGAGCAGGTCGTTACCCGCGTAGAACTTGCCCTGGTAATTGCTCTTCGGGAGTTTCATGCCGTCGACGAGCACGCTGCCGCTCCCGCTCACGTTGATGCTCACGTTCACTGCATTCTGCAGGCCAAAGTACTGCTCCATTTCCTGGCGTACGGTCTGGGTGCGGTTCTGGGCATACTGAATAAGGTCGCTACCGTCGGGAGACCAACGGAAATTGCCCTGGTTGCGTGGCCATCTCTGCTGGTCACGCTGCTGCTCGCTCGCGGGAATTGCAGCCATCATCTCCTGCACCTTCTTCTGCACATTTTCGTAGGTCAGGTAGTTGTCGAGCAATATACATGCGTTGTTGATGAACAGGCGCTTGAAATCGTTGTTGTCGAGAAGTTTGTTGAGCATCTGCGCGGGGCCCTGCTTTGCGCCGCCGAAGCCCCATCCGCCGCCGATATCCCAACCGCCCATGCCGGGGAATTGGCCCTGACCGGGCTGTTGCTGGCCGCCCTGCTGGCTGTTGTCCCTCGTGGCAGAGCCCAGCGCCCACTGGAACATGTTCTGGCTCGCTACGTCAAACCCGCTGATACCCGGCGAGAAACCGAATCCGTGGTCGGTATCGAACGCGACAAACTTGAACGGATTGCCGTTGCCGCCCCAGGCGCGGATGTTGTTTTCGGGCCAGTCGCCGTTGTGGAAGTAGAATTCGGCGAGCATGTACTGCGCGAAGCTGTTCATGTTGACCTTCTGCTTCATTTGTTCATAACTCTGGTTGTTGTCGCCGGCAAAGTTGCCGTTGATAATCTGGTTCGCAATGTTCTTGTATTCGTCGGCAGAGGCTCCCTTGGTGCCGCTAGCCTCGGCGCTGTTGCCCTTGATGTTAATCATGTTGATGGACTTGCTGTCGATACCGTAGTTCGTCTCGACAAAGCTCCTGTTCAGGCGTTCGCGCAGGTCGTGAATTCCGAAGTATTCGCCGTTGTAGAACACCACCACCTGCAGGCTGCGCTGGTAATCCACGTCGGTGCCTTCCATGAGGCTCGTCATCATGGCATCGCCGATGTAGTCCGTCCAGAAACGGTTGCCGTTGTTGCGCAGGTTGAAACTCTTCATCTTCTTTGCTTCGGGGCGCGTCTTGAAGAACGAGTACTTGAGCACCTTGTCGCCCCATTCGTCGTTGTCCATCTTGATGGCGACGCTCTTCTTGGGCTTGTAGCGGCTCCAGTTACCGATAAGCGAAATGCCCGCATCGATTTCCCACGTCTTTTCGGTGGTGGAACTGCCCTTCTCGAAGTATTCCACGTGCACGGGAAGGGAATCTTCGCACCAGAAGTTCGCCTTGAAGCAGGGCTCGGCACACTTGGAATTGTTGTTGTCGCTAAGGATTACACCCATGCTCGTCTTGTCGAAGTTCGGGTTGTTGCAACGGAGCTGGTTCATGGGGCCGGTCGCATAAAGGCCGTCGGTCGAGTCGAACATGTCGTGGTGATTCACGGTGAGCGCCACCACCGGCATCGAGACGTTTTCGCCGATAAAGTAAGTCTGCGTCGTGGTGTCGGCGGGCTGGCCATTCACGAACTCGCTACAGCGCACCACGGTGTTCTTGGTAATCTGCATCGCCGAGGTAATCGCCTGCGAACCCTGCGTGGGGAACGATCCGTCGAACGTGCACTTGATTTCGCCACCCTTCGTGGGGGTCGGCGGGTCGATGGTCAGGTTAGAGTAGAAACCCGCCTTGGGGAGGAACGTCGCTTTTGCCTTGTGGTTGTCGTCGTATTCCTTGAGCCCGACGGAAGAAGACATGGCGATTATCTGGGCCGACGAACTCGAAATGCCGGGCTGTGTCGCGCTGGAAATGCCGGGCTGGGCATTGCTTGATTGCGGATTGACAGGGCCCGTTGCGGAACTGAGCGGATTTTGTTGCCCCTGGCCCTGGTTCGGGTCGCCCTGCTGGTTGAGCGGGTCTTCCGGATTTATCACGGGGATGGAGTCCTGGATGCCTCCGTTCGGGTCGATCGGGTTCGCGTTTGTGGGCTCGTCTGAACATGCCGCGAAGAATGTGGCTGCGGTTACAAACGAGAGAAGAGCGAGTTTTCTTTGCATAATTGACCTTGACGCTAAAACGCCCTAAGTCCACACACCATCCCTTAAATTAAAAAGATTTCGCCAATTTTGACGATTGTTAACGGATTCTTTACAGTTTTTGGAAGGCAAAAAATGGGGTGTTTTGACGCAAATCACACTCATTTCCAAAATGGCGTAACATATCTTCCCGATAATCGAAAATGTTTATATCTTGGAGGGGCCCAAAACACGATGAAGAAAGATATATCCGAGCTGTTTACCAATTTCAGGCTCCGGAAGCGACTGCTCGCGCTTGCGGACGGTTTCATCGTCGTTATTGCGGGACTGCTCGCGAATTTCCCGATTCCCATATATGCATCGCGAATCGGACGCCCTGAGCTTTTCTCGTTCATGTCGACGTGCGTGGTATGCTGCCTTGCCGCCCTCCTCCTGGTAGGTGCATACAACAAGCTTTGGCGCTACTTCTCGCAAAAGGACTACCTGAGTTGCATTATCGGTGTCGTGCTCGGTTATTCCGTCGCTATTTGCCTCTACTATATTATTACCGGGGTCTCGTATCTGCGTTTCTCGGCGCTTTCGTGCCTGCTTACCATTGTGGGCATCTGCCTGTTCCGTTTCGTGTTCCGCGACGCCTTCTTGACGATTGCTGAAGTCGGCCGCAAGGATGCCGAACGCAAGCGCACCATGATTATCGGCGCGGGCGAGGCGGGGAAGCTCCTCATTACGGAGATAAACAGGCTGCCCGCTGTGGCGGGGGCGGGGTCGCTCAAGATTGAACCCGTATGCCTTATCGACGATGACCGCAACAAGATTGGCTCTACCGTCTGCGGGGTGCTTGTAGCAGGCGGTACTCGCGATATCGTGAAGGTAGCGAAGGCCGAGAATGTAGAACAAATTATCTTCGCCATCCCGAGTTGCCCGCCCAAGGACCGCAAGGCGATTCTTTCGATATGCAGCAAGACGGGGCTCCCGGTCAAAGTGCTGCCGTTTATCGGTAGCCTGCTCGATACTTCAAGCATTGGCGACGGCTCTACAAACTTCGTGGAACAGATTCGCGATATCAAGGTCGAGGACCTGTTGGGGCGTGACCCCATTACGTTTGATAACAAGGATGTCCGCGGCTATATCGAGGGCAAGGTCTGCATGGTTACGGGCGGAGGCGGCTCCATCGGGAGCGAACTCGTGCGCCAGATTGCAAAGTACGACCCGAAGCGGATTGTGCTTGTGGATATCTACGAGAACAACGCCTACGAAATCCAGCAGGAACTCCTCATGGAATACGGGAGTGCGCTTGACCTGGTGACGCTTATTGCGAGCGTGCGCGACTACAACCGCATGAACCAGATTTTCAAGAAGTACACGCCCGATGTGGTGTTCCATGCGGCGGCCCACAAGCATGTGCCCTTGATGGAAAATAGCCCGATGGAGGCGATTAAGAACAACGTAGCAGGGACGTTCAACGTGGCGTTCCTCTCGCTGTTCAACAAGGTAAAGAAGTTCGTGATGATTAGCACCGACAAGGCGGTGAACCCCACGAACGTGATGGGTGCAAGCAAGCGCTGCTGCGAGATGATCGTGCAGTATCTTGCCCAGCACAAGAGGAGCGGAACGGAATTTGTATGTACGCGGTTCGGAAATGTGCTCGGCAGCAACGGGAGCGTGATCCCGCTGTTCAAGCGCCAGATTGAGCAGGGAAGGCCCGTGACGGTTACGCATCCCGATATCATCCGCTACTTCATGACGATTCCCGAGGCGGTGAGCCTTGTGCTCGAGGCGGCCAGTATCGCGCACGGCGGCGAGATTTTCGTGCTCGACATGGGTGAACCCGTCAAGATCGTGACGCTTGCCGAGAACCTCATCCGCATGTACGGGAAGGTGCCTTACAAGGATGTCCCGATAAAGTTTGTTGGGCTCCGGCCTGGCGAAAAGATTAAGGAAGAACTCCTGATGGACGAGGAAGGCCTGCAAAAAACCGGCAACAAGCTCATCTTTATTGGAAAACAGCTCGAAATTGACAATGGCAAGTTTATTCCGCAGCTTCGCAAGCTTAGGGATGCGGCCTTTGCGAACGACGAGGCTGGAACCGTGCGTGCTTTGCACGAGATTGTGCCTACTTTTGTCTCCCCGGAACAGTACAACGCGACAGAAAAAGCTAAATTTGGCCAGTCTTTTTAACATGA
The DNA here is from genome assembly GCF_002371935.1 of Fibrobacter sp. UBA3718. Lineage (NCBI taxonomy): Bacteria > Pseudomonadati > Fibrobacterota > Fibrobacteria > Fibrobacterales > Fibrobacteraceae > Fibrobacter > Fibrobacter sp. UBA3718. The sequence continues at coordinate 17,853 of NZ_DFHR01000013.1, read as the reverse complement.
ATATTATGAAATTACGTTTTTTTTCTGTTTTGATTTTGGGGTTTGCGGTGGTTTGCCTTGCCCAGACTGGCCTTATGGGTGGTTCCGACGGTGTCCACCAAATTAATACCCAGACGCTCGGTACGGGGCAGGTCATTGTTGGTACGGGTGGAAATTTTGCGATTGACCCGTGGGCGCTTTCGCGCGGAGGAATCTTCTACGACGATGGCGAAAGGAAAAAGCTCCAGCACCTGAAGGTTTCGGCGACAGGTAACTTCTTCGGCGCGGTCGGGCTCACCCGGTTCATCGATATCGGTGCCGCGCTCAACATCAACTACGACAGGTCGTATGCGGGCAGCTACTGGGAAGCGGCCGGCAACATCAGGCAGGGAGACCTGGACCTTTGGGCCAAGGCGCGCGCGCCCTTCTTTAGCGATTCGAGCGTGTTCAGCCTGGCCGGACAGTTCGAACTGTACCTCCCGATAGGCGTCCGTTCCATCGGTATCCGCCCACGCCATGCATGGTATATCCACGGGAAGGGCGAAACGCACCCCTATACGGCGGGCGAAGTGGTCGTCGGGATGAGCGCCGTGACGACTGTTGATTTGACAAAAGTGAACGTTCCCTTGCGCTGGAACGCGAATATCGGATTTGTCTATGCGAACGAGGGCTCGAATACGCTGGTTTATGGCACCGGTATCGACTGGGACATGTTCAAGTGGATGACCTCCTTTGTCGAATATAGCGGCGAATTCCGCGTAGAAAACAATGGGCTCCCGATTGATTTTTGGGAAGATCCGATGACCTTGACTCCGGGTCTCAGGTTCCATCTGCCGTGGAACCTGGAGCTTTCTGGCGGCATCGACTTCTCGGTGCGCATGCTCCGGACGCTCTATGACCGCGACAAGGAAATGAAGGATGTCGATAAGTGGACTATCGGCTACACCGACCAGAAGGGATACAAGAAGACGTATGGCTACACGCCGGCCCCGACGTATGCCCTGACAGGACTCCTGACGTGGAAGTTCGGCATTGCGGACAAGGTTTCCGAACGCCAGTGCCCGCAGGGACTCCCGCCCGAAGAGCCGCGCGACACGGTGACCGTGGCCCGCATGGATACGATTGTGCATGTGGACACCGTATACACGGTCGATACGGTGGTGCAGAAGCAGTCTTACGTGAAGGTGGATTCGCTGCCGGATAGCGACAACGACGGTGTCTCGGATGACCGCGACAAGTGCCCGGATACGCCTGCGGGAATTACGGTGGATACGACGGGTTGCCCGCGCGACTTCGATGGCGACGGCGTCCCCGATCATAAGGACATGTGCCCGAATACGCAGCCGAACATCGGCGTCGATTCGACGGGTTGCGCCATGGACGAGGACCGCGACGGTGTTGCGGACACGAAGGACCTGTGCCCCGCGACTCCGAAGAACGCTCCGGTGGATACGACCGGATGTCCGATGGATTCTGACCGCGATGGCATTCCCGACTATCAGGACAAGTGCCCGAACACCCTACGTGGCGTGAAAATCGACAAGAAGGGTTGCCCTGTCAACAAGCGTGAAGACCTGGAAAGGCTCAAGAAGGGAATCAACTTCAAGAGCGGCTCCACCGTGCTGACCAAGGCGAGCTACAGGACTCTCGATGACATTGTGAAACTGCTGACCAAGTTCGGCGACGTGAGCCTCGAAATCCAGGGCCACACCGATAACGTTGGTGGCGACGAATATAACGAGAACCTTTCGCAGGGCCGCGCCCAGTCGGCGGTAGATTACCTTATCCGCAAGGGAATTCCGGTCGAGCGTCTCCGTGCGGTTGGCTTTGGACCGCGCAAGCCCATTGCCGACAACAAGACCAAGAAGGGCCGTGCCAAGAACCGCCGCGTGGAACTGATTCCGTTCTATAAGGATGATCCTTAAAGGAGAGTCGATGCGTTTCGAGAAGAGAGTCTGGCTTGCTAGCCCCACCATGCATGGCGATGAACTCCGCTACATGCAGGAGGCCTATGAGACCAACTGGATGAGCACCGTCGGGAAGAATATCGACGAGGTGGAATGCCAGGTGGCCGAGAAGGTGGGCGTGAAGTATGCCGTAGCGCTCTCGGCGGGGACGGCGGCGTTGCATTTGGCTACACGGCTTGCGGGAGTCCGTTTGTTCGGAATGCCCAAGGCGGGCGAGGGTACGCTGCGCGGGCAGAAGGTCTTCTGCAGCGACATGACGTTTGCCGCGACGCTCAACCCGGTGGCCTACGAGAATGGCGAGGCCGTTTTTATCGACAGCGAACGCGATACCTGGAACATGGATCCCGTGACTCTGGAAAAGGCCTTCGAAATTTATCCGGACGTGAAGCTGGTCGTGCTTGTTCACTTGTATGGAACGCCCGCGAAGGTTGACGAGATTCGCGCAATATGCAAGCGTCACGACGCCCTGCTCATCGAAGATGCCGCCGAAAGTTTCGGGGCTAGCTACAAGGGAGTGCAGACCGGGAGTTTCGGCGACTTCAACGCCATCAGCTTTAACGGGAACAAGATTATCACCGGTTCCAGCGGCGGCATGTACCTTACCGACAGCAAGGAAGATGCCGACCGTGTGCGCAAGTGGAGCACGCAGAGCCGTGAGCCCGCGCCGTGGTACCAGCACGAGGAAATCGGCTACAATTACCGCATGAGCAACGTGATCGCGGGTGTGGTGCGCGGACAGCTGCCGCACCTCGAGGAACACATTGCGCAGAAGCGAGCCATTTACGAGCGATACAAGGCGGGCCTTGCCGGGCTCCCCGTGCAGATGAACCCCTATGACGCGGCGAATTCCGTGCCGAACTTCTGGCTGAGCTGCATGATTATCGACGAGAATGCGATAGGCGAGGGTAGAGGCAAGGCGACGCCCGCGAAAATCCTGGAAAGCATTTCTGCGATGAATGCCGAAGGACGCCCGATATGGAAACCCATGCACATGCAGCCTTTGTATGCGGGACATGCCTTTGTGACTGCCTCGGGAGATGACGTCGGTGCCGATATTTTCGCCCGCGGGCTCTGCCTCCCCAGTGACAACAAGATGACCCCCGACCAGCAGGAGGCCATCATCGCTGCCATAAGGGAATGCTTTGAATAGCCTCCTTTTTATGTTTTTGGGGGCAAAAAGCCAGCAGGCCGTGTTGTACAAAGCCGACGTTTATATTATATTAGGTTGTAATGCGAATCTTTTTTGCAATGGTGATATTCGCATTGGTCACTGGGAGGTTCTGTGACGGCGCTTGAAAAAATGATTTCCGCAGGGGAAAACAGCAAGGTCGAATTCAAGTCGTCTTTCAATCAGGAGACGATAAAGCCCGTGGCGGTCCAGGGGCGTTGCTTTATGCGGCGCGAGAACAGTAACCACGTTATGTCTCCCGTCGAAATAAGCGATGCCATGCTGCAGACGCAAAACTCTAGCTGGGATTATGTGCTTGATGAATCCGGGTCAATGGAAGACGTTTCTCTGGAAAAAATAGAACGGAGCATCGAACGCATAAATTCACGCGGATACCACCTGCCGATGGACGCGGTCGAGTTCTTGCGCAAGAACCGTCTGTTGCGTGACGATAAGTTGACCTTTGCTGCCGAGATGCTGTTTGCCAAGGATTGGCACATGAACACTGCCGTACAGATGGGCTTTTTCCAGTCCCCGACAATCATCAGGGACAGGGACGAGGCCCATGGCGACCTGGTAAGCCAGGTGGAGCAAGTTTTCGGGTTCGTGAAAAAGCATATAAACTGTGCCGTCGTGATAAGCGGCAAGCCGGAAAACGACCTTGTGTGGGATTACCCGCTGGATGCGCTCCGTGAGCTTGTACTGAACATGATTGTGCATAGGGATTACCGCTCCCCTTCGGAATCCTGCGTCAAGGTGTTCCAGGACCATATCGAGTTTTTCAACCCTGGCAAGCTGCCCGACGACATGACTGTTGACGACCTGGTTAACGGCCGCTATCTCTCCACGCTGCGCAACAAGGCCATCGCAAACCATTTCCACCAGCTCGGCGAAATAGAAAAATACGGTTCCGGAGTGACCCGCGTGATAAGGCTTTTCAGGGCGGCCGGACTGCGTGACCCGAAATTCGAGATGATGGGCGCCGGAGTCAGGGTGACCGTTTTTGCCCGCGATGCGGACAAGCATGAGAACTACCGGAATATTCCGGAAACTACGGAGAAAACTACGGAGAAGGCTACGGAGAAAATTTTAGAGGCTCTCCGTAGGAACCCCGATGCCACAACTCAGATGCTTGCGGAACAGTTCGGAATAACCGCAGACGGTGTTTATTGGCACGTGAAAAAACTCAAGACGCAAGGGAAAATCCGTCGTATTGGTGGTGACCGCGGCGGCCACTGGGAGGTTCTTTCCTGATGTACTCCCGCTGCCTGAAACGTTTCTTCGACTTTTGTTGTGCTCTAGCGGCAATCTGCTGCCTGAGCCCGCTGCTTGTGGCCCTAACGATCCTCGGTGCAGTCAAGATGAAGGGTAATCCGTTTTTCACGCAGCCCCGTCCCGGGAAAGACGAAAAGATTTTCAAGCTCGTCAAGTTCCGCACCATGACAAACGAGAAGGATGCAAACGGCAAGTTGCTCCCCGATGACGTGCGCCTTACCGCGTACGGAAAGTTCCTGCGCAGTACCAGCCTCGACGAACTCCCCGAACTATTCAACATTTTAAAAGGCGACATGGCGGTAATCGGCCCGAGGCCGCAACTCGTGCGCGACATGGTGTTCATGACTCCCGAACAGCGCAAGCGCCACACCGTACGGCAGGGCCTGAGCGGGCTTGCCCAAATCAACGGCAGGAACGCCGTGACTTGGGAAAAGAAAATCGAGTATGACCTCGAGTACATCAAGAAAATCACCTTCCTGGGTGACGTGAAGATAATACTCACTACGCTGAACAAGGCCTTTATCAAGCGTTCCGACATCACCGAAGAAGGCTCCGACACCGCGACCGACCTCGGTGACTACCTGCTGGCAAGTGGCCGCATCACCCGCGAGGAATACGACCGCGGCCAGGAAGAAGCGAAAAGGCTTATTGCGGAGGCCGGGTAGCATGTCATCCCTCGTCTCCATAATCATGCCCAGCTATAACACGGCTCCGTACATTGCCGAGTCCATCAACTCGGTTGTTGCTCAGACCTATGAAGACTGGGAACTGATTATCGTTGACGACGCCAGCACCGACAGCACCGACGAGGTCGTGAATAGTGTTATTCAAGGCTGTCATCCCCGCGATTTATGCTGTCATCCCCGCGAAGGCGGGGATCTTTCATCGCGAATCCACTACCTAAAAAACGACCGCAACCGCGGTGCCGCCTACAGCCGCAACCGAGCCCTCCGCGAAGCCAAAGGCAAGTGGATTGCCTTCCTCGATAGCGATGACCTGTGGGCTCCCGACAAGCTCGAAAAGCAGATAGCCTTCATGGAAAAGAACGGCTACGCCTTCAGTTACACGCGCTACGAGGAAATGGAAGAGAACGGAAATCCGACAGGAACCATCGTGAGCGGCCCCAAGCACATCACCAAGACGGGAATGTATAACTACTGCTGGCCCGGTTGCCTCACCGTGATGTACGACCGAGAAGTCGTGGGCGACATCCAAATTGCCGAAATCCAGAAGAACAACGATTACGCCATGTGGCTGAAAATCTGTCGCAAGGCCGACTGCTACCTTCTGGACGAAAACCTGGCCCGCTACCGCAAACGCACCGGCTCGATAACACACTCCTGTCATCCTGAGCGGAGCGAAGCGAAGTCAAAGGATCTTCCAATCTGTCATCCCCGCGCAGGCGGGGATCTATCCCGTCACTTGTCGCTCATCAAGTGGCATTACAAGCTCTATCGCGAAGCCGAAGGAATGAACCCGGTTTTGTCTCTGTTTAATACCGGCCGAAACCTGTTCTTTGGCGTGTGGAAGAAAATTAAGTACGTGGGGAGGGGGTGATGACAGAAAAATTGATTCCCGGTTGGAAATACTATAATCATGCGGCTATCCCGACCTGTGCTCCGCACGAAATGCCTGATTTAACTCCTATTAAAGATGGTAGGATTTGGCATATAGAAGGCAAAAAGCCATTATTAGTTCGTTATACAACAGATTGGGATTGTGGATATGATACGGGTTGGTGGTATTTGATAAGAGAAGCGCCTTTTGATATCAACACCCTATCAAGTAATTCTCGGAAACACATCAAGGAAGCGTTTCGAAAAGTAAGAGTTGAGAAAATTGATCCGATGCTTCATATTGACGAATTGTATGAATGTAGCCATAATGCTTTTTTAAAATACAAGAACGCAAGTAATGAACCTTCTCGGTCGCAGTTTGAGCAGGAGTGCCAATTGGCCTGCGAAAAGAAAATTGAGTTCTGGGCTGGTTTTGATTTAAAAACGGAAAAAATTGTTGGTTGGTTGAATGTAAATGTTTATGATTCGTGGTGTGAAATTGTAACTGCCAAATTTGATCCTCGATATTTATATATGCGTGTGAGTGACGCTCTTTATGCTTCAGTATTGAAAAGTTACCTTAACGAATGTGAAAAAAAATATGTTTCATCTGGTTCAAGGTCTATTCAGCATACGACACGGACGCAAGAATATAAAGAATCTCATTTTGGGTATAGAAAATGCTTTTGTTTTTTGAATATTGTTTATTCCAAAAAATTGAATTTCCTTGTAACATTGTTGTATCCCTTCAGAAGGATAACATTACATTTGGGAAAATTTGTTAAACCATTGCATCAGATTTCGGCTATTATGCAAATGGAACAAATAAGGCGTGCACAACGGAGGTGTCAGTGAATATTCAGGTTCTTGTTGCAGCAATGCATCAGAAAGATCATTCTCTCCTTGAAAAAATGCACATAAAGACGGATGCTATTGTTGCAAACCAATGTGAACATAATTCCATAGAAGATTTCGAGTGGAATGGAAATAAAATTCGCTACTTGAATTTTGCGGAGCGTGGAGTTGGTTTGAATCGTAATAATGCACTTATGCGTGCTACGGGTGATATCTGCCTTTTTGCGGATGATGACATGATCTATGTTGATGATTATGTAGAAAAAGTGAAGAGTGCTTTTGAACGTTATCCTGACGCTGATGTTATTGCTTTTAATTTGATTGAACCAAAAGTTACACGGTATGTAATAAAGAAGGCTTATAAGGTTAGTTTTCTTAACTATTTACGCTTTGGTACTGCGCGTGTCGCTGTTAGGTTAAAGTCTGTTCGTGAAAACGGAATATATTTTAATCAATGCTTTGGTGGCGGAACAGAGCATAGTCATGGTGAAGACAATATTTTTTTGACGGATTGTCTCCGGAAAGGCTTGAAAATGTATGCTGTTCCTGAATATATAGCGGAACTTACGGAAGAGCGACCCTCTACGTGGAAATCTAGTTATGATGAAAAGTTCTTCCGTGATCAAGGTGCTTTATATAGGATGATTTCTCCTAGATGGTGGAAATTTCTTTGCCTTCAGGATGCGGTTCGACATAAGAAATTATATGGTTGTTCGTGGAATAAAGCGTATAAAAATATGTTAAATATTTTATAATATATATCGTTGAAATGTTGCCATTTGTATTTGTATCTATCTTAAGTCTTTTTTTTGCTTTTTTTGCGGAGCAACGAAATAGTCGTATTGGTATGTGCGTTTTAGCGTTGCTTCTTGCCTCTTTTTCTGGTTTAAGGGGGCCGGAAGTTGGCATAGATACTGATCAATATTACTATTTCTATGAAGAAATTTTACAAGGAAATGGTGTTTTTGGCATAGAAGATTCATTTATAAGTTTTTGCGAGTTTCTACAAATTTTTTCTCCAGATCCAGCACTGTTAATCTTTGTTATGTCATTTTTGACAAATGTCTTGATTGTAGCAAGATTGTGGACGTTCCGAAAGAGTTGTTCTTTTGCTGTAATGATTGCTGTATATTTAGCAGGATACTACCCAGAATCAATGAATATAATGCGACAGTTCTTTGCTGTTGCTTTGATTTTTGGTGGCTCCTATTTCCTAGAAAAGAATAAACCTTTGATTTTTATTCCGTTTCTTGTTATTGCCATTAGTATGCATACCTCATCTATTGTTGGGATACTGTTGTTGTTTGTTTATTTGTGGAGTGTAGATGACGAACGCAAGTCAATGAAAAGGGCTGCTATTGCGATTTTAGTTTTGCCGTCATTCTATATTGGCTATTCAAGAATAATGGATGCGTATGAGATTTATTCAAGATATTTTGAAACGGTAAAACAGAATTTTGGCTTCATGCTTATGTACAAGATGCTTCTTACTGTTTTTATTTGTTACATTTCAAGATACGGGTTTATTCGAAAGGGAAATGAAATAGTCGGTCAAAAAATAATTGATTATCGTGTATTGTGCTTTTATGTGTTAGGCCTTTGCTTGTGCTCTTTAGGAATGTTTTTCCCCTATATAGACAGAATTGGCTTGTATTTTCTAATGTTTGAAATGCCTTTTTGGGGATGGGCTGTGAAATCTAATGAGATGTCAATCCCGTATCGTGTTTTTTGCTACATCTTTATTGGCTACTTGTTCTTGATGACCCTGTTAACAGATGGACATGATATTTTCCCGTATAAAACTATATGGGGAGGGTAAAATGTTAATTAGTATTGTTGTTCCTGTATATAATGTTGAAAAGTATTTGCAAAGGTGCATTGATAGCATATTGGCGCAAACTTTTCCTGATTTTGAATTAATCCTTGTTGATGATGGCTCTACAGATAATAGCGGTAAGATTTGTGATGAATATGCAAAAAAAGATCAAAGAATCGTTGTAGTTCATCAAGAAAATAGAGGACAATCGCTTTCCCGTAATTTGGGCATATCCCTTGCGAAAGGGGATTACATAACATTTATCGATAGTGACGATTTTATTTTACCGCACTTTTTGGAGTACTTGTATAAAGAATGTACCAATGCAGGTGCGGACATGTCTATCTGTGGTTTTTCAAGATACCTAGATAAAGATGATATTTCTTCTGTGATTGAAAGAATGGACTACAAGAGCGAATCCTATGAAAAAACAAAAATGGAAGAATATCTTGTGTCGTCTAAAATTACAAATACGGTTTGGGGAAAATTATATAAGAAATCAATTATTTGTGATTTTAAATTTCCGAATAGAAAATATTGCGAAGACGTTTTTTCTACGTATATGTTGATTCATGCGTCGAAAAGAATTGTATTCTTTGATTACAATGGCTATGTATATCGGAATAATCTTGATAGTGTAATGAATGAAAAATATAGTCCACAAAAAAAAGATGGAATATATATCAGTGTGGAAAGAGCTCGTTTTATGGAACAAAACTATCCTGATTTGGCGAAATACGCCTATAGAGGCGTGATTTACTCCTGTAATCAGGTGCTGTTATGTATGGGACGCAGTCGTGTCATTGATGCGGAAATTCTTGTGGAAATGCAGCGATTGTATAGAAATTACGTGAAATATTACCTGCAATGTAAAACATCGGTTTCTGGAAAATTATTTGCATTGTTCTCTTTTTTTAATGTGCGATTAGGACTATTTGTTGCGAGATTTTTATGAAAGTTGGAATTCTTACATTGCCATTTGTGAATAATTATGGGGGGATTCTGCAGAACTATGCTATGCAGGCAGCCATAAGAAAGTGTGGGATGGAGCCGATAACACTCGATGTTGAATCTCCCAAAACGCCTGTATGGATTTTTATTGCGTCGTGGATTAAGTCATTTATCTTCGTATTGTTTGGGAAAAAGAGGGCTTTCCCTAAAACAAGAGTGAATAAGCGTTCTGAATTGCTAAATGATTTTATTCGCTCTTCAATTAGTACGACAGAAGAACTGAAAAACCTAAATGAGGATATTCTAAAAAAATATGGAGTAACAGCGGTTGTTGTTGGTAGTGATCAGGTTTGGCGCCCCAAATATACGCCGGATATTAGCAAAATGTTCCTAGACTTTGTGAAAAATGAAAACACCAAACGGATTGCATATGCGGCATCTTTTGGTGTAGATGGTTGGGAATACACTCCTCAACAAACAGTGGTTTGTTCAGAATTAGCAAAGAAATTTGATGCGATTAGTGTTCGTGAATCATCGGGCGTTCATTTGTGCAAGGAATATCTTGGTGCGAAGGCGATATGGACGCTTGATCCGACTTTGTTATTGTCCAAAGGCGATTATGAAACGTTATGTTGTGATATTCCTATAGAGAATACCCCATTTCTTGCTGCGTATATTTTAGAGAAAACTGATGATATTAAGGTAAAATGCAAACAAATAGCTTCAGAAAGAGGACTGACCATAAAGTGGTTTACTGCGGATAAGGCGGCATCTCTTTCTATACGTGAATGGATTGCAATGTTTAGAGATGCTTCTTATGTTGTGACGGATTCTTTTCATGGAACGGTTTTTTCAATTATCTTTGCTAAAGAATTCAAATGTGTTTGTAATGAAAGTCGTGGCTCGGCCCGTTTTGAATCGCTTCTTGAATTGTATAATACCGGAAAATTGGCTGAAATGCGTGCTTTTTCGTTGAACTGGTTAAAGAAAGCTTTAGAATCATAAATGCCCAAATCACAACTTAAAATAGGTGCGTTGCTCTCGTATGTAGTTCTGGCTCTTCAAAACCTGGTGGGCTTGCTATACACGCCATTTATGCTTCGCATGATGGGTAAGTCAGAATATGGTCTATATTCTCTTGCCGCGTCTATTGTTGCTTATTTGACAATTCTTGATCTAGGATTCGGTAATGCGATTGTCCGTTATACGGCGAAGTTTAGAGCCGAGGGAAAACAGGAAGAACAGTATGAAATGTTCGGAATGTTCTTTTTGCTTTATTGTGGTATTGGTCTCCTAGCACTCCTTGCTGGAGGTGCCTTGTATTTGAATGTTGAATATTTCTTTGATTCTACAATGACACCAAATGAATTGTATCGAACGAAGATTATTCTGATTTTAATGGTCATCAATTTGGCGATAACATTCCCGTTTAGCCTCTTTGGTTCTATCATTACAGCTTATGAGCAGTTTATTTTTCAGAAAGTTGTGTCAATAATCCGTATTATATTAAATACGGCAACAATGATCGTTTTGTTAAGTATCGGATACAAGGCGATTGCAATGGTTGTTGTGACTACAATCTTTAATATTTTGACTCTAGGGAGTAATTTCTGGTATTGTAAACGCTGTCTAAAAATTCAATTAAAATTCCGTAAATTTGAATGGGGATTCCTAAAGGAAGTGTCTTTCTATTCCTTGTGGATATTCATGAATGTGATTATGGATCGAATTTACTGGAGTACGGGACAATTTGTGCTAGGAGCGTTTGCCGGGACTGCTGCGGTTGCTGTTTTTGCTGTTGCAATTCAGTTGCAGCATATGTATATGAGTTTTTCAACAGCAATTAGCAACGTTTTCTTGCCGAAAGTGACTGCAATGACTGTCCAAGAAAAAAATGGTCGCGCTATATCGGATTTGTTTATCAAGACGGGACGTGTTCAGTATTGCGTGATGATTTTTGTATTGACGGGATTCTTTTTGTTCGGAAAGCAGTTCATTTGCTTGTGGGCGGGGAAGGAATATGAAAGTGCGTATACAATAGCAATGGTTTTCTTTGTTCCTTTTACAGTACCGCTTATTCAAAATATAGGTTTGACAATTTTACAAGCTCGGAATCAGATGAAATTCCGCTGTATTGTAAGTTTAGCGGCATCTATTTTTAGTTTAGGAATTCAAATTCCCTTGGCGAAATATTATGGTGGAATTGGCTGCGCTATTGGTATTGCTGTAGGTTTATTTGTAGCACAAATAGTGGTTATGAATATTTATTACCAAAGGGTTCAAAAAATCAATATTGTAAGATTTTGGTATGAGATTGCAAAGATGTCCGTTATTCCGCTAATGCTTGCAATTTGTGCGAATTTTGCAATGTGTCATTTTATTTTGGATTCTTTTTTGAAGTTGGTTGTTGCTATTTCGTTGTATTCTTTACTTTATATACCGTTGTTTTTCTTTGTATCAATGAACGAATATGAACGTAATTTAATTTTATCGTTTTTTAAGAAAAAAGGAAAAAGTGCGTTTAAATGTTCTTCTTGTGCGGCCTGCATGAATGTGTGTAATAATCATGCGATTTCGATGAAACTCGATCAGTATGGTTTTTATAGGCCTGTTGTAGATGAGTCAAAATGCAATCATTGTGGAGCGTGTGTAAGAATTTGCCCCTGGAGGCATCAGGTAGAGAATCCTTTCAAATCGTTTGATGAACCGAATGTGTATGCAGCTATATTAAAAAATGATGAAGTGCGTCTAAAATCCTCAAGTGGAGGAGTTTTTCCTTTATTGGCGGAAAATATTTTGCAACAAGGCGGATTTGTTGTTGGTGTTTCGCAAAAGGAGAACTTGCAGTTTGAGCATGTGATTATATCTTCTGTTAATCAGTTGTCTGATTTGCAGGGGCCGAAATACATACAAACAAATCCAAAATATATTTATACAGAAGTGTTAAAACTACTGAAAGAAGGAAATAAAGTTCTTTTTTCTGGAACACCTTGCCAAATTGCCGCCTTGTATGCTTTTTTGGGGAAAGAAACTTTTGATAATTTATGGACGGTAGATATTGTTTGTCATGGCGTTCCTAGTGTGAAGGTTCTTGAAAAACATATTAATGAAATGAGTGCGCGCCATAATTCAAAAGTGACGAGCATGTTATTTAGAGATAAAACGACAGGATGGAATAATTATTCTTTGACATATAAATTTACGAATGGTGATGTTTATAGTGAATTTTATGGAAAATCACAGTATATGAAACTTTTTTTAAGCAGACTTTGTCAAAATGATTCTTGCTATGATTGCTTGTATCGCAAAAAACCGCGCATAGGAGATTTGACATTAGGCGATTTTTGGGGAGTTTTGCGTTATCATCCTGAAATGTTCGATGATAAGGGAACCTCTTTTGTAATGGTTAATAATGAACATGGTGCGAAATTGTATAATACCATAGAAAATGGTTTATGCCATCGTGCGTCTTCACTTCGAAAGGCTGTGGCCAATAATCCTAGCATTCTTTACCCAAGTACGCCGAATTCTATGCGAAAAGCGTTCTTTTCTAATCTTGATAATTTGTCGCTTGATGATTTAATTGTTAAATATTGTCCTAGGGCTCCGTTGTATAAGAAATTCTTTATTGTTTTAGCGAAAATACTAAAGAATTGATGACTATTATAGGTATGTTATGGCTGTAGAAAAAGATTTGACAATGAATACACCTGAAGGATCTCGTGTGTCAAACAATACCATTACAATGGTTGAATTTGCTCTTCTTTTATGGAAGAAAAAGTTCATTGTTGTCTTGTTTGTGTTTGTTGCGGCCTTTTTGGGCGCAGGCTATGCGATGTGGGTCCGGCCTCAATTTACAAGCGATGTCTTATTGCAGGTAAATACAAAAGGTGCTAGTAGTAAGGCGACAAAAGCAATGGGTGAAATGGGAGCTGTCCTCGATCTTGCTAGCCCGGCTGATGCAGAAATAGAACTTATTAAGAGTCGTATGGTTCTGAGTTATGTCGTTGAAGCTGAGCATCTTCATTTTAAAGCGGAACCAGTAGATTTTTGGGATCGACTGACTCATAAGGAAGGACGCATGGATATTGACTCTTTGAAGATCCCAGAAAAAGTTCGTACAAAAAAATGGATGGCTGTTGCCAAGTCTGATGATGTCTATTCTGTTATATCACCGGAAGGTAAAGTTGTGTTGAATGGTAAAGTTGGTGAATTAAATTCTGCTCCGTATGGAGATGATTCCTTGTTTATTCGAGTGAATTATATGAACGCGCTTGCGGGTCAGAAATTTGCGATTAGTCAAGGTTCTCCTCTGAAATCGGAAAGAGCTTTGGCTGGGAGCCTGAATGTTGCAGAAAGGGGAAAGCAGACTGGTATTATTGCGATTCGATATAGTCATCGCTATCCAGATCGCGCTGCGTCTATTTTAAATACGATTGCCAAGACGTACTTACGCCAAAATGTTGAAATGCGTAGTGCCGAAGCAGAAAAGACATTAGAATTTCTTGAGGGGCAGTTACCTGGCGTCAAGGCCAAGTTAGATAGTGCGGAAAAAGTGCTTGCTGACTACCGTTATAAGATTGGTTCTGTGGATATGACGGGGGAGACTAAGGCGCACTTGGACAAGGAAGGCCAGTTGCAACGACAGATTATGCAGTTGGAACAGGAACGCCAAGCCGCGATGCGCCTGTTCAAGGCTGAGCATCCGAATGTACAGACGATTATTAAGCAGCAGAACAAATTGCGTGCGGAACTAGCTGCACTTAAGAAGAATGCTGAGAAGATGCCTCTTACACAGCAAGAGGTTAAGCGTCTTCAAGAAGAAGTGACCGTTAACAATGAAGTCTATACGAATATGCTCAACAACATTCAACAATTACGGGTGGTTCGTGCAGGAGAAGTGGGTAACGTTCGAATTGTTGATTTCGCGCAAATAGAGATGAGCCAAACAAAGCCGAATAAGTCAAGAATAATGATGCTTTCTCTTTGTGCGGGGTTTGTGCTTGGCGTTTTATTTGTTTTCTTAGTGTATATGCTTAAAAATGGGGTAAAGAGTGCTTCCGAAATCGAGCGCGAAACAGGTCTCAGCGTGTTTGCGAAGATTCCTCAGTCTCCGAATAAGTTGCTGCGTGGTCATAAACATTTGCACCACGGGGCTCCGTTCGTTTTGCAGAATACTGATGATAAAGTAAGTGAATCGTTCCGCTCGCTGCAGACGGCCTTGATGTTCCTGATGCCGAAACCGGAACATAGCGTTGTGCTTGTAATGGGGCTAATTCCTGGTGTAGGCAAGAGTTTTGTTTCGCTGAACCTGGCGGCGACGATTGCTGTGAGTGGTAAGAAGGTGTTGCTAATAGATGCAGATATGCGCCGTGGTGTAATTCACGGACGCTCAAAGTTTGGACTTGCTGATGTTTTGGCGGGAATTGCGACTCTTGACACAGCTGTTTCACAAAAACATGTTGATAATTTGTATGTAATGAATGCCGGCAAGACGAAACTTGCTGCCTGCGAGTTGTTACGTGGTGAGGCAATGGACAAACTTCTCAAGGAGGCCCGCGAAAAGTTCGACATGGTAATCGTGGATACGCCGCCGTTGAACTTGGTGACCGATGCCGAACTTATTTGTCCCTTGGTGGATTTCTCGCTTTTTGTGCTCCATTATGGTCGCCACAGCATGGAAGAAATCAAGGAAACTGTCGAACGCGTCCGTCGCTACTCCGACAAGCCTGCAGCAATTGTAATGAACCACTGCGAGCATGAACCGGGGCGCTATGGATATGGCTACGGGTACTACAATAAGGGCTATTACGGCAAAAAAGCGTGATTTTTGTGTGATGCTCGACACTTTACGGAAATATTACATTTTTCTATATTTGGCCTAAATCTATAGGTTGAATATGAATTTTTCCCAAAAAATGGCCATTTTGGCACTTTCGTTCGCTGTCGTGGGCGTTTTTGCCCAGGAAGAGGGCGCTATTCTTGGCGAATATGGCGCAATTACCGTTAAGATGCTTAATGGCAAGAAGACTGCACTCATTAGCGGTACCTCGACGGAAACGGTCGAGATTGCGGAAGATGTCGAGGTGGATTCCATCTATTATGATCGTGATTATTCGGGTGAATGGGGCAAGCCTGGCACCTTGATGTTGCCGTTTGATTTCCCGAATGGATGTCTTTCTGAATTTGGCCAAATTTACGAAATGACAGGAATTGAATTTAATGGCACTTCGGAAACTTGGCAGATAGATACGAAGACGATGGGTAGTAATGGCAATTTTGAGGCGAATAGGCCTTATTTCGTGCGTCCCAATAAAAATCAGGTTGTTTTCCCGGCATGGTGTGCTGGTAAAACAACCATGAAGAAGACGGTCGGTGCCGATACAAAGTTCTCTTTCGATAACTGGGAATTTCGGGGCATGTATTCCTATAAGACTTGGGATGAGGGAGACTCTGATATTGGTCGTGTTTATGGCTTTGCTGCAAAGGAAAAGGAAGTTGATGGCAAGACCATTAAGCAGGGCCAGTTCGTGAGGGTCAAGGCGGGTGCCTATATCCGTCCGTTCCGCGGCTATCTGATTTACAACAATAGCGCCGTTCTTACCAAGAGCGCTACGAATTCTGCAACCGCCTCTATCGATGTAGAAGATTTGCCTTCCACGATCGAGGTTGTTTTCCATGATGAAGATGAAACCACGGCAATTTACATGCTGAACCCGCACACGGGCGAGTTCTCAACGGCGACCGGCTGGTTTGACATGAAGGGCCGCAAGCTTGACAAGAAGCCGACCATCAAGGGTACCTATTTCCACAACGGCAACAAGGTTATCATCAAGTAGGGGTGGATATGAATTTGAAGTTTGAAAAGAAAGAATACGTTGCCCCGAAGCTCACTTTTATCGATATGCGCGGTGACATGTACCTGCTCGCTGGTTCCGGTGGTGACGGTCCCGATGCCGATGACTACGACGACGAACTCGGATTCAACCTGAACGAAGGTGCAGACCGTATCGCATAACGATTCTACGAGGCGTACGCGTCTCTTCTTTACACTCCTGCGATTTGCCATAGGGGCTTCGCGGGAGTTTCCTGTTTTTGGGGTGGGCGATATTTCTGCCGAAGACTGGGAATGGCTATACAGGCTGTGCGGTCGGCAGTCGCTTTTGGGTGTTGCCTTTTATGCGATTCAAAAGCTTTCATCAGGGAAGCCCGAAACTCTCGGGATGCCGCGCCAGCTTTATCTCAAATGGTATTACCAGGCTGAGGGCATCCGGTCGCTGAACGAGCGGCATTATGCGTGTTCTAGGGAGCTGACTCAGAAGTTTGCTGCGGAAGGTTGCCAATCGTTCATTCTCAAGGGGCAGGCGAATTCCCTGCTTTACCCGGACAAGTTTATCCGCCAGACGGGAGATATCGACATCTGGGTTTCTGGCGGGCGAGAACGTGTTCTTGAGCTGCTCCGGAAGATGGACTTGCTAGAAGATACGAAGATCTCTAGCCACGACGTCCTTCTTCCCAAGAAGGTGTTCGGGGAAGAGGTCGAGGTTCATTTCGGGTTCGGGGTCGACCGCTGCAGCCTTTTTGCGAACAAACGCATGCTCGCATTCCTTGACGTGGAATCGCATAACTTGACGCCTGTGCCCGAGGGCTTTTACGTCCCTTCCAAAAAGTTCGCGCTGGTCATGCAGCTCTCGCATATCTACAAGCACATGCTGGGCCTCGGGGTAGGGATGCGCCAGCTGGTAGATTACTTCATGCTGCTGCGAGCCTCGTCGAGTGAGAAACGTGCCGAGATTGCCTCGTTGCTCGGGTCCATGAACTTGCGGCGATTTGCGGGGGCGCTCATGTGGGTGCTCTCGGAATGTCTCGGGCTAGAAAGCGGGTTCTTGCTCTGTGCGCCCGATGCTCGCCGCGGGCGCATTCTCCTTCGCGAAATCATGCGTGACGGCAATTTCGGGAAATTCGCGGATCGTCGACGCGGCTCTGTTTGGCACTGGTGGCTCAAGAACCGCCTGCGTCTGCTGACGTTCCTCCCGTTCGATTTCTCCGAAGTTTTGTGGTTCCTGCTGCGCTACTGGGCTTTGTTCGTGTTCCTGACGCCACAGCGCATTCTGGCCCTCCGCCAGTATAAAAAGCACCACAAATAAAAATGGCGGCCCAACTGTCGCCAGATGGGGCCGCGCTTTTTTTAGAAAGATGCTCGCCTTCTCCCCAAAGAGGATAACTCTACAATGGCAACAAGTTGCCAAGTATCGTATAGCGGGGATGACAAGTAAAGCGGCGGGA